>JAGYKI010000031.1 GCA_018401735.1 Schleiferiaceae bacterium
AAGGAATTTTCACCGTACGCCTTACCGTTATTGATGGAAGAAGCTGCAGCCGTAGCACTACCAAACAGGTTCGCGTAGAAAATAAAATTTCTTTGCAAGAGATAGATTGGCTTAAAAATTATCAGCTCTACCCCAACCCTTCTCGCGAAAGCTTTAAACTGCAAAGTCCCAATATGGATTGGTCTAACTATCGTTTCACTTTGGTAGATGCGCAAGGAAGATTGGTCTTAGACCAAAACGGAAATAAGAATGCCCAACAAGAATTTAGTACCACTAAACTAGCGGCAGGTATCTATCGTTTTATGATTTACCAAGGCTCCGAGCTTATTGCGGTTGAAAAAATTGCGGTGACTCTGAACTAGACTTTTCTAAAACAAACCTATCAAAAGCAGCTCTATTATGGAGCTGCTTTTTTTTATAGATACTAGACTGATTTGGGCCTTACAATTGATGATGGGGTTAAAAAACCCTACGTATATTAGGGACTTTGAGCGTCCTTCTTGAACTCTGTGATTAAAACAAAGGATCTACCCTCTCAACAAATCCAGATGGCCATTTTACCATTGAACCTTGTTCCTCGCGATGAATCGCGCCTCTACGAAATGACCGAATTCCAACAGAATTCCCTCTCTTCAATCCACTTCCCTTCCTACTGAATTACAACTGAATTCCTTTACAATCAAACAAACACCATCAACAGCGTAAGCACGATTCCCGCCAAGGCGAAATACATACCCTTCTTAAAAATAGGCATAGCGGGACTGTACATCCAAAAAGCCGAAAACACGAAAAACAGTAAAGAAACCCCGAAGAAAATGTTAAGTATATACAGTGGACTATCCGTAGTGGCTTTGTGCATGTGCTCCATTTTATCCAATAAAAAGGGCAGCTCCATTTTTCGCATCTCGGCTTGACCACTTCGTTTATTATAAGTACCACCTTTAAAAATAATTAGATCTCCTTCTACTTTAGCATCCTTAATTTTCGATTGCAACAGCGGCCCTAATTGTTCCGCCTCTAAATTGGGCTCTAATTGCTTTTCAATGATGATTTCATTTTTCAAAAAATCGGTGTTTCTAAAAACCATCAAAATTCCACTGAGGGCATAAACCGCCATAATGCCAGATAAAAAGAAACCGAGATAACGGTGTATGGTGCGGAATTTCAGAGATAAGGGAGTTTTACGTTTTGACATCTTAGGTGATTTTATAAGGTGCAAGTTAGAATCTATTCGGTGCATAAAGACCAAATGATTCTTAAGAAATGCTAAAGGTTTGAAAGGCGAAAACGCTTTGAAACCATAATTTGATGGTAAAAAAAGCTATCCAGTTCTTAGTTTTCGTTATTGGTACTATCTTTTGTTTTCGTTTCATCACTTGCGGCCGCTTGATCGATCAACATCTGCTCCTCTCGTGTGAAAATTACGCCTCCATCGCGACGTATCACCAAAGTTTCGGCCACCCGCTCCGAGTTGATGAGGTAAAAATACCAGATGCCTAATAGCAATGCTTGAATTGTGTAGATAAACCAAATACTGGTTTCCCAAGATGAGGTGATAAATTGCAAAATCAGGTGAAATAAGCCAGTCATGATTACGGTTATCAAAAGCTGAATTTTAAGCACTTTAATGGCACTACTTCTGCGTTTAAACAATAAGATCAGGGCATGAAGAGAGTAAATAAATAGTAACAATTGATACAATTTCTTACCAAATACACTTAAAGCCAAGGCCCCACTGGTGTTTTCACTGAACAAGCCAATAAAACTAACCGCCTCTTGGCTGAAAGTGAAAATTTGTGCAAAAATGGACAACACCCCGAGCACCTGTAAAATGGTAAAGAGAAGTAACCATCCACCTAGAGCCTTACGTGGTTTTTGAACCCAAGAATCTGGCGCGGGATCAAATTTTGCCAGTCGCTTAGAAAGTAAAAGGTTAAAGATAAATGCTATCGCAATCATGATCAAAATATAGATCACTTGAAAAAGTCCATGCTTTATCTCTACCGTAGTATTCTCATTTACTCCGCCATCTTCATTTACGCTGAAAGATGAAAAATTTAATCCCTTAGGCTTACTGAGTTCGTAAGAAACTTGCGCCAGCATTTTATCGTGATCGCGAACAAAACGATCGTAATCTTCGGCTGCAAGTTCATTAGTTTTAGTTTCATAAACCATACGCACCACTACCTTGCGATCATTGTCAAAGGCTTTTTCGTTATAACTAAAACGATACTCATCAGCCTCAATTAAATCGGTATTAGGTTTTAAACCCCACGATGAGGGTAAAATTAAAATTCGATTGTAAATAAAACGCTGAGGATAGGCTAGGTAAAGAGGCGCACTACGGTTTTTATCATCGCTGTAACTCAATATTCCTCTTAACTGTGTATTTACAAAACTGGCCCGCCAAGTATCCTTATCTAAAACCCATAAACTGTCAATTTCATAGCCTTCCTTTACCTTAATAATGTTAGCCTCGCGATCGTCCTCTATCTCTAAAAGGCCAGTACTTTTAATATGGGGATAGGTAAAAGCGTAGTACTTTTCATAATCCTTGGTAATAACATCAATACTATTTCCAGTAAAATAAGAGCGTATATTATCGGCTTCGATTCCTTCAAAACTAGTGGTTACTTCTAATTTGGTTGGTTCTGAAGCTCCGGTTTCACTTACCGTAAACTCTTCGCTTATTTCTATCTTACCTTCATTTACCTGCTTAATGGTAAAAAGTTTTTTGGTGCCCTTGGCGATAATCAGTCCTTTCCCATAAGTAGGGAAACTCATCTCTAAAAACTGATTTCCCATATTACTAATGGTAGGATCTACAAAGGCAGTATCTCCTTCATAAGCCAGAACCACCACGCAATGATTGAAGAAAAACGGCGAAACTTCTTCCTCTTTTAAGCTAGCCCTTAAATTTGTGTTCACCAACATAGGCGCGGCATCAACCCCGATTCCTTTTAAAAGCCCTACCAATAATAGACTCTTATCTTTACAGTCGCCGTAGCGACTTTCATATACCTCTACACTCGAATGCGGTTTAAAAGCATTTATACCGTTTTCGAAACCGAGGTAGCGCACATCGTCTTGCACGAATCGACTCAAACGCGTTATTTTCGCGGCTATACTTTCGTCGCCCGAAGTTAGCTCCAAAGCCACACTGCGCAAATATTCTTCATCATTGAGGGGAATGGTATACCAGGGCAAAAGTTTTTGATTTAATTTTTCCCAGCTGCGGTAATTACTAATTACTACGCTTCGGCGACCATCGTACCAAGTAGGCTCATTTTGATAGTACTCGTAGGGCTTACTTTCCTCAATTACCCAGCGCATTTCCGTAACATCACCACCAGTTCCAATTATTTTTGGAGAAGGCGCATCATTAGCCAAATAATACTGTGGCATTTTTTGGGTCGGGGCCAAGATGCGAAAGAGACTGAGACCAATAAGACTAGGCTTTTCGAAATACTCGATCGCAAAATAATGACCTTTAAAAAGCGGGTTTATCCCCTTACGGGTAAAGGAATATTCTAAAATATCTCCCGGTCTTACATCATTTAGGTTAAATATAACCGCCAAGGTACTATCGTATAAAAGACGATCTCTGCTGGATTCTTTGCGTATTTCTTTGGGGATTTGTTGATCTAAAACCGAAATCACCTCCTTACCTCGATGCACCACTATTTTATGAAAAAACAATTGCTCATAAGAGGGGTCATAACTCACCTCAATATTACTTAAAGTACTTACCGCCTCTGGCGTCTCAAGCTTAAATACATAGTGATAATAGTCTTCCTCAGTAGAAAAGTTAATCTGCCTATCATACAATAACCATTGAAAACCATCCATCTGCCACTCACTATTCTCCGTTGGAAAGGCTTGCTTAATAGTCCAATTAGGACGAGCAGATTGATAATTTGTTTGGGCTTTTAAAGAGCCACAAAACAATAGGAAGGATAGACAAATTAACCGAAGACGAAGCATAGCAAAAAAATTTCGCTGCAAGATAGACCCTTAAATTGTAAATTAAAACGTTAACGTTGAGATATTAGGACTGTAGGATAAACGCAAAGTCTTAAGTCCAACTAAAGTGGTTCTTATTTTGAAAGAAATGCCAGAAATAAGCGGTACCGGGCTATTAAACGGAATCAAAACATGAATCTGTTTTAGGTTAGTAGGTCCTAGGTCACATCCTAGTTCAGAGTTTGGATGATCAATAGGCAATAGCCGCCTTGAAAAAAGCATCTTGTACATTTCGCTTTTCTGTTTACCTTCGGTAGCCTCTTAAAAATACATTTTTGAATAAATATATCTCCCTTTGGAGCGGCCCTCGTAATGTGTCTACTGCCCTTATGTATTCTTTTGCCCAAAGGTCGGATATCCAGGTGGTTGACGAGCCTTTTTTCGGAGTATTCTTAAATCGATACCCCCATTTATACCGACCTTCGCGCGCTGAAGTAATGAGTAGTATGCCTCTTCTTGAAACCGAGGTTTTAGCGCAATTACAGCAAAAAGAGCAGCCCACCGTGCAGCTCTTCCTTAAAAATATGGTCAACCATTGGCCCTTGGTAAATTGGGAGAAAAAGAAAGAATGGCAGCATGTTTTCCTTTTCAGAGATCCGCAGGCCGTAATTGAGAGTTTTAGTAAACAAGTTGAAGAACCGCAACTTTTTGACCTTGGTTATGCCGAACAGTTAAATGCCATAATGGAACTAGAACAAGCGGAAATCCCCTTCTACCTCTTGCAGTCGGAAGCGATTCTTAAAAACCCTGAAGCAGAACTCGCTAAACTTTGTGATTTTTTAAATATCCCCTTTAAACCCAACATGCTTTCTTGGTCCGCTCAGGCTAGAAGTGAAGATGGTCCTTGGGCGAAATACTGGTATCATAACGTGCATCAAAGTACTGGCTTTGCGCCTTACACCAAAAAAAAATATAAACTCTCTCCTCAATTCCAGGCTTTAGCTGATGAAGCCACTATGCACTATCAAAAAATACTTTCCTACTTATGAGTAAACTAAACTTACCCGATCCTCGCAATGAAAATACCCTTGTTTATGTAAATGGGCTTGTTCCACGCTCCGAAGCTAAAGTGTCTGTGCTTGATAGTGCCGTGCAAGGCGGCGATGCTGTTTGGGAAGGCTTACGCGTATATCAGGGCAAAATCTATCAACTAGAAGAGCATCTCGACCGCCTATTAAATTCGGCGCATATTCTCGCCTTTAAAAATATTCCTAGTCGTGAAGAAGTACGCAATGCCATTTTCGGCACCTTAAGAGCCAATGGAATGAACGATGGCGTGCACATTCGTCTCACCCTAACGCGCGGACTAAAAAGCACTTCGGGAATGAACCCCGATTTAAATACTTTCGGCTGCACCCTCATCGTACTGGCCGAATACAAAGGCTTTGTTTACGGTGAAGATGGACTCAATCTTATCACATCTTCCGTAAGGAGAAACCCGCCCTATAGCCTCGATTCGAAAATTCACCACAATAATCTCCTTAATAATATTCTCGCTAAAATTGAAGCCAATCACGCTCAAGCAGACGATGCCGTAATGCTCGACCAAAGTGGCTTCCTCTCTGAGACCAATGCCACTAATCTATTTTTGGTTAAAAAGGGTGTACTTTATACTCCCTTCGCAAACAGCTGTTTACCCGGCCTCACACGTGCTAGGGTTATCGAAATTGCCGCAGAATTAGGCATCTCCTGTAAAGAAAAAGACCTCAGTATAGCTGAAATGTACACTGCTGATGAGATGTTTACCACCGGTACTATGGGTGCACTAAGTTGGGTGAAATCGGTTGACGGTCGCCGTATTGGTCAAGCCCAGAAAGGACCTATTTGCAGTCAATTGCAAGAATATTACCTTAGTAAAGTAGACGAATTAGCGGTTCTAATTCCCTAAATATTATAATTCCCCCTATACAGAGACCAATAAAAATTCGAATGAATACCAAACATTTCTCTCGGCTAATCTTATTAGCCCTCAGCCTAAGTATAGGCCCTATTTCCGCTCAGGACGCATCTGCAGAAGCGGATAGCAGTAAAACCAAAAAAGCCACAAAAGAACTACCGCTTGAAGCAGCACGTGAGTTTAAACAAATTACCAAGGAGGCTACCTGGCTTTCGCTAGATGTGAGCCCCGATGGAAAGGAGCTAGTTTTTGATATTCTCGGTGATTTATACCGCATGCCCATTAGTGGCGGTAAAGCCGAAGCTATCAGCCAAGGAATGCCTTATGATGTGCACCCCCGCTACAGTCCCGACGGAAAATCATTGGTTTTTGTTTCAGACCAAAGTGGCTCGGATAATGTTTGGGTGATGGATTTGGCCAGCAAAGAAAGAAGACAGATTACCAAAGATAAAAATCAGAATTACTTTTCGGCCGATTGGTCAACCGACGGCGATTACATTGTGGCCGCGAAAGGTCGCAGAAGCATTAAGCTACACCTCTACCACCAAAAAAGAGGCAGCGGTGCACAATTAATCGATAAACCCGCTGCTTTAAAATGCATCGACCCCGTTTTTAGTGCCGATGGAAAAGCGATTTACTTTTCGAAACGCAAAGGTGCCTGGGACTATAATGCGCAGTTACCGCAGTATCAAGTGGGCATTTACGATATGGAAAAAGGTGAGGTGAAGTCTTTCACTTCGCGCTATGGCTCGGCCTTTACCCCTACACCATCGCCCGATGGTAAGTGGCTGGTTTACGGTAGTCGCTACGAAGATGAAACTGGGCTAATTCTTCACAATTTAAAAAATGGCGATGAAAAATGGTTGGCTTATCCTGTGCAACGTGATGAACAAGAGTCTATTGCACCTTTGGGTGTTTTACCCGGCATGAGTTTCGACCCAAATAGTGAAAATCTTTATGCCAGCTATGGTGGTAAAATTTACCGCATCAATTTGGCTAGTGGTAAAGCAAGTGAAATTCCGTTTGAAGCAGAATTAAACTTAGAGCTTGGGCCACAACTTGATTTTAAATTTCCCATAAAAGATGATGAAGCTGTTTTTGCCAACCAAATTCGCGATGCCAAGCCGTCACCCAATGGTGAGTATTTAGTATTTACCGCCCTCAATCGCCTGTACACTTATAACATTAAAAGTGGTCTCCTAAAGCGTCTTACCGAAGCCCAATTTACCGAATCGATGCCAGTGTGGTCTGCCGATGGTAAAACTATTGCCTATGTTAGCTGGGAAGGAGAGTCAGGCTATATCTACTCCATCTCCGCCAAGGGTGGCACCCCTAAAAAGCTTACGCAAGAAGGTGGATACTATACCGACCTCGCTTGGGACGGGACTTTAAACCGTTTGGTGTTTATTAGGGGGAGCGCACAGTCTTACCGCGATGCCTATTCTCCTTTCGTTTCATCACCAAAGCAATTAGTTTGGATGAGTACCCAAGGCGGCGCCATCAATTTTATCGACGAGGGCAATGCGTATAGCACTCCTCATTTTACCACTATTGACGATCGCATTTACCTTAACCAAGGTGAGGGTACATTAATTTCCCTGCGTTATGATGGCCTCGATAAAAAAGAGCATTTGAAACTAAGTGGCATTACTACTTTTGGCTCCTCTTTAGAAGAGTTTCATGACCATAGTAATGGCGACCACGAGCATAGTCTTTTACCTGCTGCTGAGGATGCTTGGCGCGAAAAAACGGAACCTTCCACCGCTAGCATCATACTAATTTCCCCGAACGGAAAAGAAGTACTCGCTCAAATTAATAATGACATTTACCAAGTATTTCTGCCTCAGTACGGCCAAAAAGCGGAAATTTCTCTCGCTGATGCGTCTGCCGCAAGCTTCCCCGCTCGTAAACTAACTATTATGGGCGGCGAATTCCCCGCTTGGAGTGGCGATAGTAAATTTATCCATTGGTCATTAGGCGCTGCGCATTTCATTTTTGATTTAGAAAAAGCCTATGCTTTTGATGATAGCCTAGCCGCAGTAAAAAAAGCCGAAAAAGACGCAAAAGAGGCGGCCAAAAAAGAAAGTGCCGTCGATAGCACAAAGGAAAAGCTAAGCGAAGATGCCAAAGATAAGAAGAAGGAAAAGAAAAAAGAGGAACCCAAGTTTGAGGCAAAAGAGCTAAAAATTAAAGTTCCCTATCGCAAAGACATCCCGAAAGGGGCAGTACTCCTAACAGGTGCACGGATTATTACCATGAGCCAAAAAGGCGTGATTGAAAAAGGGGATATTCTTATTATCAACAATCGTATAACGGCGGTAGGGGAAAGCGGTTCTGTGCCCATTCCAAAAAATGCCCAAATAATTGATGCGAGCGGTAAAACGGTTTCGCCTGGCTTTGTCGATACGCATGCGCACATGTGGCCCAACTGGGGCTTGCATAAAAATCAGTCGTGGATTTATGCCGCTAATTTAGCTTATGGCGTAACCACCACGCGCGATCCGCAAACTGCTACCACCGACGTACTAACCTACGGTGATATGGTTGAAGCCGGTATGATGGCAGGACCAAGAATTTACAGCACTGGTCCTGGTGTGGGATATTGGTCTTATAAAATCAAATCGCTCGAGCATGCCCGCGAAGTATTAAAGCAATACAGCGAATACTACGACACTAAGACTATTAAAATGTATCTCACGGGTAACCGTCAACAACGTCAGTGGATTATTATGGCCTGCAAAGAATTAGGTTTAAAACCAACCACCGAAGGCGGCCTGGATTACAAATTAAATATGACCCAAATTTTAGATGGTTATCCGGGGCACGAGCATGCCTTGCCGATTTACCCCATCTACAATGAAGTGGTTTCCATGATTGCCGAAGCGCATACTACCGTAACGCCTACCATGCTAGTAGCTTACGGCGGACCCTTTGCCGAGAATTACTTCTACGCAACCGAAGATGTGTACCATAATCCCAAATTACAATACTACACGCCTTACGAGGAGTTGGCTTCCAAATCGCGTCGTGTCAGCGGCTGGTTTATGCCCGAAGAACATGTGTTTCAAAAGCATGCTGAGTTTATTAATAATTTAGTACTAGCTGGCGGATTAGCAGGTGTGGGCAGCCACGGGCAATTGCAAGGCTTGGGTTATCATTGGGAACTTTGGGCGATGAGTAGCGGCGGTTTATCAAATCTAAATGCCCTAAAAGTAGCCACTATCCTTGGCGCCGAATCGCTGGGGCTAGATGGAGATTTAGGCAGCATTGAAGCGGGTAAATTGGCTGATTTAGTGCTTTTTGATAAAAATCCACTAGAAGATATTCGCTATACCAATAGCATTAGCCATGTAATTAAAAACGGTAGAGTTTACTTGGCTGAAGATCTTAGTGAAGTGGCTCCCCAGCAAAAACCCGCGCCTAAGCCTAATTGGCAAAGCGCGAAACCAGAGGCTTTACCAGGGATCGTCAAGTAGAAATAAAACGTTCCACTTTGCAAAGGATGGTTGAATGTTAAAGTTTGCCCATCCTTTTAATTTGCACAAAAATAATATTGCAAAGAGCGAAACCGCAACATTTGCGATGCTTCTGATACCAAATTTTACGGCAAACTCAGGTTTTTATGTAAATTGCAACTTCTCTAAAAGTTTACTATGCGCAAGTGGATCTGGATTATAATTGCTGCCCTTTGGCTGCTTCTGCTATTTATTCCTTGGCAAGGTATTCCACCTTTGCATAAATTTTTACTCTACCCCAACTCAGTCTTGCAGGTAGAAATGGAAGACCAAACTAAAACCCTCAGCAACAGTCGTTTCCCAGGGCTAAATATCACTTTCGACGAAAGAGGAGTGCCTCACATTTTCGCTGAAACGGAAGAAGAATTGGCTTTTGGTATGGGAATTAGCCATGCGAAAGACCGTCAGTTTCAACTGGAAATGCTAATGCGCACCGTGAAAGGTCGCCTTAGTGAAGTAGTTGGTATAGAAGGTTTAGAAAGTGATCGTTGGTGGATTAAATTCGATTTTGAGAATAAATCAAATCTTGCCTATCAGCAATTACAAGAAACAGATCCGCAAATAGCGGGAATTTTTAAAGCTTACGCAGATGGCTATAATTATTTCCTAAAACAACAAAATGAGGCTGAGAAAGCCCCCGAGTTTCACTTGCTTGGTTTTGAGCCTAGCCTAATGGAAAATTACACGCCCATTATGCTAATTCGTTATATGGACAAGGTTTTAAACTACAGTGAAAACGACCTTAAATTCAGTGCCTTAAAAAAGCATCTTTCGCAAAGCCTTATTGATTATTACTACCCGCTACAAAGCGATTTAGCTTTCCCGATCTATCCCGAATTAAGCAATATTGATAGCCTCGATCCTCAAATAGGTATTATACCGTACACTTCTCAAAGCGACTTTCCAAAGGCCGAAACCCGCACCGGCGGCAATAATGAAGTTGGCTCTAATAACTGGGCCGTGGCGGCTGAAAAAAGTGCTACTGGCAACGCTTTTCTTTGCAACGACACGCATCTTCCCCTCGATTTACCTGGCACTTGGTACGAAGTGCATCAAGTGGTTAATGGCCAAGTCTGTCATGGTTTTAGTATTCCAGGATCACCCATGGTTATCTCGGGTTATACCGATAAAGTGGCTTGGGGAATGACCAATGCCACTTGGGATTTGACTGAATTTTACAAGCTCGAAACCGACGATAAAAATCAGTACAAACTCGACGGGCAGTGGGAAGAACTGAATGCTTCCACAGTTAAAATCCCAGTAAAGGGACACGAAAATTTTGACTACACCTATTTCAATTCCTATTTCGGTCCCGCCGATTATATGGAAGGTGAACTTTTAGCAACCCAATGGGTAGGCGAAAAATTCGAGCTTAATGAAATGAAAGCTTTTCTAGAGGTTCGCAATGCGAGTAGTGTGCAGGAGGCGCATAAGGCTTTATTAGGTTTTGGTCATCCCGCTCAAAACTTTGTTTTGGCAGATAATCAAGGTAATATTGGCATGGTAACCGCTGGCTATGCGCTTTTACATTCTCGCCCCCAACGTGGTATTAGCCTAGGAAATCGCAAAAGCAATTTAGCGAAATTCACCCATTTAGGTAATCGTCTAGTGGTTTTAGAACCAGGTAAGGGCTGGAACCATTCCGCCAACCAGCAACAGGTTAAAAGTGATTTTACACCTTATTTAAACAGCCTTTTCGCTCCTACTGCTAGAGGACGCAGAATTAGCACCATGCTGATGAGCGAGGATAAGATTGATCGTGAATATTTAAAGAAAATGCACGGTGATGTGGTCGATGGCGAATGGCCACTTTTAAAAACAATGATTTTAGAATCTGCACCTGAATCCTTTCTTCCTTATTTAAAAAATTGGGACGGATCCTGCACCGCAAATAGTGAAGCCGCTACCATTTATAGCGTTTTTAAAAATGCCTTAAACGATACTATTTCCAAGCGCTTATTGGATAACTTCGACTTCTTACCCCAGCAAGAGCAATTGCTTTATTTGGTAAATCAAAAATTGCCGCTCCCCTTGCCTGATGGTAGACAAATAGATTATACCGAGCTCGTGCAAAGTGTTTGGGCGGGAACTATTAACTATCTAGGCGATTATTATGGCTTCAATCCCAAATTATGGGAATATGGCAAGTATCATCAAATTTACTTCCGCCACCTAACGCGCCTGCGTCCGTTTAACTATCAGGCCTTCCCTGCCCAAGGTAGTCCGCGCAGTATTAATGTTTCTACCAACCTACCCGGTACGCATGGTCCTTCAATGCGCACTCTTATTGAGCTACGTCCTAATGAAGCACCGGTCGGAGAAACGGTAATTGCAGGCGGACAAAGCGGTATCCCTAGTCATAAACACTATACCGATCAAATAGAACCTTGGTATAAGCTAGAGTACTTCCCTATTGAATGGGTTACGAGCAGCAAGGATAAAAAATGGGCCTTCCAATATAATTTTAAGTAAAATGAAAAGTCAATACCGCTATAGTTTCTTGCATTTCAGTTTATTCGTTGGCGCCTTAATATTGGAAAATGGATTACTCTTTTTCGCCTTTGCTATTGTTGCAGGCTTAGTGCCGCGCTTCAAATATCGTTTTGGCTATTATACTTTTATTGCAGCGCTAGCCATGATTTTAGCTTTCTTCCTAAACCCAAACTACCAACCGCTTTTAGAGATGTTTAATCAAGTTTTAGAACTTCGAAATATTTCCTTAAGTACCCTTATTGCCATTGTAAGTACCCTTACCCTTGGCTTATTAGCGCGCGCTAGCAATGAATTGCTATTTCTTATTGCTTCGCCAAAAGTGAAGACCGTAGATGACGAAGATGAATTTAACGAAGACTTTGATGACTTTGAAGATGATGAAGACTTTGTGAAAGCCTAATATCGATTGAAAGTAAGAGGATTAAATTTCTAATCCGAATAATTAAAAGAAAACCCGAGTCCTACATAATAGCGCAATTGCCAATCAATATTATTGGTGCTTAAGCCCACCGATATAGGCCCAAAAAAGGTACGTAAAGTCGTTTCCAAACCCATACCTAAAAGAAGATTGAAGTTATTTGACCTTTCGCCTCCTAGCATTAAAGCCCACTCATCTAAAGGTAGATAATTATGATAAGCGAGGCCATTCATCCCCGCTCGCACAAATAGATTCTTGCCAATTAAATGCTGACTTTGCAAACCCACTAAACCAAAATTGGAAGTGTTAATTTCACCAAACTGCAAGCCTAAAACGCGAATATCACGAATATCAACTCTTTGCATCCCACCGAGCCTAAAATTATGTACAATGGCATTTTCTTCACCCAGTCCTAAACTTAAACCAAAAGCCGCGTATGGGTTTAATTGCCAGTTGTTTCGTAGTGATTTATACTTACGAATCGTCCACAAAATATCACTATAAAAACCTGGGTTATAAAACTCCGCGAGCTCATTTAACTGCGCTTCGCTTAAAGTTACTACTCCCGAAGATCCTGAAATCTCAAGGTCAACAGAATCAACCCCTTCATTCAATCGCACCGACAAATTTGTTCCTAAATAGCTGTTTAAAATCAAAAGTGATTCCCCTCCTTTTGTTGGGAAATTTCTATCGTTTAAATCATTAGAAGTATGCGTAAATCGCAGGCCGTAATTGCGCTGAGTGGAGCCGCGTAAACCTTCATTTACATTGCTCCCTACTCGTAAACGCGACAAACTATTCTCAAAGAAAATCCCTACGCCATAGCTCTCCTTTAAAGATTGGGTGGTTAAAAAATTGGCACTTAAACGGTGGGTATAAGAAATGGAAATATCGCTTAACACACCCTTGTCGTAGGTCGGTAATTGTAGGGCACCATAGTCATAACGAAAGTTAAAAGCTAGGCGCTTATTCTGACGCAGGTACTTGTAATAATCGAAACGAAAACGCGGATTACGCGAAATATCGAGGGCAAAAATACTGCGCGACTCCCTCCCTAATAATTCACGCGTGGTGTAGTTTAAAGTTATTCCTGCCGAAAAAATATTATCGGCATGCAAAGAAGCAAAAATATTAGACTGCGATTTCTCCTTCATTTTTAAACGCAGAGTATTCTTGCCATGGTGATTAATTATTTCATAATCTATATTTAAAAAGCCATTTATTCCATACACCCGCCTAATACCTAACTCTAAATCGTCGCGCGTTATAAATTGCCCTACACTAATACTAAGCTTACGCATGATTAGGTCATCCGAAAAAATGGTGTTTCCCCTAAAATCAATGCTATCAATCTTTAATACTGTATTAATTTCTCCGATCGAAAAGGGCTGCCGCTGCATGCCTATTTGCTTAGCTAATTTCTCAAAGGCCCCTTTATAATGCTGTCCAGTGCTATCGCCAATCCTTAAAATTTCCTCCGCATCCAAAAAGCTGGCAGCACTATATTTATCTAAAGGCGGTTCTATGTAAATATTGCAAAGTTGCATTTGCCCATCCAACTTTTGGGTAGAAGGAATCATCGATAAGCTCATCAAAATATCAGGCATAGACCGTGGTAAATCCTTCTCCAAATTGGTACCCACATTTACACCAATAATATAATCCGCACCCATGGCTTTAACTACTTCAGCTGGAAAATTATTCAAAACACCACCGTCCACCAACAAAGTACTATCTAGATCCACTGCCGTAAAAGCGGTAGGTATAGCCATACTTGCTCTTAAAGCCGCCGGCAAAGGCCCCCCCTTAAAAATCACACTTTCGCCCGCTCCCACATTAGTTGCCAAACAACGAAAAGGAATGGGGAAGTCATCAAAGTTTTCATATTGCACCGCCGGCCAAAGATTGTAATGCATAATTTCACTTAACATTTGCCCGCGAATTAGCCCCGATCCAAGCTGCACTTTGTATCCTGTAATAGGAAAACCTAGCAAATAGCGATCGTAATATTCCTTTTCCTCAAAAGCGATATAATTTAAAGGCACCGAATTCGACAAAACCTGGTCCCAGTCTACCCTCCGAATAATGCTATCAATTTCATGGGCCGAATAGCCTAAGGCATACAAACCGCCCACTATGGCTCCCATACTCGTGCCCGCAATATAATCAGGGCGCAAACCTGCTTCCTCCATCGCTCTAATCACTCCAATATGCGCCATACCTTTTGCGCCACCACCGCTCAAAACCAATCCCAACTTGGGTGTTTTTTGTGCGCTTAAGGCAGATACGAAAGCTAAAATGAGTATAATCTGATACCAAAACTTCTGCATAGAAAAGGAAACCTTTATTTGAGGACAATTTAATCGTAATTATCCTTTCCCGCAAAGGTGATTCTTTTAATTTCGCTGCTAAAGGAATAATGATGCATCCAAAAATTTATCTTCTACTTTTCGCCCTAGCCACTTTTCAAGTTCAGGCCCAAGATTATTCTCAAGGCTTAAAAAGCCCAGCTAACCCTTATGCGGTTTTCCCCGTAAAACACAGTTTTAATACCGGCGACACTATACGCATTGTAACTTGGAATGTAGAACATTTAGTGGATAGCATAGATGATCCTTATGTAAATAATCGCATGGAAAATGCCGCCGAAGTAAAAGCAGAAAAAATGCAACTTCTCGCAGGTGGACTAGCCTCCATGAACGCCGACGTGGTAGTTTTCCAAGAAGCTGAAAGTGCCAATGCCGTACAAGCTTTACGCGATGCCTTCTTCCCCAATTTGGGTTACCAATATATTACAGATGCACGCAGCCGTAACTGGTACCAAAATGTGGTAATTATGAGCAAATTACCCCTGGGCGAAATCACAAGTTATGGCAATGTGCATACGCCCGTGGCCTTTACAGAAGATGGGCAGGAAAAACTACAAAGCCAAGATTATATCAATACTCGCATGTGGTCTTGCGAAGTTTTGGTAAATGAAGCCTACTACCTAAATATTACTGGTCTACACTTAAAGGCAGGGCCAAAAGACCGCGATAAAGCGATGCGCTTGGGGCAGATACGTTTCTTAAAAAGTGCCCTCGAAAAACAAGTCCGCGCCGATAAAAAGACGAAACTTTTGGTACTGGGCGACCTCAACAGCTTTAGTGATAGCGAAGAAATATCTACCCTACTTAATTTCGGATCCAAGAAAGTTCGTCTCTACGATCCATTGCCTAGCGATGTATTTACTCACCCCGCCAATGAGCCCAGTCGCCGCCTCGATTACATCCTTTATAATAAAAATCTAGCGCAAGATGTAATTCCCAATTCTTGTCGCGTAGCTCCCTTATTTAGCCCGCAAGAAATGCGCGTGATTAGTGATCACCTTCCTTTGCAGATTGATATTTTGGTGAAATAAGGCGATACTTCGAATGCGCTACGGTAGTTGAATTACTTGATAATTCTTCAAAGCTTCCAGGTAAAAAAAGTGGTTCCCTTGCGGGAGATGGGATAAATCAAGCGTGGTGCTTCTACTATTCTACAAATTACCCTAGCATATACCCTAAAATGGGGCGGCATTTATTCTCACAGGCTGGATAATAGTGGCGATGAATCCGCTCTAGTGGACGGGCATTTTTTCCCCACCAAAATTCAGCAATGGCTAAGGCCCTCATATTATGTTTAAAGGCATAGTGCAAAAGTTTTGGAGCCGCACATTCCCCCGCTCCCGAGGGTGGTTTCATGCTATTGTAGTCGGCAAAAATATCGAGCAAATTCTTTTCCTCTCCCGCGCTATTGAGAAAGTTATAATTACGAAAAAGTTCTTCCTGCAAAGCCTGCGACTTCTCTTTACGCATCTGCCGAAGAGCAACCGCCAATTCTTGAGCCTCGGCTTCAGCCTTTGCTTCCAGGCTTATAATATGCTTGCTAATAGACCCTAACTCAAGCATGCCTTTGGTAACAAAATGATTATTGGTACTTACATCAAATAAAGAAGGGACGAAAATACGGGGTTGAGATGGCCCCGTGAATTTCCCCGAAAAAGTAGCTAAATATCCTAAATGGCCATCCTTGTTTTCGACGACCAAAACCCCAAACATCTTACCTTTCACCCGCCCCTCTTTTGCGGTACCAAAACCAAAGTTCTGCTCCCAATTTCCCTGCTGAGCTTCTATATAATGGCATAAATCCGCCACTGCAATTTTGCATATTTCAGGCGGATCCAAGCCAAAGGGATCATTAAGTTGTGACGGTATTAGACTAGCTAATTCTTCTCCCGCAAGGGGAACAAAAAAAGGATCGGTCGCTTGATAAACCATGTGCAAATTAGACTAGCCTTAGCTTTGGCATAGGTTTAAATATACAGATAAATCCCCAAAAAATGGCAAATGCTACCCCCCAATACCAATAGATGCCACACCGAGTGACTGAACCGCATCTTGCGCAAGCTGAAAAATACTGTGCCCAAGGTATAGCAGGCACCACCGGCAAAAATCCACACTAATAATTCGCTCGGGGCAGATGCAAATAATGGTTTTAAAGCAAAAACAATTAACCAGCCCATTAAAAGGTAAATGGCGAGGGATAGCTTTTTATATTTCCCTAAAAAGAAAAGTTTATACACCACTCCAATTATTGCTAAAGCCCATACCGAGCTTAAAATGATGGTGCTCCATATACCTGGTAAAACAAAAAGCGCAATAGGCGTATAAGTACCAGCGATAAAAAGATAAATCGCCGTATGATCGATTAGGTGTAAATAATATCGTCGGCTTTCCTTTGCGCGATACATGCTGTGGTAAACCGTAGAGCTTACATAAGTCCACAACATGCTAAAGCCATAAAGTAGCGCGGCAATCCAGTAGGAAAGATCACCTCTATCGCTGGCTTTGCCTATTAATAAAACCAAAGCTGCCAAGGCAAAGGGGATACCGATACCATGAGTAATTGCATTCCAAATCTCTTCTTTAGGACTCGCTAAAGGCGTGGGTGGCCGTTGTTTCATAACCGCTGGGCACTTGGGTATTTAATTAAAAGGTAAGCTTCATTCAAAACTACTTGCTGCAATTCTAAAATGTATTAGACTATTCTATACTTTCAAAACGGCGGATAAAGCGATTCATTTTAGCCTGGGTGCTAATCGTATACGTGAAAGGCGCTTTACCACGATCTTCATTACGACGGTCTTTGATATCCATTTCTTTCAGGGTATTCATAAACTCCTCGTTCGTGCTGTAAATGCCCATCATATTCCGCTTATAATCAATATAAAGCTCCTCGCCTTTTCCTAGATCTAAATAAATATAAACTTCATCGCCTTTTCGCTTACGCTGGATTTCCACAAAACCATCAACTTTAGCATTTACAAAAGCTTCTCCTAAGCCCGCTAATCCTACTTGACCAGAACTCAAAAAGGAAATCGACTCGGGTGTCCAGTCCATCGCTAAATCGCCAAACCATAAAGTCTGTTGTAAATCGTCGGGCACTTTTTCAGGCGCACCAAAAGCGGCAATTTCTTCGTTAAACTTCACTAAATCTTTGTCTTCTAAGCGATGATTAGCGGCTACTTTAAAGGCGGGACGACCAATGTCTACCCCTTCGCCATCTGCGGAAGCGGCAATTATTTCTGCTAAATTCTTTAATAAGTCTTTACTAAATGGAAACTCCATTCCTAGACTTAAATCTAAATTCATTTCATCGGTGCTAAGGTCGTAGTAAATAAGTCCATAACTGCTAGTCGCCAACTGCGTTGCATTGTCGCCCAAGCTCATTTCGCCCTCCCCTTCCATGGTACAATCCACATTATTGAAGCGTAAAACATTTATGGGCAAAGTACTATTGCTAATTTTCTCCCTTTCGGTGATTACGTAACTGGTAATACTTTCATCGTAGTACAAGACACCATTAGCAAAGAACATTTGCTTATCAACTGGACGCACTTCCTGCGATAAGAAAGCCGCGTAACCACTAATGGTATCAGAGGCTAAATAAATTCCGTTGGCCAAGGTTTTAGTCTTATCATCGGGATCAATTTCGGGTAATTCAATTACAATATTGGAAGGATCAATTTTGCTTTGGAAGTTAAACCAGTTGGTGCTTACGGCGTTACAGCTAGACTCGATATGTGTGTATCCACGGAAACTCAACTGTTGCTCATCTGCGCGCAGACGCACATTACCATAATATGCGAAGTAAGGACTCATATAAAATGCTTCATCTTGGCTAATTTGGGCAAAACCCACTGTGGTTCCGGTATCCACTTTAATGTCTTTAAAACGTATCGGCCAAGGCGTGCCATCCTGATCTAAAAACTCATAATCGGCCGTACCCGTATAACTCTTTGCCGACTGAATATCAACCGTTCCGCCGTAAAAACTGTGGAACTGATTGTAGATACTGGCTAAGATTGATGAGTTATTTAAAGTACGCATTTGCGCATTGGTATCTATAGCCACATAACCTGTATCAGGGTAAATATAAGCATCGGCCACCATAATCTCCGGAACCTGGAAAGACTCCAAAAGGGTATTCTCGAGGTAAAACTTACTGCGCTCTGTTTCAAACCGCAGAGAATCTTGGTGGGGATGAACGGATATCATTTCCGCTAAACCTGTTCCTCTGGTCTTTTTAACATCAATGGCTTTTTGGGGAATATCCCAACGAGCGTAATCCATTAACGCGATATAGCGGTTGGCGGTGAAGCTTACATAATCGGCCTCATCGTTAAGATTGAAAATTCCTTCCTGCGCATCAAAATCGATATCGGCCTTGGCATTTTCTAAACCAAATCCCCAATTGGCTTTATCATTGGCACGCACTCTAAAATCGGTTGAGCCCGCTAAGAGTTTGCGACTTTGGAAAGTATAGTCTTTAGAATTGGTTTCTGCATTTAAAAACTCGTTTAAACCTTTACCAGTAAGCCCCGTGGGCGCGTGGGCAAAAGTTCCTGTGGTGCGCATAGCGATAGCATCGTAAACATCAAAGGGCGCATCTACCGTAGTGGTAAATAACACGTCTTTTTTCGGCTCCCAGTGCAGATCCACTGCTAAGGCTAATACGTGCGGATTGCTACCCACCGTACCTTCTTTCTCGAATATTTCGTATTCATAGGTTCGTCCATCGGTGGAATCAGGGAAAAAGAAAAATTCCTGCGAACGGGCAAAGGAGTTCAAATAATCAATTTTACCATCGCCTCTTAACCCCTGATTACTAAGGCTAAGCTGACTGGTAAAAGTGCCTTTTCCGCCATAGGCCGCCAAGCCTTCACTAGGGGTTTGTCGTTTGAAACCAAGCGAATAATCTTCCTGCACCTTGATACGTTCGGCCATATCGGCAAAAATACCAGCACTGGTAAATACGCCATCGAAACTTAATCCTGTGGTACTGGTATTATCGAGACTATCTATTTCAAAGGGTTCGAGGGTTACAAAAAACTCTTCACGATTGTAAACGCCGTTAAAAATAGAGGGCTTATCGTAATAGATATAAGAGTTTTTGGCACTATTAAAAATGGGATACTCCGAATAGTAGTTTCTCCCCGATTTATTATTGGGTTTGTCGATCTGCAAATCTCCCGTAAGGTCTTGTAATACCGTTTTCACATCTACTAAATAACGCTGGCCCAAACTATTCGGCTCGAAACTAACCACCTTAAAGCGCATAGAGTCAATATCGGTCATGGCAATACGAAATTGCTCATAATTGAATTTAAAATCGTTTCCCCAGAAATTAAAACGCCCCGCAGTAATTTGTCCGCTAAAATCGAAATTAAGGTCTTTATGGATAATAATTTTTTGGCCATAAGGAAAGAGCCCCACTCTTTGCGAATCAGAGAGCGCGATGGATTTGATCCCTTCTACTTCCATGGCATAATCTTCCAAACTAAGGGTGGCATTAGATCCCTGCTCGAGGCGAGATACGAATTGAATCACATCGTAATCGCGCTTACCCTTGGCGTTAAGAATGTATTCAAAAACCTTATCCTTAATATAACCCTCGCGTTTTTGCACACTGTACTCCACAAAACCCAAAACCGACATTTGCATCATAAAACGGTGGGCATCACTTTTATCCATTTTTAAGTGATAGGCAATATCTTCATCACTAAAAGTTCTTCGTCCTCCCTGCGACTGCGATAAACGCTGCAAGGTCATTAGTGGGTTAGTGCGACTCATCCCTTCAATTTCCCGAAAACGCCTTTCGCGGTAGTAATTATTACTCTCAAAAACCACTGGCGAAGTAGAGCCCATGTTTAAACTGGAGATAACCATACTCGGCCGGCCGACCTCCCAAGTGATAATGTCAAAAAGCAAATCGAGGTTGTGATAGCTGTCGCTGAAAACTGCCCCACCCATTCCTTGGTCGTTGCGAATAATGCTAAAACGTCCTAGTTCGGGCAGATAACGCATGGTTACTTTAGGATGGTAAATACTATCCTTACCAAGGTAAATTACTGCCTCAACATCTTCCGAATACACCTTATCCATGCGCAACCAAAAGCGCTTCGAGCTGACCTTAATTAAAACGGTGTCTTTGTAGGATAGGATAATTGTCGCACGACTCGAGTCATCCCCACCACCATAAAATTTAGAACCAATTACCGAGAAGCCACCGGTATACTGGGCATGCGGTAATATATAAGGGACGTATAAGTCTTTACGATAAGACTGAAAACGCGGAAAAGTGGCACTGGAAGCCTCCTTGCCCCCTTGACTGGTGAGACGTTCTTCAAAACTACCCTCCACAGGCTGATCGAGGTAAAACTTGGTATGCAAAACCACCGAATCTGCTTTAAAATCGGGTTTACGCACATCAAAAGCATAATTTTTTAGATCCACATAGGCCGAATCTTCCGTCATTCCGGCACGGGTAAAATAGCTTGTTCCGCCCTGCCCCTTAAAGGTGAAAGTCTTCGGACGGTATTCGCCCTGTGTAGCTTCCAATAAGGTGCTATCCTTTTTGTAAAAGCCCACTAAATCCATGGTCTCAAACGAAAAAACTGGTTCGCCATCAAAGCGATAAGTAGGCTCTTCACCAACAATTTCCCATTTTAAGCGACCATCGTCAAAAAGAACATTGCGGTATAAAACATTATAAACCGTTGCTAAGTAATCGCTAATGCGCGCCGATGGCTTATTGCTTATTTCCTCAAAATCTTTCAAATAAACCAGTAGATCTTCTTCAGCGTATTTCTCTTCAAAGGCGATAATAATACGCAGAAAATAATTCCAATCTTCAAAGTTCTTAACCCGACGACGCAAGAAATTATTGCTAATCGTATAAATTAACTCTTCCTCTTCCCTATTAATGGTATCCGAACGCCAAAGCGAGCCAAAAGAATTGATAAGTGGAAGCAATTCGGTTTCTGCATCAATATCATTCCCCTCTTTTAAAAAATCTTGTACTTCCTTTAAGTACGCCTCCTTATCGGGGCTAAATTTCTTTAAACTCTGGGCACTTAATCCAATGCCAAGTACCAAGAAAAAGAGGGAAAGACTTAATCGCATAGCTTACAGAGCTTTTATGATTTTTTGTAGTGGCAACATTGCCAGCGGTTTTCTTCAATTTTATCGACGAAACTTAAACCTTGGGCCCTGGCTGCTTCATCGATCAAGTTAAAATCGTAATCGAAAAATCCACTTAAAAGTAGATCCGCCCCCGAGCGCATCGACGCAACATAAACCTTCATATCTTCTAACAAAACATTGCGGTTAATATTGGCCAGTATAATGTTAAAGTCTCTTCCGCTCAAGGCAGATGCGTCACCATGTAAAGCTTCAACTTTGGTGCAGCCATTTCGTTCTGCATTTTCTGCAGTATTCTCCACTGCCCAATCAAAATTATCTATCGCTAAAATACTTTTGGCGTCTAGTTTCTCGGCCAAGATGGCTAAAATGCCCGTGCCCGTGCCCATATCCAATACATCTTTCCCTTGGAAATTTAAATTGAACATGGCTGCCGACATTAAACGTGTGGTAAAATGATGGCCAGTACCGAAAGACATTTTCGGTTCAATAACAATTTCAAAGCGATAATCGCTCTGAGCTTCATGAAAAGGAGCGCGGATGTATAAATCTTTATTTAGACTTACCGGCTCGTAATGACGTTCCCATTCTTCGTTCCAGTTGATAGTAGCCAACTTTTCAGTATCATAAGAAATAGAATAATCCGGATTACTAAAAAGCGGCAAGGCTTTGAGGGCGCTTTCATCGAAATCTTCCGACAAAATATAAGCCTTTAGCCCTTGCGGAGTCTCCTCGAAAGAGTCATAACCAATTGAATCTAATAAGGCAATTAATATGTCGCGCCCATCATCTACCGGCTTTACCTGTAGGTTTACCACTAAATAATCTTTCATCTTAATACCGATTCACCAATTTTAATTAATTCAATAAAAGATTCAGGCTTGGTGGCTGCTCCGCCAATTAAACCGCCATCCACATCGGGTTGAGCGAAAATTTCCTTAGCATTTTCGGGTTTCACCGACCCACCGTATAACACAGAAATTTCATCGGCTAAAGTGGCAGTATAAATACTGGCAATATGCTTACGAATAAAAGCGTGCATCTCTTGGGCTTGCGCGGGGCTTGCCGTTTCGCCGGTGCCTATGGCCCAAATGGGTTCGTAGGCTATCACCAAGCTCGATAATTCATCGCCCGAAAATCCTTCTAAGGCCGACTCCAATTGCCCTTGCACGAACTTAAAGTGATTGCCCGATTTACGATCTTCTAGTTTTTCTCCCACACAAAGAATGGGATACAAATTAGAACGCAGGGCTTTTTTCAACTTCGCATGAATTTGGGCATCACTTTCGCCTAAAATTTCACGGCGCTCAGAATGACCGATAATTACCAGTTCTACCCCAATTTCCTTTAGCATACTAGCGCTAATTTCGCCCGTGAAAGCGCCATTATCGTTCTCGTTCATATTTTGCGCAGCAATCGAAACTCTGCCAGTGGGAGAGTACTTTACGGCTTGCTGCAGCTGTAAATAAGGAGGCGCAATTACTACCTCAACGTGAACTAGCGGATTGGCCTCAACAAAAGCATTACTTGCTTTGACTAATTCTTCGCCCTCTTTTTGACTGAGGTTCATCTTCCAATTTCCTGCGATAACTTTTCTGGCCATGATATTTTTGTTTTTGGTTAATTTCTAATGCGTGGATCTATCCAGGCATAAAGCAGATCCACAATTATTGTTACTAGCACAAAGGTAAGTGCTATGAGCAGTACTGCGCCCATCACTACCGGTAAATCGAGCTGATTTAAAGATTCTACGATTTGCTTTCCTAATCCATTCCATCCGAAGATGTATTCTACAAACACCGCCCCCGCCAACATAGAAGCAAACCAGCCTGAAGCCGCAGTAATCACGGGGTTCATGGCATTACGTAAAGCGTGCTTTGCAATTACCGCGCTTCCTTTCAGGCCTTTAGCGCGTGCCGTACGAATATAATCCTGCCCCATTTCCTCCAACAGAGAACTGCGCGTTAACTGGATAATCACCGCCAAGGGACGAATTCCTAAGGTTAAAGCTGGCAGAATTAAATTGGACCATTTAATATAAACCCCTTCTCCAAAATCATCTACTTCATACAGGCTACCCGTCATATTTAAACCCGTATAGTCACTTAAAATATAGCCAAATACCCAGGCCATTAAGATAGCCGAAAAAAAGGACGGCAGCGACATACCCAAGGTTCCAAAAACCGTAGATAAGCGATCGAAAATACCGCCTTTATTTAAAGCCGCGACTATCCCCAAACTAATACCTAAAATCAAAGCAATAGTCATGGCGGCAATGGCTAAAATTGCCGTATTAGGAAAGGTTTCACCAATTAAGGCGCTGACCGATTTACCCTGATAACGAAAGGATTCACGTAAATACGGTTGCTTCAAAACCAATTGCCCGGCTCCAATTGAAAATAGCTTTTGGTAACCATTCGGAAAACGCTTGAGATGGCTAAAGTCCGCCGTATTATTACTATGCCAAGAAATAGGGCTAATATCATTGAGATAATGTACATATTGCGCACCAACGCTTTTATCAAAACCGTACTTCCTCTTAATATTTTCCAATTGCTCGCTATCCTCACGTTGATCCAACATCATGCGCGAGGGATCACCTGGCAATACGTTGAATAAAAGCGACACTTATTACCCCGGCATAACTAGGCAGCCATGCTTGGCTGACAGAAAAGAAAGCGAATTAAAAAAGCTCATGTCTAGTTCTGCAAGAACTAGCAAATCTTGATAATGCCATTTCTTTACAATCACGCCTTTCTTTAATGAGTACAATACCAGGATTTGCGCGCACATTAGTTTTTAAAGCAGTTTCATCCATACTAGCAATGGAGAAGCGCAGTCCTAGTTTTTCAGTTTTTCTGCAACCACACTGGGTAAGGATGCACTTAAACCTAAGAGAGTACCTTATCGGCTGCCCATAGGGTGTAGATTCATTCAGTTTTGCCTGGCCTCATCCTCAGTTTCCTCCATACGGTATGCTATGGATAAGAATATTAGATCGGCTTCTAAAGAACCTGATCCGTTATTTCATTGCCCCTAATCAATCACAAAATCGTGAATGGGTGTCATAACCTTCTGATTCTAGGGCTGTTTCCGTAAGCTCACTGTTAATCTGCCATTCTTTCTTCTCCCACCAACCATCAATATAACGCCTAGAGTCTATTTTCATAGACTCGCCACTAGCCAATATTTTCTAAAGTATATGGTAGCGTATTACTGGTGGAAACAAGCGCTCTTTGAGCCCGATTTCATGCCCTCAATTATACTCTTCCCTTCTGCATAAGCACGAAAATCTTTAAGCGGTAAATGATTGAGAACCTGATGACCTAACCAAAAGCACAAGAAAAGGAAGAGCAAAGTGATATAACTGCCCATTAGTTTTTAATAAGAGTGCAATATAAACTTCCGCTGAAAGAATATAATGGCGATAAGCACAGTCAGAACAATATCCTTCCCAAAAGATTCCCAAGGTGTTAAAGGGTCACGTCACCAAGAGCAACCACAGTCAGTTACTTTATTGAAGTAAGCCGAATAGAAGGTTAAGAAGATTGAAAAACACGATCATTAAAGCAGAAATGAGCCAGTTGATTTCCTCCATAAACCCAACAAAGTGCTACGCCTAATATAACACCTCCAGCACCACCACAAAGAGCGCTATCGGCAGGGTGTAATCTAATAGGAAAGGTAGATTTAAAACATCGGCGGCAAAATAATCGCCCAATTTAAAAGAGAAGCCCATGGGGTCATTCAACTTTATCAGTCCCGAAAAAATAAATAATAGTCCTACTAAAAGGCGCGAAATTTGGGTAATTAACTTCATGTGATTAAGACTTTTCTGACATTAAAATTAAGGCGAAAACAGCATAGTTTAGCATATCGAGGTAGTTGGCTTCTAAGCCTTCAGACACTTGGGTTAAACCGGCATTATCTTCAATTTGTTTGACTCTTAAAAGTTTTTGTAAAATAAGATCCGTTAACGATGAAATGCGCATTTCGCGCCAAGCCTCACCATAATCGTGGTTTTTACGCTCCATCAATTCTTTGGCAATTTTTGCCTGTTTATCGAAATGTGCTGCGGCCGATTCGGCATCTAAGTCGGGCTGATTGGCTACCCCTAATTCCAACTGGATTAATGCCATAATGGAATAATTAATAATGCCAATAAATTCACCTGCCGGTTCATCGGCCACCATTTGCTGTCCCTTTTGCTGTATGCTGCGCAAACGTTGAGCTTTTATAAATATTTGATCGGTAAGCGAGGGTAAGCGTAAAATGCGCCAGGCGCTACCATAATCTTCTAATTTCTTGGCATATAAGCTGCGGCAATTATTGATTATTGCCTGATATTGCTCAGAAGTATTTGTCATTTGATAATTTCGCCTCTAAATAATTACAAAATTTGGCGAAAGATACGGGATTTTACAGCAACGCTAGCCTCAATTTAGGCGGAGATCTTCTCCCTTTACGGCCTGCTCTGGTAATGGGAATTTTAAATATAAATGCCGACTCCTTCTACGATGGTGGTAAATACACATCTGCGCAAGCGGCCTTAAACCAAGCCCTAAAAATGTTTGAGGAAGGAGCCGATATAATCGACCTTGGCCCGGCCAGCTCCAAACCGGGTGAAGCTTTAATAAATCCTCAAGAAGAATGGCAACGTTTAAAAGACGTCCTTAAATTATTGCAAGCCGAGGCGCCGCATATCAAACTTTCGCTAGATACTTATAATGCTGAAACCGCCGATCGCGCCCTTAACCATGGCGTTGCGATGATTAATGATATTTCGGGAGGAAGCTTTGACTCGGCCATGTTTAAAACCGTTGCTCGCTATCAGGTTCCTTATGTTTTAATGCACATTAAAGGCCAACCTAAAAACATGGTTCATCAAACGCAGTACAAAAATATTCTCAGCGAGCTTTCGAATTATTTTTCAGAAAAATTAGAACAACTTTATGCCCTCGGCCTCAATGATGTTATTCTCGATCTTGGCTTCGGTTTCGCAAAAACTATGGAACAAAATTATCAGCTAATGGCGAATCTGCAGTACTTTAAAGCTTCATTCAAAAATCCGCTTTTGGTGGGGATTAGCCGTAAATCGATGATTAGCAAATTTCTAAACATCGACAAAAGCGAAAGCCTTAATGCTACTTCAATTTTAAACACGCTGGCTTTAAGCCAAGGAGCCGACCTATTGCGGGTTCATGATGTTAAAGAAGCGCGGGAAGCGGTCAAAATTCTTACATTCACCCAAAATTTAGCCTAAATGTCGTTTCTCGACTTCCGCTTTTTAGATCTAATCGATATTCTCTTGGTGGCCTTTCTGCTTTACCAATTGTATCGCCTTATAAAAGATACTGTCGCTATCAATGTGCTAATAGGTGTAGCCGCCATTTATGTCATCTGGAAATTGGTCGGCTTATTACAAATGGAACTTTTAAGTGAAATTTTGGGCAAGTTTATCGGCGTGGGGGTTATTGCTCTTGTCATCGTTTTTCAGCAGGAAATTCGCAAATTCCTGCTCGTTATTGGCTCCACAAATTTCAAAAGGCGGCGCTTATTTTTAAGGCAGCTAAAGCTGATGCGAGAAGACGACGAAGTAGACTATCGGCATGATGATATCGTTAAGGCTTGTGAGTTCTTCGCCAAAACCCGCACCGGGGCCCTTATTGTAGTAGAAGGGGATAGTAAACTTGGCTTTTATAGTTCCACCGGAACCATACTTAGAGCAGAAATAAGTACCAATCTCTTGGAGAGTATTTTTAATAAGCACTCCCCCCTGCACGATGGCGCCGTAATTATTAGCCGCAATACCATTATTGCCGCAGGATGCATTTTACCCTTAACAGAAAAGACCAGCCTACCTTCGCGCTTTGGCCTCCGCCACCGAGCGGCTATGGGGATTTCCGAAAAAACAAATGCTCTCACAATTATTGTTTCCGAAGAAACAGGGGACATAAGCACAGTGCAAGGTGAGAGCTTCCAACATAAGCTTAGTAGCATTGCCCTAAAGGCGGTTTTGAAAGAATTTCATCAGACCTAAATTGAACTTGTGGTGATAAATTTTGTTATCTTCGCCACATCATTTCAGAAAGTGTAATTATTACACCAAAGGAGGATTAAGGGGGAATTAACAAAGAATTAATATGATTGCAGCGAAGAAATACGTTATTGCGGAAGATAATTTGGTATTAATACCAGCGAAGAAAATGAGTGATTATTTAAGAGGTAAAAGAGTTTTATTGGCAGGGGCCAATGAGGTAGATGAAATGCTTTTGCGTTATATGGTTGTTGATGGCGGTGGCACGCTAAATATTGCAACTACAACGGAAGCTTTAGAAAAGGCCTTGCACAAAAATCGTTATGATTTAATTTTCATGAACTCGCGCTTGGGTTCCGACAATGCAATGACCATTTTAAAAAGGTTACGTGGTGAAGGTATTTTAAATTCTCCGGTAATTGGTATTTCTAGTACCGAACTAGCTGGGCGTGGTATTTACCATGGCTTTAGTCATGTCCTTGGCCGTCCCTTAGAAAAGAAAATTATCATCGAAGCCTTGAGCGAAATATTCGAGTCAGAATAGAAAAGCCAATAACTAGACGAATACAATTTAAAAGCCCAATTAAGGGCTTTTTTTTAGGTCCTAATCCAGAGGCTAATTAGGCGTAGTTTTTTAGTAATACTCATTAAAAAACTGTAAATCCTTTGGTTCTAAACCTTCTTCCAACATATGATCACGCCATAAATACTGCTTATAATAGTCGTATTTACTGCTATCACTGGCGTAGACATAAAAGTGCTCTCCTAGTCGCAAAGAAGCCACAAAGGAAGCCTCATCATAAACTTGAACATGCACGCTTTCAATTCTTAAATAGCGCCTCCCCAATTGGTAAGCACCAAAAAAAGGAAGCAGTAGCAAAGCACTATATAATGCTATTTTTCGCTTATGCAGAAGAAAAACACTCAGCGCCACAATTATAGCCCCAAGCATAGCTGCCTGTTTTCCATTAAAGGGAATGTTACTTAGTAAGGCCAGCGGTAAATCGGCGATCTTTTCATTAAAATAGATAAGTAAGGAAAGGAGCTTTTCTAAAAGCTCGTAAAGTATCGGTAAATTTTCCGCCTGCCCTATTAGGAGTAACACGAAGCCCGCATACATTAATATCGTCACCACAGGAATCATCGCAATATTACTCAACCAAAAATAAGTAGGAAACTGATGGAAATAATATAACGATAAAGGTAGCGTACCAATTTGCGCCGCCAGGGAAACACTTAGCAACTTATTGAGCCAAACTAGCGGCTTAAAGCGCGTTTTAAACAAAGCTTCAATCTTAGCTTGCCAAATTAATATCCCCAATAGTGCCGAATAGCTGAGCTGAAAACCTAAGTCAAAAAGCCAAGCAGCATTAAAAATTAAAAGCACAAAAGCCGACAGAAATAAGGCCCGAAAAGATGTCCCAGGTCGCTCTAAATTCTGTACCGCTGCCATAATACTAAACATAGTGGCCGAGCGTAAAACTGATGGAGATGCCCCGCTAATTAAGGCGTATAGCCAAATTCCACCAATCAAAAGCAAACTGCGTAGCATCTGTAATTCTTTAAAATAGCCTAAGGCCACCAAGAAATAAGACAGCAGTAAATAAACGATGCCAACATGTAAACCACTAACCGCTAAAAGGTGCATGGCCCCTGCCGCCGCAAAATCTGCTTTTAAATCTTGACTTAATTCATTCTTATAACCTAGAGTTAAGGCTTTGAAAACTGCCTCATGCTCCTCCTTCCAATGCCAACTTTCAATTTCCGCTAATAAATATTTACGCCATCTTGTAATGAGCTTGGCTTTTGGTGCTTCAGCCTCAAATATTCCCCAATCGCCTTTTCCTAAAAATATTTGTCCCGCATAACCCTTTTGCAGGAGATAGGCACCAAAGTCAAAAGCACCAGGATTTGAAACTTCAGGCAGTTTAGAAATTTTAGCTCTCAACCAAATTAACTGACCTTCTTGGGGAGCAATAAGGCATGAATCAATCCTCAAATGCGTCCAAAACAATTTATCCGCCAACAAGCCAAAGGAATCATTTCCATCGCTAAAACGCAGGGCCAACTGTATAGCATCTTCTTTTTGCTTGAGGATTTCCTCTACTTTAAAAAGCCGCGGTGATACTTCTTTATCTTCCGCTAAAGCTTCGGGTACACTACGCTGAAAACTATAAAAACCCAAAGCAAAGAAACAGAGGTAAAAGCTAAGACTTTGAGCTGGACTTTTAATTTTTAGCGCCCTCGGTACTTGCTCTATAAGCAGTATTATCAAAATTCCGCAAGCCAAATACTCCCAAGGCAAGAACGGCATTGACATATACTCTGACAATAGCTTCGCACTTAAAATACCCACTAAAAAAATCGAAAATAGGCGGTACATACTTACTTATTTCGCACAAAAGTAAATCGCGAGCCACCTGGATCCTGTTGTTTAAACATTTGACAAACAATTATTCCCCAATCGCTTTCTTCCCAATGAAGTTTAATTGAATGGCTTCCTATCACAAGTGCCCTCCTTGCTATACCTCCTTAAATCTGACTAATTCAAAAGACAAACCTAAATACACGCGACAAGTCCCGTTCCTAAAACCCAAACCAATTACAAGCAAGTTTCCCGCCTGCACAATCCCCATCTTCCCACCTATTCAGCATGGAATTACAATGAATTAATTGTTAAACGTTTAAAGCAGGAAAATTCATTTCAATCATAATAACTTCGTAAGCCTTAACCAAAGTCGATCCTTGCAATACAAAGGGACAAGACACCGTAGAAGTCAATATTGAATTCTAAACAGACAGCTCCATTAAAGTCAAATTTTTCATGGCTTATTGACGCTGAAAAACCCGATAAAAATTCAAAAATATGAATACCAAAATATTTAAAACGATTCCCATCTACTCTCTTTATTTACTACTAATAATAGCTCTGAGCTCCTGTGAACAAGAACCCGACGATATTCGCACTCAACTTTCAGGAAAACTCTTAGTCGCCAACACCAATGAATTTCTACCTAACGCAAAAATAGATTTAGTTAAGGTTGATTATTATACTTACAATGCAGTAGATCGAATTTTAGATTCAACGCGCACCGATTCTT
>JAGYKI010000032.1 GCA_018401735.1 Schleiferiaceae bacterium
TTCCTTCACCGCTAACCCCAACTCCACCGAAATCACTCTCTCGTCTCTCGTCTCTTTGTCTCTCGTCTTCATCCTCCCTCGGTTCTCGACTCTTGGCTCTCCAAAACGATAAAATAAAATCAAAAGGCAGAAGCTTTTCACCTACAAATAACATAACAGTAGGTACCTTTGCAAACAATTTGAAAAAAAACCATGAAAATCGATAAAACTAATCCTTGGCACAAAGTAAAGGTTGGTGAGCATCAACCCGATATTGTAAACGGAATCATTGAAATCCCCAAAAACACGCGCGCTAAATACGAATTAGACAAAGATTCAGGTTTACTTCTAATGGATCGAGTAATTTACTCTTCCATGTATTATCCTGCGAACTATGGATTTATTCCGCAAACTTATTGCGACGATAAAGATCCCCTCGATATTTTAGTGCTTTCGCAGATAGACATCGTACCTATGTGCATTGTCTCTTCTAAAGTTATTGGCGTGATGCGCATGATTGACAATGGTGAGCTAGATGATAAAATTATTGCTGTAGCCCAAAACGATATGAGCGTGAGTCATATTAATGACATATCGGAGTTACCCGCACATTTTATCAAAGAGCTTAAAAACTTCTTTGAAGATTATAAAAAACTGGAAAATAAAACGGTTAGTATTGAAGAGTTTCAAGATGCGGCAACCGCCAAAAAAATCATCGCTCAAGCGATGATCGATTACAAAAAATACATAGGGGAATAATTTACTATTCCACTTTACCAAAAAGAAAAGGCTTCTTAACAATTAAGTAAAGAAGCCTTTTCTGTATTAGAGAATATTATTGCTAAAAACGATATCCTATTGTAACTCCTAAACGAGGATCGATTCTAATAAAATCAAAAGGATTCAGCACTGGCTCTACATTATTTGTATAGGTTGATTCATTAATAAATGCGTATCCCATACCCAGCCAAACTCCAAAAGTTAGGCCCGATTTCATAGCAAGCATATAGCCCGAAGTTACCCCTGCCGAAAGACCGAAATAACTTAAATCATAATACTCTACTTCTACATCAGGAAAGAAGTTACCCGGCTGCACGACAGACTTTAGATTCGCAAGCTCCTCACCGCTAGTGGAAAGACTGCGAACTTTTAAATAGCCTCCTATAAACCACCGATCAAGCCCTGGGCGTCTGTTAGGATTAAAATAATATCGGAATTCAGGAGCGGCCATAAAACCAATTAAAGGAATAGTAGAAATCTGTGGCGCTTCACCCGGTACAGATAAAGTCTGACCAATAGGAATGCGTACAAATCCTAATGTTAAAACGGTACTCATATTTTTATTGAGACCATACTCAAGATTAGTAGAAAAAGTACCAGAAAAGATTGGCGAAACATTTAAATGAACACCAAAATTTCCGCCTTTGCGGCGTTTACGGCGATCCTCGTCCTCACCCTCAGCCAAGACATTAAAACTGGTAAAAAGAATTGCTAGCAAAGAAAATAAGACAGTAGTTTTTTTCATAGTAAATTTATTTGGAACAAATAAAGTAACAAAATCAAAACCACGCAAGCCATAAGCAACAAAAAAATTCAATTAAATAATTTAAACTACCTGCCAGATGAAAGAAAATAACTATGCTCCTCTAATTTTACAATTAGTTTTCACTAATTTTCTAAACTACTGTAGTTTTCCACTTAAGACGCTTTCAATTTTTTGCTATCCACGCTTTAACAACAGCCAACAACTCCTTATAAAAAGCACTAAATAAGGGCCTAATTTGCCCCTCTAAAATTTGCAGTTGATCTGCAGCTTGAGCCATGTTATTAGGGTATTTCGTTCTATTGCTCATTCCCTTTAAACTTCTTTGTAAACCCTCCAAACTGGCATAATGTAATAACCAATTCCCCCTTTCCATATAATGCAACATGTGCACAGTTGTCTCTGGTAATTCATCTATTCTGCTATTAAATAATAGATAAGCATTTTTTGCAAAATCTGCCAAGGATTCTCGATGCCAAAAATGATAGTCGCGTCCTAAAAGATGATCGAAATAAATATCCATCACCACTCCACTAAATTTTCCTTGCTGAGGCCGGATAAGAGCTTTGGCCTCTTCCACCAGCGCGTGACGATCTGTATAATCATCAATAAAATGATGCAATTGAATACCGCGCTGTACCTCAGTGCTAAAGTCGCTAAACTTAGCCTTACGGGTAAAATCAGCCACTAAATTACCCAGCATTAGATCATCATTTTTAAAGGAAAGGCTAAGGTGCGCGAGGTAATTCATGCCGCAAATATGTGTAAATTTGCAACCATAATGAAGTTCGCACGGCTTATTAGTATCTTATTCCTAAGCATTTACAGTTATTCTCAACTGCAAAGCCTTATCGTTATTGGTGATTATATAATTGATTATCAAAGCTATAAATATGAAAAATGCGAGAACAAAGATCGACCTGAGTTAAAATGCAATGGAACTTGTCAGTTAGCAAAGCTTTTGGCTAGCCCCGTTAAAACAGCTCCCGAATTGGGGACGGTTTTACTTTTCCAAATTCAAGTATATTTAAGCCCAAGGGTAGAAATCCAGCTTCCTAGGGCTAACAATAACAAAAGCTATTTCTCCTGCCAAAGCTTTAACCTTAAATCAGGGGTTTCAAAAAATTATCTTCCCCCTCCTAAAATTGAAATAGAAGCCCGTCTCATCTAATTTCAATTTTTAATATTTCACTATGCGATTTTATTCGTTGATCCTAATTATTTGGGTTCAATCACTCTATAGCAATATCTCAGCTTGCGATGTTTGCGGCTGCGTCTCCATGGGTTTTAGCATGGGAGAATGGTCTCCTAATTCTAAATATAGTTTATCGAGCAACTATGGATTTCGCCGCTTTACCAACTCAGGCTTTAAGGATAATTTTCATCTGGCTGAACTGGTTTTCAACTATCGTTTTAGCAGCAAATTTCACCTCGAGACACGCTTACCATTTTTATGGGCAGAACGTCGTTATTCAGGCGCCTTACGGGCGAATGAGCAGCTACAAGGCTTAGGTGACCTAAGTGTTAGTTTAGCTTTTGAATTATTTTCAATTCTAAGTACTTCTTCCTTGCAAAGTCTTTATCTATCGGCTGGACTAAACTTACCCACGGGCGCTTACCAAAATAGCCTTGCGGAAGATCCATTAAGCCCCAATTTTCAATTAGGCACAGCCAGCTTAGACTACCAAGCCACTTTAGCTTATCAAATAAACACTAAAAATTACATGGGTTTTGTCCAAACTGCCTATCTCCTTAATACACGAAATCGATACCATTACACTTTTGGAAATCAAGCATTTCTCAATTTGAGAATTGGTCGGAAAATAAAATTCAAAGAAGCTAAAAGTTCTTGGCTCTTTTTTGTTGGCCTTAGCGGCGAGCATTTTGCACGCGACATCAATGAGCGATTTTATTACCAAGCTGGGACAGGTGGATCTGCCGCATTCGCAGATATTGGTGCTTACTACTTTTTAGATAACTGGCGTATCAGCCTAAGCTCCCAAAATAAAATTGCTCAAAGAAAAGACAGCAATTATAAAGCAGGAAATCAATTAAAACTGAAAATCAATTATTCCTTCTAATGCGAAAAACTTGGATCAGCATTATAACATTGATAAGTCTCTCTAGCTGCGAGAAAATTAAAGGAGTCGAAGGCCGAGAAGACATCGAAGGGCCAAATATCACCATTTTTCAGCCTCAAGTAGAAAGCTTTCGCAGTAATGATACTCTGAAAATTGAAGTATTATTTAGCGACAACAATGGACTTCACGACGTGTACATTGGATTAAACGATATGACGGTAGGTTTAAAACGTATTCACTGGTCGCTTCACGAGCACGGGCTCAATGCTAAAATCGACACATTTTATGTTTTCCCCAGCGACACAGGAAGTAAGGAGTATGTGTTACAAATAGAAAGCAGCGACCATAATAATAATCGCTGCTCTACTCGTAAACCTTTATTTTTAAATTAAAGTGCAGCGAGATTAAACTCGTAACTTTCAGTTATAGGATTAATTAGAAGTTTTTTACAAGCTTCATCTACCTTCGCTTGTGCGCTTGCTTCATCTGCAGCTTCCACTTCAAGGTGGATGTGTTTACCAATACGTACGCCTGAAATTTCGGATAAACCGATATTTATCATACTACTAGAAACCGCCTTCCCTTGTGGGTCTAATAAGGCTTGATGTGGCATTACGTTAATTTCAGCTTTAAATTTCATGGCTGTATAAATTATTCAATTTCCCTGCTTTTGGGTTTAAAAAATATAGAAATAAGCAGGTACAAAGGTATAACAAAGGCGAAAGCCCGAAAGCGTAGAAGGGCAAAAAGTAGAACTATTGCCGCAATTAATAATATGCGTGACTTATTTGCCTTCCAACTAAGCTCCTTTACTTTTAAAGAGAGTAAAGGAATTTCGGCCACTAAGAGCAAAGAAGAAGCGATTGTTAAGAAACTTAAGAAGAATGGATGTAATAAAATGGCTTCGGTAGTTGGGTTCTCCGTTTTAAGGGCCCAAATCGCTAAAGAGTAAATTAAAATAGTGTTGGCGGGGGTTGGTAAGCCTATAAAGTTATCGGTTTGGCGGGAGTCGATATTAAATTTAGCCAAGCGTAAGGCCGAAAAAATAGGTATTAGAAAAGCTAAATAAGGCAAAAATACAGGTAGTGGCTCACCACTTACTGATACTTCTAAAAAAAGGTGATACAGCATAAATCCAGGCGCTACGCCAAAACTTACCAGATCCGCTAAACTATCTAATTGTAATCCTAATTCTGAATGCACACCTAAAGCCCGCGCGACCATTCCGTCTAAAAAATCGAAGACCAATGAAGCGGCCAGTAAATATGCGGCCAGCACTACATTACCATCAAAAAGAGCGATAATAGCAAACAATCCCGCAGCGAGGTTTGCGAGCGTTAATAAATTTGGAATAACACTTTTCATATTTAATGGGCCTTATGAAGCAATATTAGTACAATTGTAGTGTTTAAAAGGACGGAAATTAATTTATTTGCCTCAAATATTCCCTTGAAAAAACTAGTACTACTTCTACTACTTTCTCCTCTGCTCAGCTGGAGTCAGGCTCGAAAATATTCCAATGCCTTTTTAGAGATTGGTATCGATGCGCGCGCCATGGCCATGTCGAATGCAGTTATTGCCTCCACTAACGATATCAGCGCTGCTTATTGGAACCCCGCTGGATTGGTCGGCATCAAAAACAGCTGGCAAGCCGCCGCCATGCATGCCGAATATTTTGCGAGTATCGCTCAGTACGATTATGCGGCCTATGCCCAAAACATAGATAAGAACAGTACGGCTGCCATATCTTTTATTCGCTTTGGCGTAGATGATATTCTTAATACCACCGATCTCATAGACCAAAATGGCAATGTAGATTACGATCGTATCACACGCTTCTCTGCAGCAGATTACGCCTTAATTGGATCCTATGCACGGCGCTCTACCCAGATAGAAAACCTTAGCTATGGCGCGAATTTTAAAATCGTTTACCGTCAAATTGGTGATTTCGCGAACTCTATAGGTTTTGGTTTTGACGCTGGACTGCAATATCAAATTGGCAAATGGCAACTGGGCGCTAGCTTTAAAGATATCACCACCACTTTTAATGCCTGGACCATTAACGAAGAAGCTTTCGGCGAAAGTTTAGAAATAACCAACAGCGATTTACCCACCGAAAACTTAGAGCTTACCATTCCCCGCATACTATTCGGTTTTGGCCGACGCTTTCAGTTGAACGACAAGTACACTTTACACAGCGAAATGAGCGCCGACTTTACTTTTGGAGGTAAGGAAAACACCCTAATATCAAGCGAAATAACCAATATTAATCCCAACCTAGGACTTGAATTAGGCTATTTAAATTTTGTTTTTCTCCGCACTGGTTTTGGCAATGTGAAACGCCTTACTAGTTTCAGCAACGAGACCAGCTTTAGCCTACAACCCAATTTAGGTATAGGTTTTTTGTACCGCGGCATTTCCATAGATTACGCTTTAACCGACATTGGCAGCGCATCGGGCACTCTTTATTCCAATATCTTCTCTTTAAAATTTAACTTTGAGGACTTTAAAAAGTCTTAATGTTAAAAAAATACCGTCCATTTTACCAAAGTGCTGCCCTGCTTTATCTCAGTGAAGTTATACCAGCCTTATACCTGCTTAAGTTCTTGGCTTTAGCTCCGCTTATCTTGGAGTTGCGGCAGAGCGGTAATTTCAACCGCAACTTAGTCGGCATTTTCTTAACCATGGGTGCTTGGTCACTTGGTCTTTTTCTAGGCGATGAATTGAGCTCTAGTTACCCGGTATTGAATGGCCTCGCTTTAATTCTTTACTTAATTAGCAAAGAGCGTCTCGGACCACAACGATCTTCCCTGGCTTTACTATTTTTTTGGCTGAGCGCCGAAGGGCTAGCCTATAGTTTTACGTTTTTCGAAAACTGGTCGCACCCCTATAGTAAGGCCCTTTTCGATTTGCAGTATGCCAAAAATTGGCTCAGCATAACGGGCTTTTTAGGAGCTAGCTTCTGGCTCTTAGTGCTCAATTATTTTGCCGCCTATTTGGGAAGCAAACAAGATCGTACCCAATTAAATTGGCCCGCCTTGCTAAAAGGCTTCGGACTCTTAATTCTTCTAGGTATAGTAATTCCGCTCGCCCTTAGTCCACAAAGCACCATCGATGCCATTTCAGAATACCCGAGCTACGATATCAAGCTCCTGCCAGCCGACCTTTTCTTGCAACGCATGTCTTATTTCCTAGCCTTTTTCCTACTCCTCTTTTTTATTGTAAAATATATTTTAAGAAACAGCAAACGCGATGATCGATTTACGTAGCGATACTTTCACCAAGCCCCTACCCAATATGCTAAAAGCCATGTGGGCAGCGGAGGTAGGCGATGATGTATTTGGCGAAGACCCCACCATTAATGCCTTAGAGAAAAAGGCGGCAGCCCTATTTGGTATGGAAGCCGCCGTCTTTTGTCCTTCGGGCACCATGACCAATCAGATTGCGATAAATGTGCATACTCGTCCTGGACAAGAAATTATTTGCCATGAATACTCCCATGTGTATAATTACGAAGGCGGCGGCATCGCCTTTAACAGTGGTTGTCAAGTGAGGCCCTTAGCCGGTCCGCGCGGAAAGTTAGAAGCCAACAGTGTGGCGGCGGCCCTGCAAAATCCTTTGGACATGCACGCGGCCACCAGTCGTTTGGTTGTATTAGAAAATACCACCAATAAGGGCGGTGGCGCTTGTTACGAGCTGAGTGAAATTGATGCGATTAAAAGTATTTGCGACGAAAAAGGACTAGGACTGCACCTCGATGGCGCCCGTTTATGGAATGCTTTAGTCGCTAAAAACCAAAAGCCTAGCGATTTTGGCAGTCGCTTCGATTCTATTTCCATCTGCCTAAGCAAAGGCCTCGGCTGCCCCGTTGGATCATTGCTATTAGGCTCAAACGAGTTTATTAGAGAAGCCCGCTTTGTTCGTAAAAAGTTCGGCGGTGCCATGCGACAAGCGGGGTATTTAGCCGCGGCAGGGATTTACGCCCTCGATCATCATATTGAGCGCCTCAGTGAAGATCACGCGAAAGCAAAAACCCTCGCTGACACGCTGAAATCAAGCCCTTGGATTGAAAAAGTAGAAACAGTAGAAACCAATATCCTTATCTTCAATCTTAAGGCCGATAAAAATATTGTCGCCTTTAATAGCGCTTTAAAAGCAGAAGGGATTTTACATATCGATATGGGACAAGGTAAGCAGCGCTTCGTTACCCATCATGATGTAAGCTTTGAAGATATTGATAAGGTTTGTCAAGTAATTGGTGACTTAGCCTAAGAAAAGCATTCCCACGGCTATAAAACTGAGAATTGTAATTTGTAAAATACGCGACCATTTCCAGAAAATTGGGCTTTGCAAAAAGCGTCCAAAATAACTGGACATGGCGGCCATTAAACTAAAAATTAAGGCCGCTTGTACCATAAAAGTAGCGCCTAAAAATAGCATTTGCAAAAAGCCCGACCAAGAAGCTGAATCGGAAACAAACTGCGGTAATAAGGCAAGAAAGAAAAGGGTAACCTTGGGATTTAATACATTCATTAAAAAGCCTTTGCGAAAAGAAGTCCAAAAGGCCTTGGGACTGCTATTTTCAGTTTTTTGCCATTGGAAAGACTCGGGCTTTTCGCGCCAAGCTCCGTAGGCCAGATATAGTAAATAAGCCGCACCAGCCAAGCGAATAAACCAAGATAAAGCCGGCCACTCCTTTATTAAAAGCGCAAAACCACTTGCCGTAAGAAGCGTATGCACCAAAACTCCCGATGCTAAACCGAGCGAAAGACTAAAGCCACGCTTAAAGCCTCGACTTAAACTTTCGGTAATCACATACATGTTATCTGGCCCTGGCAGAAATGTGAGAGAAATGGCTGCCACCAGAAAAGCTAAAAAGCTATTTACATCCATAATTTTGCTAATAAGCGAGCGATAATGCACCTTTGTAATATGCAAAAAAACGCTGAAAATCTGGATTGGCATGCTTTCTATACCAAACCACGCACTGAAAAGAAATTAGCGGAGCGCTTACGCGCAAAAGGTTTTGAAGTTTACGCTCCTACGCAAACTATTTTAAAACAATGGAGCGACCGGAAAAAAATGGTGGAAGAGCCCCTTTTCCGTTCTTATGTTTTTGTGCAAATCGACTACAAGGATTACTTAGAAATTTTGCAAACACCTGGCGCAGTGGCCATTGTTCGTTGGCTAGGCAAACCCGCAGTTATTCGCGCTGAGGAAATCGCTGCCATTAAAGAGTTTTTAAAACTAAGTAGTGGCATGGCCATCGAATTGCGCGATTTCAAAAAAGGTGATCAGTTACGCGTGAAACACGGAAATTTAGAAAATGCCGTTGGAACGGTAGTGCGTCAAACCAAAAGCAAAGTAATTTTAGAAATCGAAAAATTAGGCATGGCGCTTTACGCAGAAGTCCCTAAAAGTCAAGTTGAAAACACCCACTAAAATATGCGCTTATCCTTTATAACTCTAGTTCTCCTTCTTTCACATCTCGGCTTTAGCCAAGAAAGCATTAACTGGATTAAAATTGAAGATTTAGAGGCGGCACAAGCCAAAGAACCGCGCAAAGTGATAATTGACCTGTATACCAACTGGTGTCATTGGTGCCACAAAATGGATGAGAATACCTTTCAAAATCCTGGTATCGCATCTTATGTAAATGAAAACTTTTACGCCGTGCGCTTTAATGCAGAACAGAAAGACACCATACTTTTTAAAGGACAAAAGTTTGGTTTTGTGGCACAAGGACGTAAGGGCTATAACGAGCTAGCCGCAGTTTTAGCCCAGGGCCGACTTTCCTACCCTACTATTGTTTATTTAGACGAAGAACTCAAACTCATTCAACCCGTTCCGGGCTATATGGATGCGAAGGCCTTTGAGCAAGTGATTACTTATCTGGGCGAAGACCACCACAAAGAGCAGGAGTTTGAGCAATATAAGACGAATTACACCGGAAATATTCACAAATCGGGGAAAGAATAGCGGCAGAATAGGCCGAGGAAAATTCTTTAAAATTACCTTTGCCGCCTCATAAGATAAAGGCATGAAAATCTCCTACAACTGGCTTAAACAGTACCTCGATATTAAATTACCCGCCGAAAGGGTTTCCGAACTTTTAACCGACACCGGTTTAGAAGTAGAAGGACTAGAGCAAATTGACACCATTAAAGGTGGTTTACGCGGTGTAGTTATTGGCGAAGTTTTAACTTGTGAGAAACATCCTAATGCCGACAAACTCAACTGCACCACGGTAAATATTGGCGGCGATGAAATTCTCCCCATCGTATGCGGAGCCCCCAATGTAGCGGCAGGACAAAAAGTTTTAGTAGCCACCGTTGGCACGGAGATTTACACGGAAGACGATTCCTTTACCATTAAAAAAAGTAAAATTAGAGGCGAAGTTTCGCAGGGTATGATTTGCGCCGAAGACGAACTGGGTTTAGGTGAAAGTCATGATGGCATAATGGTCCTTCCGGCAGATGCGCAAGTAGGACAAGCCGCGGCCACATACTTTAATATCGAAAGCGATTATGTTTTCGAAATTGGCCTTACCCCCAACCGTACTGACGCGATGTCGCACTATGGCGTAGCCCGCGATTTAAGAGCGGCTATTTTAAGATACGAAGGCGGAAAGCTAGATCTCACCTTGCCTGCGCTTGCTCCTTTAAGCAATAGTAGCGAAGATTTGCCCATTACTATTTCCATAAAAAACAGTGAAGCATGTTATCGCTACAGCGGATTAGCTCTGAAAAATGTTCAGGTTAAAACTTCACCCGATTGGCTCCAAAACCGACTGAGAGCCATTGGCTTAAAGCCGCTAAATAATATTGTAGACATTACCAATTTCGTATTACACGAAACGGGACATCCTCTACATGCCTTTGATGCCGCCAAAATTAGGGGCGCACAAATAAATGTTCAGAACGCCGAAGAAGGGCAGCTTTTCACCACCCTTGATGGTAGCGAATTGAAGTTGAGTAGCAAAGATTTAATGATTTGTGATGCCGAAAAGCCTTTGGTTCTGGCTGGCGTTTATGGCGGATTGAATTCAGGCGTAAGCCAAGAAACCACCAGCGTATTTTTAGAAGCCGCCTATTTTAATTCGGTGAGCGTGCGAAAAAGTGCGAAACGTCATGGTTTAAATACCGATTCTTCATTCCGCTATGAAAGAGGCGTGGATCCGGAAATGACCCTTTTCGCCTTAAAACGAGCCGCCAGTTTAATGATTGAGTTGGCGGGAGCTGAATTGGCCATGAATATTAAAGACGAGCATCCGCATACCATCGAGGCGACTCAGGTAGTACTAGATCTCAATCGCATGAACACCCTTATCGGGCATAGCATTGAACCCGATTTAGTGCGTAGGATTCTCCATAGTTTAGACATTCGTATCCTTTCCGAATCGCATCAAAAACTAAATTTAGAAATACCTACCTACCGCATTGATGTGCAAAGAGAAGCCGACGTAATTGAGGAAGTACTGCGTATTTACGGTTTCAATGCCGTGCCGTACGATGGCCCCATGCGTATTTCAGTAGCTAAAATTGACCCTAAAGACGATAGCCGCGAAAGAGAAGTAATCAGCAATTTGCTGGCTAGCCTAGGTTTTAACGAGATGATGAATAACTCTTTAACCAAAGCGAGCTATTATACTAACTTCGGCTTTAAGGCCGAGGAAAGCATCAAAATGTTAAATCCTTTAAGTCAAGATTTAGCCGTAATGCGCCAAAGCCTAGTTTTCGGCGGCTTAGAAGCGGTAGCGCATAATAGCAAAAGACAGCGTAACGATATTTCCCTTTTTGAATTTGGCCGGGAGTATAAAATCGATGGCGAGAAATTTCAGGAACGTGAATGCCTAGGCTTGTGGATTAGTGGAAAAGACAAGCCCGAAAATTGGCAAAAGCCCAATGAAGAAAGTGATTTCTATACCTTAAAGCAAAGCTGCGTAAAGATTTTAGAGCGATTGGGAATTACTAACCTTAAGGAAGATGCGCTCGATAATCCCATTTACCTAGAAGGGATAAGCTTAAAGCAAGGCGAAAAGGAAATTGCCAATATTGGACTAGTTAACAGCAAGTTGACCAAATCTTTAGACATAAAGGCACCCGTTTTTTATGCCCATTTCGATTGGTCTGCGCTGATTAAGATTGCTAAACGCAAGAAGATTGTAATGACTGATTTACCAAAATATCCTGCGGTACGTCGCGATTTAGCACTCTTAGTGGATAGCGCTGTTCCTTACGCATCTTTGCGCCAAGCAAGCCAAAAAGCAGGCGGAGCTTTATTAAGAGACATTAACTTATTTGATGTTTACCAAGGCAAGAATCTGCCCGAAGGCAAAAAATCTTATGCTTTAAGTTTTGTTTTCAGACACGATGAAAAAACGCTCAATGATGCGGCAGTAGATCAATCGATAAAGAAAATTTTAGGAAGCTTGGAAAAGTTATTTCAGGCGAGCTTGCGTTAGCTTACAAAGTAAAACGCTAAGGTTTCAAGCTTATACAGATGGCTATCTGGGGCAGAAATGGGAATCTACTCATTTCTTGTTTAAACTGATTTGCTTCTTGTAAAGAAGCGAAGAGTAATTGACGTGGGTCTTTAATCTCCACCTTGGGTTGGCCGAGATAGTAAAAACCCAGATTAACTGAGAGACCTATGGCTTTTGCCGGTATTATATTTCCCCATCCCAAACCAAAAAAAGGAGCTGCGCCATTATTGGAAACCCTTAGCCCGGACTGAAATTCTTGAGTAAAAGGATTATAGTGGTAAAAGCCCGTTAGGCTCAAATTATCAAAATGACTAAGGCCAACAATCCATTTGAAACTTCGTCCTATACGAGGGTGATACTCGAGCTGGGCATTTAATTGAAGACTTGTAAATTGAGCTCGCTTATCCAAAGGGATGTTTTTACCCGAAGGCTGCCAATCTAATCCACTAAGAGACAAAAGGCTAAAACCTGCCCGTAAATTAAAGTGAGAGGCTACTTTAAGAGCATAATGTACCCCCAAACCGGAGGAACCCGTACTGAGTACAAATGAAAATTTCGATGAATCACGAGCAGAAGAAACCTTATTGATTTGCGCTAACTCTTGGGCTTTCAAACCAAGCGCAAAAAGAAGGACTAAAATTGTAAAACAATACTTCAAAATAAGCCGTTTTTATAAAGGCAGTCCAAAAGAAAATAAAAGCCCCCGAACATCGCTCATTTGAGGAATTTCAAGTTTTACCAAATAGAGATATTTAACCGAATAAAAAAATAATAAACTGTTTTTCAGACTCTTATACGAAATTATTCTCTCCAAATAAAACTCCTTGGCTGGCAACTGTTAAAAAAGAGGCACTAATTTCGGCTCTTATCGCTTTATGTTAAAAATTGCCTACGACCCTATTTATCATCATCCATTGCCCACAGGGCATCGTTTTCCCATGGATAAATATTCGTTGTTACCTCAGCAACTGCTCTATGAGGGCACTTGCACTGAGGCCAATTTCTTTAGTCCTGGCTTATTAAGTGAAGTGCAAATTTTACGCACCCACCAAGAAGAATATTGGTGGAAGCTCAAAAACCTAAAACTTAGCCGCGCGGAAGAACGCCGCACGGGCTTTCCGCTTTCCGCCTTATTAGTAGAACGAGAAAGGCGCATTAACCAAGGTACGATAGAAACTGCCCTTTATGCTATACAATATGGTGTTTCGCTAAATATTGCAGGGGGCACTCACCATGCCTATACCAATCGTGGGGAAGGCTTTTGCCTGCTTAATGATATTGCCATTGCCTCCCATTATTTATTAGATCAAAATCTCGCCCAACGCATTTTAGTAGTGGATCTTGATGTGCATCAAGGCAATGGCACAGCCGAAATTATGGCAAAGGAAGAGCGGGTTTTCACCTTCTCCATGCATGGTGAAAAAAACTATCCCTTGCATAAAGAAAAATCCGATTTAGATATTGCTTTAGACGACCAATGTAGTGATGCTCAATACTTAAGAAAACTACATTACTATTTACCTAAAATTTTAGATCAGTTTCTCCCCGATTTTATTTTTTTTCAAAGTGGTGTAGATGTATTAGCGACCGATAAGTTAGGACGTTTGGGCTTAAGCAAAGAAGGCTGCAAAAGCCGCGATCGCTTTGTTTTTGAAAATGCTCTGCAAAGAAAAATTCCTATCGCCGTTTCAATGGGTGGCGGATATAGCACAAAAATTAGTGATATTATTGAGGCGCATGCCAATACTTTTAGGGTGGCCCTTGATTTAATGCATTTTTAATAACAATATTTCAACATACTAAATTCTTAGTCGTTGAATATTCAAATTACTATTTAGTAATAAATATTTCCGCCCACCATCTAAACCTATGCAGCGCGGTAAAAGCACGATATTGCGCCAGGCAGGGGAGAATCAAGCTATTTAAAAATAACCAATTATTGGCTATTCTACTAAAAGATAAAACTTCAACCTACACATTTGCTCTAGCCTGGGGAAGCCGCCCCTATAAAATTGATTTTTCCCTTTTTTAATGAAATTTAATAATACTAAATCAAGCTCATTATTCCTAGTAACTTATTTTACATGTATTTAGATTCACACATATTCTAAAAATCTATACTAATCTTGGTTTTTTTTGAAGCCTTCTGCAGTGTAAAAGTTTGGATTCTTCTTTTCTGGGCTATCATTTTCCGAAACTTGCAAAGCACAAAAAGGTATTAATGATAAGAATGGAGGATGCGGGAAGTACTCGCGTGGTAAAGCGTTTCATGGCATTCAGAAAAGTTAATAATAGCTATAAATTTATTTTCAAATTTGTTCAAATAGAGCAAATCTATGATGGGAAAAAGTGGTGTTTTAACCGATACATGAAAGATTAGTTAGCATTATGAAAAGAATGAGAGAAGATATATAAAGAGCGAGGGGTAAATAGGGTGTTAGTCTCAATAGGCGTGAATCTCATAAAAGTTTAAGGAATATCCGACAGAACCTCTCCTCTTTTTATATTTTTTGCAAGTGATAATGCTCACTACCTGAGTATTGACCATTGCTGATTAGAAAATACTAAGCGAAAGGGCCTATACCCAGATCAAGAGTACTAAACTTTGGCATTCACGGGGAAGAACCAAAGCAAATAACTCAGAATCTAGTGAGTTATAGGCCCTTTTTCTAATATCTAATGCAGTCACTCGCAGTGCTAAAGTCCATCCAATCCAATGAGAGCAACATTTAATTTAGCCCCAACAATAAAAAAGCTTTTAAGCTGAGTTCAGCCAAAAAACTATCTACTCAGGTTTTCATAAAAAGGAACAATCTAATCAGAAATGCACAAATATATAGGGCTGCAGCTTAAGAGCCAACTGTGGGATTTCCTCCTTTATGGAAAAGAGCTGTAAGCCTCCTCTAAAAAAGTGAGCTGGGGCTTACTACAGGCCAAAACCCAGCTTTAAGTTAAAGCAAGAATGTGTTTTGAGGCTTTTAATAAAAATGTTCTTCTAAAACATAATAGGAAGCAGCCATAAAGGCGCTAGTAGTTGTCGAAAGTGGGTTTCAGTAATTAAAAGTCCTTCGCTGCTTCCTATTTATCCTAAACTCCCTTAGGAATCTTTAGTCCAAAATTTCAATTCGTTACAATTGAGTGCTGAAGGGCCCAATCTAGTGCTAGTCCATTTTTAAGCCTGACTTAAACCCAAAATTTCTTCTCCTATTTCCAAGAAAAGGAAAAAACTTCTCAAAACCGTCCTGCGCCAGTACCCTACTGCAATTAAGCTTGCTCCGGAATTTTGGCTATCCTACGATAAAACTGATAAGCCTTTTCTAAAAAGAGGTAGGCCACCGTGTCAATTTCCCCTACAAACTCATTTTCTAATAAAAAATAGTAGCATAAAAAATGAAGCACCGCTTTTTCTGCCATTATTAAAGAGCTTAATGTAGTATTACTTAATCAACACCTATTTATCTTAACTTTTTATTTTACAGCAGATTATAAAGCCATTTAATTCTATAACAAACCAGCAATATATTGATTTATCGCAATCTAAAATATTGGAGTATAAACTGTACTTGGCGGAGGGAAAAGCATTGCTCTAATTTTGAACCAAAGCAATAAAGAAATTCTTCGCAATAAATAGTAATGCGAAGCCTTTTAGGCGAAATCAGCCTCTCACGGAAAAAATTAAAGATTTTTCATCGTGTAAAAACTGCTTTCTAAGGTGCAAAACACGCCATTAAACGAATTAAATAAAAAGGGAGGATAAATATTTCAACATTAGCTTAAAATATAAGGGGAACAATGCATTATTTAGAAAAAGAGCTCACTAAAAGCTACGGCTTTAACAGTACAATTTTATCAATTTTATCCAACCAAGTATTTAGCGGTATTTGGTTTTGGGATTTAGAAAATCCTGAAGAAGAGTATTTCGATGATCAGTTTTGGCACACCCTGGGTTACGACCCGAAAGAAATGCCTGCGAAAAGCGATGTATGGCAGTCTATGGTACATCCAGAAGATTTACAAGAGGCTTTTCAATTGGTACAAGCCCACCTGGCTAATCCAAGCCTTCCTTACAAACAGGTTTTGCGCTACCAACACAAATTAGGGCATACCATTTACATACATTGTACGGGCCAGGCGGTTCTAAAAGAAGGCAAACCGATACGCTTGTTAGGGGTTCATTTTGAGATCACAGCCGATCACCTTCGCCTAAAAAATCTTGAGAGCTTTTTTACCCGTAATAAAGACCTGGCCCTATTAATAGACGAGGAGGGACTTATTTTGGAAGCCAATCCGGAAGCCGAAAGAGTTTTAGGTATTGCCAAGGAAGAAATTGGCGCCTTAACGCTACGCAAAACGCTTGCTCGACGTGGTTTCTCATTGGAATCGCTGAAAGAACTTTACAACCAAAATGCGCGCATTAATGGCCCTGAGGGAGAATTCGATTTAAAGTTTAGCCTTATCCCCAACGGCGAAAACTTACTCTTCCTTGCCCACGACTATACGCAAGAATTAAAATTGACCCACAAACTTTCCGCTATAAATGAAGTAAATAAGGCTCTGGTTGCTATTTCGGAAAACTATCTGGTACAAGATTTTGGTGGGAAAAGCTTTTGGGATGTGGTGAAAAAAGGTTTAGAAATACTATTCCCCAGCCTGAAAGCAGCGGAAGTAGGCGTTTTTTCTTATGAAGAAATTGACAATGATATGGTCTCGCAATTGTATCGTTTCACTGCCAGCAATAGCGCTAAGGCTCGTCTCGAAGAAAAACACAAAGTCTATCCTTTCAGCTTTTTTGAAGCCTGGACCAGCAAACACAAAACGGGCGAAAGTCTAGTTATTACCGACTTAGAGCGGGTAGAATCGGAGGAGATAAAATCTTTCTTAAACACTAGCGGCACCCAAAGCTATCTGGCTGTTCCGCTTTTTGCAGATGCTAAATTAGTAGGGTTTATTTCCTTTAACTGGCACACTCCCATGCAATTTGCTTGTGATTTACTCCCGAGCCTTAAGCTGTTTAGTGAAATTGTAAGCAAATATTGGTTACAATTAGGTTCGCATTCCAAGCTGCTGTATCAAGAACGCATTACTGCCTTGGTGCTTGATTCCATTAAATCGCCTATTGCAATAGTAGACCGGAATTCGCAAATATTAAGCACTAATGAAAGGTTTAGTAAACTGATTGGCAAAGAACCAATTAATACTTTAGAGCTGATAGATTTCTTAAGTGGTGCGGATAGCAAAAAGTTACTTGAACATTTAAAAGATTTTCATAAGCCATCCTTAAAAAACTTCAGAGCCTGCTTTAAAATGGCTCACGGACCCGAAGAATTCGAATTACTCTTCTCCAATCTCCAAGAAGCGCATAGCACTGCCAGTAAAGTATTAGTTGAATTTAGAGACTTAACGGAAATAAATGTCCTTAAACAAGAAAGCAAAGAAGTTAATCTTTTAAGTAAATTTATTCTTAATGAATCTCCGCTCTTTATTTTGCGTTTCAAGGAGGAAGACTTCGCGATAGATCTTATTAATGAGAAAACCCAAATTTTACTCAACGAAAACCCGTGGCTAAAAAAACTCGAAAAAGCCAATCATCCTTTTCGTAAAAGACAAAAACAAGTACGGCTGGAAACAGCAGTAAGTTTGCATGGTAAAAACATTAATATAGAATGGGACCTATTACCTGTAAAAAACGAAGAGGGTATAACAGTTCTCTGGGCCTTTGGCCGAGATAATACCGTTTTCCATGAGGCCCAATTAGCAGTGGCACGCAAAACAAGAGAACTCGAAAAAACCCAAAGCCTCGCTAAAATTGGTAGCTATTTTTACGATTTACGAACCGACCATTTCGAATGGTCGGCGGAAAATTACCGCATTTTCGATCTTAATCCCGATGAGCTTATCAGCCCACCCCATCATTTCTCTTTTGTACTAGAAGAGGATAGAGAAAAGGTTGATGCTATTTTAGAGCTGGCTAAGAACGGTGAGATGGAGTTTTACAGTTCCCACCGTATTTTAACTGCCAAAGGGAAGGTTAAATACATTGAAGATCGCTGCCAGCTAGAATTTGACCCAATTGGAGAAGCCATTGTTTATCGTGGAGTAATAAAAGATATTACCCAATATCGCGAAAGACAACATCAGCTTCTAGATCTCAATAAGGGTTTGGCCGAAACCAATGCTTTACTGCAATTAAGTTCTAAAATTTACCGCATTTTAGACGGCGAACTGGAAGGTTCGAAAAAAGATGACAAACTTCTCAAAGCCCTAGGTGAACTACCCTATGTCAATCAAATTAGTCTCATCAGTCTCGTAGAGCAAAACCAAGCAGACCCGGCGGATAATCATACTTATAATCTTCTCAAAGCCTACTCCAAAGGAAAGGATGAGCATTATCACCCCATACCCTTAAAAAAGTCGCTGCATCATTTGAGCTTTGACCTAAGAACAGAACTCTACCAGAATGAAAAAAATTCCCACTGTGGTTTGCTCAACGCTAAAATAATCAAGCCTTCTCACAGTTTATTTAATGAATTGACATGGAATAAAAACAGTGAAGTATGTATTATTCCCGCCCGGAAAAATGATAGCGAATGCCTATTGTTTTGCCTCGAAACCAAGCATGGCTTTCTTTGGTCAGAGACTACCCTAACTTATATTCGCAGAATAAGCCGCACTATTACTCAGTATTTCGATCAGCAAAACGACCTGCATAGGTTAGAAGAAAGCGAAGAGCGCTTTAAAATGATAAATCGGGTGAGCCAATCGGTTATTTGGGAGCATAATTTAGAAACGAATACGATTATCCGCGGCGAGGGAATTGATCGTATTCTTGGGATAAACGCTAAAAGTGAAAATGCTGAATACGCTTTCAAAGAAAGGCTTCATCCTGATGATCAAGCGAAAATGATGGAAACCTTTCTTAAAATGAAAAGAGGTGAAGTTGAGATCAGTCGTTTTGAGTTTAGAGTAAAACACAATGATGGCCACTATCTTAACATTGAAGATATGGCGATTGCCGTTAAAAACAAGAAGGGGAAAGTACACAAGATTATAGGATCCTTGGTAGATCGCAGTGCTAACCTAGAGCAAGAAAAACTTCTCCAAAAAGCAGCGGACGTGGCCAAATTGGCAACTGTTGTTATCGATCTTGAGCAGCAAGAATTGCGCAATATTTCTCAAAATCTTGCCGATATTTTCGACTTGGAAATCCATGAAATGAATCTGCAAAATTCACAGACTGAATTTTACGATACTAAGCAAAACTCTTGGGATAAAGGGTTAGAAGCTTTTTTAAAAATAGACCACAGTAACAATAGACCTAGTAATAAGTGGGAGTCTAAAATTCGTACGGCTAAAGGATCTGAAAAATGGATTCGCGTAAGTTATACCACCCTTCAAAAGGAGGATAAACCTTATCGCATCATTGGTATTATTCAAGACATTAGCGATGAAAAGGAAGCTAAACTAGAATTAGAAGAAAGTTTATTTTGGCTAAAGAAAACCCAAGAAATCGGTAAAGTAGGCCATTTTAGGATAAACTTAGATACTGGCTCATGGGAAATTAGTGAACAATTAAAGCTTGCCTTAGAATTCCCTGCCGATTTAACTTTAGATGCAATGAGCTGGCTTTCTTTTATCAAACCTCAATATCGAGAAGAGCTCCAAGCGAAATTCAGCCGTGCCGAAAAACAAAATAAGGGCTTTTCCATCTTTTACGAAGTTATGGTGGGTTTAAACCCGAACAAAACTAAATGGCTAGAAGTAGATACTGAGGTAATTCATATTAATAATGAACGATTTTTAGTTGGATCCGCTAAGGATATTAGCGAAACCAAGGCTTTAAACGCGCGCCTAGAATTACACCGTGAAAAAATGAAGGAGATTAGTTGGAAGCAATCACATTTGGCTCGCGGTCCCTTAACGCGCTTAATTAGTCAATCAACCGAGGTTTTAAAAAGTGAAAACCTCCAAAACAACACCCGTACTCTGCTTGAAAGCATTATTCTCTCCGCTCAGGAAGTAGATCGTACTCTGCAAGATAGCAATGCACTGGTAGAAACTTTAAGTTTTATTGGTGACTTTAAGCCCGAGGTTTTTCAGAGTAACCAAAAAGACCTGAATAAATATGAAGGATTTAAGGTTAATCTTTTCGTAGTTGACGATGACCCTATTATTTGCGCCCTTCACCAGCAAATCTTAAAGCGAGCTAATCTCACCGAAAACATTATAGCCCTAAACTCTGGCGGTAAGCTGCTCGAAACTCTTAAATATGAAGAAGGCGTACTCAATCTTATTTTACTGGATATCAATATGCCTAATTTAACCGGCTTGGAGGTATTACAAAAATTAAGCGAGTGCCAGCCACTTATCGAGAATTGTCTTGTTATTATGGTTTCTTCCTCTATTAGCACCAGCGACAAAATAGCATGCGCCTCTTACCCTTTTGTTTTAGATTATTTCGAAAAACCCCTAAAACCCAGTCACCTTGGCCAACTGAAGAAATTGCCTTTTTTCCAAGCTGATATAAATTCTTTGCTAGCTAAATAACGTGAGTTCGATTATAAATCATAGCCTCAGACCCTTTCTAAAAAGCGGCTTTCCACGCCTCTGCTTCTTACCCGGGGCCTGAGGCCTGATTTTAGGTCGAATTCAAGTTAAATAAGCAGTGCTGCACTTGTAATGCAAACAGCCATCAGAACTAAAGGGGCATAGACCTGGCTAGTCAAACGCAGGTTTTAGATATCGTTCACCAACCATCGCTCGCTTAAAAATTTAAGCCAAAAACATGCCTTCTACTACTAAAAGTTGGTTACTTTTAGCTATATTTGAATAGTAATAAAAATCATAATATCCTTCTTAACAATTTGATATTGAACATTATGAAAGACACTTTATATTCAAAAAATCATTTACCCCTTTATTTTTTGATAAGCGTTTTTATAGTAAATTGCCGATAGAAAAAATCGAGTAGGCGCGTTTCAATTTGTTAGCTAGTGGGTTAAAGGAACAGATAAAACATTATGCGTCCGCTCGATTTTTTTTGCTTTAAAACCAAACAGATTAAATTTAAATGTCTATTAAAAATTCAGGAAAGGAACGCATTCGTAAAAAGTTTGTGCTCTATAAAAATATTGGTCGCAGCCGAATCTTTTTCCGCAGCGTATGGATTAAAGAGGTTTTTGACGGTACACGCTGGCGCAGATCACAAATTCTAAAAGAAAAACCGAAGTCTACAAATCACATGTAGAAACTCAAAGCCGTTTAAAGACGGCTTTTTTTTTTGTAAATTAAGCCCCTCTTCACTAGTATTTTTAGCTTGGCAACTCCAGCTCTTTACGCTTTATATACATAAAGCCATCGAGCGAATTATTAAACAAAGGATCAATATTAAAGCAAACCACCAAGGCCTGACTTTGGATATACTTTTTAATTAAAGGAGGGATGCGCATGGAGCCCGGCTCAATCTCTTCCAACTTCCGATCGAAGGCCACCATATCGCTGGGAATATCATCCCAAAGCCCCTTTTTATTAAGCAAGTTTACATCCAGCTTAAAAGCTTTGCGCGGTTTAATAAGACTAGCTAGGCTTGCATCACCATGATTTTTAAGCAAGTAACTCACCATTAGGGATTTACTAAAAGGCGAAAAACGATTGCTAATACTGGCGCAACCCAGTATATATTGCAAGTTTTCATCTCTAGCCATCAATTCCTTAATCGCATTCCACAGAATAAATAATGGCAATGGCTTTTGTTGGTATTCCTTTACAATAAATGCCCGTCCTAATTCCAAAGAATTTTCAAATAAGCGATACGCCGCAGAATCTATTTTGAATAAGGAATGGGTATAAAAGCCATTTATACCAAAGCGCTTAAAAACCTGCGGACCGTAAGCCAAGCGATAAGCACCTACTAAGCATTCAGCCTCCCCATCCCATAAAAGCAAATGGTGATAATGGTAATCGTAAGAATCTAGATCCAGCGCCTTATTGCTTCCTTCTCCTATTTCTCTAAAACTTATCTCGCGTAAGCGCCCAATCTGTTTTAGCAAATGAGGGATTTCTTCTGCTTCCGCAAGGAATACTGCAAATTGCTTTTTGGTTAAAACTAACTTCTCTTTGTTAGCCAATAATGCGATTTCACTTTTTAAGATTTCTGCCCTAGGTTCCTCTTCTATTTCCTCGGCTTTTAAAGGTCGCCTACTTAAAAAGAGACTCTTTTTATTTTGAGGCAGACTTAAGGATAAAATACCAATCCGTTGCAGCAACAAAGCCAGTAGGTGTCTCTCTTCAGTGTAAGATTTCACTTCCTTAGGATAAAGTAAGCGTGCCACTCTAATGGTTGCTTTGCGCCGAAAAACTCGTCCTTGCCAAGCCGGCTCTACTCCTTTTAAATGTGGCTCAACTAGAGGCTTGCCGTTCTTCAAATAAACGGGTAAGATAGGAACCTCATAAGCACGAAAACCCGCTAAAAAGGACAATATTCTTTTCTCATCTAGGCGCTTTACCTTTAAAGCCACTTGCTTCTTACTGCTTTTCGCCGGCAGCAAATAAGCTCTTCCTTCCCCCCGCTCAAAGGCAGATGCTAGATTAGCTCCATTTTGGATACATTTCGTTTCTGCGGCGGGAATTATAGATTCAAGAGACTTAAAAAAATCGGGGTCTAGGGAATTGTCTTCTGGATTTAAAATTGCGAAGTCTGGCCGTTTTAAGCGCACCAAATTTAATAACATTAGTGCATCCCAATGGGTATTGGTACTATTAACTACTACTAAAAATGGTCCCCTTTCAGGAATGCGCTTCAGCTCTGCTTTATAATATTGCAGCGGGATTTGTAGCTGATTTAAAATTTGAATGGCCTCAGAATCTTCCGCTGCAGAGAGCCCCAATGATTTTCGCCAAAAATCAAGGTTCCCTTTTTTCTTTAGGATTTCATTCTTAAGCTCAGTAAGGGCCAGATATAGATTAGCTTTCTTCATATTGTAAGCGCTTGAACGTCTTCAACTTATTCGAAAAGCGCCACCTGATAAGTGCCAACGGTAATTTGCTCCAATAGTACTTTACCGCGCTTTTTTATTTGCTCGCGGGCAGATGCGTTATGATGACGAATGGTATAAAGACTGATGTCTTCACGTTGTTCTAAGTCAAAACTTTTAGCCAATTCTTCACAAAGAGGAAAGGCATTGATTGGATCGAAATTAATGCAGAAGGAGGAACTTACCGCCGAATGTTGCGAAAGGTTTACTCTTGCGCCAAATTGATGAAAAAGTTGGTAAATTTTCGACAAGTGATCTTCGGCAATAAAGGCCAAATCACGGGTACTAAGCTTTATTAATAATTGATTCTCCTTCTTAATAAAACAGGAAGCCATCGGGTCTAAACTTACTCCTTCACTAATGGTAGTACCCTCTGCCGTAGGGTTCTCAAAAGACTTAACTTTTAAAGGAATTCCCTTCTCCTGTAAAGGTTGAATCGTTTTAGGGTGTATTACAGATGCTCCGTAAAAAGCGAGCTCGATTGCTTCGCGATAATTGATTTTATTTAATAGAACGGTATCTTCAAAAACCTTGGGATCACCATTTAAAACACCAGGTACATCTTTCCATATAACTACTTCCGAAGCCGCCAAACAATAGGCAATTACCGAGGCCGAGTAGTCAGAACCTTCCCTACCTAAAGTGGTAGTATTACCCATATCATCAGAACCAATAAAACCTTGGGTTAAATACCGCGCTCCTTCTCGCACCGAATCTTGCAGCATGCGTTTGGTATAGGTCCAGTCGATGCGCGCAAAACGATAACTCTGATCCGTTTTTATTAAACGACGCGCGTCGAGCCAAATATTTTGATAAGAGTTTTGATTTAAATAAGCAGAAACAATTTTAGTAGAAAGCAGCTCACCAAAGGATACAATTTGATCGTACACCTTATTAAAGCCGCCGTTTAGTATAGCGCTCAACTTCATGCGTAGTTGCGCAAATAACTGTGCAACTTCTTCATAAACAGAATGATCTCGGGCAAAGTCTAGATCAGCCATAATATCTAAATGATATTTTTCTAGGGCTACAAGCGCTTTTTCACAGGCCGGTTTATCGCCCGCTAAATGCAAGGCCACGATTTTCTCTAAGGCATTGGTGCTTTTACCCATGGCCGAAATAACCACTAGAATATCATCTTCTGTAAAGAATTCTAAAACCGAGGCTACTCTTTTCACTCCCGCAGCATCCTTTACACTTGCTCCCCCAAATTTAAAAACCTTCATACTCTAAATTTTGCCAAAAGTAAAAAGAAATAAGGCTAACAAAGGGATTAAAGGGCATTGCTTTACAAACTGAATATGACTTATTTAAGTTTGCATATTACTGTAAATTCAGCCACCAACAAGTCCACGAACTAAAAATATGTCTTCAGTATCCTCGTTAATGGTCTTTTCAGCGACAGGCGAGGGTTTGGCATCACGCTCAGTGCTGCTTAAGCGCGGAGGCAAAAAGCCTTGCTTGGCAGACTGCACTGCTAAAATAGAATTGGGATTGGGATTGGGGCTATTGGTGCCGATGGCTACACGGGCTTTCAGACTTGGTAAGCTTTGGCAGGACAGGAAAACAATGCATAAATAATATTTATTCATGTTGATAATCTTAAAAGGTGAACCAGCAATATCAGCAACTATGCAGCAGTGGAGGATTAAGTAGTGCCTAGATAAAATTTTTTAAATGCCAAGGTGATTTAAGTTTTGATGCAGCCTAAGGAAAAAGCTTTGATACTGCTAGTAGCCTTTTTCATTGCGTTCTTCAGAGTGGTCAATCTTTGAGGCAACGGACAGAAAATCCGAAAGCCTTATTGGCGCTGTTGCGATACACGTTTGCGTTCGTTGAGCTCAAGTTGCGTCTTTTGGCATCGGCAGAACTGGTTTGTGATGAGGTCCACCAGTTACCCGTGGTAAAACGGTTGCTGAACGAGCCATTGGTGTTGCGGAAGCCAGCGAGCAGGGCAGTGAAACCGGAGCTGCCTCCTGATTTTAACTTTGCGCCCTCACCGGTGGTACTACGCGAAGCATTATCCCTAATTTGTTGTGCAATGGTCATTCCCAAGCTATTTTCAAGGAACATCCACTCACAATCAGAGGGTATGTGCCAACCTGAAGGGCAAACGCCTTGGGCTCTTTCATCTGTACTGCCATTCATGGCAGACTGCCATTGGTATAAACGGCCTTCGCCTACAGCAGGTTCTGATGAGGCATTGTTATAATACCCATTCCAACTATTTGTGCCGCTATAGGGTGATGATGTGGTAGTACTGCGTTTAAACCAGCATTGGCCGCCGATTTCTACTAAAGCACGGTCGGTATTACCTCCCATAGAGCTTGTAGCAGCGGTCCAGTTGTACTCAGTGCCTGCTGCGGTGTTTACATCATCATTTAAGGCAGCGCCAGTAACACTTGCGCAAGAGCTAACTGAAATCACCTTGGTAGTACAAGTATTATTGTCCTGAAAACCATTGGTGAAACCGCCACCCAGAAGCTCTACACTGCCATCACAGGCATTATACCACCCATTGCCATTATACCACTGCAAGCACTTTAAATCTGAATTGTAAATACTAAGCCCCTCGGCAGGCGCTGCAATGTCATTGCGCTGTAATGTGGTTAACCTTGGCAGCAAAAAGCCTTTGGTATTATTGCTTAACTCTAAGGCCGCGCTGTGGTGGGGGTTAGCGGTACCTAGTCCCACTAGTCCCTTGCCGCTGGCACTAGTAGTATTAACAGCAGCGGTACCGGCATCACCAAGGGGAATCCAATCGCTGCCATCGGAAAACTCTAAACTAGCGTTGTCGGTATTGTAAATGATCAGTCCAGCGGCAGGCAAAGCAATGGCGTCGCGCTGGGCGGAGCTCATACGCGGGGGTAAGAAGCCTTTATCGCTGCTATTGAGATCTAGTAAAGCGCTGGCATTGGGGTTGTTGGTGCCGATACCGAATAAGCCGCTTCCCGAGGGAGTACCAGCGCCAATTGCTACCTCGGTTTTATTGGCTAGGTTAACCCAATGGCTGCCATTGCTTATTTCCGGGGCATTGGTGGTGCTATTGTAAATCATTAAGCCCGCCTCTGGTGAGGGGATGGCATCACGCTCAGTGCTGCTTAAGCTCGGAGGTAAGAAGCCTTGGATGGTAGACTGCACTTCTAAAATAGCACTGCCATTAGGGCTACTGGTACCGATGGCTACTTGGGAATAGACTGGGGTGGCAGCAAATAAAGCGATAATAATTATGAATACGTTTTTGGTGAGCATTGTGTTTAGTTTAATCTAGGTAAAATTTATACTTTCTTAATAAGGGACTTAAAAAGTCCTTGGCTTAATTTACAGATCATTCTGTTTTTTGTCGTAAGCTTTTTTAGCGCCGTAAGCGGCACCGGCGGCGGCCAGTAGGACAATACCGCCTAGCGGGGCGGGTTGTCCGTTTCCGGGAGGGGCGGGTTGCGCCATGGCGCTAAAGCTTAAAGCTAAAAAGGCGATAAGGCTTAATTTTTTTAGGGTATTCATGTTGCTTAAAGATTTAGGATGAGGTTTATTTTACGTAGACTTTTTGGGTTTGCGTTGGTCCTTGTAGCTCTTGGCTGCGCAAGAGGTAAATACCAGCAGGTAGATTTTGGTTTAAGTATATGCCAGCGGCTTGATCTTTTTCGAAGTCGACTGTGGCTGACCAAAGCATTCTGCCGCTTAAGTCGAGTAAGGCCAACTGCGCCT
>JAGYKI010000033.1 GCA_018401735.1 Schleiferiaceae bacterium
ATGACCGAATTATTAAGTATTCGCAAAGCCGAAAAAGACACGGCCCGCTTTCTTTCTACCCTAGGAAATTTAATTGAGGCCTATCAAATATTAAATAATAATGACAAAGTAAACCGCTTGCTTAGCGAAAGCGCCAGCCTGCCCATTGATTCCCAGCGTTTTGCCGAACCTTTAAAGCGCCTCCATATTCTAGCCTATTTCCAATATTACAAGGAAGAAAAATACGCCTTGGCATTGACACAATTACAAGGCTTAGAACGCTGCAACAAATTCTCCTTCACCGAGCGCACAGAAGGGGAATTAAGACTAGGTTTTGGAAGAATTTACATTCGGAATAAGAACTACAATGGAGCTTATCAGCAATTAAAAAAAGCAGCGGCAATTTTTACGGCAATAAATTATAATGGGGGATTAAACGCGGCATATTTCGAGTTAGCCGAATGGGCACTATCACAAAACAAAGGCGAGCAGGCTTTAGAGTTTTACGAAAGGGCCTATAAAATAGCGGCAGCACCCGATCGGAAAATGGATGCCTTATCAGGTTTACTAAATATTTACCGTCAAAAGGAGGAATTTGAAAAAGCTCTAAATGCCTTCTCTGAAATTAGTAGACTGAAAGACTCTTTGCAAGGCACCGAAGTGCAACGAGCCGTTTTAGAGATTGAGAGTAAATACCAATTGCGCGACAAAGAAAACACCATTACGCGGTTAACCAATGAAGCTAAAATCGCAGACTTAGAAGCAGAAAAATTAGAGCTAAAAGCCAAGCGGCTCAATCTTTATATCTGGAGTGGCGGTGCTTTCGCGGTTTTAATAATTGCGGCGCTGGTTTTCTTCTATCAGAACTTAAAATTGAAACGCGAGCAGGAAAAGCTCAAGCAAGAACTCGAGAATCGTGCCTTGGCCAACGAAAAGCAGGAACTGAAAATTCAACTCTTTCGCTCGCAAATTAATCCTCACTTCTTTTTCAACACCCTCTATTCCATTCAAAGTTATGTACTAAATAATGAGCCCATGCAATCGAGTCGCTATTTAGGGAAATTTGCCCGCCTTATGCGAGCGGTTTTGGAGCTGAATGAAAATGCCTCAATAAGCCTCGAAAAGGAACTGGCTCTTTTAGAAGATTATCTAGAATTAGAAAAACTACGTTTCGAAGACAAGTTTGATTACCACATCGATTACCCTAAAGAAATGGCCACCTTCAGTATTCCTACCATGATATTACAACCCTTTGTAGAGAATGCTGTAGTACATGCTTTCACCGAGATGAGTTCTGGAGGACAAATCTGCCTAAGCGTAAAAGAAGAAGACTCTTATTTACTAGTGGAGATTGAAGATAATGGCAAAGGCTTTAGTAAAAAACCTGGGGCCGATAAGCCCGGGAAGCGCTCTATGGCGCTAGAGCTGATTGGCCAACGACTAAAACTACTTTCACAGGCCGATGGGAAAAATTACCATTTTAAAATTCACAACTTAAACGACCAAGGCGCTAAACCAGGAACAAGGGTGCGTTTGTATTTGCCGCTAAATGAGGATGAAGCCCTTCTTTAAAAATTAGCCCACGATTGTTTAACTTGCCGCATCTAGGGAAAATCTATGTTTAAAACCATTATTGTTGACGACGAAAATAAGGGTCGCCGCAGTCTACAACGTTTATTGGAACTATTGCAGGCACCGGTAGAAATTGTGGATACTGCCGCCACTGTAGGTGAAGCGGTAAGTAAAATAGACGCCTTGAAACCCGAACTCGTGTTTTTAGATATTATGCTACAGCAAGGAACGGGCTTTGATGTTTTAGAGAAAATCAGCCACAAAAACTTCCATCTTATTTTTGTTACGGCTTACGACCAGTACGCTTTAAAAGCCTTTCGCTATTCCGCTATCGACTACCTCACCAAGCCCCTCGATCCCGATTTACTGGAGGAAAGCCTGCTGCGCTTGACTGAAAAACCAGGCGAGCAAGAATTGAGTCCAAAATTAGAGGCGCTAAAAGACAATCAAAAAAGTCTTGATAAACTCGCATTACACGATGCCCAAGGCATTCAGCTGGTGCGCGTAAGGGATATTTTATACTGCACTTCACATAATAATTACACCGAGTTTCATTTGGTGGACCAAAAGCCGATTGTTGTCTCTCGCACGCTAAAAGAATTTGATGAACTTTTAGGGCAAAACGGCTTTTTTAGAGTACATCAATCTTACCTCATTAACATCAACCGCATTACCCAATACTTAAAGCAAGATGGTGGCTATGTTAAAATGGAGGACGGCACTTTAATTGGGGTATCGCGGCGAAAAAAAGAAGAGCTACTTAAACTGTTTAACTAGGGGAGGATAAGTTTAAAGAAGGTGCCTAAGCAGCTCTTTCTAAATTTCGCTAAAAAGCCGCAATTATACTTTTCCCTCCTTTTTCATTTGGCGATACTTGGCGGCACCTAGAGCTGCACCCGATGCCAAAAGAATACTTATGCCGCCATCTAAAGGCGCTGTATTAGGATCTCCTGGCTGACCTGGCTGAGCCCTAGCAAAGGAGCTTAAAGCAAGAAGGGTAAGGAGGGTATATATTGATTTCATAATTGTACTTTTAATAAATCTGGAGAAATTTGAACCGATATTTTCGCGTATTCTTAGTTTAAAATGACCTTGAAACTGCGTCCCAGCTCTTCAATCTTTACGATTAAAAAGTCATAGCTATTGCTAGTCTGCGGACTGAGCGAATGTTCGGAAGTACCGCCCTCTTTTTCGCTATAATAAATTTCTTGACCTTGTACATTCATCACTCTAAATGTGAGAGCCTCTTCGGGCAGATTGGCAAATAGTACGCTGCCATCTTTTAATGTCCAGAAGATTTCATTCATACCCATCTCGGCTTGACCCATTTCATTGGCACGTAAATACAGAAAGAAGCGTCCTTCTATATTGCTTTCCAAATGACTGAATGGATAGTCTTGCCGATCGAGGCGATGATCGATATTTAACATTTCATCGCGTAAGAAAACCTGATAAGGGAAGCCGCTATTCACTTGCAAACTTATACTAAACACACTGTCTTCGGGAGCGCTGAAACCTAATCCCACACCCTGCATTAAATCTTTAATATTTAAGCTATTAATAGCTAGATTTTCACTGTTAGTTAGACTATATAGGTTTAAATGATCGGTCGCATTTTTCAGTTTAACCGCATCATATGCCTCTTCGAACTGGGCTCCCGCTTGAGGGTGAATTACAAAATAGCAATTGTCTTTCTGTGCTTGAGAGCCACCACTTACTTGCAAACTAAAAGTTGCTAAACTTTGGGTTTTTAAAGACAGGCTCCCCGTACTAACCATTCGTTTGGCAGGATCGAAACTAAAGCTTTGTGACTGCGAATCGGTACGAATAAAAAAACCTTGCATCGGCGCCAAAAACCGCGCTTGACTATCACCCACATCTAACTGGGCATTGTACTGCTTATAGCTACTGCCATTCCAAACGTAAATTGTTTTATAAGATCCCGGCAAGGTCTGATCCTTCATATCATAAACCGCGTGATAAGGATTAGCGAGTAAATTCCAACCGTCGGTGATAGCCGAAACATAGCTATTAAAACCAGGCACATTGGTATAGCCTAAACTTTCGGTTTTAAGGGCTGTAGCAGAAGCCAATTCGCCTTGATAAGAAATAATTCCTGGGAAGGCATTCACCAAAAATTTTCCCGAAGCATTTTCACCCGCGGCGATGGCATAGCCTTGACCTGGCTCAATATAAGCGCCCGTATCACTAGGCGTTACCCAGTTTCCTGCCGTTGCATCCCAAGCGTAAATACTCGCGCCTGCACGGCCCGCAACTATATGGGTTCCGCTATTCGCTAAGTCGGCAATCTTGGTGCGCATCGGCACCCCTAAATGAAACCAACGAACACTAGGATCAGGGGCCTCCAATAAGGCCATTTGCGTAAGGGTGGGTTTTCCCTGCACCGAACTTTGAATGAGCTGCCCGTATTTGCCCGTGGCATCGGTTTGTAATACAATGGTACCCGAAGAGCTTAAAAGAGTATTCACCTTTAGTCCCGCTCCAGGCAGAATGGTTAAGTTGGCATTACGGTGCATCATAAACTCCTCTACTTCTACTGCGGCATTGATGCGAGGATTATTTACGCGGGGGGACACAAACACCTTAGCTGACGCATTGGGCACAGCATTATCGCTCCAGTTACCGGGATTATTCCAATCATCATCAATGGCGCCTAGCCAACCTTTTCCGTCAAACTCATAGCAGCCATGATCGCGGTTTACATTTGGGCGCGCACGGTTTAAAATATCATTGTTTAAATCTGCCAGAAGAGTTGCGCCGTCTTTTGCGGCGGCATTCATTACCAATAATTGTTGATCGTCTGCAAATTGGGGATCGATAAACAGTGAATTCGCATCTACGGAAGTGGCCCCTTGAAAGGCCGCTAAATTAGCATAGGAAGTGGAACCCGCACTAACATCTACTTTAAAAGGGTTGGCGGCACTAGAGTAATAAATATTATAATCGTTATCGGGGAAAACCGCGGGCGAATTAAAGCTCGAAAGGCTTAGGCAATAGCCATTATTATTTACAATTAAATTGTTTCGAGCGACCCAGCCATTGGTCATGAAATAATTATCTAAAGCCGTATAAGCGCTATTATTACCACTAACATTAATGGAATTATGATAGACCTGCACATTATCCACAGCCACAGCCATCGCCCCTCCCGAACCAGAAGTACTTTGGACAGAAATTTCATTATTCCAAATTTGACTGGGACTTGCAGCTAAGCCTGCATCAAAGCTAAAAGTGCGAATGCCATAGTTGCAATTACCGGTACTATTAATAATTTGATTGCGATTGATTTGAAAAGGATGGTCGCCAAATAGAACAGCGGAGAAAGTCCCGCTGCTTCCCAAAATTAAATTCTCGGTTACTTCAATCCCATCGGCAGAGGTGAGATCAATGGCAGTACGCGTATTTTCAGAGAACTCATTATTGCGAATATAAAGCACCGTTCCCCCAGTATTAATCCCATCTGCACCAGCGCTAAACTCGCAATTTTCAATTAGAAGCGAATCGCAATCGTTACACGAGAATAAAATATGGCGGTTTGCCGCGGCGACAGGAGTATTCGCTGCATTAGCCACCCCTTCTAATTCGCAATTATCTAAGCTGAAGTTTTCGGTGCGTACTTCTAATAGGAAAATACCGCCATAAGTAGCACCCGTATTTTTAAAACGGATATCTTTAAATTTCAGATTATCGGTGTTGTTCACCTTAAAAACATAATTAGAGTCCGCATGATTGGGATTGTACTGTAAAGTTGGACTGCTACCTAAACCGTCGAAAGTGATGGTATAAACATCCATTCCTTCAACAGTGCCTAATTCTACCTGTTCGTTATAGCTGCCTTTGCCAATCTGGAAAGTACATCGCAAACTAATGCCACGGCGATTCAGGTCGGCAGCAGCTGCGCCAAAGCTGCTGTAATGGTCGATTTATGGATTGACCAATCTCTGTATATTCCACACATAGGGTGGTGGGAGGTAGGAGGTGCGTAGCGGTATCTTTTGGCTAAATACGCGTCAAAAATTCGGTAGATTCCACCGGCTCGATCTGCGGTTGAGAATTTCCTCATTCAAAGCTGTTTGAATGGTGCGAAGGAGTAAACCACCATTACCGCCTAAATCGCTCAGGATAGAATCGCGTATCACTCGGCTGGTAGGACTAGTTAAATTCGGGTTCGGTGTTAAGGGCGTTTTGTCCGGTATAAGCACCAATGCTATCAAAGAGATAACCATAACGGTTGTAATTAATTTGCAAGATGCAAATCGGGCATTTGTCCCTTAAATCAAAACATCACCATTTAATACCAATTCATAAATGACATCGGATCGACATTGCCGCCATTAATTTCAAACCAAGTTTGGTAAGTGCGGGTTTCATGGGATCGTTCCATCCCAATCACCCGTGCGTTTATCCATTTCCCAAACCGACCGCGGAAAAACGCAGTTTAAGATCACTGAAATCGTAACCCGCCGCGCTTAAAGCTGCCGCCGTATTAGCAAAACCATGATAAACCCCTACCCGTAATTCCTGCACTTTGTCCGGGCACCAGATTATCGTAATCAGGCTCGCGAGGTAATAGTAGGCCGTGTCTATAGAAATAGTAGGCCAAGGTTGGCATATTATGCCCCGTGTTTTGCCGGTTCAATGGCATTATTAGTTTTGGTATTAAAACCAACTTTCTTTTTAGGACCAACTCCCTCTAAAGGCCAATATAATCACCGGGCGGATTTAAAGCATCTAAATACCAGTGCTCCAAACCATGTTCACTACTAATCCAGATTTCCCTTCATCCTTAAAAACCATGTCTTGGTATTGCAATGAGCCATAGTGCCATTGTAATTAAAAAAGATGCTGCGACTTTTTATTGCCAAAAAGATGATAGGTAGCAGGACTACCACTGTATAAAGTCGGCGCTTCATACATTTTCTTATAGGCATTTATTTCCGCTCCATTAATGGCAAAGAGCCATAAATCACCATCTTGATCGAGAAAGAGATCGCGGGTAAAGTCAGGCAGATTGGTATAAATATTTTCAAAGAATAGCCTGGATAAGACCAACCCTCTTACAAAGTCAGCAATCTGATTTAACGTATGCGACGACCAATCGCTGTTATCAACGTAGTATAAGCCGCCACCATCGGAGCTTACATAAATGCGATTATTGGCATCGCGGGTAGCAACAATATCTTCGGGCACATAATATGCCTGAATAGCATTGCCAAGGGCATCACATGGGTCCAATATTCCCAGGTGTTGGTAAGGGGCGTATAAAATGCGCATTAGGGCTAGTATTAATGATACTAATCGGTTTACGAGCATTACCACTCGACCATTCGCATCATAATCGATGCGCAAAAATCTTTACTTGAATGACTAGCACCGGTAAACCACGGGGTTGTAAGTAGTGAAGTTAGAGGTTACATGGCATCAAGTTTTATTAAACCATCTTGGCAGCCAAACCAAATATGCCCATGGGAGTCTTGTACCATGGTAGTGGACCGCACCTTTATTGGGAAATTAGCCTGAGAGAATATGATAAGCCGAAAAGCTGCCATTTTGATACACTAAAATTGGCAGGGCATTATTCATGTCTATTGCATTGGCTGTTATTCGCTATAAACCAGATCGCGCCATTACTCGTGCGATGAATTTCCTTTACACTGAAGGAAGCCCACTGAAAGGGTGACCCGTTAACAGTAATTACTGGTAAAATAACCGTGCTAAATGGATAATCCCAAGTTCCATTGGCCAGCATCTGCGACTGAAGGAATATTATTTAAGGTAGGTGAACTAAAAAATCATGACCGACCCAGAGGTTTCCATCAGGCTCTAATAAAGTCCCGAACACCCTGCGTTTCCAAGGCCATTGGCAGTGGTAAAGTTTCTACATTATTGTACTGCGCCCAGCTTGGCGCGGTAAAATTAAGATGAAAGGTGAATAGAATTTTGTTCATGCTTGGGTAATTTAAAGACAAATATTCCCCATGCTCCGTGCTTAAAACTTCTCCCTTTAGTAGGCCGTCGCTTTTCCCGAGAATTTGGTAGCGGTTTTTAGAATTTGGTTTTGGAGCTTCAGACGAAAGGAAAATTTACGTTTTTACTAAAAGTCTATGTTAAGAACTTAGAACCGTTGTCTTTCTTTTTTTTACTCATTACTCCAGGCACTTTTGCCCAAATAAGCGGCTCTCGTTTAGCCCATGCTGCAACCACGCTTGCGCAAGATGCGGTGGAGTACGACCCTGCCTATTTCTCAATCGACTACCCGAATGGCGATGTGCCCGCTCATAAGGGGCGTTTGCCGGATGTTATTATTCGTACTTACCGCAAACTCGGAATCGATCTGCAAGTATTAGTGCATGAAGATATGAAAGGCCATTTCGGTTCTTACCCTAAAAACTGGGGACTGAAACGCCCCGATTCCAATATTGATCACCGCCGAGTTCCAAATTTAATGCGCTTCTTTGAAGGCCAAAGTGCTGATTTAAAAATTTCAGAAAAAGCCGAAGACTATCAGCCAGGCGATATTGTTTGCTGGGATTTAGGCGGGGGAATCTTACACATCGGTATTGTTCTCGCTGAGAACAATCGTGCGGGTACTCGTCCTTTAATAATGCACAATATTGGCTCTGGGCAAGTAAAGGAGGATAGGCTCTTCGACTTTAAACTAATCGGGCATTATCGCTATTTGCCCTAAGGCACTTTCGGCATAAAATTAGGCCTCAGGTTTTCCTTGCCCTTCGCTTTGCAGCCCAAATAAGTTCTTTAAATTGCCTTTTTGAAAGTCAAGCTAGACCGCTCTAACCCATATAGAGTTTCGTGGTCTTTAAAATATTTTAAATGCCAAATCAGTACAAGGACCTCCTCACAGGGAATTCACGCTGGGTAAACAATACCCTAAGGCACAATCCTGAGTTTTTCCATCAACTAGCGACCGAGCAGCATCCAAAGTTTTTATGGATTGGTTGTTCAGACAGTCGCGTACCTGCCACTGAAATCACTAATGCCTTACCGGGCTCTATTTTTGTGCAACGCAATATTGCCAATATGGTGGTACATACCGACTCCAATTTACTGAGCGTCGTAAATTATGCGGTTAAAGTTTTAAAGGTGAAGCACATTATTGTTTGCGGACATTATGGCTGTGGCGGTGTAAAAGCAGCCATGAGTAATGATAAGTTCGGTTTTTTAGACAACTGGTTAATGCACATTAAAGATGTGTACAAAATGAATCAGGCGGAGCTAGATGGCATTGCCGACGAAAGCAAACGCTTCGACCGCTATGTAGAGCTCAATATTATAGAGCAAGTAAGCAATTTAGCCAAGGTATCCTTTATTCAAGAAGAATGGGAAGAAGGCGAATTCCCTCATATTCACGGTTGGATTTACAGCTTGGAAGACGGGCTAATTAATGACCTCAATGTGAGTATCAACTCTAATGCTGGCTTAGAAAACATCTACAAATACAAGAAAAATTTGGAATCTCCTTTACAGGATCTTCCCGCCGATAAATAAAGACGAAGCCGTCCCCAATTTAAACTGGGGACGACCTCTTCTCCTGCTCGCGAAGCAATTTTAAAGCGCCTTCTTTAGCTCTTGCGCCAATTCTACCAAATTGATAAACTCGCTGCGATAGTCAATGTTTTTAGCTTTTAAGCCCTCTTTTGCCCAAGCAATTACTTGAGGATAATCAGCACTACCACTAAATTCCGACTCCCTTAAAAGCATTCCGAAACTCGCCACCGCGGCCATAAAACTTAAGTCGGGGTTTAAAGACTCCAGTTTGTTGGCAATTACTTTTTCTTCGAGGCTAGATTGATTCCCATCTGGTTTTTTGTGACGAATTTTCAAGGTAGCTAGCTCATCTGCGAAAGCGGTATTAACTGCGTCTTTGCTGCGGTACTTTAATTCATCTACATCCACGGGCGATTGTGTGGCAAGACTGCGTGGCACAATTTCATACAGCGCTGTTACATAGTGACCCGCGCCGATATCACCGGCGTCTTTCGCATCATTATTAAAATCCTCTGCCGCCAAAATACGGTTTTCGTAACCAATTAAACGGTATGCCTCTACCACGGCAGGGTTAAACTCAATTTGAAATTTAGTGTCTTTGGCTACCACGTGTAAATTCGCGCCCATCTCCTCCACCAGCACTTTTTTGGCTTCCAAAATATTGTCGATGTAGGCATAATTACCATTGCCATTATCGGCTAAGGCCTCCATTTTCGCATCCATATAATTGCCGGTTCCAAAACCTAATACACTTAAAAATACGCCTGTTTCTCGCTTCTCTTCTATCAGTTTGGTCAAAGCGCTTTCGCTAGATACGCCCACATTAAAATCACCGTCAGTTGCTAATATTACGCGGTTATTATGACCCTTTTTAAAATTCTTCTCGGCCAGTTTATAGGCCAATTCTATTCCGGCACCGCCTGCTGTTGAACCGCCTGCTCTTAAACTATTAATAGCCTGAATAATCTGCTCCTTTTCGTTGCCCTGCGTAGGCTCTAAAACCACGCCAGTATGGGAAGCATAAACAACTAAAGCCACATGATCTTTAGCACGCAAATTATTTACCAATAAACGCAATGACTTTTGCAGTAGCGGCAGTTTATCCTCGCTATTCATACTGCCAGAAACATCAATTAAAAAGACCAAATTACTGGGCGGAAGGCTCTCCTGGTCAATTTCCTCCGTATTAATGCTGATGCGCAAAAGCTGATGTTTCTCTTCCCAAGGGCAAATCACTAACTGGTGCTTTTCTGCAAAACTCTCGTCGCCTTTAAGTTCCTGTGCTTGATAGCTGAAATAATTAATCATTTCTTCAATCCGCACTGCCTCGGCTGGAGGTAAATAACCATCCGTTAAATACCTTCTTATATTGGCATAAGAAGCCACATCTACATCGCTGGAGAAAGTAGACAGCGGATTTAGTTCAGCACTTAAAAATTGATTAGGGAGTAAATTGGCATATTCTTCCCGCTCAAAAGCCTCACCGTTTTCAAGAGATTGCGGTACCTTAACAGAACCCTTCATTTTTACGCCATCAATAAAATAAACAGTCCCCTCCGCTCTATTGCCACGAATACTAACGCTGCCATTAGCACTTGAAGTTATGCTTGCTGGCTGGCTGGCAACGGAGCTAATATCGCGCACCGCCATCGACTGAATATCTTCGGCAGTAGTAATCTTACTGGTCTTGATTGGAGAAATTAATGGTGCCTCGAAGCTCAACACCACTTCTTCCAACATTTCACTTTCTTCAGCGAGAGTGAAGTTTTGCCGGCAAACCTTCCCTGGTTCCAGTAAAATGCTATCAACTATCACTTTGGCGTATCCTGTAAAAGTGCAATGCAAACTATAATATCCCTTGGCCTCGATTTTAATAGTATAAAGTCCATCAAAATCAGAGACCGATCCCGCTAAAACTTTAGTATCACCATGAGCGAATAAGACCAAATTGGCAAAGGGAATCATTTCGCCGCTATGCCTGACGGTCACCTTGCCGCGAATTTCAGCCTCTGTAGATTTTTGGGCATATATTGGCCCAAATGACATAGAGGCCAACGCGATTATAAAACAATATTTATAAGATTTCATGTTCAATTGGTTTAATACGATTAATAAATTAATTCCCATTACTACGAATAGAAATAAGCTGGCCACGCTACTATTTCATAGAGTCTCACCACTACCAAAGGTTGCTTCAAAAAGCAAAAAAAAGTAGATTAACAAATTAGCTAATCAGTTTAGTTGAGAATAAGAAGGCTTAATACTGGTCTGATTTTCTTTTATTTACAGTTTAATAAATCTCATGAACAGAACTAATAGAAGTTTTAATTAAGCGGAAAACGATTGAATTACCACCGCTTTTAATGGCAATAAACCTCCTTCTCCAAAATATTTTTAACTCAATTTCTCCCGAAAGCATTGGGGGCAATGCTTTTTATCTTTAACTTTACGGATAACCTGTTTCCTTAAAATTTAGGCCATCCTGATTCAAAATGATACATTCACAAAAAATACGCATTGATTCGGATCTGACCATTTTAGAATGGAGCAGTTTGGTCGAGCATTTTTGGCCCTTAAGGAAGGGAATGTCATTATTTGAGCTTTTTTGTGAGGAAATCTGCAAGGCCTATCAGACTCATATAAAGAACCTTAGTTCGTCGCCCTATAGTTTTGCCACGCCTAACATCTTCGAACTAGAGGAGGAACTTGTTGCCTTGGAAAATGGCGCCTATGAGATTCATTTAGATCTTCCTTCCTCGGTATATTCGTCGATTTCACCGAATAGAATTAAGTTTTTTAAAGAGCTTCCTCTTGGAGCTTCCGTGCAAGACCGGAAAGGCGATATACTTTTTGCAAACAACGCAGCACAAGCCGCATACGGACGGGGAAGCGAGGTTGTTATTGGGCCTAATATCTCTGACAGCTCATGGCGCATTCAGAACGAAAAAAGAGAAGACATTCCTTTTGAAACGCTTCCTGCTCTTAAATGTATTATCGAAAATCGCCCTTTGGAAAAGGAGATTATTGCTATTTACAATCCTGCTCGAAAAGATAGAGTTTGGCTACAGGTTAGCTGTGTACCTGTTTGCTTTACAGGGGTGTTACAGGCTCATGCCTCCCAAACCCTCTTCTCTGAAATAAGTGAACGCATCGAATTAAGCCACAAAAACCAACGTTTTTTGGCTGAAGAAGATTTCATTATTAAACTGAGTAATGAACTGCTCGAAAATCCTAAGGCAAGCTTTGCGTTTCAGCAGCAAGGGATTATCAATAAATTAGGCGAGCATTGCGAAACTGATGCCGCCTTTATTATCGATATTCAAAATCTTCAAAAGGGCAGGCCAGAGATATCTTCTTGGTTTAAGAACGATTCTCTAGTTGCCAATAAAGAGGCAATACTAAATAGTTTTATTTTCTCTGATGGCCGCATAAAAACCAATTGGCTTGAGAAAGAATATTATAAAGTAGATCGCATCTCCCTGCTAACAGAAAAAGACGCACACCTGCTTGAGTTATCAAAAAACAATATAGAAAGCCTTCTTTATTTTCCTGTAATAATGGGAAAAGAGGTCGTGGCCTTTATAATGCTGCATCGTAAAATAAATGGACGCAGTTTCAAAGACAATGATAAGTACCTGTTAAATCGAGTAACTGAACTGCTTTTAAGTTTATGTGCCCAAAATATTGCTTCCAATAGATTAAAAGAAAGTAAAGCCCGATTAAACCGACTGGCTTCTAGTATTAGCGACGTAGTATGGCTAGTAGACTTAAATTTGGAAGCAAAATATGTAAGTAGCTCAACGAAAGAGGTTTTAGGTCTCAGCCACAGTGAGTTTTTAACGGGCAAAAAAGGCCTCGCTTTGCAAGAGGAACTGAAACCCGCCCTTGCGAAGTTTATTAAAAAGTTAGTCCTTAAAAAATCTACCAACAAGCTGAGCTTAGCCCTGCAAAGCCCTTTTTTAAAAGATGGAAAAAATTTACTCTTGTCGCATAAAATAAAAGGCGACTACGATGAATTGGGAAAACTCAATGGTTTAATCATCTGCAGTAGCGACGAAACTGAGTTACACCAAACTTTTCTGCTGCTGCAAGAGCGGGAAGATAAATATCGTAGCCTTTTTGAAAACTCCCCCTTAGGCCTATTACTTTTTCATCGAACTAAGGGTATTTTAGAATGCAATAAAAGCGCAACAATAGCACTGAAATACACGATGGACGAATTAAAAAGTCTCTCTATTGAAGAGCTTTCGCCCGAGTACCAGCCAAATGGATTAAGATCCGCAGACTTAATAAAAGAACACCTCAAAGCGGTTGGAGAAGGTCAAAAAATAAATTTTGAATGGGTACATCTCGACTCCACTGGAAAGGGTGTTACTATGCACGTTCACCTTAGCCATATCGGAACACATAAGGAAGATTTAGTGCTGGCTAGCTGGCAGGATATTTCCGAGCAACGTCAAAATGAAGACCGCCTTTTCCGTCTTAATACAGCCGTAGAAAATTCACCCGTAAGCATGGTTATTACCAATCTTGATGCGGAAATCGATATGTTAATCCCGCCGTTTTAAAAACTACCGGCTACAGTAAGGAAGAACTTCTGGGTAAAAACCCTCGAGTGCTGCAATCAGGAAATACTCCTCAAAAAAGTTACCAAGAAATGTGGCGCTCTCTTACCCAAAATAAAGAGTGGCGTGGGGTTTTTCACAATAAACGCAAAAACGGAGAACTTTACTGGGAAAGAGTGCATATTTCCCCGGTTTTAAATGGCCGTGGCGAGTTAACGCACTATTTAGCCGTAAAAGAAGATATTACTCTTATAAAACAATATTTGGAAGCAATCGAAAAGCAAAACGATCTTTTAAAGGAAATTGCTTGGACCGAATCTCATGTTTTAAGAGCGCCTTTAGCCCGCTTATTAGGCCTCTTACAATTTTACCGAGAAGGAGTATTTGATGATGAAATGAGTCCTGAAAAAGTGCTCCAATTAATGGAAGAGTCGGCTGTAGAAATGGATGGTATTATTGAAAATATTAATGCTCAAACCTATCAGCAAAAACACGTTCAGAATTTATTAAAACAAAATCCTTTAAACTTTTAAAGGCTATTTTTCCTGCGAAGCACAAGCCTCACACTGGCCACTTGCCAATATTTCGAAAGCCTTTACCTTAAAACCGCCGGTATTTAAATGCAAATCTTGTTGCAGCGGTAAACAATAAATTTTCGAGCAGTTTTCGCACTTAAAGTGGATATGTTGGTGCTGGTGTGCATCGGCCAGGCAAGCATCTTCGCATAAGGCATAATAAGTTTCCTGCTCGTTGGCAGATGCGCGATGTATTAAGCCTCCTTCTAGCAAAGAATTAATAGTTCGGTACAGTGTTACGCGGTCCATCGACGCCAAATCGGCTTGTAATTTAGTATGCGGAATGGCCCCTACGAAGCGATCTACCGCAGTAAGCAAGTCCAAACGATTGGGAGTAATGCGCAAATTTCGCGCCCGTAAACGCTGCTTTAAATCTTCCTCTCTCATACTAAAATTTCAATCCTAGACCTACACTAATATTTATTCCTAAATCGTCGGCGAAATAGCGTTGCCGGTTTAAATAATCGCGGTAGGCCACATTAAAAAGGTTATCTACCTTAACGAAGAAATGCCAGCGATTATTGGCTATTTGCCTTTCGGCAGATGCCTTTACCGCCACTAAATTATAACTTGGTGGCGGCGCTACAAAATCTTGAGATGCCCATAAATGCTTTTGCTCAAAAATAAAACGATTCGACACTTGAAACTCCAGCTTTTCCCAAGCTCCCCAAGAAGGTAATTCGTAATTAAGAGCTGCAAAAATGCGATTCGCAGGCATAAACACGAGGGGGATTTTCTCCTCCTGATTATCGCCGCGCAAATAGCTATAATTGGCATCCACGCGCAGTGGGCCCCTTGGATCGAAATTCGCTTGTAGCTCTAAGCCTCTTAAAAGTGCATTACTTTGCTCGTATTTAAAAACCGGAAAAGCGCCGCGAATAGTAAGCCTTAACTCATCTTGTGGCTGTAGATATATGAAATTATTGATAGGCTGAATAAAAGCCAAAGCTTCGAAATTCCAGTGCTCATTAGGCTGATAACTAAGATCGATGCTCGACTTAAAAGATTGCTCTTCCTTTAAATTAGGGTCACCTTCTTCGATACCGCTAACCCCTTGATGCAGGCCATTACTATACAATTCGTTAATCGCTGGATTGCGTTGGGAATAGCCCAAATTTAAATTGGTTTTTAGGTCATGGCTAAATTCATACGCAAGGGCCAAGGAAGCTTTTGGATTTAAAAACTCATTGCGATAACGCACAAGTTCGCGAGGCGCCGTAATGCTTATAGCAGCTACATTTTGTAGGATATAATCGGCCCGCGCCCCCAAATCAATGGCCCACTTAGACCACTGCTTATAAGCCCTAAAATAAGCACCCCATTCGCGGTTAATATAATCGGGAACCAAGGGCAAAATTCCAGTTTCGGGAACATTGTAATTATCGCGTAAATTATACTGTAAAGCACTTTGCCAATGCCATCCTTTCCCGCTTTGGCTATGATATTTTAACTCCCAAAAATGATTGTTCTCTGCTAGACTTAGCGCTGGAGTATCACCGCGATCGGCCCGTCGAATATCAAACTCTTGTCTTACATTAAGCTGCCAAGCGTAGTTTAATTCGAAACCGCGATTTTTATCCATGGAAAAAAGCTGACTAGCCTTCAGCAGATGATGCTGCACTTGCTGACGGGGAGATTCTATGCGATAGGAAAAATCATCTTCGGTAAAAAATGGCTCCGTTTGTTCTAGGGCCAATTGTAGGTCACTTAAATTACCAATTTGCGAACCTCGCAAAAGACCTAGCTTACTGGTATTTAAGCTATAGTAAAGCTTGGTTTGCCACTTTTTAGCATAGCGCTTTTCTAATTGCAATACCGCATTGGCTTCCTCACGGCCCGTATTACGCAAATAATAAGTAGCGGTTTTTTGATCACCACTCTTCTTTAAACTGCCTGCGAAACGCCAACTAAGCCCCGCGGCTTTTTGCTCTATCTGTGCGTTTATAACCTGACCTCTACCGTTACTTTCAAAAAAGTACTGAGCGGCGCCATGCACATGCGGATCGGTGGGCATAGCTCTGGGTTCCACCAAAATCACACTACCTAAACTGGAGCCCATATATTCTATGGCCGCTGATCCTTTTAGCACCGAAAGGCTGCCCGCCATTAGCGGATCTATTTCAGGAGCATGATCACTGCCCCATTGTTGACCGCTGTGCACCACACCATTATTGATCAGGCTTAGGCGATTGCCGTAAAGACCCTGTACCACGGGTTTGGAAATTTTAGCCCCATTACCCAAACTGCTAAGGCCGTTTAGATTTTCTAAAACCGTGGCTAAATCTGAGGCTGCATTTTCACTAATGCTTTCTGCGGTAAGTGTTTTTTGAGGCGCAAGCGAACGACTTATCTGATCAGCCGCTACCGACACCTCATTTAAAACTTCATTGCTGTGGTCCAGCCAGATAACTAAATTAGTGTCAGCTGTTAAATTGATGAAAACACTGCGCGGACTGCAGCCAATGTGGGAAATAAAAAGATGCAGCTCTCCGCCACACAAGTTGTTTATCTCGAAAAAACCTTCCCTATTACTAATGGTCCCTTCCCTCCTGTCCTTGCTGTAAACATTCGCATCTGCGATAACTTGCTGGCTCTTAATATCGTAAATAATGCCGCTAACTTTCAATTGGCAATCTTGCGCCAATAAAGAGCTAGCGGCAAAAAAAACTAGAAAGAAAAAAAGCTGTTTAAGGTTTAACATTTATAGTAAAACTCACACTAATGTCTGTTTCGCCGCCCGCCGCAGTTCTATCGCCGGCTTCAACCCCATTAGCAAATTTATCGGGCATGTGCAGCAAAGTTATACTAAGATTTCCACTACTTTCATCGGTGGTGGTAATTGTGCTTAATATTCCCACGGGCTTGCCGTTTAAGTCGCTATCGGCATAGCTTAGGCTTAGGCCGCTTAGGTTAGATTCATAAAAAAACTGATGATCTTCGGCCTCCGCTGCTACTTCTAAAGTAATATCTTCTACAGGGTTCTCTAACTCATTTAGCAAGCTTATCCTAGCATTATAGCTTGTGTTAGCCTTTAAATCGCTGGTCTCTACCAGTGGGGCATTGCCTCCATCACCATCTAAATCGCGAAATAGAAAGTTCAAAGTATCTTGCTCATCTTGGGAAACCAGTTGCCACTTTAAGGTAGTAATTAACTCCTCTTCATTGGGAATAACTGGGCTTTCTGGCTCATCTTCGCTACAGGCTACTAGAGCAGTAAAGGCAAACATTGCAGCAAATAATTTAAATGTTGTTTTCATGTTGTAAGAATTATTTCGGAGCAAATATACTAACTAATGCAACATTGTTGCATTTAGAGAGAAAAATAAATGCTGCTTGAAAAAATCTGCTTGATATGCTAAGAATAATAATACTTTTAGTATCATAATAGTGAGCAAATGGGCTCAGAAATCAACTGCTTAAAATCAAGGCTAAAACCCTGAAATACAGCTTTATTATTCTACTATGAAAATAAAAATTTGCTTTATAATGTATCCTTGGGAGCGGGTAAACCCTTCACAAGATTCCACTTTGCGTTTAATTCATGAGTCGGCCAAGCGCGGACATGAGGTTTCCATAACGCATCCTTCCAATTTAACTATCCGCGACAGCGTTACCCTCAGCCTCTGCAAAAACATCAAACAAGGGCAAAAAACTCCGAGCAGCATCAAAGGTTTTTACAATACGGTTGCGTTTGAAACCGAGATGCGGCCTTTGCGAGATTTCGATGTAATCTTTATGCGCGACAATCCGCCCATGGATGGTTTAGTACTAAACTTCCTCGATTCCATTAAAGACGATGTATTTATTATTAATGCGGTTGACGGGCTGCGCGAAGCCAATAACAAAATTTATACGGCTGCTTATTACGACCCCGATCGCGAATTAATTCCGGCCACTTACGTTTCTAAAAATCTTGAGTACCTCCTGCGTATCATCCAAGACTCGCCCAAGGATAAAATGATTATGAAGCCGCTGGATGGCTTCGGTGGTAGAGGGGTAATTGTAATCGAAAAGGCAGCCATGCAAAACATTCGCTCGCTCCTCGATTTTTACATTAACCGCGAAAAAGGCGTTTCCAATTATGTGATTCTGCAAGAATACATTGAGGGCGCAGAAGAAGGTGATGTGCGCATTCTAATGCTAAACGGCGAGCCCATTGGCGCTTTACGCAGAAGGCCTGCTAAAGGCGATGCCCGTTCCAACATTTCCGCGGGTGGTTCGGTAGAAAAATACAAGCTCACAAAATCCGATAAAATCCTTTGCGAAAAAATTGGTGAAAAGCTTGTACGCGACGGGATTTACTACGCCGGTCTTGACCTTATTAATGGTAAATTAATTGAAGTAAACGTTATGAGTCCGGGCACTATTACCGATATTAACAAGCTTAATAAAGTTAAATTACAAGAAAAAATTATCGACTATTTAGAGCGTGTTACCGTAGAACGCAATCGCCTAAAGGGAGATTTTAGACCCGAAGACTTAGTAGATCATGCAGAAGCTTAAAATTTCGGAAATTATCCGCCTCATTGAGGCAGAAGAGACCTTTGAAGTAGAAGCCATTGATAAATCTTTTAGCTTAAAAATTAATCGTTATGTTCCCTTCGTTTGCACTGCCATTCACGACGGTGGCGGTTTAAGAAGCGAGCTGAAACCTAAAATTGCCCTCGACGATTACGAGCGTTGGTACGAAGAAGACCCCCATACAGGTTCTTTTATCGACTCCATGCCTATTACGCTGATTGGCAAAGATTCACGCTTTGAATACGATCTAAATCGCGGACCAGATAGCTGTATTTACGAGGAGGCTTGGGGAAAGAAGGTGTGGAAAAAACCCTTAAGTCCTAAAGAAAAACAAACCAGCCTAAAGAAGCATCAAAATTTTTACAAGGTCGTTAAAGCCCTTATTACCAAAATTAATGAGCGCTATGGCAGCTGCGTGGTTTACGATATTCACTCTTATAATTACCAGCGCTGGGATCGTCCCGTTCCCCTGTTTAATATTGGATGCGAAAAAATAGATCGCAGTGTTTTTGGCGAAGTAATAGTACACTGGCAACAAGAGCTAGCGCAGATTAATTTACCGGGCATTGAAAATGTAAGCGCCATAAACGACGTATTTTATGGTCGTGGCTATAATTTAGAGTTTATTACCGAAAACTTCCCCAATGTTTTAGTTTTAGCCACCGAAATTAAAAAGGTTTACAGCAATGAACTAACGGGAGAAGATTACCCTAAAATAATCCGCGATCTCCAGCAAAAGCTTAAGGATGCGATTTTAAGCAATGCCCATTTTTACAATGAGAAACACAGCAATTGGCATTCGAAAACGAGTAGTCGCCTTTTAGATCGCAAAGAAGATCCCGCTATTTTTAAGGTCGATAAAAACCTGCACCAATTACTGAAAAACTTTGAGCTCCTCGCCTTTGTAAACCCCATAAACACGGGCACAGAGTTTAACAAATTTGTTAAAAGCAAATTTACCGAGGCACCCAAATTCCGTTATGGCCCCATAAAAGTTAACCCTTTCGAGCTGAAACAGCAATTGGGATCTTTGCATACTCAAGAAATTTCGGATGTTTCCATTCGCCATTTATACGAAGCGGTAATTAATAGTTACTTCGATAAAATTGATCTTTTAGGTTCTTTAAAAAGTCGCAAGTTCCTTTATAATTCCTTGCGGTATTTTGGTCGCCCGAGTAAGACGGATTTGCTTAATGCAGAGTATATTTTGCACCTTCCTATTATTCCTAGCGAACCTAAACGACCGCCAATTTTGCCTATCGATAAGGCCATGGAAATCTTTAAAGAAGGTTTAGCCGATTACGAACTGAATTGTAAAATAGAGCTAAGTAATAAGGTAATTTCGCAGGTAATGGTGCTCAACTCGAAGCGCACCATATTAATTCGCCCCGATGCGAAGTTCACGCGCCGCGAAATCCGCGCTTTAATTGAACATGAAATTGGCGTACACATGGTAACCACCATGAACTCTAGTCAGCAAAGTTTAAAGCTCTTTAACCTCGGACTACCCGTTAACACTAAAACCCAAGAGGGATTGGCTATTTTAGCAGAATACCTCAGCGGCAATATGACTCTCAAGCGCCTGCAAAAACTGGCCTTAAGGGTAGTGGTTACTGATATGATGTGCAGCGGCGCCGATTTTATCGATTGCTTTAACTACCTGCAACAAGAGCGAAATCTGAGCAGCAATGATGCCTATACCTTGGTTACGCGCATCTTCCGCGGTGGTGGATTTACTAAAGACTATCTCTACCTCAGTGGCTTTGTAAGCGTTTTCAAACTCTATAATGCCAACTACAATTTAAAACCACTAATGGTGGGCAAAACCTCGCTCGAGTTTTACGATGTGATTAAAGAAATGTTAGACCGTGAGATCATTGAAAGCCCCAAATACCTCACTAAAAGTATTTTCATAGATGAGCAAAAAGAGGCCGACCCAATTTACGAATACATTTTAAGTGGACTAAAATAACGTGAGGTCCACTATTTACAAGGGGTCTGAAGCCTTATTTTACGTCGAATTCACGTTAAAATGAGATTCCTATGTCATCTGCCTTGAGCAATTAGGGCAAATGATTTTTCAATAGAGTTTTTCAATGAAGACTTGCTCGGGTTTTACTCTTTATGCTCAAGCAGAAGCGTAAATTTGCCTATTGCATTTTAAAAGCATCATGGCCAGCATTAACGAAGAGCAAATACACAAAGAACGCTTCCCCGTAAGTGGCATGACCTGCGCGGCCTGCGCCAGCAGTATCGAATCGGTATTGCGGCAGTCGGAAGGAGTTTTAAAAGCAGAAGTAAATTTCGCTACCAAAGATCTTTGGGTGGAATATCAGCCGCAGCTTGATGCGAAAGATCTTAAGAAAACCTTACAGGCAGTAGGCTACGACTTAATTTTGGCCAGTGAAGACCAAGAAGAAGAAAAAGATAAGGCCCAGGAAAATTACTACGAAAACTTAAAAATACGCACCACTTGGTCTATCGCGCTGAGTGTACCCGTTTTTATCGCTTCCATGTTTTTTAGCACTTGGAGCTATACTCCTTGGCTTTCCTTGGCGCTTAGTGTGCCGGTATTATTTTATTTCGGAGCGGCCTTTTACCAGCGCGCTTGGAAGCAACTTAAACATGGACGCGCCAATATGGATACCCTTGTTGCTTTAAGCACGGGCATGGCTTTTCTTTTCAGCCTTGTCGCTACTTTTTTTCCGCAACTTTGGACTAATCAGGGCTTGGAGGCACACCTATATTACGAAGCCGCCGTGGTTATTATCAGCTTCGTTAGCATTGGCAAACTGCTCGAAGAAAGAGCTAATTCACAAACCTCCTCGGCTCTTAAAAAACTGATGGGTTTACAGGCGAAGCAGGTAACGGCAATTCGCAATGGCGAAGAAGCAAATCTCGACATTAAAGATCTCATTGTTGGGGACCTCATCTTGGTTAAACCAGGCGAAAAAATACCAGTAGATGGCCTAGTAAAAGCAGGCTCCTCCTACGTTGATGAAAGTATGATTAGCGGGGAACCCTTACCCATTTTGAAAGAAAAAAGAGCCCCTGTTTTTAGCGGAACGAGCAATCAGAAGGGCAGTTTAAAAATTATTGCGCAAAAGCTGGGTGGCGAAACCCTCTTGGCACAAATTATTAAAAGAGTACAAGAAGCACAGGGCTCTAAAGCACCCATTCAAAAAATGGTCGACAAAATTGCCGCCATTTTTGTCCCCTTAGTTTTGGTCATTGCCTTGCTCACCTTTGGCATTTGGTACTTTTCGGGGATTGAAAACGCTTTGGCTTATGGCCTAGTGAATGCTATTTCCGTTTTAGTGATTGCTTGCCCTTGCGCTTTGGGCTTGGCTACTCCCACTGCCGTAATGGTAGGCATTGGTCGCGCGGCCGAATTAAATATGTTAATTAAAAATGCCGAAAGTCTGGAGATTGCCAAGAAAGTAAAACATCTGGTGCTCGACAAAACCGGTACCATTACCCAGGGTAAAGCGCGCATTAGTGATGTGAAAATATTTGATGAGTCCCATGATCAGCTAGGCTATCTTTTAGCGATGGAAGCGCAAAGTGATCACCCTTTGGCGCAAGCGGTTTTACTGCATCTTAAAGAAAAGGGTGTTAAAGCAGCAAGCATTCAAAATCTAGAAAACCATGCCGGCCAAGGCTTGCGCGCAGAAGATGGGCATGGGAACCACTATTTCGTTGGCAATGAAAACCTCCTCCTAGAAAATGGCATTAATCTCAATGCGGAGCAAAAATCCCTTTATAAGCAGTGGCAGTCTGAGGCGAAAAGCCTAGTTTTATTTGCGGATCAACAACAGGTTTTGGCCCTGCTAGCGCTAGAAGATAGTTTAAAGGAAGATTCCCTGTCAGCAATTCAAGAATTGCAAAGAATGGGTTTGGAGCTGCATTTAATGAGCGGTGATAATGCTGGCACGGTGCAGCATTTAGCCAAAAAAGTTGGGATTAAAAATTACCGCGGCGGACAAATGCCGCAAGATAAATCCGACTATATCAAGCAATTACAAGCCGAAGGAAAAACCGTAGCCATGGTGGGTGACGGAATAAACGATGCTGAGGCATTGGCCCAAGCGGATTTGAGTATTGCCATGGGACATGGTTCTGACATTGCGATAGATGTCGCCCAAATAACCATTAGCAACTCTAATTTAAAAACCTTACCCCAGGCTTTCAGGCTTTCCCAAAAAACCATTCGCACCATAAACCAAAACCTCTTTTGGGCCTTTATTTATAATGTAGTGGGCATTCCCCTTGCGGCGGGTTTACTATACCCTAACTTTGGCTTTTTATTAAACCCCATGCTGGCCGGCGCCGCCATGGCCTTAAGTTCTGTGTCGGTGGTGAGCAATAGTTTACGCTTAAAAAAGACTAAAATTTAAATCATGATTGAGAAGAAATTCAAAACTAATATCAACTGCAATAACTGTTTAAACTCAGTCACTCCTTTTTTAAATCAAGAAATGGATATTGAAGAATGGCAGGTCGATTTAAGTCATCCCGACCGAATTTTAAGCGCCAGCTTAGAAGAAGACGATGCCAATTTGGTGATCCATGCCATTGAAAAAGCAGGTTTCAAGGCCGAACTGATTGAGGATTAGCGGTATTTTCACAAAAAAAACAACCCCAATTTCTTTCTGATTTAGTAAAGGTATTATATTTATTGCCTTAAATCCCCACCATGCGCAAGCTTGCTTTTCTCCTATTTCTATTGATTGGAGGCCTCGTACACGGGCAGACAAGCTATTACTTCTGTGTGGAAAGTGAGGAATATGAAACCTTTAAGGCCCAAGTAGAATTTAAAAGTTTCGATTTTGGCGAATCTGCTGCTAAGCAAATGCTTTTAAACGATTTGCAAAATTCTTTAAAAGGCGAGCTTAAAGTGGCGAAATTTAATCCCAAAACTTGCAGCTGCGCAAGCAATTGCCCGGAAGTGAAAGTTTCGGCTAAAGACTGGGATGGCAATTTTAGCGATAATGAATTTAGTGTTTCGGGAGCCTACGGTTCGGCCGTGGAAATTGCCGATGTGCTGATAAGCAGTGGCCAAGAATTACTCAATAACCCCGGACGCTTTTTAATGGATCGCGTTTTTGGCTCGAAGAAGACGACGGGGGTTAAAAACCAAAAATGATTTCATTAAGGACTTAGCTTCATTGGTGCATTAAGTATACATCCTGTGTACCTCTAATTTTAACGAAATACCTATCGAATACCTATCAGAAGGAGCAAAATTTAGTTTATCGTACCAAGAATTGAGAGAGCATTACTTGAATTTTTGTGATATGAGTGACGCCGATTTCTTGAAAAATTTACCAGACGCGCTGCACTTGGCATGTGTAATCTGCTTTCTAAAAGAAATACCTACCTACGTATGCTTAAGCGATAAGGGTATCATTCACGAGCTCGTTCATTTATTAAAAGAAAACGGAACAACAACAGAGGTTGAAGAAATTAGGGATTTATTTAAGCTAACCTTGTGTTTGGCTTGACGGGTTGCGGCTATGGTGTCGTTGGCGTCCCGCAGGGCGACAATGCTCTAGAGCCATTGTTGTATGCTGGCTTTTTTATTTTTTGTTTTCGTTCTCCGTTCGGGTGGGATTTGCTAGCTCTTTGACAAAGCTTTGGCTGTAGCGTGGGCAAGTGCGGCTTTGGCAATGTGCTTGCAATTGCGCAGCAATCACGAATACCATTGAAAACTATTATTCAATGAGTAAATAGGGCTTTTTCATGCTAATAACCTTTCCAGTTTTGTTTTCCATTTTTCCCAATCCTTCATTTCTTTAGTTTGTAAATCAATGAATTTTTGTGTGTGGTCATGATGAATCAGATGACACAATTCATGTACGATTACATATTCAATACAGCCTTTTGGAGCTTTTATTAATTCTGGGTTTAAGATGATTTTACCTTTAGGCGTGCAGCTACCCCAACGTGTGGGCATTTCTCGCAAGACAATTGAGCTTGGTTCAACTTTATATTTTTTGAATCTTTCAATTAGAGGTAGAGCAGTTGCTTGGAATTTTGATCTTGCATGTTCCAAATACCAATTATTTAGGAGCTGTTTTACTCTGGTCTTATCAGGAGTTTTTACTTCAATAAACTTCCCTTTCAGCTTTACTGATTCCTTCACGTTTTCTTCTACTTTGAGCAGGTATTGTCTGCCGAGATACAAGTGGGTTTCTCCTGATATGTATTTCCGTTCAGTAGTTTTTGGATGATAGGCTAAGAAAAAACTTTGCTGCTTGATTATCCAAGGTGCTTTCTTTTTTAGCTTTTCTTCAATTTTAGTGATGGTACTATTCTTAGGTGCTTTTACCAAAACATCCATATCTGGAGTTACCGTAATACCCAAGGTCTTTCGCTCAGAATATTCAATCGGATAGTCAATTTGTTTCGAGCCGAATTGAATTGAAGCCATCATCATTTGTAACGGAGTTTAGCAACT
>JAGYKI010000034.1 GCA_018401735.1 Schleiferiaceae bacterium
AGGAAATCCCTAAAGATCTTTTAGAAAGGGTAGAAGATGTGCTACTTGATCGGCGCGAGGATGCGACCGAACGATTACTCGATTTTGCCGAAAGCGTAAAAGGTGAAGCTAAATCGAAAGAACGCGACCTTTCTTGGCGTGAAGCGGCAGTAGAAAAACGCATCGAGCACGCTTTGGTAAAGGGAATTGTCGATTTCATTGAAGAAGATGTAGAAGAAGCACGCCCCAATTTTCCCCGCGTTTTAGGTCTAATTGAAGGTCCTCTCATGGATGGAATGAATGTAGTGGGCGACCTCTTTGGTTCGGGGAAAATGTTTTTACCCCAAGTGGTGAAATCGGCCAGAGTTATGAAAAAGGCCGTGGCTTACCTCCAGCCTTATTTAGAGGCGGAGAAATTGGCGAATAGCGAAAAGGCCCAGAAGAAAGGTAAAATTTTGATGGCCACGGTTAAGGGCGATGTGCATGATATTGGAAAAAATATTGTGAGCGTAGTTTTGGCTTGTAATAACTTTGATATTGTAGACCTAGGCGTAATGGTTCCTTTGCAAGATATTATTAGAAGGGCTAAAGAAGAAGAGGTAGATGTTATCGGTCTCAGTGGTCTAATTACCCCTTCTTTAGACGAGATGATTTACGTGGCGCAAGAGATGGAACGTCAAAAAATGGATATTCCCCTAATGATTGGTGGAGCCACTACCTCACGGGTGCATACCGCGGTAAAAATCTTTCCCGAGTACTCCAATATTGTGGTGCATGTTAATGATGCCAGTCGCAGTGTGCCTATCGCACAAAGCTTGGCGAATCCAGCTTCTCGGCAGGCATTTAAGGAAAAGATAGATCTCGAATACAACAACTTACGTGAGAGTTATCTCACGAAAAGTCAAGCTAAAAAGTTGATAAGCCTAGAGGAAGCGCGCGCTAATAAACTGCAATTAGATTTTAGTGCCAAGCAAATTGTAAAGCCTAAAGCATTGGGTGTTTTTAAGTGGGAAAATATCTCCTTGGGCGAATTACGCGACTTTATCGATTGGACGCCTTTTTTCCAAACTTGGCAGTTGCACGGGAAATTTCCGCGTATTCTCGAAGATGAGTTAGTGGGCACAGAGGCTAGTGCGCTTTTCGCAGATGCGCAAGAAATGCTCGACACAATTATTAAGGAAAATTGGCTGCAAGCGAAAGCAGTATATGGTATTTGGGAAGCTAATAGTATCAATCACGACGATATTGAACTTAAAAACGCATCTAGCGAAAGCGCGATATTTAGAACCCTAAGACAGCAAACCCAAAAAGCAAAAGAACAGCCTAATTTGGCTTTAGCTGATTTTATTGCGCCCAAAGAAAGTGGTGTGCAAGACTATGTGGGGGCTTTTGCGGTAACGGCAGGTTTAGGAATTGAAAAGCACATCGAGCGTTTTGCGGCAGAACATGACGATTATAAGAGTATCATGCTCAAAGCATTAGCGGATCGATTGGCAGAGGCTCTGGCAGAAGCCTTACATGTTAAAGTTCGTAAAGAGATATGGGCTTACGCTAGTGATGAGAATTTGAGTACCGAAGAATTGATTAAAGAAAATTATCGCGGCATTAGACCGGCACCAGGTTATCCTGCTTGTCCAGATCACCTCGAGAAACTCACCATTTTTAAATTATTAAAACCGGAAGAAATAGGAATGGCTTTAACCGAAAGCCTAGCGATGACACCCACGGCAGCGGTGAGTGGCTACTATTTTGGGCATCCAGAAAGCAAATATTTTGGACTAGGGAAAATTGATCGCAGTCAAGTGGAGGACTTCGCGGCGCGGAAAAATATGAGCGTAGAGGCGGCAGAGAAATGGTTACGCCCCAATTTAAATTATTAGTGAAATGAAGATTACAGAACACCTAGAAAGAGCCAAGGATACCTTATTCTCTTTTGAAATATTACCCCCATTAAAAGGACAGAAAATTGAAGATATTTACTCGGTTATTGATCCTTTAATGGAGTTTAAGCCACCTTTCATTAATGTAACCTATCACCGTGAGGAAGTGGTTTATAAACGTCTTCCCAGCGGACTGCTAGAGCAGAAGGTGGTAAAGAAAAGACCGGGTACGGTTGGGATTTGCGCAGCACTGCACAATCATTATGGGGTCGATGCTGTGCCGCATATTTTATGCGGAGGTTTTAGCAAGGAAGACACGGAGAATGCCCTTATCGATCTCGATTTTTTAGGCATTAAAAATGTGCTGGCTTTGCGCGGAGATAGCATGAAAAATGAAACCCTATTTGCTCCCGAGGCAGATGGCCATACCTATGCTTCCGATTTAGTGAAACAGATTAAAGACATGAATGAAGGACGCTACTTGGATGAAGAACTGCAAAACAGTAGTCCTAGTAATTTTTGCATTGGCGTGGCCGGTTACCCAGAAAAACATTATGAAGCCCCCAGTCTAAATAATGACATTGAAAACCTTAAAGCCAAAGTAGAAGCGGGTGCAGATTATATTATTACACAAATGTTTTTTGATAATCAGAAGTACTTCGATTTTGTGGATCGCTGTCGCAGGGCAGGAATTGATGTGCCCATCATTCCTGGCATAAAACCAGTTGCCACCAAAAAGCATCTTAGCTTTTTACCCCACTTCTTCAAGGTAGATATGCCAGATGATCTGGTAAAAGCGATAATTAATTGTAAAACTAATATAGAAGTTAGGCAAATTGGAATAGAATGGGGTATTGCGCAGGCAAAAGAGCTAAAAGCAGCAGGAGCGCCTGCTATACATTTTTACTCTATGGGTAAGCCTGATAATATTGAAGCGATAGCTAAGGCAGTCTTTTAAGCGAAGATCGTCCTATGTTACAACGAATTGAGCTTTTTAAAACAATATTTGACTGTGTTAAGCTTTTAAAACGAAACAACGGTAAACCACTAATGTTGACTGATAGTTAATAGTTAATTAAGCTTTAATGTTAATTATCAACATTTTAATTTTTAAAATGTGAATAGATCGCATATTTCTTGCGTAAATGTTGGCCTGCAATGAGTAACTTTAAGGGATAAATAAGATTTAAATTTCCCTTATGCCAACAAGAGCGAAAAGTGCCCCAAAATCTAAGGTGAGCCCATTAAAAAAAAAGACTAGCTCTAAAAAGATGCGCAAAATATTTGTGCTAGATACCTCGGTAATTCTCTATGATCATAATTCAATTATGAACTTCGCCGAGCATGATGTGGCTATTCCCATAACGGTTTTAGAGGAGTTAGATGAGTTTAAAAAAGGCAGCGACACCAAGAACTACGAGGCGCGTCAGTTTATTCGCTTGCTTGATAAAAAAGCGGGAGAGAAAAACATTAATGAGTGGATTTCTTTAAACGGAGGAAGCAAAGGGAAGTTTAAGGTGATTATGGACATTCGGGCGGCCGAGCAGGATGCACTGCAAATTTTTGGGGTGAGTAAAAATGATCACAAAATTTTAAATGCAGCCATTAATCTTGCGACCCTTGAGCCTGAGAGAAAGGTGATTTTAGTAACTAAAGATATCAACCTTCGACTCAAAGCAAAAGCTTTAAATGTCATAGCCGAGGACTATGAGACAGGTAAAATTAAAGATCTTGAAGGGCTTTACACTGGTAAAACCACAGTGGAAGATTTTAATCAAGACTTAATCGATGAATTGTATAAGAAGCATCTTCTTACTGAGGATAACCTAGAAAGCTTTGCCCTTAGTCAAAAGTGGGAGAGTAATCATTTTTATATTTTAAAAGGTGATAAAAGCAGCACCTTGTCATTTTATAATGCCAATACGAAAAGTTTAGAGCAAGTTGATAAGAAAAGCTTTTACGGCATTAAGCCACGCAATGCCGAACAAACTTTCGCCTTGCATGCTATTGCTAATTCCGACGTGAAATTGGTTACTCTTAGCGGAGTCGCTGGCACGGGAAAAACCCTCTTAGCTTTAGCAGGAGCGTTGGAGCAGCGGCGAGATTATAAGCAAATTTATCTGGCCCGACCGATAGTACCATTAAGTAATAAGGACATTGGTTTTTTACCGGGCGACATGAAAGCTAAGATTAATCCTTATATGCAGCCATTATGGGATAATCTTAAGTTTATTAAAAACCAGTTTAACGAGTCAGACAAGGAGTTTAAGCAGATTGATGAGATGGTTCAATCTGAAAAATTATTGGTTACCCCTCTGGCTTATATTAGGGGACGGAGTTTATCTAACGTGATTTTCATTGTAGATGAAGCTCAAAATTTGACTCCGCATGAAGTGAAAACCATCATTACTCGAGCGGGTGAAAATTCAAAATTTATTTTTACGGGCGATGTTCGACAAATTGATACTCCCTATTTAGATGAGCAGTCCAATGGTTTGAGCTATCTTATAGATAAGGTAAAAGGTAATCACTTATTTGCCCATGTTTTATTGGAAAAAGGGGAGCGCTCAGAACTGGCCAATCTGGCCAATGATTTACTTTAAGCCTGCCTTGGTCAGATTATGAAGACTATGAAACAAAAAAGCATCCTTTTGGTGTTGATTTCATGTCGAATTCACCTTAAATAAGTACCACTGCTTAATCAAGAATTAAGGGAAGTCGGCTTTAAACCCGCTCTAATCGGGAATTTTAATTAAGGAAATCTCGTTTCTTTAGTAGACCAGGGCCCCAGCCCGCTTTTTTTATACCGATGGCGAAAAATTAGGTCTCAAAACTCTTAAAACAAGTAATGGGTTTTATGAATTATCTTGCTTAAAAGCGAGAAAGGAATAAATACCCAGCACCAGTTCTGTGGTAGAATAAAGCATTAGTCCAGGGTTGGCGAAGTCGGAAATTAGCATAGTGATGAAAAATGCGGGCTGCAATAATCGGTAATTGATAATCCAGCGATACAGTCCATCCACTTCGTAAAAGGAACTTTTATAGCTTACCAATCCTTCTATGAAAATAAAATAGCCTAGGGTTCTGAGCCAATAATTAGCAACGAGATCTTTCCAAAAAAATATCATAACCTGTTCTGGTACGATAATCAAGGTTAGTCCGAAGATCATTAAAAGCCAACCAGAATGGTTTATGGTTTTTGCGGTGCGCGTCATTAATCCTAAAAAGCCAAAAATAGTTTGGTAAAGGAAATAAAAAAAGCCCCGTGATTAATAACCACAGGGCTTTTATTCTGAAAAATCTATTAACCCACTTTTCCAGTAACTTTCGGAGCGCCAGCTAAAATTTCATCACTGGCGTTATCTGCAAATTTTTCAAAGTTTTTAACGAATTTCTCTGCTAAAGTATTTGCTGTATCATCGTAAGCATCTTTGTCTGCCCAAGTATTGCGTGGGAACAATATTTCTTGCGGAACATTAGGGCATTCCGTTGGCATTGCTAAACCAAAAACTTGGTGATTTTTAAATTCTACGTTGTCAAGCTGGCCGTTTAAGGCTGCAGTGATCATTGCTCTTGTATATTTCAACTTCATACGACTTCCCACACCGTAGCGGCCGCCGGACCACCCCGTGTTTACTAACCAAACATTTACATGAGAATGCTGCATTTTAGCACTTAGCATATCGGCATATTTGGTGGGGTGTAAAGGCATGAAAGGGGCGCCAAAACAAGCGGAGAAAGCAACCACTGGCTCGGTAATACCTTCTTCGGTGCCGGCCACTTTAGCGGTATAACCACTAATAAAATGGAAAGCTGCTTGGCCAGGAGTTAATTTAGAGATGGGAGGTAAAACCCCATAAGCATCGCAAGTAAGGAAGAATACGTTTTTAGGGTTTTCTCCAATAGAATTAGGTTGAATGTTTTCAATGTGATCAATGGGGTAGCTTACGCGAGTATTCTCCGTTTTACTACTATCTTCAAAGTCAACATTTTTAGTCCCTGGCTTAAAGATGATGTTCTCTAAAAGAGCACCTGGCTTTATAGCATGGAAAATATCGGGTTCTTTTTCTTCGCTAAGGTCTATTACTTTAGCATAACAGCCACCTTCAAAGTTGAAGATCACATCATCAGAGGTCCAGCCATGCTCATCGTCACCAATTAATCTGCGATTTGGATCAGCGCTTAAGGTAGTTTTACCAGTACCGGAAAGTCCAAAGAAAAGAGCAGTATCACCATCATTACCAACGTTGGCCGAGCAGTGCATACTTAATACATTCTTTTGATGCGGTAAAATGAAGTTTAAAGCAGAGAAGATTCCTTTTTTAATTTCACCTGTATAACCTGTGCCGCCAACTAGTGCTACCTGATCGCTAAAGTTAAGAATGGCAAAGTTATGCTGACGGGTATGATCTTTTTCAGCTTCTGCTTGAAAACGTGGAGCATTAAAAACAATCCAATCTGGTTCGAAGTTCTCACGCTCTTCGTCGCTGGGCTCAATAAACATGTTGCTGGCGAATAGATTAGACCATGGTAATTCCGTGATTACGCGGATTTTCATGCGGTATCTTTCATCTGTGCAAGCATACACATCTCTTACATAAAGCTCCTGACCGCTTAAATGGTCCATCACTTTCGTTTTTAAGGCATCGTAATGATTAGGCTCAAAAGGAATATTGATATTACCCCACCACACAGAGTCGGCGGTAATGCTATCTTTTACAATAAATCTATCAAGAGGAGAGCGACCTTTAAACTCACCGGTGTCAATGGATAAAGCACCGCTGTCGGCAATTTCACCGAGATTGTTCTCAACAGTAATTTTGGTTAAATCTTCTGGGGATAGGTTCCAAAGGGCCTTGGCATTCTTAATCCCATATTGCTCTAGAGAGGAGTGGCTTGGTTTCACTTCTTTGAACATAATAGTGTTGCGTTTTAATTAGCAATAATTCTACGCTGCAAAATTAATACTTATTGCCGCTTATCGCTCTCTTTAATCGATAAAAATAAGTGCTTTTCGTTAGCGTAAAAAGTACACTAAGGATTATTAGAAGCTCTTAACGATTTGAAAAACAGTACAATCCACCCCGAAATCAGTGCGATTCCGCCAAGGGGGGTAATTGGGCCTAAAAACCTGAAATTAAAATCGAAAATAGGAGCAATACTTAATAAATAAATACTGCCAGAAAAAAGAATTATTCCGGAGATCCATAGGGTTTTAACCCACTTCTGTCCAAACTCTTTCGAGGGTAATAGAGCAAGGATAGCAAGCGCTAAGGCATGCCACATTTGATAGCGTACTCCTGTTTTGAAGCTTTCTAAACTATCGGCAGATAGTTGACCTTTAAGGGCATGCGCTCCTAAGGCACCTAAAATAACAGCTATAGCAGCAAAGGCGGCTGCCCACGCGAGGGTAGAACGATTTATTGTCATTGAAAAAATGTTTCTGCTTTTTGTCGACTAAGTTCATAATCTAGTGTGGCTAGAAAAAGAGCTTTTTCCACTTTAAGTTCGGCTTGTTTACTTAAGGCCGTTTTTAAAACTTGCAAACGGCTTTGGTCGTATTTCAGTTCTTTAAGAATAGTTTCCAATTGAAGAGGTTTTATTTTTTCCGCCGCCAGAAACTCCTCAATCATTTGAATTTTATCGAATTCAAAGCTATTTAGTTGAATGCTATTTTGCAAAGCACTAAAAGCGCTTTCGCTTTGGTCCCTTTCGGGAGATGTCTCTTTAACAGGCGTTTTTTCGACAATAGTGTCCGCTTGCGTAAAGGTGCCAATGGGGGTAATCTTTTCTTTAAGCTCAGAACTTGGGTCGGTATTTACGAAGCTTGTAACCTCGTTTCGGGAGCTATCTTTGATGGGACTTATTTCAGCTTGTTTAAGAGCAACAGTAGGGTCGGGTTTTGTTTTGAAATGAGGCAAACTGTCGATCATTGCAATGGTCTTGGTGATATCTTGGTATTTCATTTTACGGTTGAAATCTAGTACCAAAGCGTTTTGACTTAGTTTAGAATAAGATCCGCGAAAACGTAATTTCCGCTCACCTTTATAATTGTGCTGCAGCACATATTGGTAATGAGCGGGCTGCTCCAAGTTTATTTTTCTGTGCAAATCTTGCCCATCATCCATTAGGAAAATTAGTTCGTGGTTACCTGCCTCAAGTTTTTGCAAATTTACTTTTTTGAGGGATTGCTCATTTTGTAAGTATCCATCAACCACGAGCTTAAAACCAGTTTTGGTTTCATCTTCAAGCATAAGACTAATTTGTGCGCTTAGGCAGATGGGCAGTAAAAAGAGCAGGAGTAGAAGCTTAGTATTTTGCGTCATTCCAAAATTAAATTCCCTCAAAGGTAAAACACCTTTCTATAATTCTAAATTTGTCGCCATTGACTTATAAACTATGCAAAGTATACTTTTAATAGGAGCAGGCCGCTCCACATATTCATTGGTTGAGTACCTTAAAAAGCACGCATCCATTGAGGATTGGCGGGTAACCATCGCTGATCAATCTTACGAATTGGCGCAAGAAAAAGCGGGCAATCATCCTCGAATGGAGGCTATGCAGTTTGATGTAAACGACGAGATAAGCCGCGTCGCTGCTATCTCTAAGGCCGATTTGGTGATTTCTATGTTGCCAGCTCATATGCACATATCGGTAGCCAGCGATTGTATTGCCTTGGGCAAACATATGGTTACGGCCTCTTATATCAGCGCAGAAATGAAAGCCCTCGATCAACGTGCTAAAGATGCAGGGGTAGTGTTAATAAATGAGATTGGAGTAGATCCAGGGATTGACCATTTGAGCGCCATGAAAATTCTGGACGAAATTAAAGCCAAAGGCGGAGAAATGAAACTTTTCGAAAGCTTTACCGGTGGTCTAATTGCTCCCGAAAGTGACAACAACCCTTGGCACTATAAATTTACTTGGAATCCACGTAATGTGGTCTTAGCTGGTTCAGGAGGAGCGGTAAAGTTCAAGCAGGAGGGCAATTATAAATACATTCCCTATCATCACTTATTCCGTCGTACCGAGATTATCGAAGTGGATGGCTTTGGTAAATTTGAAGGTTATGCCAATCGTGATTCTCTTAACTATCGTGAAGTTTATGGCCTCGATGAAATTCCTACTATCTATCGGGGTACTTTACGCAGGCCGGGTTTTTGCCGGGCTTGGGATGTTTTTGTGAAATTAGGCATGACTGACGATTCGTATCGTTTGGAAGATTGTGAAGATAAAAGCTACCGCGATTTCACCAATCTCTTTTTGGCTTATAACCCTAATGATTCAGTAGAGCTAAAATTAATGCATTACCTGAACATTCCACAAGATAGCGAGGTAATGGATAAGCTTAAATGGCTTGGGATTTTTAGTGATGCTAAAATTGGCTTGCACAAACCAACTCCCGCTGAGGTTTTACAAAAAATATTGCAAGACAAGTGGAAATTGGAAAAAGAGGATAAAGATATGATTGTGATGTATCACAAATTTGGCTATAAGCTAGCAGGTGAACTACACATGATAGAATCGAGTATGGTAACCATTGGTAGAAATTCGAAAGATACGGCCATGGCACGCACAGTTGGTTTACCAGTAGCTATTGCAAGCCGCCATATCTTAAATGGAAACATCAAAACTCCTGGTGTGCAAATCCCCATTACTAAAGAGATTTATGAGCCTATGCTTGAAGAGCTAGCGGCGAATGAAATTGTTTTTAATGAAAAAAAGATAGCTTATCAAGGCTACTAGTAAAAGCATTATTCCGTTAAAGAAAAGGTCGAATTCTTAATTAGAGTTCGACCTTTTTCTTTTAAATTTCTTAATGGTTATTTGGAGCAGACGTAAAGAATCTCTCCTGGCATTAGTGCGTATTTTTTATACTCTTCCGCTTTTAGTTCCTGAGAGAAATCGATCGGATCAACTTTGAAACCTGCTTTAATCAATCGTTCGGAATAATCTTTACCATAAACGCGTACATGATCATACTGCCCAAAACGACGAATACGTTCTTCCGGATCAGTAATGCTTGGGTCTTCATCTGTGAGCATGCGGCCCTTTTCAAAAGGAACTTGCATAATGGCTAAACCTCCAGGTTTTAACACGCGACACAATTCGCGCATACATTGTTGGTCGTCATTTACATGCTCTAAAACGTGATTACAAAATACTACATCGAAAGTATTATCGTCGTACTGAATATTGTGGATATCCATCTTCACATCAGCAATGGGAGAATCTAGATCGGCCGTGAGATATTTTAAATTACTCATCTTGCGAAAGCGACCATAAAAACATTGCTCGGGTGCGATATGCAATAAATACTGGGGCTTTTTAAAGAAATCGGTGCGCGTTTTAAGATAAAGCCAAAGTAGCCGATGTCTTTCTAGTGAAAGCGAGGCGGGCGCTAAAGCATTTTCGCGCTGACGGCCTTTATAGCCATAAGGTAGGAGCTTGCGGTATTTGCGGCCATCAATGGGATCTTCAAATTTATCGCCACGGTAAAAAAGGGCTAATAAAGGTGCGGCGGCGTAGCTTAAACGAATAAGTAGGGGGCGCGGAATGGTGTTTAGCGCAAATTTAAATGCTGATTTTATCATCTTCTGGATTTATGCCCAAGGCTTCATAAACATAATCGAAAGTGGATAATATTTCGGGTTTCCCGTCAACCATGGCCACGTCGTGCTCGAAGTGTGCTGCCATTTTTCCATCAACCGTATTAATAGTCCAGCCATCACTTAGTTGCTTAACGCGAAAGGTTCCCATGGTAATCATGGGCTCAATGGCCAGTGTCATGCCATTTTTAAGCAATTTACCTTTGCCTTGTTTTCCGAAATTAGGCACTTGTGGATCTTCATGTAATTTGGTTCCGATACCATGACCAACTAATTCACGTACAACACCATAGCCATGCTTTTCGGCATGATGCTGTATAGCGTGGCCGATATCACCTAAACGGTTACCTGCCTTAAAAGCAGCAATACCAAGATAAAGGGATTCCTTGGTTACTTCTAGTAATTTTTTCACTGCGGGGTCTACGGCTCCCACTTCAAAGGTATAGGCGTGATCGCCATAATAACCATCTAAGATAGAACCGCAATCAACGCTTACGATATCGCCTTCCACCAAGGGAATGTCAGTGGGTAATCCATGAACAACGGTTTCATTTTTAGAAATAAGTAAGGTGCTCGGACAGCCATATAAGCCTTTAAAACCCGGTTTAGCTCCTTGAGAAAGGATATATTCTTCAGCTTTACGGTCGAGATCAACGGGTTTTACTCCCGGTTTTATTTCTTTAGCAATCATGCCTAAAGTTCTACTTACGACGAGAGCTGCGGCGCGGAGTTTTTCAATTTCCGCAGGACTTTTATACTTTATCATCAAAATTTAAAGAAGCCTTTCTTTTTCGGTTTAGCGTTGTTAACGGTCTCCTGTTCTTTGTTACCAATTTTTTGATACACCTCACCCCATCCAGGGAAACCTTGTAAATTTCTATCGTCAATAAATATATCGGCATTAATTTTACGACTGGCTTCTCTTTCATTAAGTATCTCTTCAGGGAAGCTCTTATTTACTGCGTAAAATTCAATGCCATTTTCGCGACAAAATTTCACGGCTTCATCAAGCTTACGACCGAAGCGATAGGTCCAAAGAATTAATCTATGCCCATCTTTTTGAAGCATTTTTAAAGTTTGGAAAGCAAATACTTTTGGCTTACCAATCTCGGGAAACATATCATCTACAATGGTGCCGTCAAAATCTACGGCGATAATTTTAGAATCTTCTGAAATCATATAATTAACGATTTTCCGGTCATAGCATCCGGTTTGTTAATTGATAATAAATCTAATAAGGTGGGAGCAACATCGCCCAAAACACCTTCGTGTAATTGGATAGAGCCAACTGCATTGCCCACTAAAAAACATGGTACCGGTTGGGTGGTATGAGCAGTATTAGGACTACCATCATCATTACGCATGCAATCGGCGTTCCCATGGTCGGCTAAAATAATGAAAGTATAGTCTTTTGCTAATCCAGCTTTTACTACCGCTTCTGCGCAAGCATCTACTGTTTCGCAAGCAATAATGGCCGCGTTCATATCGCCTGTATGTCCTACCATATCTGGGTTAGCGAAATTCAAGCAAATGAAATCGGGCGTGTTGGTGTTTATATCCTCGATAATAGTATCGCGAACTTCGTAGGCACTCATTTCCGGTTGTAAGTCGTAAGTGGCGACTTTGGGAGAGGAAACCATTAAGCGTCTTTCGCCTTTAAATTGGTCTTCTCGCCCGCCCGAAAAGAAGAAAGTAACGTGCGGATATTTTTCTGTTTCTGCAATACGCACCTGGGTTTTCCCAGCCCCTTCTAATACTTCACCAAGAGTTTCGCTTAGGTTGTCTTTTTCGTAAATAACATTTACTGCTTTAAAAGTATCATCGTAACGCGTCATGGTTACATAATGGAGCTTTAAGGGACTCATTTCCTGCTCTGGGAAAGCTTCTTGCGTAAGTGCGGTGGTTATTTGTCTACCGCGATCGGTGCGGAAGTTAAAGCACAGAACTACATCACCTTCGGCAATAGTTCCTGCCTGGTTAAGAATGGCCGGCTCAATAAATTCGTCGCTTATTCCTGCAGCATAGCTTGCTTCTAAAACCGCTTTCGCAGATGCGCTCTCAAGGCCTTTACCATGAACCATCACATCGTAGGCTTTCTTAACTCTTTCCCAGCGCTTATCGCGATCCATGGCAAAATAACGTCCCACAATCGAGGCAATGCTGCCCGTAGTTTTGGACAGGTGCTCTTCTAAATCTGCAACGTAGCCCAATCCGCCCTGAGGGTCGGTATCACGACCATCCGTAAAGGCATGAACGAAAACATCATTTACTTTGGCATCTGCAGCAGCGCTAAGCAAACCTTTTAAATGCTGAATATGCGAGTGAACACCACCATCGGAAAGCAAGCCCATAAAATGTACCTTTTTTCCTTCCTTCTTTGCATAAGCAAAGGCTTCTACTAAAACTGGCTCTTTGGCAAGGCTACCGTTTTCTACCGCCAAATTGATGCGCACTAAATCTTGGTAAACAACACGACCAGCGCCTAAATTCATGTGGCCAACTTCACTGTTCCCCATCTGACCCTCGGGTAAACCAACGGCTAAGCCCGATGCTTGTAATTTGGTGTTTGGATAGTTATGATAAAGTGAATCAACAAAAGGGGTTTTGGCCTGGTCTATTGCGGAAACATTTTTATTACGGGCAATGCCCCAGCCATCTAAAATTAGCAGTGCAGTGCGCTTATTTTCACTCATGATGAATAGTTAAGCGACAAATTTACTTAATGCATTTGAGCAGAAGGTAAGGATTAGCGAAAAGCCGCCATATTTTTATTGGAATGAAAATAGAAAAAAAGTGGCCCAGGAGTTTGGCCTCTTGCCGCTAAAGCAGCAAGAATAGCAGGTTAGGAGGGGATCTTGTTCACATTTTTTGAGCTTTCACTCTAAGTCGAGTGAGGATTTTTTCTTGACTTATCTCGCGATAAGCATCGCCAGCAGCCCAAAACTTAAATTTTCCTTCACTATCCATCCATTCCGCTGTAATGAGATTTTGAATTTCCGTGTTCAAAAACAAACTTCGCTTCCCAATGGTCCGCAAGGCCCAAGAAATGGCTTTGCGCACAAAATTTCGCTCATCAAAAATGTAAACTTTTAGCAAAGGGTAAAATTTGGCTATTTCCCGATCAGGCATTTTTTTGTGATGCAAGGCAATGGCTACGATCATTACAATTCCGGCTCGTCTTTGATATTCTTCTTGGGCCGGAGTCCAAAGAAAAGGTAAGTCGTGGGAAAAGCTAGTTTGGACCAAAAGACCATTACAAAACTGATCGACCAAATCCCAACTATAAAAGCCTTGCCAATAGATTTCGGCATCAGCCAAAATAAGTTCATTAGGGTCATCAATCATGCTTGCGGCCAATTTCGCTTCATGAATAGGCATTTGATAAAGTTCTTGTGCTAAGGCTTTATTTTTTTTAAAAGGCTTAACCGCTTCACGAAGTTCGGGTATGCGCAAACCCAAAGCCTGCTTGTTGGGAATGCCGAAGCGTTTGAGTCCTTCCGCGAAATCAGGATCAGCCAAGGGCATCAGTAACTCTATTAACTGATCGGCCTTCATTTCTTAAATTAGAGCCGCGCTGATGTCGGATGGTACAAGCTCTCGTGCTTCTTTACCAGCCTCAAAAAGGCGAGCAGAATGTGGACCTTTTAAAATAATTTGTTGGCCTTCCACTCGCAGCCAACTTCCTTCGCGCAGGCCAATAACCTTTTGAGTATTTTGACCATGGAACTCATTAATTCGAGTTTCGCGAGTTTCACCTTGATGCTTCGAATCCGGATCCGGATCTAAGTAGTGGGGATTTATATTAAAGGGTAAAAATTGCAAGGCTTCAAAAGAAGGAGGATAAACAATGGGCATATCATTCGTTGTGCCAATGCTTAAACCGGTAATATTACTACCGGCACTGCTGCCCATATAAGGCGTTCCTTTAGAGATCGCATCCCGCAAAGGACCAATGAGACCGCGCTCATAAAGGGTTTTAAGCAGTAAAAAAGTATTACCGCCTCCGATGAAAATGGCTTGCGCTTGAGCTACCGCCTCGGGGGCAGATGGGAATTCATGTATACCTTTTACGGTAATTCCAAAGTTTTTTAAAGCTTCTTTGGGAAAACGGGTATAATCGTCATAAGAAATCCCACTTGGCTGAGCATAGGGAATAAAGAGCAATTCCCTTTTATTACTCAAGAAATCTTTGACTTCCTCAGCAAGGTATTCCAAATACTCTGAGCCGTGAATTTTGCTAGTTGAAATTATAAGTAAACGACTGTGCTTATTGGGGAGGGGAGTTGAAGAGTTCATAATAGGATTGGCGACTGTGGCCAATTAAAAATTTATTTTTGGCTTGCCGCGAAGTTAAGGATTCGCAAGCACTTAAGAGGGCATCTAGATAAAGCGAAATTCTTGCTATTCTCTTTTTTTACTATTAAAAAAGAATACACTTGCTAAAAGCTACCCATGACAGAGTCAATTAGTAATTCGGTTTCTTAACCCAACCTTCTTGATTCATTAAAACTTCCAAAGATTTCTTTAAACTCTTTTTAACTCCAAAAGAAACAAAAAAGCCAAGGCTCCAATTCCACTTTTCAAAAATCTTCATGAAAGGCAAGCACGGTGGGCGAGCTCATTTCAATCGCAAAGTTACAAACGGGTTGTTTATTTTTTATTTGAGTTTGTGGTCTCATCGCTGTGCTCTTCGGCTCCCAACTCAATAAGCCTTTCATTTTGATTTTTGGCGTTCGTAACCGAAGCGCTAGGCGCTGAGCTCAATAACGTGAATTCGACGTAAAATCAGGCCTCAGACCCCTTGTAAATAGTGGAGTTCGAGCCTATGCAGTGAAGCAATAGCGGGCTATTGCAAGAAGCAGAGGCGCGGAAAGCCGCTTTTTAGAAGGGGATTAAATGGTTTTTCCAATAAAAGTGAAAATACTTCATCTAGTTCATTTGCTGTAGCCCGCTACAGCTGCACGATCTAGACTTGTCTTTTCTTTTTATTGAAAATCTGAGGCTATGATTTATTGTCGAACTCACGTTCAATAACATCCATAAAATGAAAGTTACGTTCTTAATTGAGGCCAAATGACCTACAAGTAACGATTTCGATAGAACGAAAATTAGACTTTGTTTGCTTTTTTCGGGGTGGCTGTCATCAAATCTTCAAGGAATCGTTTCCAGATTCTCTTTACTCCAACGGTCTTTATTCTATTCCGCGCTAAATTGTAAGAGGCTGGTATAAATCCCCATTCTTCCGCCATAAATAGCGGTCCAAATAGGTCGAACCATGCCATTATGGGCGCTAATATGATTGTAATCGCCAAAGAAAACCGCTGGTATGGTTCTAAATGTTTCCTCGTTTATTTTTTCGTTCTTCCAGGTTTTTCCGCCATCTTGGCTTGAAGCTAGGTAAACATCTGTTTCGAATATACCTTCTAAACCACGACGATCGTAAAATACTGCGTATAGATTGCCATTGCTCTGGTCCACGCAAAGCCAGCTAAAAAATTGGTCGGCCGTGTCTAGGTCATCGTTTATTTTTAGGGCTTCTGTCCAGGTATCACCGCCATCATCGCTGCTAATTACCCAAACATCGTAATTGCCATTTCTATCATCAACCCAATTGATGTAAAGCCTACCCGCATATTCACTATCGCTTAAGTCGCAAACAGTAACAGGCATGCCATTGGCGCGGGAAATTCCATAAACATCAATATCCCAACCGCCCGGTTGTTCCGCTACTACCTTATCTTCAACCAGCCAAGTTTCTCCGCCGTCGCTAGAACGGTCAAAATAAAGTTTCTCGTTAAATGCCCATGAAACGTAAATGGTACCATCAGGACCTACAGCGGGAACGGCCCCTTCCGTGGTGCTGTCATCATCGCGGCAAGTACCAGGGATTTGGTTGATTTGCAATGCCTCAGACCACGTTTCACCTGCATCTGTTGATCGAGAAAACAGAATATTGCTTTGGGCAGTTGAGTCTTCACTGCCGTAATCATCAAATTGCGTCCACGTAGCGTAAATATTGTTATTATTGGGATCTAAGGCGACCCAATGCTTATCCTGATCTTTAGGATGATTCAATCCCATATATGTTCCCTCGCTCCAAGTTTTACCGCCATCGATACTTTTTTGGGCGACAATTCTATCCAAGATTTCCTCGCTACTCCAATTTTCTCCAGTAGGGTCGGAAAGGTGGAAATAATAGTGATTACCCGCGGTATCGCTTAGTAAAACGGGATCGCCCCAAACACCATAAGGCGACTCTAACTCATCTTCTTGCCAAGTTTTTCCACTGTCGTTAGAATAAAACACCTTATCCAAAATACAGGCAGCAACTACGTTGGCGGGATTTTTAGGATTAATGGTAATACTTGGTTCGCAATAGCCTCTACCTAGTAGAAGACTAGACTCTCCAATTAAAACATTTTGGGCCTGCATACTAAAACTGCAAACGAGTAAGGCGATTAATTTTTTCATTTTTTTTGCTTTTCGCAGATGCGTTTAATTATTTTTTACGAATACACATAAGGCCATCGCGCAAGGGTAAGAGTAAGTTTTCAACTCGATCATCATCTTGTACAAAACGATTAAATTCTAAAAGGGCCACAGTGCTTTCGTCTCTCGGGTCGGGTGCTTTTAAAACTTTGCCACTCCATAAAACATTGTCGGCTAAAATTACGGCACCACTTTTTAACTGGGGTATTAACTTTTCATAATAATTCAGGTAGCGCGGTTTATCGGCATCTATGAAAATTAGGTCCCAAGGTTCTTTTAGCTGATCGATAATCTCTAGCGCATCCCCAATATGTAATTGTAACTTATCTGCATAAGCGGAACGACTAAAAAAGGATTGCGTGAAACTTTCTAGTTCATCGTTAATTTCAATGGTATGCAATCTGCCCGAAGGAGCGAGACCTTCGGCCAAGCAAAGTGCGGAATAACCCGTATAGGTGCCAATTTCTAAAATCCGCTCGGGGCTCAATAGTTTGCTTAAAAAAGAAAGATAGCGCCCTTGTAAAGGTCCGCTTAGCATGCGTGGCTGCAGAATTTTCAGATGCGTTTGCCGGTTTAATTCGGCCAAAAGATCTTCCTCGGGGTCGTGGTGCTGGCTGAGGTAATTTTCTAAATCGTCGGAGAGGAAATTCATGCGCTATTTATGTGGGGCTAAAATTAAGAATTAAGTGCTGAATGTCTAATTTCGTAGCATGATAACTATCCGTCCCTTTCGGGCCAGTAGGCCACCCCGCGATAAAGCATATTTAGTTGCAACTCGATCGTATCATAGCTATACAGACGAGGAGTTGGATGATAAACTCAGCAATAATCCTTTCACTTTTATGCACGTTATAAATCCTTCGACCGTGCGTAAAATGGTTTCGTCGAAAGAGAAGTTCGATTTAGTGAAATCGGCCTATTTGGATTGGTGCGAGGAAGGCATTTTTCAGAAAGACAAAGAGGCAGCTTATTATCTCTACAGCCAAGTAAAGGATGGCAATGAGTACATTGGGGTAATTGCCGCGGTAAGCGTTAACGACTATGTTGAAGGGCGCATTAAAAAGCATGAAAACACTTTAAGTGTGCGCGAAGAAATGTTTACCGATTATTTGGAGCACACCGCCTTTAATGCCGAGCCGGTTCTTTTAGTGTATCAGGATAGTTTTAAGTTAAATCAGCTTTTTGCGCGTTACGAAGAATTACGCGCCGAATACGAATTTACCAGTACCGATAAGGTATATCATCGTTTGTGGCCTATTACGGAAGCGAACGATTGTGCAGTAATTACTGCGGCGTTTAAGGATCAAAAAGCTTTATACATTGCTGATGGTCATCATCGCTCAGCTAGTTCGGCTTTGCTGGCCAATCGTTTAGAAGAAAAAGGAGTAGAAGGTGATTTACACCACTATTTTATGGCTTTTTTGATTGGAGAGGAGCAAATGAAGATTTACGATTTTAATCGTTTAGTAATTAACGATAGCGGTAAATCTAAAGAGCAAATACTAAGGGAGTTAAATCGTGTTTTTCATATTGAACCCAAAGGAAATGAAACTTTTCATCCTCAGAAGTTACATGAAATGGGTATGTATATTCAAGGAGAGTGGTTTAAACTGAGTCCTAAAATGGGCAGCTTTGACCCCAGTGATGCAGTAGGGCATTTAGATGCGGAAATTTTGAGTCGTAATATCTTAGCACCAATTTTTAATATCGCCGATCTCAAATCAGATGATAGGGTGGATTTTGTGCCAGGGGTGCACGGCTTAGAGAAATTAGAGCAGGCAGTAGATTCAGGTGCGTATCATCTTGCTTTTAGCCTCTTCCCCGTAAGTATGGAACAAATTAAAGAGGTGAGCGACAAAGGTAAAATTATGCCTCCTAAAAGTACCTATATCGAACCAAAGCTGCGTAGCGGCTTGGTGATTTACGAATTGATGGAATAAACTCGGCCTTCTTTTTCTGCTTTTTGATCCATGGAACGGCCAATTAAAATTCCTATTAGCATGCCAAGAGGCATCCCTAAACCAATGTAGGCCATAGATCCTAAAGCAGAGCCCAAGGCGGCGCCAAGGCCAACACCAATCCCGCCTACGCCTAAGGCGATCCAAACATCACGATTATAATTCTTGCGGAAAAGCTTGTCGTTTTTTACCAAAGACTGCTGCAAGGCTAAGTTGGCTTTTTGTAGATTTTTACAGGCAATTTTCACATGGGTAGACTCTGCGTGCAATTTATTGTAAGTAACGTGAATTCGACGTAAAATCAGGCCTCAGACCCCTTGTAAATAGTGGAATTCAAGCCTATGCAGTGAAGCAATAGCGGGCTATTGCAAGATGCAGAGAGCGCGAAACTTCGCTTTTTAGAAGGGGATTAAATGGATTTTCCAATAAAAGTGAAAATACTTCATCTAGTTCATTTGCTGTAGCCCGCTACAGCTGCACGATCGAGACTTGTCTTTTCTTTTTATTGAAAATCTGAGGCTATGATTTATAGTCGAACTCACGTTAAGTAACAATGGTACTTAAGCTTATTTCACTTAAATCGAAGGGTTCGATTGACTTTAAAACTGCCCGCCAAGCTTTGGCTGCTTTGCTATATTTCGCATCATTTTCGAATGCGCTGTTTATCTGAAATTCCATACTCACCGTATTTAGAAAGGCCAATTTTCAATGCACATAATAAGGGCTAGACCAAAGGCACTGCCCGATATAAATAGGTTCCAATCCCTAATTTTCTTATTCAGCATAAAGCCGTAAATGCCCATAATAATTAGCATCACAAAAACGACTAACAACTGGGCGAGTTCAATGCCTAAGTTAAAAGGTAAAAGGGCTTGCCAATAATTACTTTCACCCATCACCAGCATGTCGTAATAGTTGGAGAAACCTAAACCGTGAATTAAACCGAAGCTTAAGGCAATCCAATATTTGAAATTACTTTTTTGGTCCTGTCCAAATTTAGTGAGGTTGAGAAGCGCAGTAAAAACAATGGTTAAGGGAATTAAAAATTCGATAAAACCTTGGTCAATGTTTACCACATTAAGGGCACCAAGACTCAGCGTAACCGAATGTCCAAGGGTGAAAAAAGAAACGGCAATGACCACTTTAAGCCAGTTTTTAGTTTGGTAAACGGCCATTAAGGCGATAAGAAATAGAATATGGTCGAGTGCAGCTAAGCTGATAATGTGCTCGTAACCTAAACGCAGATAATTAGTAAATAGATGCATTCTTAAAATTCTAGTATCTGTGTGTTTTTTTGAGGCGAAAGAAATGCTGAGCGAAGCACCGAACCGCACTTAACATTTACAATATTACTTTGGTCTTCAAAGCTTTCGAAAAAAAGAAGGTTGTAAACCTCTAATGAGGCGGGTGCTTTTTCCAGTGGAAATTGTAAGTAGAGAAAGCTTAAGTCATTCTCGATTTCCATGCCCACAAACTCGCCCTTTAGTATTTGGTCATCTTGGCGAAAGCCAAAACACTTTAGCACAAACTGGCCCAAACGGTCATCATTTATAGCCGTTTCTAGGCGATAGTCCGTTCCATAATCCTTTTGCAAGCTCATTTCTAAGTCATCGCTAAATACACGAATCGTGCATTTAAGTAAACCATCTTCCCACTCCGCCTGGCTTATACTGACATGAAAATCATGTGCAGGTTTAAAAAGGCTGACTAAGATTATCCAAAAGATCCCCATCTCTTCATTTTTTACGAAAATACTTGCAATTCTTTGATTTGAAACGGAGTCAGACTATAAATTTGTAAAAAAGGTTTGTATGTCTACTAACGATTTAGTTATTCCAGAACGCAGTCGTGATATTGGTGATTTTATAGTTGGGCGTTTACTTCCCTTTCGGAAGAAGCGTATGGTGGGGCCTTTCATTTTCATAGATCATATGGGGCCAACTCAAATGGGGAATGGTAAATTTATGGATGTAGATCAACATCCGCATATTGGCTTAGCAACCCTAACCTATCTTTTAAGTGGCGAAGTTGAACATGCCGATAGCATTGGAACGAAACAACTCATTCGTCCAGGTTCGGTTAATTGGATGGTGGCCGGATCAGGCGTAAGCCATACCGAAAGAACACCTTTGGCATTAAGACAGGCTGATTCGTATTTAATGCATGGTTATCAAATTTGGGTGGCTTTGCCCAAAGAGTTTGAAAAAGTTGCTCCCTCCTTTCATCATTTTTCCGCTGATGAATTACCACATTGGCAAGAAGAAGATATAGATTTTCGTCTTATTGCCGGAGAAGCTTTTGGTAAAAAGTCGCCGCTGCCGGTACATTCCCCTTTGTTTATGCTAGAGTTAAAATCGGCCAGTGCCGGTGAAATTGATCTGAGTGGCAAGCTTAAAGGCGAGATTGGCATTTGCGTGGTGAAAGGAGCCATCCAAGCCTGCAAGAATAGAGTGGAAGCGGGAAACCTATTGGTTTCCAAAGAGGAAGATGTTTGCAAACTTTCGTTGGAAGCGGCTAGTCATATTATCTTTTTTGGCGGTGAAGCCTTGCCAGAGAAGCGTCACATTTATTGGAACTTTGTAGCGTCTGACGCCCAAACTATTGAAAATGCAAAAGAAAAATGGGAAGCTTGGGATTGGCCTAAAGTTCCCAATGATGAAACTTACGTGCCTTTACCGGGAAAATAGGATTTAAAGATAAAAATCTTGGGTAAGCTTAGCGTGCTGAGGATGACGGCTGCCATCCTCTAAATAAAGAATTAGTTCTTCATTGTGGCTTTGGGTAGCCTGTCGGCTTAAACTAAATAAACAGCGTTTGGTAGCAGTGTTGGCTTTGGATTTCACCTTACAAAAACGGGAAAGGTAAAGGCCTTCTTGCTTAGCTAAGTCTATAAAGTTGGCCGCCTCAAAAGGGGGGAGAACCAAATAGATGCTACCGGCTTCTGTTAATAGCTGGCTCATCTTCTTAAGTAGAATGGTATGATTTAAACTCTTCTGCCTACGGGCATTATCACGTTCAGGGCGATCGGTATTTTGGCCGCTCTCAAAATAGGGAGGATTGGAAACGATAAGGTCGAAATGCTTATTGCTGCTCCATTGCGTGAAATCAGATTGTATAAAGTTTACTCTTTCCTTAAAAGGACTGCTAGTGCAATTTTCAAGACTTTCCTCAAAGGAAGCGAAATCTAATTCAACCCCTAAAACTTGCGCTTGCGGAAATTTTTGTGCCAGCATAAAGGCCAATAATCCGCAGCCACTACCAATATCTAAGATGGAATCAGCTTTTTCAGCCTTAAGCCAAGATCCTAAAATAACCGAGTCGGTGCCAATTTTTTGAGCACTGCGAGAGTGGGCTAAACGGAATTGCTTAAACTGAAAAGGTTTTTGATGAGCCATTTTACTAGTCGTAAAAGATGGGCTTCCCTTTTAGGAGTAGACTTCTAAAAGTCCTTCGGGGAGGATAAGATGAATTTCCTTCTTTTCCCGCTCGATGCTTTCAATAAAATCGTCAATGGCAGGAACTAAAATTTCTTTTTGTTCGGCATTAAGAATCTTAAAAAGTGGTTGAGCACCGCTGTCAAGCATGGCTTCCAAGGTGCCAATTAGGCCTTCGTTTTTATCGTAAACGGAAAAGTTTAGTACTTCGTGAAAGTAAAACTTCTTACCGCTTAGAGGGGGTAAAAGATTGAGAGGCAGATAGAGTTCTGCTCCAATGTAGGATTCCGCTTGATCTGGTTCAAGGTCTTCAAATTTTAGAATGAAATGACCTTTAGAGTTGCGGCTTAGTTCCTCAATAAAAAAAGGAATCAGCTCTCCATCGTTTTCGATAAGAACTGATTCCAATGTTGTGTAGGCTTCGGGGCGATCGGTATCGAAAAACGCTACTACTGCGCCCTTATAGCCATGTAGGCGACTGATGTGTCCGAGTTGAAAACACTCTTCTAAAAGCATCAGTCAAATTTTAATATTAAGCTTCGGTGCTTTCCTCAGCTGCTTCTTCAGCTGGAGCTGCTTCTGCACTTTCTGCGGCAAGAGCGGCAGCTTCGGCAGCTTTACGAGCTTCGTTAGATGCTTTCTCTGCGTTTAAAGCCTTGGTCTTTGCTTCTTGTTGCGCTTGAGTCAAGCCGTCTCTTTTAGCCGCGATTTTGTTTTCTTTTTCGCCCATCCAAGCTTCGAAACGCTTTTCAGCTTCAGCTTCGTCAAAGGCACCTTTTTTAACGCCTTCTAAAAGGTGTTTTTTGTGAAGTACTCCTTTGTAGCTTAAAATAGCACGAGCAGTATCACTTGGTTGTGCACCGGTCATAAGCCAGTTTAAAGCTGAATCGAAGTTTAAATCGATTGTGGCTGGGTTGGTGTTAGGATTGTATTGTCCTAAGTTTTCGATGATTTTACCATCGCGTTTTACACGGCTATCCGCTACTACGATGGTGAAAATTGGACGACTTTTACGGCCGTGGCGCTGTAATCTGATTCTAGTTGCCATTGATTAATTGTTAAAGGGTTCCCGACCCGGTTAATTAATTGTAATTTTTGGGGCTGCAAATCTAGTTAAAAAGGATTAATTATCTAGATCTTAGTCTTGAGATTTTTTCTACCTGACTTTTCTGGCAGTTTATTAGTAAGATTGACCTCCTACCTCGGCTTCTTTTTCTGTTTCAAGAAACGGATTTCTTATACATGGTAAAGAAGTAGAAGGGAAGAAAGCCAAAGGCAAAAACAAAAGCCCCGAGTAAAAGTAACACGTTGGCGCCTTGCAAGTGCATTATTTTGAATAGGCCCGATAAACCAGTTATGATGGCCGCTGCTACTCCCATAATTATTTTCGTTTTTACCGAAACGGCCTTGGAAAGAGAAACTTTATAACGATCAATGGCAAGTAGTGGAATGAATATTAATAGCAGGAACAAAAATCCAATGATGAATAAAACATTGGCCCAAGGCCAGTGCATTAGTTTAAAGGTTACTCCTGCGGTTAAGGCTAAGGAGCCAAGAAATCCCGATAAATACAATACTTTTTTCATAGTTATTATTCGTTTAGAGTTAAGTAAAAAAATGGTTTGATGCTGAATTTCAGCTAAGCCCTTCGGAGCCAAATCTTTGACCGCTTCATCTAACAATTGTTCAAATGATTTCCCTTGGCCAAATTCACTTTCCACCACACAACATAAATGATCGATAAGATCATCACGTAGTGTTGGGATTTTGATTCCTTGTGCGAGAACAAAATTCTCTATAATGCTCTCCTGTTCGGGACTTAGTTTCATGCTAGGCTCAGCTGAGGGAATACTAATTTGTTGAGAGTGGCCAAAAAGTCTTTCAGTTCTGCGAGATAAAGCACCTTTTGTTCTTCTCCTTTAGTGGTCAGTAAATAATATTTTCGTACTCTTTTGCCAATAAACTCTTCTTTATAAGTAAGAAGACCATCTTTAGTCATTTTTTGTAGGGCAGGATATAAAGAGCCATCTTTAAGTAAAATTTTTCCGTCCGAAAGTTCTTTCACACGTTGAGAAATCTCATAACCATACATCCTTCCATTTTCTGCGAGTAAGTTGAGAATAATGGCCGAGAGAGTTCCTTTAAGTAGTTCTTTTGAATACATAGGGCAAATATATATAGAAAAACAATACCTTGTAATTCTATGTATATATTTTTTTTAAGTTTATTCGAAAATTTTTAAATGAAGAGCCATTCAAGGAGAGTCTATACCAGAGACGCAGGTTTAGTATAGATTTCGCTAGGGATTATGGGTAGTTCTTTTGGGGGGCAATTCTGTTGCGATTATTGAAGAGCCTTAAAGCATCGCGCCTTTAAAGTAATTCTGTGGTTTGATGGCCCCGCGATTTATTATGGGGGACAAAAAAACTCCCAGTGCGTTTTAATTCACTGGGAGTAAAGCAGAAATCAGGAATGCGAATGTTTAGATGTCGGTTGGAATTCGTACACAATACATATAGAAGGCATCATGAAAATACATATACCTTTGATCAGGGTCAATTATAATATTGC
>JAGYKI010000035.1 GCA_018401735.1 Schleiferiaceae bacterium
TGGCAGAAAAGATACCAGGAAAAGATGCAGAGAAGAAAAACCGTGGGTACACACGGCTGTTTCTAACCTAAAAAGAGAGCTTTTGGGTAAGTATCATAATGTAAAAGATGATTATCTGCAGAGTTACCTTAATGAATACTGCTATAAAGTAAATAGGCGCTATTTTGGTGAACAGCTATTTGAAAGAGTGATGCTAGCAGCAGTTGAACAGCCATGGTATGGCACAAAAAAAAACACTATTATCTTAGCGGAGAGTCATTTTTAATAATACTTTTTATGAAATACAAAGTAATACTTGACGAGACCTAATAAAAACAATCCCCAATCATTCAAAATCGGCGTACAACAAATACTTCTTGCGAATCTGCTTAAAGCGAATTAAGTCCGCTTGCCATGATTCGCGGATTTCGATAGGCGTTTTGCCCGCCTCTATTTGGGCTTGTAAGGTTTCAGTTCCCGCCAGAAGAGTGAAGAAAGAAGTGAAAAATTCCGCTTTATGGGGTGATAATTTATACGACTCCGTTAACCAATACAGGTATAATTCACCGAGGCCAATCAAGTAGTGTTCGCTAAAATCGGTTAGATTAAAACCTTTGCACAATTGACCTTCATATTTGGGATTTAAAGCTCCTTCGCGGTCTACGGGAGTAAACTGGGTATTGAACTCGGTAAACCAAGGCGCGCCCATAATTTGAAAAGGTAAATCGGTTCCTCTACCTACGCTAACAGTGGTGCCCTCAAAGAGACAAAGGCTAGGATAAAGACTAATCGCATTGGTATTGGGTAAATTGGGCGAGGGTTTTATGGGCAATTTATAGTGCTTGCTGTGGTCGTAATTTTGACAAGTAACTACCTCTAAATCGCATTGTACGCCGCCGCTTAACCAACCTTCGCCGTTGAGCATTTTGGCGTATTCGCCTACCGTCATGCCATGCACGATTGGCACGGGATGCATACCCACAAAAGAACGGTGTTTCAATTCTAAAACTGGGCCATCAACATAATAACCATTGGGATTAGGACGATCGAGAATGATTACTTTCTTTTTCTGTTCGGCCGCCGCCTCCATTACATAAGACATGGTAGAAATATAGGTGTAAAAACGGGCGCCTACATCCTGAATATCAAAAACGATAATATCAATATCGGCCAATTGCTCGACCGTAGGTTTCTTATTCTTGCCGTATAATGAGATTAAGGGCAAATTGGTTTTGGTATCGCGACCATCCTTAATCGTTTCTCCCGCGGAAGCGGCACCACGAAAACCATGCTCGGGGGCGAAAACTTTCTTTAGGTCCACCTTATTGCTCAATAAAAAATCGGCTAAGTGCTCGCCTTGTGCCACTGCCGTGTGATTCGCCACCAAGGCCACTCGTTTTCCATACAAAAGTGGCAGGTAAGCCCCTTGTCTTTCAGCGGCGGGAATGATCACTTCCTCAGCTTCTTGTGAATCCTGCGCTTTTATTGGTGAATTTGCCAACAGTAGCGCTAGCATTATAGTATATTTGAAGCCCAATTTCAATAGCCGCATTTCGCTTGAAGTTTGAATTATTTATAGCCCAACGTATTATTCGTAATCGCTCTGCCACCCGCAAGGTAGCTAAGCCGGTTCTTACTATTTCCATTTGGGCAATTTCTTTAGGAATTCTCATTATGATCCTTGCCATTTCTACGGGCAATGGATTGAGGAATGCCATTAAAAACAAAATAACCGGATTTGGAGGAGATATTCAAGTGCTCAACTACCAGCCCTCCCCAACTTATGAACAAAGCCCAGTTATACTGAGTGATTCGCTCTTGCAAAGTATTCAGCAGCGCTATGAAATTAGTTTAATGCAACCCTATGCCCGCAAGGCTGGCATCCTAAAAAATGAAGATTTATTCGAAGGAGCAGTTATTAAGGGAGTAGGCCCAAATTATTCCTGGGAGTTTTTCAGCAAGTTTATTACCGCAGGAAAAATTCCTCGTTTTAGCAAGGATGACTACCAAGACTCCATCTTGATTTCTGAGAAACTAGCGACTATCCTCGATTTAAATTTAGGCGAGCAATGTGAAATGTATTTCATTCGCCCCAATAAAGCGCCCTTACGGAGAAAGTTTACCGTAGCAGCGCTTTTCAAAACCGATTTTGAGGAAATTGACGCGGCCTTTTTAATTGGCGATATCAATCATGTTCGCCGCCTCAATAATTGGAAAAACAAAGAAGTGGGTGGCTATGAAGTCTTCCTTGCGCCTAATAATGATGGCGAAGATATAAGCAAAAGTCTGCGCACCATTTTACCCTTTGAATACGATGCCATCAGCGCGCGTCAATTGAATGCCCAACTCTTTCAGTGGCTCGATCTCTTTGACCTCAACATTGTGATTATTCTCATTATTATTATTGCGGTGGCTACCATTAATATGTCTATTGCTTTGCTCATTTTAATAATGGAGCGCACCACCATGATTGGCCTCTTAAAAGCCATGGGAGCGAATAACTTTACCATTCAAAAAATCTTCTTAATAAACGCCGCCGTTTTAATTGGCAAAGGACTTTTATACGGCAATTTGATCGGTTTAGGCCTGGCCTATCTTCAACAAGAATATGGCTTTATTAAGCTCGATCCTGAAACCTATTACGTTAGCGTGGTAAGTGTGGATATTAACCTTCTACACATTGCTGGTATTAATCTCCTAACCTTGGTTATTTGCCTGATTTGCTTACTGCTTCCTTCCTATTTAATTAGCCGCATTGCTCCCAATAAAGCAATACGTTTTGATTAGCTTTGCGCCTCCAATTTGAAAATACTCCTATGCGTCCGATAAAAAAAGTATACGATAATATCCTAGAAACCATTGGCCACACCCCAATGATCCGTCTCAATAAAATTGTGGAAGACTTCCCTTGCGAAGTCCTCGCTAAGGTGGAATATTTCAATCCAGGTAATTCGGTAAAAGACCGTATGGCTTTGACTATGATTGAGAATGCTGAGCGCGAAGGCCTCTTAAAACCTGGGGGAACTATTATCGAATGTACTTCCGGAAATACCGGAATGGGCCTCGCTTTAGCGGCCATTGTGAAGGGTTATAAATTGATCTGTACTTTAAGCGATAAGCAGAGTAAAGAAAAAATGGACGTCCTGCGTGCCATGGGCGCGGAAATTCACGTTTGCCCCACTAGTGTACCACCAGAGCATCCAGAGTCCTATTACTCCGTAGCCGATCGTTTGCATAAAGAAATTCCTAATTCTTATTACCCTTACCAATACGATAATCCTGGTAATGCCCAAGCGCATTACGAAAGTACTGGTCCCGAAATTTGGGAACAAACCGAGGGGAAGATCACACATTTTGTAGTAGGCGTAGGAACCGGAGGAACTATTTCTGGGGTAGGAAAATACCTAAAGGAGAAGAATCCCAATATCAAAATTTGGGGGATTGATTCTTACGGATCGGTTTTTAAGAAATACCACGAAACAGGCGAATTCGACGAGAAAGAAATTTACAGTTATATCACCGAAGGCATTGGCGAAGACATTCTTCCTAAAAATGTAGACTTTCAGGTGATCGATAAATTTGAAAAGGTTAGCGATAAAGATGGCGCCTTAGCCACGCGCGAGCTTGCGAAAAAAGAAGGCTTATTTTTAGGCTATTCTTGTGGCTCGGCCTTTCAAGGTTTACGCCAATTAAAAGATCAACTGAAGCCTGATCATGTGGTGGTAGTTCTCTTCCACGATCACGGCAGCCGTTATGTAGGTAAAGTGTATAACGATGATTGGATGCGCGACCGCGGCTTCTTAACGACGGAAGACAGCACCGCTGGCGATTTGGTAAAAGGTCACGCGCATTTACCCCTCGTTTCTGTTCATCCTCAAGAGATTATCGCTCAGGCTATTGCCAAGATGAAAAACCACAGCATCTCCCAAATTCCCGTAATAAAAGATGGTGAAATGGTGGGTTCCTTAGACGATAGTAAGCTCTTCCAAAGTTTAATGGCCGACCCTAGTTTGACCGAGAAATTTGTGGAGAATATTATGGAAGCGCCCTTCCCTATTGTAAAACACGATGAAGCGGTAAAAAGCGTGGCCAAGCACATCAGCAAAGATGTAAGTGCAGTAATGGTGGCTCTGCCTGCTGGTGGCATGCATATCATTACCAAGCAAGATATTATTAACGCCTTAAGCTAGTGCCTATTTATATAGATCAGTGCAATAGGAAAGTTGACATCAAGTCGAAACCCCTGCGTATTGTATCTACTGTTCCTTCGCAAACCGAGCTTCTTTCGGGTCTGGGCCTAGATGCGCAAGTAATTGGCATTACTGCCTACTGTGTCCATCCGTCCCACTATTTAACGGAAAAAACGGTAATTGGCGGTACCAAAAATCTGCAGATTGAAAAAATTAGAAGTCTGCAGCCCGACCTAATTATTGGTAATAAGGAAGAAAACATCAAAGAGCAGATTGAAGAGCTGGCGCAAGAATTCCCTGTCTGGTTAAGCGATATCAATACGGTAGACGATGCTTTGGCGATGATTGAGGCGATCGGAGAAATCTGCCATGCCGAAAGTAAAGCTCGAGAGATCGTGGATTCCATCCGCGCAAAGCGACAATTACTAGCGCATCTGCCTAAGCGCAAAGCCCTTTATTTTATTTGGAAAGACCCTTATATGGTGGCTGGCCCTAATACTTTTATTTCCCACATGATGGCGGAGGCGGGCTTTGAAAATATAGCTCCAAATTCCGAGCAGCGCTACCCCATTTTAAGCCTCAGCGAAGTAAAAGCGCTGCACGCAGATGTGATTTTATTAAGCTCTGAACCTTATGCCTTCAACAGTGGGGATACTTTAGATTTTTGGGATGGCAACCAGGAAGTGCGCATTGTAGACGGCGAGCTTTTTAGTTGGTATGGCAGCCGTATGCTTAAGGCCTTTGAGCGCTTTGCTCAGCATTAAAGCTGATTGCAAAATGTACAATGCGCCTAAGTCATTGGCGGATTTGATTTACCAATTACAGAAGTCCCAGCGGGACGACATCTCGATAGCAACCTATAAGTACAAGAGAGCAAACGCCGTAGCTGCAACATCTCGATAAATCCCTGATACGTCCTGAAAAAAGTTTCACCCTTTCAGGTAGGGTGTCCAATCTGATGTACCAAAAATCAAGCTGCTGCATTTTTCAGACAATCGGTTCTCAGTTGCATAAGATTTGGTGTTAGATTTTCCTTTTTCCAAATCTCGATTTGTCTGATACGGGTATCTTCTAACGCTTTTTTAAAGTCGAACTTGTTTTTGGTGTTCTTACAAAGCATGGTGTAAAGCGGCATAAAGAGAATAAAGGGAGTTATGCCGTATAGTTTATTGGGTGATTTGCGCGCTTTATATTTCCCAAAGAGGGATTCAATAATGTCTGAAGAGTTATTATGCGCAGTATCCGCTCCTATTATTTTGGCTTCATCATTTAGGAATTTATATATAGTTTCACCTAACTGGATCATTCTATCGCTACCGCGAAATAGACCCCTTATGATTTTTTGCTGGCATGCTGCTACCGTTTCTTTTGAAAGTCCCTTATTCTTGCAAATATCTTCAATGCTTTTTACACATTTGGTAACTTCTGATAACTCATCGATTAGCGATGCATTTGCGGGAACCAATGAGAAGACTGCTCGCTCTTCTTCTTGAAGTGTGTGATAAACATCAAGCATTTTAGAAGACCATTTAACCCATCCAGAAATATTAATGAAACGCGCAATAGTTCGTTGTTTGGGAGGAAGCAAATAGGCTATTTTTTTCATATTGTACTTAAACTTAGGCTCTGTCATTAATTGAATGTAATTTTTAAAGTCGGGCGCATTCTTGTACGTCCTTTCCAAAAACATTCCTAAAGAATGGCTAATCGCGTTGATGTCTTAACCCGACATCTCTTATTCCCTTGGCCATAATAGAGGCATTGTCGCTAATAACGTAGTGTGGATCATGTCCAACTTTTTTAGATGCCGTTTTTAGCTGTGCTCCCACAGCTTCTGCGTTCCAACTATTTGCTACGGCTATATTGAGAATATTTACGTCGTTAGAATGGAGCGGTCGCCCCTTATGTTTTGCCGGGACGCCGAGTGTGAGCAGCAATTTCTCACTTCCTATCATCATACTTTCATCAACGATCTGAGCATATTTAGTGTTTTGCAATGAATCTCCAGAGGTTTCATAAACCTTCAATCCACATTTTTTAACCCAATAATCAATTGTATTGTGACAAGGGATTTTACCTAAGACTCCATCAAAAGCATCGTTTACAATATCGAGTATCTTAACAACTTGACGGAATCCACAACTACTACCGCTATAAAGAGTAGTGCTTAATCGAACTACAAATTCAGAATATTCATATCTCGCGATAGGTTCGAGAGTGATCGTTTTTACTCTTTGGGTAGAGGTGTTTTCAGATCGACGTTTTTTTTTAATTCCTTTTTTAATTGCTCCGTTTTACTCTTTGACTTTTCCAATTTTTGAGCAAGTATTTTGTTTTCTTTTTTCAACTTAGAAAGCTCACTTTTTAAGCCCTCAGTCTCACTATTAATATTGACCTTTTTCATCATCTATTTTATGTGTATGTGACTTTAAATATACTGATAATCAATGTAATAAGCAAAATTATACAAAGGAAAAAGCCTTAATTTTTAGTTGAAATAAACACTTGAAACAATCAAAATAAGCCCGAAAAATACTCGTTATTTGGAACAAGAGATTGGACACCCTAGCCGCAGGGGCAGGCCAAAAAAAACTAATTCCTAGTTTTACGCAGGGTTTAGGGCGGAATTTTCTTCTTCGCTGAGCATGCGCGAGTGAATGATAAAGCGAAAGCCTAGCGGAATTTCGAGGGAAAAACTAGAGCCACGTCCAGCGGTAATATCGATAGTTAAATGGGTGTGTTTCCAGTATTCGTATTGATCGCGATTCATATAATAATTAATGCCGGCTAATTCACCCAGCAACACATCACTATCGTCAAGATACATATCTTCTTTTTCGAAAATCATGGGAGATGACCCATCACAGCAACCGCCACTTTGGTGGAAAATAAGCTCTCCGTGTTTTTCTTGTAATTGTTTTACCAAGGCTATCGCCCGCTCTGTTATTGCTACTCTTTCCATATTGGTAGAAATTTAATGAATAAAAGGGACTTGCCAAAATTTCAGCAAGCCCCTTCTTTGAATTTATTTAGCCGCAATTACTAAAAGAAACCTAATTTATTCTTGTCGTAAGAAATAAGCATGTTTTTAGTCTGACGGTAATAGTTCATCATCATCAGGTGGTTTTCACGACCAAAGCCTGATTTTTTATAACCGCCGAAGGGGGCATGAGCCGGATAAGCATGATAGCAATTTACCCATACTCTACCCGCTTTTATTGCGCGAGGAATTTGGTATAATTGATGGGCATCTCTGGTCCAAACGCCAGCTCCTAAGCCATAAAGCGTATCATTGGCAATTTCTATGGCCTCGGCTTCATCCTTAAATTTTGTCACACAAACTACCGGTCCAAAAATCTCTTCTTGGAAAACACGCATTTTGTTATGCCCTTCTAAAATGGTGGGCTGAATGTAAAATCCATCGGCGAATTCGCCTTCTAATTTAGAGGCGGCTCCACCCGCCAATACTTTAGCGCCTTCCTCTTTACCAATACTGATATAGGAAAGAATTTTCTCATATTGATCGTTACTGGCTTGAGCACCAACTTGACAAGCGGTGTCGTAAGGATTATTTTGAACGATGGCATTAGTGCGGGTAATGACGCGCTCCATAAATTTATCGTAAATATCTTCCTGCACCAATAAGCGCGAAGGACAAGTGCAAACTTCACCTTGGTTAAAGGCAAATAACACGGCCCCTTCGATGGCTTTATCGAGGAAAGCATCATCTTCATCCATCACCGAATTGAAGAAAATATTGGGCGACTTCCCGCCTAACTCCATAGTTACTGGATTTAAGTTTTTAGAAGCATATTGCATAATAAGCTGTCCCGTAGTAGTTTCTCCTGTAAAGGCAACTTTATCAACTTTAGGACTAGAAGCCAAGGGTTTACCTGCTTCAGGACCGAAGCCATGGATAACATTTACCACCCCTGGAGGGAATACCTCGGCAATCAATTCCATTAATAAAGTGGCGGAAGAAGGCGTTTGCTCGGCGGGTTTCAATACCACGCAATTACCAGCGGCCAAAGCAGGAGGTAGTTTCCACGATAACATTAGTAAAGGAAAATTCCAAGGAATTATTTGAGCGATTACACCCAGGGGCTCCTTAATATTCATAGAGAGCATGTTGGCATCTAGCTCGGTGGCAGATCCCTCTTCAGCACGTATTACGGCGGCAAAATATCGCCAATGGTCAACTGATAAAGGCACATCAGCATTTAGAGTCTCACGGATTGGCTTGCCATTATCGCAGGTTTCAACTAGCGCAAATTCCTCTAAATTCGCTTCAATTATATCGGCTACTTTATTTAATAAAGCTGCTCTTTCGGTGGCTGAAGTATTGCCCCAAGCTTCTTTGGCAGCATTAGCGGCATCTACCGCATTTTCCACGTCTGCTTTCTGAGAACGAGGATATCTAGCAATTAAGGTATTATCTACCGGGGAAGTGTTTTCGAAATACTCTCCATCTACGGGGTCAACGAATTTCCCGTTGATGAAATTCCCATATTTTTCCTTAAATTTAGGCTTGCTGTAACTCATCAATTTATAATTTATGTATTTAAGATATTTATCATCAGCAAGTTATATAGTATATATTCGCTACAATAACATGATAGTCTTATAAGCTAAAATGAAAATCTGATTTTTAAAAAACACTATGGAAAGACTTCTTGCAAAGCATAAAAGCGAACGAAAATTAACTACTCTGGTCGAAAATTTCACCGCTTATGGATCGGCCTATTCGGAACTGAATATTTTCGAAACCCACCAAAAAGCCGAGCAAGTCAGTTTAAAATTTGATTACCCGGTTTTGGCGAGTATGATTTCGGGTAAGAAGATTATGCAGTTAGAGGATATGACCTCCTTCGATTTTTTCCCAGGCGAGTCGGTGGTAATTCCCAGTGGTAAAGAAATGCTAATTGATTTTCCCGAAGCCACCAAAAGCAATCCAACTCAGTGTTTAGCCCTTACCATTGACCCGCAAAAAATTAACGAAGTGGTGGATTCTTTTAATGAGATGACCATTATCGACCTCCGTGAGAATGGCAATTGGCAAATTGATAGCAATTCTTTTCACCTCGATAATCACAAAGGTATTCAGCAAGTTGTGGATCGGCTGGTTTATACCTTTACCGAAGGACATGCCTCGAAAGACATTTTTATAGATGGCATTATAAAAGAGTTGATTATTCGAGTGTTACAGTCTAAAGCGCGCCATTCTTTATTAGAAAACACAGACCATTACCTCAGCGATCATCGCATTGCTTACGCCATAAGGTATATTAAGGAACATCTCACTGAAAACATTTCCATAGATAAGTTAGTCGATAAAGCCTGCCTGAGTAAATCTCACTTCTTCAAAATATTCAAGAATACATTGGGTATTTCTCCTATTGATTATATCACTTCTGAACGCATTAAACTATCCAAAAGACTCATTAAGAAGACCGATTATAAAATCTCTGAAATCGCCTATCAGTCTGGTTTTAATAATCCGAGTTACTTCAACAAAAAGTTTAAAGAATGCGAATTGATTACCCCGGGAGAGTTTAAGCAGATTTTAAAAAAGGAAAAGAATTTGGGTTTGAGGGATTGATTGGGTTGTAATATTCGACCCAATGGTAAAGGCCTTAGCGACAATAGATTCACTTTGTAATTCCTTTATTACATGGCACTTCCCGCTGCTTTAAAGCACCCCTAGCTATTTTGTTCTTTGTTTTTTTTATTTACAAAGGTCTGGCCTCTTCCTTGGGCCTAAAGTCTTTTAGTCTCGAGTTTTTCAGTCTTTAAACCTTGCCTCTTCAAAAGGCTTTCCTTCACACTTTTCGTCCATTCATCTTTTAGTATGCTCAAGACGATACTATCTCTGCGCTCTCCATTGGGTCGGTAGCTATTGCTTCTTAAAATACCTTCCACCTTGCACCCAATACTTTTCATGGCGTAAATACTTTTCTGATTATTATTATCGGCTCTAAATTCCACGCGCTCCATATTGAGCACATCAAAGGCAAATTCTAAAAGTAAATATTTACAATTCTTATTTAAGCCAGTTCCCTGGAAGTCTTTTCCATACCAGGTGAAACCGAGCTGAAGAGCGGCATTCTCGATATTTATATCATAAAATCTAGTGCTGCCTGCGTACTGATTGCTTTGCTTATCAAAGACCGTAAAAGCATAGCTATACTTGTTTTTTCTTCCGTCTATGGCCTTATCAATGTAAATTTTCATTTTTTCCTCCGAATTTGCCTGAATTAAGGAGTAGGTCCACAATTCAGGTTCGGTAATGGCAAAATGAACCAAGTTGCCGAGATCGCTAGATTGTAGTGGACTAAGTCTCACTCTATCGTTTTCTAGTATATAGTCTTTCGTGAAATCGAGCATTTTACTCTTCTTAATGATATTAATATTATAAATGGCTTCAAATCTTAGAGTATTTCGAATACTTCCTCCATTCCACTCTTCGGCGCTTATAGTTTCATTATCATCGTGGTACGACATCATTAAGGAAAGAATTATCGCACTCCTAAGTATGGATTATAATTCATTTCTTAAAAAACCCAAATCTACAATTTATCAGCAGTCAGCACCACGCATTTAGATGTTTCCGCGTTGTGAAAAGAAGTTTTCAATTTCCTCTTTCTTTAAAAGCTTATCGGTGTAGCCTTGTATTTCTTGGCTTGAAAGGACAGGTGAATCAATTTGCATGGATCGCAAAGAACCATCCTTTTGTGGGGCAATTAAAATTGTCCGACCCTTGGTGAGATCAAACATACGCATGTTAACTATGGCATAAGAATTTTGATTGGCTGTTATAAAAGCAACATAATCAATCTTATTATTTTGAGTTTTAAAAAAGCCTTCTCCAATATAGTCGGGATGGTTTCGGGAAACCAATTGCTTTTGCAGATGCGAATAATTGAGGGTGTCCACGAAATCCGTAAGGACAATTATTTGAAAAAAAACACGATCCTCTTTGATGCCCACGAAGCCCCTTGCAGCATCACTGACTTTTACATAGAAGGAATTATACAAAATCGTTTTCTCCCCTATCTTATGTTCGTCACCATCGCCGTTTGAGCCAAACATGCCGATACCACCAAAGCTTCCTTTGCCGATTAAATCATAGTTTGAACATGGAAAAACACCTACTTCCACGGGGACGTCTGTTTGAAATAGCGACCTTGCTTCTAAATCCCCCTTAAACATGTCCCAATCCCATTTTGCCGAATCATTGCGGTCTTTTAAAAATTGTGTTTCTTTTTCTAAGGTCCAAAATTCCTTTTCGACTTCTGAATCGGGTATTTCATTGTGATGGCATCCAATTAAAGAAAGAAAAGGGATTATTAAGAATATTGGACCTTTCATTTGAAAGTTATTTAACATGAGTTGTGATTAAATGATCAGCTTTCTATAACCCTCGCGCAGCAAGTCTAGAGCTGGCTTAGTAGGCTTTTTTTTTGCTATTCTGCAGATAAGTTCTACCCAGAATTCATCTTTCTAACCTACCATTCTCGCGTAGCTATCAACTCTTCCAAATCAGCTTCAAAACCATAGGCCTTCGCTATAAATTCAAAGTCCATGGCCAAGCCTTCCCGCGCTACTCTCGTCGTAGTAATTAGTAAGAATAGATTCCATGGCTTCTTCGCCGATAATTATATTTTGAATTTTAGCCCATAAATTGGCGTTGATCAACTCTTTAAGTGGTTGATCATGGCTATTAATCTTAGCAAAGACCTTTTGGATTTTCTTATCCCAAACTTTGTAATACTTAACGAGATCGTCTGGATAAACGACTTTTCTGCGCGTTCCTTCATTGATTCCTCTAAAGGGCGCGGGGATATTTAGGTAGCCATAATCATCCGTTAATTGCTCGCCTACTTGTATATCGCGAATGGCGATTTCAAAATCGTAGGCGGTAGTGAGGCAATTGGAATTAAAACTGTGATTTACATAACGTCCATTATCCCAGCAAAGTACGAAGTTGCCATTGTTATTGCGAAAGGTATAGGTATCGAGGATATTCTGATAAATGGGCTCCATGGCCTGAAAATCAGTCGGGCTGAATTCACGGTCTAGTTTATCTAATACCCAAGTAATTGTTCCGGCGGGAATAAATTCGGTGGCCACAACGCCGTAGCCAATTTCATTACTGATAAATTTTAATTCAGTTTTTGGGTGTATCATTTTTTTAAGAGATTAGGTATAACCTCTCGCTAAACTTATTCTTACTCTCAGCCGCTTTTTGTGGGCTGTTTTGGTAATTGGTCATATAGGCTAAAGGCTAGCTAAATTAGCAAAGTTTGGATTGGAAAATAAGTTGGCTGCTAAAAAAAGGACAGTTTTAAGAAAGGTATATATCATTGAAAAACAATACTTTAAGTTTTAAGATAAAAAAAACTAGATTTAAAATTAAGCGGCTGATCTTTAATTAGAACATGAACCAACAAAATTAAGAGCAAGCAAAATTTCCAGCCTTCTTCCCTATTTATTTGGGCTCAGCTCAGCAAGATAAAATCACAAATATTAAGGCTAAAATGGCCGGTACTGCTTGAACCACAAATATTTTCTTGGCAGCCGTTAGCGCACCGAAAACTCCCGCCACAATAACACAGCCCAGAAAGAAGATGCGGATATTGGCGGCCCAATTCGCCTCGCTAATAAAGAAAGTCCAGCTTAAGCCCGCGGCTAAAAAGCCATTGTAGAGTCCTTGATTAGCAGCTAGTCCTTTGGTGGGTTTAAATAAATCTTTGGGCAGACTTCTAAAAGTTCTTTTGCCCACTGTTTCCCAAGCGAACATTTCCATCCACAAGATGTAGATGTGTTCTATGGCCACAAGGGCTGTAAGTATTTCGGCGATTCTTAAGGTATTCATAGGGCTTGGATTGAAGTTTAGAGACTCTCTAAATTTGGTTGCGCTGCAGCAATCTTAGTGAATAGTGAAAAACGAATAGTGAATAGTTGAAAGACGTGTTCTTCACAATCGCTTTGTTTTTGAGATATATCGCTTTGGTTGGGTTGATGTTGTTGTGGTATTTTTCACTTTTCACTTATTTCTGAAAGAAATTCTTCATGATCGGTTTAGCTTTGAAGTATTAATAGAGGCGATGAACATTTTAATGAGTTGGATACAACTTGCAGAGAGCTCTCCAAAAGCTTCATTTTCAAGATAATCAGTGTCATGCAAAAGATTTAACCAATAGTTGGTTTCCTTTGCTTCTTTTAAAGAAATGGTGAGTTTGTGAATAAAGTCGGCTTTGCTTTGTCCAAATTCAGCTTCTGAAATTAAAGCGCCAATAGCCGTTCCTGAGCGGAGAAGCTGTTAACTGAAACAAAATACATCTCCATTTCCCCTTTACCCTTTGCTTCGATCTTGCCGCGGCTTTCAAAAATAAAATTAGAGTCATTTTTCAGCAATTCATATGTCGCATGGCTGATGTTTACCTTACCGGCTTCACCATTGCTTTCTATGCGGCTAGCGGTGTTTACCGTATCACCTACAGACGATAAATGTCTGCATCGAGACATTACGCTTTGGCGTAATCGTCTCGACCAAATGTTCTTCAAATTATGATTGTGATACATAATACATCTTCATTTTGCCTTTTCCTTTTACCTCTATTTCTTCACGAACCTCAAATTGAAAATCGTTATCATCCTTCAAGAAGGCATGGGTTTCGCTACTAATATTTACTTTACCAACTGCACCATTAGATTCCATTCTTGAGGCTGTATTCACCGTATCGCCCCAAATGTCGTATTGGAATTTTTTAACACCTACAATTCCGGCTACAACCGGGCCAGTGTGAATACCCACGCGCATTTCGAAAGCCATTTCCCCTTTTGCGCTTTTCGCGGCTTTGCGTTCAATAATAAACGCTTGCATTTCCAGCGCAGCCAAAACGGTGTTTTTTACCGAATTATCCGTAGGGACGGGGAGACCACCCGCGGCCATGTAGGCATCGCCAATGGTTTTTATTTTTTCTATGCCATACTTATCCATTATGCCATCAAAGGCTTCAAAACAGAAGTTGATTTCCCGTAATAATTCACTAGCGCTGAGCATGGCACTTTGCTCAGTAAAACCTTTAAAATCGGTAAAGAGAATACTCGCCAACTCGAAATCTCGCGCATCCGCCTTGCCTTTTTCTTTCAGCTCTTTGGCTACCTCGTCGGGTAAAATATTGAGCAGTAATTCTTCGCTCCGTTGTTTCTCCTTTGCAATTTTGTTGCGCTGCACAAAGAAAACCACTGCAAAAAACAAAACCACTGCAAAACCACCCATAAAACCATTACGAACAAGTTTTTGACGTTTTATCTCCTGTAAGGCAAGTGAATCTTTTTTGTCTTGCTCAGCTTTGGCTACAGCTTCTTTTCGGTCAAATTCATGCTGCATATCTATTTGCACCAGTTTTTTGGTATTTTCTTCATTAAACATGCTATCGCGCACTGCAATCATTTGCACATAATATTCTAATGCTTTATCGCTATTGCCTATGGCTTTATAGGATTTGTGCAGGCATTTGCAGGCATTTTTTTGTCCCTCTAAAAAACCAATTTCTTTGGTGAGAGTTAGGGCTTTTTGGCAATAATCCAATGCGAGGGTGTTCTTGCCTTGTTTTTGGTAAAGCGAGCCTATAGCTTGCAGAACAATTCCAATATTTGATTTATCTCCGATTTCTTTGAGCATCATCAGACTCCTTTGGAAGTATTCCATAGCGCGCATGTAATTCTCTTGTTTCCCGTAAATGCTACCAATATTGATAGTTAATTCTGCGAAGCCTTTTTTATCGCTGATATCTTCCATAATCGCAAGACTCTTTTCGTAATATTGCAAGGCGAGGGAGTCTTGGCCTTGGTCTGAGTATATATTGCCAATATTAGCCAGGCTAGATGCAATACCTTTTTTATTTCCCAATTTTTCTTGAATCTTCAGGCTACTTTCGTTGTATTCCAAGGCGCGGATGTTGTCACCTTGTGAATTATAAATGATAGCAATGTTGCTCAGGCAGATCGCGATTTTATTTTCAACTCCGTATTCTTCATAAATCGCCAGAGCCTTTAATAAATAGTCTAATGCTCGCGGGATATTGCCCAGGTCGTAGTTAACGAGACCAATATTACCCATACTAGACGCGGCGCCTTTTTCATCCCCGAGTTCTTCCTGAATTGCCAAACTCTTTTGATGGCATTCCAAAGCTTGGGTGTAATTGCCTAAAATTGTGTTCGCAACGCCTTGCAAATTATATCCTACCTGAGATGCTTCTAGGGAGTTGTGCTTTTTTGCATAATTGTGCAGTACTTCTGCCAATATCACTGCTGAGTCTGGCTGAGAGAAAAGGTATCCTTTCGAAATGTAGTTTCTGTAGGCATCTGTGCGCACAGAATCGGCTTCGTTTTGGTCTTGCCAGACGGAAAACAATGAATCGAGATTGGTTTGTGCTTGCGAGGTATTAGTTAGAAGTGAGAAACAGCTAAATGTGAAAAGTTTTGCTAGTGCAGACAAAGACTTGAAAAGTGAGTAGTATTTGGTTCGGCTTATAAAGGTGGATTTGATAGTAGCCTTTGTTGCTTTTGTTGTTCTCATTACATTTATGATTATTGGTTTTTCACTTTGAACTATTAACTGAAACGAAGTACATCTCCATTTCCCCTTTGCCCTTTGCTTCGATCTTGCCGCGGCTTTCAAAGGCAAAGTCAGCGTCATCTTTCAGTAACTCATAAGTTGTTTTGCTGATGTTTACCTTGCCGACTTCGCCATTGCTTTCTATGCGGCTGGCGGTGTTTACGGTGTCTCCCCAAATGTCGTATTGGAATTTCTTCACACCCACAATACCGGCTACCACCGGGCCGGTGTGAATACCCACGCGCATTTCGAATGCTGGTTTGCCAGCATTGTCCATTTCGGTTTTACGTTTGTTTATAAAAGCTTGCATTTTTAAAGCAACCAAAACCGTACTCTTTACCGAATCTTCCGTTGGTATCGGTAAACCACCTGCGGCCATATAGGCATCGCCGATGGTTTTAATTTTTTCGACGCCCCAATCCGAAATGAGTTCATCGAAAGCAGTAAAATTATGATGAATCTCGTTCACCAATTCCTTAGGGCTCATCTCAGCGCTGATACCCGTGAAATTGATGAAATCCGTAAAAAGGATTGTTACATTATCATACAATTTGGCTTCACTTCGGCCGCTACTTTTTAACTCCTCCGCTACTTCCGTCGGTAAAATATTGCGCAATAAAGAATCGCTTCGTTTACGCTCTCTCGCTATCCGGTTGCGCTGAAAAAATAGAAAAACCGCAAATATACCTAGTAAAAGGACTCCTCCAATTAAACCATTGCGCTGTCTTGTTTTGTTTTCGTTTTGGGTATTGAGATAGTGTATGCGCTGCTCTTTTAGCTTGGACTGAAATTTTTGCTCCATTTCAGCAAATGCTCTAATCTTTTGATCGTTGTAAAGACTATCCCTGAGCAACATGGATTGCCAAAGCTGATCATAGCCTCTTTTATAGGAACCATTTTCATAATGAAAGAGCGCCGCATTTTGCCTCGAGGCCTGCATAGCGTCCAAATTACCTTTTAGAGCAGCGTAATAAATGGCCGAATCCAGATAGTCGGCCGTTTGTTGGGAATTAGTAGAAACACCAGCAAGATTATTATAAATACTGCTTATTTGGATGTAGGCCTCCCGCTCCTGCGCCACTTTTAGTGCTTTGATAAAATAACTTTTGGCTTCATCAAACATTTCTCGTACCGCATAGGCATAGCCCAAATCATTCAGGGCGCCTTGCTGATGTTTAAGGTCATTCTCCTTCAGGGCCAAATCATAAGACTGATTCAAGTAGTACACTGTACTATCTAAGTTACTGAACAAAAAGCTCTTGCTTAGATAGAGCTCCATGAGAACGTCCTTATTGGGAAAGCTATTATTCCAGCTATTCAGGCCTTTATGAATATATACGAAAGCTTTTTTGCTTAATTCCCTATTCATATAAATACGAGCATAGGCTAGATAAATCTCAGGTAGCAAATGTGCCTTATTACATTGGTCAGCTTGATATTTATTAAAAATATCATTTACTGCTTTAAGAGCATCCTGGTCCCTACCTGCTGCGCTTAGATAATGACTTTTACGAATGGCTATCTCGATCCAGTTACAATAATCGTTTTCCTTTTCAAATAAAAACAAGAGTGAATCCCCCAATGAAATTTGGGATTTCAAATTGGTATTCTCCTCCGTTTTAAAGGCGCTTACAACACTATCGGCCCAATGCGCTTTATACTGGGCTAAGCTGTTAAATGAAAGTAATACCAAGCCAAGGAGGCCTGCCAACTGTCTCGGGAAAAAGGCTCGCAATTAATAGGATGATTTTAATGTTCTACTAAGCCCGTTCCAGAACGAGTGAACTTCCATTTTTGCTTGGTCTTACTCTTGTCCTCTCCAGCGAGTTTAGCCTGATCTAGGTCATTTTCCAAGCAGCCAATAATTTTTCCTCCTGCGTCCATGCATTGAATGGTTATGATACCAAAGCCATCATCCGTAAGTCGCCAAGTATTAGCACCAGGTTCTGTGGCGAGAGTAAGAGGCTGACCGATTTCAGTAGCTACTAAATACGACGACTCACCCAACCGTATAGTTGCGCCACTTAAGACCCCATTTTCTAAGGACGAGCCGCTGGGACTAGTTATAATAATTTGATTATTAGGGCCTTCTTCATGCATTAGCTCTAGTACAACGCTCCCATTTGCTGCAGGTGCTAATATTTTTAAATCTTGCTGACTAATAAGTTCCGTTGGCGTATTTATCAAAATCGTATTTGCAGCTGGTTGCATTCTCCAATTCTCCTCACTGATAGACTCATCGTTAACCTGTATTAGGACAGGATCGAAAGATACTAGCAGGAAGAGGTTAGTATCAACGCTGTCAGCATCCAGTAAAAGAATCTTTTGAAAAGGAACCTCATTTGCATCTACTGAATCAACAATGCACCAAAGTGAGGCGAGGCTCGCATCTGTAGTAGTTTGTAATTGAGCACCCGCCGCTATTTCTTGGATATACATATATACGTCTTGATCACCTACTTTAGTCATAAGCTTGGTGCTGGCTGGTGCATCACAGATTTTCCAACACTGAGAAAGATAGCCCACCTGATAGGTGAATAAAATATTCTCCATCGTAATGCTAGAACTAGTTGCGCATAAGACGATAGAAAGATCACCTGAACTTGCCAAAATAAATTCTGAACCCGTTTGAATATTCATTTTTTGTTTGGATTGGTTAATCCTCAAAGCTAAGTCTTTCATTTTTAATTGATGACATTAAAGCAAGTGGCCTAGACATATTTATGGGGCAGTCCTTTTTTAGGGAGTTCGGCTAAAAAAGGACTGCCTCAGATTTTCAATAAAAAAATTAGTCTAGTTGGTGAAGTTGTGGCGGGCTGCAACAAAGTATCTTCTTTTTTTGGAAAAGGCCTTATAAGAGGTCTGAGGCTTAATTTTACATCGTATTTCGGTAAATTCAAAAAACAGATTATCAAGCTAGTACTCAGCCCCGCCTGAGGGATAGCAGTGGAAAGCCCACAGCGAGGAACGAGCGAGGACTTGCAACGTATAGCCCGACCCGCCTGCACTTGGAGCCTGCGGAAAGTGCGCGGGGCAGGCCCAAAAAGCTAAACCAAATTTAAGCTTCGGCGGTAAAATTTCACTAATTCGGAGGCGCTGGCATTTTACAGGAAAAGTTCAAAGGCAAATTTTAATTAGCAGTCAGCCCTTTATCAAACTAGGCTTTACTAACTTCGCCTCTACTCTATTCTCCTATTCATGAAACGAAAGAAATGGCTTTGGCTTCTGCTCCTTTTGCCGATTATTCCCCTAACTTTTTTCCCAGGATTTTTATTTTACACAGCGGCACCCATTGTGGAAGGGCAGAGTTCTTTCAACATAAAGTATAACCAGCAGCAGGCGCTGGATATTTATTTCCCCACGCAAAAGAAGTTTGAGGCTGATCCGGTGGTGGTTTTCATCCACGGTGGCGCTTGGATTACCGGCCGGAAGGAGTCTATTAATTTTAATCGTTTTAATGGTGCTGTTGAGAATTTGCGCGCGCAAGGCTTTGCGGTCATTTCACCGAGTTACACCTTAGCGGCAGATGGAATTAGTCCTTTTCCGCAGAATATTAAAGATATAATTGATGCGGTGCTTTGGCTGAAAAAAAATGCCAGCACCTACGCGCTGGATAGTAATCGTATTGGACTTTTAGGCGAATCGGCTGGAGCTCATTTAGGTCTTATGCTGGCTTTTCACGCTTACGCAGATGCGCATCCCGAATGGCCGAGGCCTGAAATAGACTATTTAGTGGATGTGTATGGACCCAACGAAATGCGAACCTTGTACTTTTCTGAAACGCTCGATTCTCTCAATAGTTTTATCGAAGACTTACCTGCTATTTTACGTGAGCCTCTCGATATCTCGCGAAACTTAATGGGCTTTGATCCACAAAAAGACAGTGTAAAAGCAAGTCAGTTTATGTACGAATATTCGCCCATAAATTTTTTAAAACCTGCGTTACCGCCCGTTTTGGTTATTCATGGCGATCAGGATCAATTGGTTTCCGTTGAACAATCGCGGCGGCTAGTAGCGAAAATGGACAGTCTAAATTTAAACTGCGAATACCACGAATTAGAGGGCGTCAATCATGCTTTTTTGGGCGCAACCGATAGCCAAAAAGATAGCATACAAAATTGGGTGAGTCAGTTTATTATTGAACAGTATCCATGAAAATTGCTACTTTAAGACGGAGAAATATTCAGCAAATTAGCCGTGCTGCTCTCGGGCTCACCTTGCTGTGGAGTTTGCTAGTTTTAGTTGGTTGCAAAGAGGACTCTCCCGTTTCGAAGCCTGATATACCCGCTCCCTTTAGGGATACGCTGGCAAATGTTTCTGCTCTCGATTTATCTTTTTATCCCGAAGTGGCCTATGAAGGTATGCGTTTCCGCGACTCTAACGCTGCTGCGATAGATCTCCTTGATTTTATTAAAAGCCAAGGTGTTAATACCGTGCGTTTGCGCTTATGGCATAGCCCAACGAAACGGGGCTCAAGTTTAGCACAGGTGGACAGCCTCGCGCAGATTTTAAAACAGAAAGGTCTTAAAGTTTGGCTCTGTCTCCACTATTCCGATACCTGGGCTGATCCTGGTCATCAAGAAACACCAATTGCTTGGCAAGGACTAGATTACAGCATTTTAAAAGATAGTCTGCGCGCTTATACTGCTAAAGTGATGCAGCGTATTTCGCCCGACATTGTGCAAATTGGTAATGAGATTAATCCGGGCTTTTTACACCCTTTTGGCCGAATTAGCGAAAATGCAACACAGTTTAAAGAACTCTTGGCTCTTGCTATTGAAGAAGTGCGCTCCCAAGATTCTACTTGTAAAGTGATGCTACACTATGCTGGGGTTAATAATGCTACTTGGTTTTTCAACCAGATGACTGATATTGACTTCGATATTATGGGATTATCCTATTACCCTCTTTGGCATGGCAAAGATTTACTGGAAATTGAGAATAGCTTGATTAGCTTAGCGCAAGATTTTCCTCAAGACATAATAATTGCGGAAACGGCCTATCCATTTACGCTAGGTTGGAACGATTGGACTAATAATGTTGTGGGATGGGACGAGCATTTAATTCTGCCCGATTATCCTGCCAGCGCTCAGGGGCAGAAAGATTTTTTAATGCAAATCCGTCAATTAGTCTTACACCAAGAGCAACTAATTGGCTTTGCCTATTGGGGTGCCGAAATGGTGGCTTTCCGGGGCGATACCGCCAGCAATGGCTCATCTTGGGAAAACCAAGCTCTTTTCGATTTTGATAATAAGGCTTTGCCGGCTTGGGAGGCTTTTCGGTATTAGGAAAGCGGGATTTAACCTAAGTTCGACCTAAAGTCAGGCAGGTTCATTTTTTCTCGTCTCTTGTTTCTTGTTTCTTGTTTCTCAAATAATCTCTCGTCTTTCTCTCTTTCCGCTGTGCACCCAGTGAAAACCTTCGCGATCGTTGCGTTACATGCCATATTACCGCTAAACCACTAAACTTCTAAACCAAATACCTCTCCCGTCTCTTTGTCTCAAGTCCGCAACCCTAGTACACTAAATCACAAGCTTAATTCACCACACCACAAGCTTAATACACCACATCACAAGCTTAATACACCACACCACAAGCTTAATACACCACACCACAAGCCTAATACACCACACTACAAGCCTCTTACCCTTTATAACATCCCTGCCCCGTCTTACAACATCGCATCACACACCATACAACGAAGCATGCCCGACTCTTCCGCACACCTTGACGACTATACAACGAAGCTCGAACACCATGACATGTTATGGCGCACACTATATAGCAACAACTGTGAGACCACCTAACAACGCTACTCCGCCTATATAACAAGCATAGGCACACTTCATCACAGCCCTCGCACACCATTCCGCACAATACGCAGACCACTTCGCATGCTTGCCCCACCCTTTAAACACTCCCCGAACATCATTCCGCGCAAACCATAGGCTTTGTAACAAAGCTCGAACACCACTCCGCGACTAATAGTCGACATAGCAACACACTATGCTAGGCTTTATCGCAAGCACTGATAGCCCATGTCACATCCTATCGCACACTTTATCACACCCCATCATCGACTTCATCACATCGCTCGAACACCACGTCGCACAACCCGACTACCAAGCAACACCCTATCACAGCCTTTATCACATCCCTCGACGACCACCATGCGCTAAGCGAACGACTATGTAACAACAGTCGACGACCATGCCACGTAAAACCAGACACTCATTCTTAGTAATCAACGTGAGTTCGACGTAAAATTAGGC
>JAGYKI010000036.1 GCA_018401735.1 Schleiferiaceae bacterium
TGCCAATACCCGTTTTTGGCCCTGCAGGCTTTCTTGTCTTGCCTTCAGTTTCTTGAGATCCGACAGGCTTTCTTTGATCTCCAATTTTGCTTTCTTTCCCATCTCTGAAAGATACGAAATATATACGGCATTACATAATTAAATTGGTATTAGACTCTTAATTTTATATAAACCTAAGTAAACAGAAAAGGGGCCGCCTGATTATATCAGACAGCCCCTTCTTTATTGCGTTTCAAAAATTCTACTTGAGAATTTTAATCCATAAATCACCATTAAAGCGGCCATTTAATTGGCTTGCTTTCGCTTGGTCCGCTTCAGCGTAGCTATTGAATTTCAATAGATATACATAGTAGAAACTATTGCCTGGATCTTGGAAAATTCTCGCGTCAATGTTTTGAGTTGCCAGTTGATTCGCTAAACGCTGAGCATTGGCTTGCTGACCAAATACACCCGCTGTTACGTAGTACCCCGGAGAGCCTGGATTAACATTGGCAGGAAGGTTTTCCTGTGGATAATTAATGCCTGCATTATTATTAGCAGCTTGGTTCATATTGTTGGTTGAACCGGTATTATCGTTATTGTTGTTATTATTTGCCGCTTGATTGTTCGGCATATTATTGTTTGGATTGTTAGACTGATTGTTTTGCTGACCTCCTTGATTGTTATTGCTTGCGTTATTGTTGTTATTGCGATTTCCTTGCTCTTCGGCTTGTTTACGCAGTTTTTCCAATTCTTCAACCATTTTCTTCTTCTCTTCCTCAAGGGCTTTCTGAATATCATCTTTATAGCTATCCTTAAACTCTTCTAACTTATCATCCACAGTTTCCTCCAATTCGTCTTTCTGACGTCTTTGGTTTAATTTTAAGCGCTTCAGCTCGTTCTGCATACGCTCATTATCCTTATTACTACCAAAGCGATAGGTAAGCATAAATTCGTGACTTGTACCAAAGTTAGATCCATAAGTATTGGTAGAGAAATCGTAAGCGTACCCTAGTGTTAACGTCTCAGAAAGATTAACACCTGCATTGATAGTAATTCCATAGTTTGAACGGAACATGGCACCTAAAAAGCCGTATTCTTTCATATTGTATAGTAATCCAGCATCAATTTGTGCGGGCACAGACTCGGCTGTTCTTACCATTAAGATAGGACTTAAAACCTGCTTTTCGCCAGCAAATTTGAAATCGTATTGAGCGGTCGCAACGTAGTGGCGAATCATGTTATAATTGATATCACTTGGATTCGTAGCATAAACAACATTTTGGCTAAGTAATTGGGGAGCAGCAAAACCTAAAGTGAAATTTTGCACGGCCAATTTTAAACCAATATTGATGTCGAAAGTACCACGATTAGGAGCAACTACACTAAATACATCTCCAAGATCGCGAGCACGCACCGCACTTTGATCAATGCTCTGATTTAAGTAACCGGCACCAATACCGCCAGACAAACTAATGTCATCCGTTATTTTCACATGATAAGCATAGTTACCATAAATACCTAAACGGCTAAGAATATCGGTTCTATCTGAAAAACCATAAATACTCCAACCAACTTTTTCTTCATTTAAAGAACCATTTACGGCTAAAGCGGAAGTTTCAGGTGAACCCTGAATACCTGTCCACTGACGACGGTGTAAAAAAGTTGCTTCCGTTACTCCGCTAGAACCAGACATGGCTGGGTTATAAATATATGGTGTAAAAAAGTAATTACTATATAAAGGAATCTGCTGAGCCGTGGCAAGATTTGCCATCATTCCGAAAGCCAGCAGTGCTAAAATTTTTCTCATCGTTTTCATCTTATTGTTGGTTGCGGATTATGGTTACAGCATTACGCATGCGGATTTCTTTGTCGTTACCACATTCTAAAATATAGTAATAGGTGCCATCTGGTAAATCATTACCACCATTATCTTTACCCGACCAAAGACCATTGAAATTTTCTGGTTCATATACCACCGAACCCCAACGGTTCATAATTTGTATGTGACAAGCATCGCCGTCCATCAGTTCACGAATGTCCCACTCATCATTAAGACCATCACCATTCGGTGTGAATAAATTATAAGCCTTATTAATTAAGCTAACCTGCTCGGGGAAGGTTTTGGTTACGATCAATTGCAAAGAATCAAGACCAATACAACCGCGTTGGTTGGTTACTTCTACATAAATAATTATGGTATCCCCTAATACTCCGTTCTCTAAAACTTTTGAAACCTGAATTCTTTGGCTTAAGAAATCCGAAAACTGAAGAGGTTTATTAGCGAACCACCGATAGTTTGTACCTCCTGAAGCCGTAAGGGTTACCACCTCACCTGATTCAGCCGTTTGGTCAGCTCCTGCCCCGGCAGAAACCACTAAAGGATAAACCGTTACCGTATCGCGGGTAATACAACCATTAATACCAGTCACTCTAACTGGATAGGTACCAGCCGCACTTATATAGCGAGTTGCTCCTAATACCGAACCATTATCCCAGCTTACTGTGTTGAAATTACCTGTGGCAACCATCAGTATGCTATCGCCAGGACAAAGACCAATACTATCACCAGGAATGAAGGATAAGGTAGGGTTCTCATAGAAAATCACGGCAATGCTATCGGTAATGCTAACACAAGTTTCTAAACCAAAGCGGTTAAAGTAACTAGTTTGTAAACGGAAATAAGCCGTGTCCTCACCTACTCTTTTTAAACCCGCATCAATACTAAATGTTACGAGAGTATCGGTTAATAAACTGGTCCAAAATCCATTAGTTGGGTTAAGCTGTTGCCATTGATATCTCCAAGGGGTTAATCCAAGAACTGTATCGCTAGCGGAAACTAAGGCTGAATCGTATAAACAAAGATTAAAGCCTGTTAATCCATTCGTGCTTCCAGGATAAGTAATTTCCGATATAGTTGTAGTAGGCAAGCTATCTACAAAAACACGGTATACATCTGAAGTGTCTGAGCAGATCCCGTCGTTTATAACTACAAAATATCTGCCTGTTTCATCAACGATAAAAGATTGATTGGTTTCACCTGTTAAAGCATATTTCACGCGATTACCATTATTTGGATCAATCGAGTCCGTTAGCCATTGATACGAATAATTATAACCAAAGGTTGTTAATCCTGCGGGCGTCGATGGTGCACTTATCGTGGCAGAATCAGTTTCACAGAAGTTGATTGAATCTTGACCAATTACGTTAATCCCAGGAGCAGAAGCTACCGTTAAGTCGTAATCTGGGAACCAGCGCACGGCAATACTATCACTAAAATAAACACAAGTTTCAGTATCATAATAAGGTGTTTCCGAAGCCACTCTCACTCTAAAGAAGCGCAAAACTGGTTTTGGATTTTGGAAATAGGGTTGACCTACATCCGATAATGAAGTGTCAATTTTAATAGTAGGCATCGTATCGAAACTAAGCGTACCCGCAGCTGCGGTGCCACCTGAAACGGATTTCCATGGATTAGCTCCTGCTGGTACTGTAGGATCATACCATTGCCATCTGTAACGCCACAATGGGTTAGCAGCACCATTATTGAATAGAGCTAAATTAACCGAGTCCGTCATACATACTTCACCAAATACGGTCGGCCCCGTGGTTCCTAAAAATGGTATTCCAACAGGAGTTCCCGTGGGCACAGTATCTATAAAGACATTAAATTTGGAAAGCTCAGCGGTTGTATCTTGACAAAAACCATCATCTACTACTAAGCGGTAATAATTTACTCCTGGACGAGATGTATTGGCATCAATGGTTAAAAAACGCGTGGTAGCGCTAGGAGTTGTAAGGGCGTACCAATCTCTGAAACCAGTAGTTGTATTTAAAGAGTCGGTTAACCACTGATACGTATAAGTAAGTCCCGTCCCAGGGGGTGCAAATGTTCCAGTTAAAACCGCAGTCTCATTGGCACAAAGCTCTAACGAATCATCTGGGGTACTATTTACAGGCGGAAAATCGATAATGTAAGCGTTAGAATTGAGCGGGTTGGTGGGGTCAAAGGAAACCGTGGTTGGAGTTATAATAGACGTTACCGTTACCGTATCTGTGTAAATTGAACATAAACCGCCATTGGTTACTTTAGCATAATAAACCCCAGGTGAACCCACTTGTATAGAATCTTTAGTTTCACCTAGAATCGTATTGAAGCCATTATACCATTGTATGGAACTGGCATTAGTAGTAATGCGTAAGAAAATCGAATCCTGCTTACATATCCCAACATCAGCGGTTCCGCTATAGGGATTATCGGTAGTGTCAATATGAACACCATTGCGAACCATAGCGATCGAATCGATTGCTGCTAAAGTTGGAATGCGGTTCACGTTAAAGTAAATTGTATCACTAAAACCATCAACGGGCGTAATCACTCCATTAGAAGCTCTGTTGATTATTCGTAAGGCATGCAATCCAATAGGCGTATTACATGGTATTACTAAATAAGCTCTTTTTCTACCCGCACTAAATGTATCCGAAGGCAAAGTTAAGGGTATGGGAGGAGCATTTTTCTCCAATTTAGTTAACTCTAATAAAGAAGGGGCACCAAAAACCGGTGGCACAGCTGGTGCCGTGGTAACAAATTGATACTCAAAACTAGATGTTGAAGGAAAATTTGCCAATGGCTTAATTTCATAATCTACTTCAATGGTATCGCATTGGCAAATGGCATCAGCGAAATTAACATCAACTACTCCTGTTAAAATATCAATTTGGCCATTGGCTACCGTTTGTTGGGCGTAGCTCAAGGCTGGCATAAACATCGCCAGAGTAAAGAACATTAAAAGCTTTAATAGCTGTTTCTTCATAACTTTGAAATTATTTACAAATTAGCCGCAAGTTACGGCATGCATACTAAGTAGACGAATAAAAAAACTCTGCGGTAATGGAAAATTATTAAGCGTCTGGTTGGATAAATTATTTACTACAACACTAAACGTTAAAAAAGTATTAAACGTTGGGATATTTACAAAAGAGAATTTTCGCCTTTAAGGTTGCTTTCCAAGGACTTCTCCTTTTCGTTAAAGAAGGTGCTCATGCCAAAATTCACCTCACTGCTACATTGGTTGTGATGTTTTTGGGCTGGTTTCTAGATATCACTAAAAGCGATTGGATCCTAAGCCTATTCTGCATTGCGCTCGTTCTTAGCCTCGAAGCCATTAACTCAGCCATCGAATATTTGGTCGATCTTGCTAGTCCGGATATCCACCCTCTCGCCAAAAAATCTAAAGACATTGCTGCGGCCGCTGTGCTTATTGCAGCTATTTTTGCCTTGATTATTGGACTCCTAATTTTCTTACCCTATCTACATGAAATACGAAAACTACCTTAGTCAACTTAGCACTCTTATTAAGCAAGAGGAAAATGCTGCCCGTGCTTTACAGCAGATTTGTTCTAAAATTCAGCAGGATTTAGAACATTATGATTGGGTGGGATTCTACTTCATGCATCAAGAGAGTAAAAAATTACACCTTGGTCCTTACGCTGGGAAAGCAACCGATCATACCCTAATCAATTTCGGTAGTGGTATTTGCGGTCAAGTAGCCCTTTCGGGAGAAACCTATTTAAGTGATGATGTCGCCGCTGAAGAAAATTACATCGCCTGCAGTATCGATGTGAAATCAGAAATTGTAGTACCCCTCTTTTTAGAAAATGAATTAATTGCTCAAATCGATATCGACAGCAATATTAGTCATGCCTTTAACCAAGATGATAATGCATTTCTAAAAACTTTGAATAAAATGCTCGCCGACCGCTATGGCAAAGACTTGAAAAAAATTGTGGCCTTTTAAATAAGATGAATTCTATTATAAATTATTGCCTCAGACTTCAATCTAAATTACTGTCCAGCACGAATCGCATCCACCGGATTTAAGCGGGAAGCCATATAAGCCGGTACAAATCCTGAAATAAGGCCTATTAGTACCGAAATTACTAAACCCTGCATAATATTGCCAAAACTCATTGCAATTTCAAAGTCGAAATCGCTAATAACAATTGGCAATAAATAAACCATTAGACCCACCAAGGCGATACCCAAACCACCGCCTAAAAGGCACAGAATTACCGACTCGAGTAAGAACTGTAATAAAATGAAAATTCGTTTTGCCCCCATGCTCATCTGAATACCAATTTGATTAGTACGTTCCTTCACACTAACAAACATAATATTGGCAATTCCAAAACCACCTACCAAAATACTGAAGCCACCAATAACCGCTCCTGCCAATCCAATAATTGAAAAGAAGGTATCTAGATTATTAGAAATCATTGAAATTTCATTTAAAGCAAAGTTATCGACCGCTTTGGGCTTTAGACGGCGCAAAGCACGCATAGCGCCAGTAATTTCATCCTTCATGGCGGCCATTTCTACCCCTGGTTTAGTAGACGCAATAATGGTAGACCCATTCATATCATTAAGGCTCATAATATTCCCAACATATTCTACGGGAATAAGAATAGAACCATCCATATCGTTGCCAATTAAACTTTTACCCTGCTTAGCTAAAACGCCAATCACTTTAAGTTTTCTTCCTAGTACACTAAAAGTGCGGCCAATTGGATTGATATTGCCGTATAAACCTTCAGCCACATCAAAACCCAAAATCGCCACCCCATTTCCTTTACGACTTTCCAATTCTGAAAAATAACGGCCTTCCTTGATTTCAAATTTCCAAATGTCGTTATAGGCATGCGAAACAGATAAGACATTAACCGTTTCTACCGAGTTTAAGCCGTATTTTAAAGTTTGATTGATGCCAAATAAATAGGCGATGTCTTGCACCGTGGTTAAACGACGCTCCAATTTTTCCATTTCGTAATAAGTAGGCTCTGGCCTTTGATAAAAAGTCCACCACTTATACTCTCCACTTCCACCCCAAGGCCACTTTTGAACGTAAACAACATCACTTCCTAAACTTTCTACACTAGAGCGGATATTTCTTTCGAGCGAATCTACCATAGTAAAAACTGCCACAATGGTTAAAATACCGATTGTTACTCCTAACAAGGACAAAGCTGTACGCAGTCGATTCACCTTTAAGGCATGCAAGGCAAAAAATAAACTTTCCTTAAGAATCCGCAGATATACCATTTTGTTGAAATCTAGCGCTAAAGTACTAGTAAAATTGTGGTTTTTGTTAAGTAAAGCTGAGCAAAAAAACTAATTTTGCAGCTTAATATTATAGATTCTCAGGAATGCCCCAAAAGCCCACCGCTCTTATCTCCGTTTTTTACAAAGATCGATTAGATGAATTGGCAGAAGCCCTAGTAAAAAAAGGTTACGACCTTCTTTCTACTGGTGGTACCCGCAAATACCTCGAGGATCTTGGGCATACAGTTGTGGCGGTAGAAGATCTTACTGGTTATCCATCCATTTTAGGCGGACGTGTTAAAACCTTACATCCTAAAGTATTTGGTGGCATTTTAGGTCGCCGTGATTGGGAGAGTGATCGCCGTCAGATGGAAGAATACGCACTCCCTTCCATCGATGTAGTTGTAGTGGATCTTTACCCTTTTGAAGAAACTTTACAGGCGGGTGGTTCGCATAGCGAAATCATAGAGAAAATAGATATTGGTGGTATTTCACTTATTCGTGCCGCTGCTAAAAACTACCAAGACACTTGGATTATTCCTAGCCGTGATTTTTATGGCAAAGCCATTGAACTTTTAGAAAGCTCAGAGCTCAGTGAGGAAGTACGCAAAGAATTCGCAGGGGCTGCCTTCCAAATTTCATCCGCTTACGATAACCTTATTCAAAACTACCTTACTGGACAGCATAAAATGTTAAGTCTTGGCGAAAGTCAAGTACTGCGTTATGGAGAGAACCCTCATCAGCAAGGAATTTTCCATGGCAAATTAGAAGATGTTTTCACCCAATTACATGGTAAAGCATTATCTTATAATAACTTATTAGATGCGGATGCAGCGGTAAGCCTCATGGCCGAATTTAAAAACGACATCACCGTAGCGGTAATGAAACACAATAATGCTTGTGGTATCGCTTCTCGACCCAGCGCGCTAGAAGCGTGGACCGATGCTTTAGCAGGTGACCCCGTATCGGCTTTTGGAGGTGTGATTATAGCTAATACTCAGGTAGATGTGGCTACAGCTAAAGCTATGCATGAAATTTTCTTTGAAATAGTAATCGCACCTTCTTACAGCGAAGATGCCCTAAGCATTTTAAAGCAAAAAAAGAATCGTATCATTTTAATTTTAAATGATTTCGCCGCACCGAAAATGCAATACCGTAGTCTCTTAAACGGAGTGCTGGCACAAGAACGCGATCATCACACCGATGCTCTCGAAGACTTGAAATACAGCACAAAACTAAAGCCAAATGCAGCAGAAATTGAAGATTTGCTATTTGCCTCAAAAATATGTAAGCATACCAAGTCGAATACCATTATCTTAGCCAAAAACAAGCAGCTCTTAGCTGGAGGCACTGGACAAACATCTCGCGTAGATGCATTAACCCAATCTATTGTAAAAGCGAAAGCTTTTAACTTCGACCTTCAGGGTGCAGTAATGGCTTCCGATGCTTTTTTCCCCTTTCCGGATTGTGTTGAGATAGCACATAGAGAAGGAATTAATACAGTAATTCAGCCCGGCGGATCAATAAAAGATCAGTTGAGCATCGATTACTGCGATGCAAATAATATGAGCATGGTTTTCACTGGAGTACGTCATTTTAAACACTAAACAAATTGGGATTTTTCGATTTTTTAAGAGAGGATATAGCTATCGACTTAGGCACCGCCAACACGCTTATCATTCATAGAGATAAGGTGGTCGTGGATGCGCCGTCTATTGTAGCTAAAGATCGGATGAGTGGTAAAATAATCGCTGTGGGCCAAGTTGCCCGACAAATGCATGGAAAAACCCACGAAAACATAAAAACTATTCGCCCCCTCAAAGATGGTGTTATAGCCGATTTTGAAGCCTCCGAAGCGATGATTAGGGAAATGATTAAAAGTATTCCCGCTCTACAAAAACGTTTAATACCACCTGCTCTTCGCATGGTAATTTGTATTCCCTCCGGCATTACCGAAGTGGAGAAAAGAGCGGTTAAAGATTCAGCCCAACATGCTGGCGCCCGCGAAGTATATCTCATTCACGAACCCATGGCAGCGGCTATTGGTACTGGTGTAGATGTGCAAGAACCAAAAGGTAACATGATTATTGACATAGGTGGCGGTACTACAGAAATTGCAGTATTAGCCCTCGGTGGAATTGTCGCCGACAAGTCTATTAAAGTAGCTGGTGATGTTTTCACCAATGATATTGCCTATTACATGCGCACGCATCACAACCTTTTTGTTGGGGAACGCACCGCAGAAGAAATAAAAATTCAAATTGGCTCAGCCCTCGATGAACTCGACAATCCGCCCGAAGATATGCCGGTTCAAGGTCGTGACCTATTAACTGGTAAGCCTAAACAGCTAATTATCACCTACAAAGAAATAGCGAAAGCCCTCGATAAATCAATCATCCGTATTGAAGATGCGATAATGGAAGCGCTTTCTTTAACGCCGCCCGAACTGGCAGCTGATATCTACAATAGTGGGATTTACCTAGCTGGCGGTGGATCCATGTTACGTGGCTTGGATAAACGCATTAGCATGAAAACAGATCTGCCCGTTTACGTGGCAGAAGATCCGCTTAGAGCAGTAGTTAGAGGAACGGGTATTGCTCTTAAAAATATTGGCAAGTACAATTTCTTGATGTCTTAATAATTTATGCGCTATTTTTTCCTTTTGCTGAAACGAAGCAGAGTTTTACTCTACTTCTTGCTCTTGGAATCTCTAGCTTTTGCGTGGATTATAAACAAGCGTAGCTATCAGCGCTCTCAGTTTTTAAGTGCCACCACCGAAATAAAAGGAAACTTTCAGGGGCTAGCGGCGCAAACCAAAGCCTACCTTAATTTAAAGGAAGAAAATGAGCAATTGGCCCGCGAAAATGTTCGTTTGCGCGAATCGTTGGATGAGTCCTTTATCTTCCAAAATTTCGGGGCAGATACTATAAATTCGAGTACCTATAAGCAACGTTATACTTATGTAGATGCCCAAGTAATTAACAGCAGCCACTTTAAAGTGGAAAACTATATTTTAATTAATAAGGGACGGCTTAGCGGTTTAGAAGAAAATATGGGTGTAATTGGCCCTAGTGGCGTGGTTGGCGTAATTTCCAATGTTAGTAAGCACTTTGCGCGTGTAATTCCCATCATTAATCCCAATCTACGCATCTCCGCAGAGCTTGCGCAAGATGGCTATTTTGGCCCCTTGCGTTGGCTAGGTGAAAATTACCGTGAAAGTAGTATTCAGGATATTCCCCCTTATGCTAATGTAAAAAGCGGCGATACCGTTAAAACCGATGGTCGCTCATCGTTCTTCCCGCGGGGTATTACCATTGGTTGGGTAAAGTCTACCCGCTTACAAGCCGACCAAAACTTTTTAGAAATTACGGTTAGTTTAAGTACCGACTTTGCTAAACTACGTAATGTATACGTGGTAAAGGACTTGTGGATTAATGAGTTAGACTCTTTAAACATGCGGCCATGAATTTAATTAAATCTATTTTCGGCCTCCTTGCTTTGCTTTTCCTGCAGATTTTTATTCTCAATAACTTTCTGTTCGATGGCTACCTCAACCCTTACATTTATATAGCTTTTATACTTTTTCTACCTCCACGCAGTTCGGTCTTCTACACTTTGAGCTTGGCCTTTCTAATTGGCGCTATTGTCGATGTTTTTGAAGGAGGCTATGGAGTACATACCGCGGCCAGCGTTTTTATTGCCTTTTTGAAACCCCTGATTTTCCGTATTTTCAGAGCAGGTAAAAACGAACTTTCCGAATCATCTGATGTTAAACAATTAGGCCTCTTTCGAAGCCTGATGTATGTTTTAACGGGTTTATTTTTGCATCATTTTATCCTATTTAGCATTGAGAATTTTGCGCTAGACAATTTATTGCCGCTTTTAATGCGAAGCCTGTATAGTAGCCTTTTCTCTTTTACCTTTGTGCTGCTTTATCAACTTTGGAACTACCGTCGCTAAATGCAACGTAAATATCTATTTTTCAGCTTTTTCACCCTAATCGGGCTAGTATTTCTGGCGCGACTATTTTATATTCAAATCATTAATGAAGAGTATAAATTATCTGCCATCAGCAATGTGGTGCGGGTCGATAAAATTTATCCAGGCCGTGGCTTAATTTACGACAGAAATGGAAAGCTATTAGTGGGCAACCAAAGTGCCTACGATTTAATGATCGTCCCCCGGCAGGTTAAACTTACGGATACTCTTGGCTTTTGCGACCTTATCGGTATTCCTATAGAGGAGTACAAAGAAAGAATTATCAAAGCAAAAAGCTATAGTTACCTAAAGCCCTCTATCTTTATTAAGCAAATTAGCAAAGAACGTTTTGCCTACATTCAGGAAAAACTGCATCTCTACCCCGGATTTTATCCGCAAAAACGTATTCTCCGCAGCTATCAAAATCGAGCAGGCTCTAACGTTATTGGCTTTATTGGGGAGGCGGGCCTTAGTTTTATCAAAGATAATCCCTCTTACAGCCAGGGCGATTTAATTGGGAAGACGGGCATTGAAAAAAGTTACGAGGATATTCTCAAAGGGAAAACGGGCCAGATTTACAATTTAGTAGACGTTCATAATCGTACACAAGGATCTTATGAAAATGGCGCTTACGATACCCTGCCCCAACCAGGCAAACATGTAACCGCTACCATAGATATCGACTTGCAGGCCTTGGGTGAAGAGTTAATGCGAAACAAAAGAGGCAGTATTGTTGCCATTGAGCCCAGTAGCGGTGAAATTTTAAGTTTGGTAACGAGCCCCAATTACGATGCGAATCTTATGGTGGGAAGCGAGCGAACTGTAAATTATTCTAAGCTCTATTTAGATAGCATTAATAAGCCACTTTTCGACCGCGGACTTTTAGCGGAATACCCTCCAGGGTCACCTTTCAAAGTAATTAATGCCCTGATTGGCTTACAAGAAGGAGTTACTAAAGAAACCACAACTTACACCTGTCACCATGGTTTTCACTATGGAAGACTGCATGTAGCTTGTCATTGCGGTACTTCCAGCCCAATCGCTTTACGACTAGCTATTAGTAAGAGTTGCAATAATTACTTCTGTCAGGTCTTTAAATCCATTATCGAAAAATACCCTACTGCTCAAGAAGGCATGGATGTTTGGAGTAACCATGTGAAGAGCTTCAATATGGGACGTTTCCTAAATAACGACTTACCTACGGGTAGAAAGGGTTTAGTGCCCAATGCCGATTATTACGACAAGGCTTTTGGCTATACAGGCTGGAGAGCAGTAAGTGCCATTTCACTTGGAATTGGCCAGGGTGAACTTTTGCTTACCCCTATTCAAATGGCAAATATGACAGCCGCCATAGCTAACCATGGTTATTATTATACCCCTCATATAGTAAAAGCCATTGACAACAAACCTATTGCCGACCCTAATTTTGTTGAGCGAAAATATACCACTATTGATAGTGTTCATTTCCCGGTAGTGATTAATGGGATGTTCGATGTTTTTGAAACGGGAACCGCTCGTGGAAGTCGCCATGATACTATTAAGATGTGCGGGAAAACGGGCACTGCGGAAAATCCCCACGGACAAGATCACAGTATTTTCGTGGCTTTTGCACCAAAAGAAAATCCCAAAATAGCAATTGCAATTATTGTTGAAAATGGCTATTGGGGTAGCCGCTGGGCTGCGCCTATCGCTAGTTTACTGATAGAACAATACCTTACCGGTGAAATTAATAGGCCAACGATGAAGGACCGCATGCTTGCTGGAGATTTAAGCGAAGAATACGAAAAGCAATTACTAAGTATCTACAAAAAGCCCATTAAACTAAACGATGCGGAGAAGTAATAGCAGTATTCACAATATCGATTGGCTAACCGTTGTTTTGTTCCTCCTTTTGGTTTTAATGGGTTGGGCAAATATTTATGCCGCTGTTTACGATGAAGAACATGCTAATATCTTCGATTTTAGCCAGCGCTATGGGAAACAATTAATGTGGATTGGCACTTCCATAGCCATTATTGCAGTTATTTTCATTTTAGACGGAAGTATCTATCAGACTCTTGCCATCCCAATTTACATCGCCACCATGCTTGCCCTCCTGTTGGTACTTTTTGCGGGAAAAGAAATTGCTGGTGCTCGTTCATGGTTCGTTATTGGTGGCTTTAGTATTCAACCTTCGGAGTTTGCCAAATTTGCTACTGGCTTAGCCCTAGCTAGTTTTCTGAGCAAAAAAGAAAGGAATCTTAGAGGGCTGCGCGATAAAATAATTGGCTTTATCATTATTATTATTCCAGCAGCGTTAATCATACCTCAACCAGATCCCGGCTCGGCCTTGGTGTATAGTTCTCTATTGTTAGTAATGTACCGCGAAGGACTTTCAGGAGCTTACATTTTTATTGGTTTATCCTTGGCTATTTTATTCCTGATGAGTTTATTAATACCTCTTTTAAGCTTACAAATTGCTTTAGCCTTACTTGCTATTTTAATAATAGTAGCAACAAGGCGCTCTAAAGGGTTTTGGATAAAAGTAGTAGGAATGTGGATTCTCTCCGCAGTGTTGGTAAACACTGTTGATTATGCTTTTAATACTATTTTAGAAGATCGTCACCGCAATCGTATTAATATTCTCCTTGGCAAAGCCCACGACCCCAAAGGGATTGGTTACAATACGGCTCAATCTATCATTGCCATTGGATCTGGTGGAGTGGCTGGCAAAGGCTATTTGAATGGTACACAAACTAAATTTGACTTTGTACCCGAACAAAGTACCGACTTTATTTTCTGTACCGTTGGCGAAGAATGGGGCTTTACCGGAAGCGCCGTATTAATTATTTTATTTATGCTCCTCTTTTTTAGGCTGGTTCAATTAGCCGAACGGCAAAAAAGCACCTTCGCACGTGCCTATGGCTATGCTGTGGTAAGCATCTTATTCTTTCACTTCACAATTAACATAGCTATGACTATTGGACTCGCGCCAGTAATTGGCATTCCGCTACCATTCTTCAGTTATGGAGGTTCTTCACTGTGGGGGTTTACCCTTTTACTATTTATTTTTTTAAAGTTAGATTCCTTTCGCTGGGAAACGCTTTAAGCTTTTTCATAAAAATTTATTCGCTTATTTCAACACCCTTCCAAAAGGCGATATAGTTGCGAATATTGTTTGCCAAGGGTTTTGTTTGGGGATAATACCAAGCGGCATCTTTATTTTCTTGCCCATCTACCGTTAAGGTATAATATCTTGCTTCGCCTTTCCAAGGACAAGTAGTACGCGTGCCTGATTCTTTTATAAATTCCTTGTTCACACTTTCGGCGGGGAAGTAATGATTCCTTTCTACCACAATGGTTTCGTCGCTTTCGGCGATCACTTGATTATTCCAAATTGCTTTCATTAATTCTGTTTCATAGAAAAAGCCTCCGAAGAGGCTTTTTGTTCAATTTTTAATCATCTCAAACTGAAAATTGTTTGAGATTTTCTGGGTTTCGTAAGACCTGGAAAAATTTAAGATGTTTTGAATGGTTTGTGCATCTGGTCTTGCATTAGTTGCATAGCCATCTTTAAGAGTAGTGGTTTTATCCATATACCTATATTAGTTAGACAAAAGGTAAACGAACCACAATGTAACTTATTGTTACATGCTTAAAGTTACTTTATTATCTACCATCAACTTTCTTAAATTGATAAGGGCATAACGCATTCTTCCTAGTGCTGTGTTAATTGATACACCAGTTTGTTCGGCAATATCTTTAAAGCTCAAACCCGAGAAGTGGCGCAGTTTTAAAACCTCTAACTGCTCTTCTGGTAATAGAAGAATCAATTTATGAAGATCTTTTTCAATTTGCACCTTAATCATTTCGTTTTCGGCTGTAGGAGTGTCATCCTTTAGTATTTTAAAAATATCATACTCATCATTTGGCGCGATGGTAGGGATACGTTTCTGTCTGCGAAAGTGATCGATTACCAAATTATGGGCAATCCGAAGAGACCATTGTAAAAACTTTCCCTCTTCGTTGTAATTTCCTCTTCTTAGAGTTTTGATGATCTTCACAAAAGTATCCTGGAATACATCATTCGCTAGATCGCGGTTTTGAATCTTACTTAAAATGTAAGAAAAAATGCGTTGCTCGTGTTTTGCGATAAGAAAAGATAATGCTTGCTCCTTTCCATTGATGTAGAGCTTAACCAGCTCGGCATCTGTCATTGCTTTGTAATCCATAGTCAATTCTGATTGGGTTAGTAATAGGTCCGTAAATCAGTAAAATAACTATGTAACTATAGGCAATATTTTTATTGAAGGGAGGCGAGATATTCGCCTTGCTCAAAACAAATATATAATTTTTGTTGTCAATCCAACAAAGCAATATGAGAATGATAATTTTGCAGACTCGATAGAGCCGAAAAAATATGACCAAAAATACCGCTACAATAGAGCGCCAGCAAGGAAAAATAGAGATTATAGGGGCTAAAGTTCACAATCTAAAAAATGTTAATATTAGCATCCCACATCAGAGCTTAACGGTAATAACTGGACTTTCAGGCTCTGGTAAATCATCTTTGGCCTTCGATACATTGTATGCCGAAGGTCAGCGCCGCTATGTTGAAAGCCTTAGTTCTTACGCGCGTCAGTTTTTAGGTCGCCTCGATAAGCCAGAAGTAGATAGTATTAAAGGACTCTCTCCTGCGGTTGCGATCGAGCAAAAGGTGATCTCTCGAAATCCCCGCTCCACCGTAGGAACCGTAACCGAAATTTACGATTACCTAAAAGTACTCTACGCTCGGGTGGGAACCACCTACTCCCCTATTAGTGGCCAGAAAGTTAAAAAACATCAGATCGAAGATGTGCTTAACTATGTAAAAGCTCTCCCGGCTAATACTAAGTTTTTAATTAAATGCCCCCTTATTCTCCACGATCGAAAATTGGAGGATCAGTTGGAAATCCTTTCTCAACAAGGTTTTTCCCGTATGGCTCAAAATGGAGAGCTTCTACGCATCAGTGATTTTGACCTAAAAGCACATAAAAAAACCGACAACTTAGAAATTGTAGTCGATCGCTTGGTAGCGGATTGGAGTACCGAGGAAAACCTCAATCGTTTGGCCGACTCTGTGCAAACGGCTTTTTTTGAGGGTAGAGGAATCTGCTTTATCCAATTAAATGATACGGAAGAAGTACATCAATTTTCCAATAAATTTGAGATTGATGGCATGGAGTTCGAAGAGCCCAGCATTCATCTCTTTAGTTTTAATAATCCTTTTGGGGCTTGTCCTAAATGCGAAGGCTTCGGCAATATTATGGGTATCGACGAAGATTTGGTGATTCCCGATAATTCTCTTTCGGTTTACCAAGATGCGATTGTACCCTGGCGCGGTGAAAAAATGAGTGAGTGGAAAGACCAGTTTATCGCCGGTGCAGAAAAAGCTAAATTCCCTATTCATCGTCCAATCTTCGAGTTGAATGAAGCTGAAAAAGCTATGCTTTGGGAAGGCAGTGCCCACTTTCGTGGCCTAGATGAGTTCTTTAATTACCTTGAAACGAAAAGTTATAAAATTCAGTTCCGAGTAATGCTTTCGCGTTACCGAGGTAAAACTAAATGTACATCCTGTAAAGGAGCACGCTTGCGCAAAGAAGCGAGTTATGTTAAAATTGGCGGCTATTCAATTTCAGAATTGGTTTCTTGGCCTATTGATCAACTGCTCACTCATTTTCAAGAGTTGAAACTTTCCGAGCAAGAACATGCCATCGCCAAAAGGCTTTTATTGGAAATCGAAAATCGCCTTTCTTATCTCTGTAAAGTGGGATTACCCTATCTTAATTTAAATCGCCTTTCCAGTACTTTATCAGGGGGTGAATCGCAAAGAATTAACCTCGCCACTAGCTTAGGCAGTGCTCTGGTAGGATCTACTTATATTTTAGATGAACCCAGTATTGGTTTGCATCCTAAAGATACGGCCAAATTAATCGAAGTTGTAAAAGAGCTGCGCGACCTTGGCAATACTGTGGTGGTGGTGGAACACGATGAAGAAATGATGCTCGCCGCTGACTATATTATTGACATCGGCCCAGAAGCGGGTACTAATGGCGGGGAAGTTATTTTTGAAGGAGTTTATGAGGATCTGCTTAAAGTGAAAAACAGCCATACTGCCGATTATTTACAGGGAATTGATCAAATAAAAATTCCGGTAAAAAAAGTGCCTCGCAAATTTATCGAACTGAAAGGAGCACGAGAAAACAACCTCAAAAACATCGATGTGAAATTTCCCCTGCATTGCTTTACCGTGGTAACAGGAATGAGTGGTTCGGGAAAAAGTAGCCTAATTAAGAAGATATTATATCCTGCCCTTAAAAAGCGTTTGGGTGGCTACGGTGAGAAAACAGGCAAACACAGCAGCTTCGAAGGTGCCTGGCAAGATATCAGCGATGTCGAGTTTATCGATCAAAACCCCATTGGCAAAAGTAGCCGCAGCAATCCTGTAACCTATATTAAGGCCTACGACGATATTCGTCAGCTCTATACCACTCTGCCTTTAGCTAAAGCAAGAAAGTACAAAGTTGGCTATTTCTCATTTAACATAGATGGCGGCAGATGCGATAAATGCCAAGGCGAAGGCGAGATTACCATCGAGATGCAGTTTATGGCAGACGTGCACTTAAAATGTGATGTGTGCCACGGTCAGCGCTTCCGCAAAGAAATACTAGATGTAAAACTGGCCGACAAATCCATCTTCGATATTTTAGAGCTTACCGTGGATGATGCCATAAGCTTCTTTAATCGCGAAGGTCAAACTAAAATTGCCGCAAAACTGCAACCCCTGCAGGATGTTGGTTTAGGCTATGTTAGCCTCGGACAAAGCTCATCTACTCTTTCGGGTGGGGAAGCACAGCGTATTAAATTGGCTACTTTTCTCTCTAAAGGAAGCGCTAAAGACCCGGTTCTTTTCATCTTTGATGAACCGACCACTGGTCTCCATTTTCACGATATTCAAAAATTACTACAAAGTCTTTATGCCCTACTTAAAAATGGGCATAGCATCGTAGTTATTGAGCATCATCCAGATGTTATGAAATGTGCCGATTGGATAATCGATTTAGGACCGGAAGGAGGCGAGAAAGGGGGAGCCCTTATTTTTGAAGGGACACCCGAAGACATGATCCATTGCAAAGAATCGGTTACCGCCCCCTATTTGAAGGATAAACTTTTAGCGCAAAAATAAGTTAGGTCTAAAAGTGAAAAAATGACAAATCCCGAGAAACGCTTTAGGCTCAGAAAAGGAGAACAAATTGTAGGCTATATGCGAAAGGTTAGTCCTACCATGATTTTATATTCTCGCGACGGATTTTGGTGGCGAGGCTTTGCCATCGAATACGATGAACTTGACGAATACATTGGTTTTCGCGATCGCAATAACCGTTATATTTACGAATGGGATATCCTAGAATTTAAGATAGACCCTGACGGGGATTACAGTCAGGGTGTAATTTTATGGGAAGCGAAAGAGCAGGTATTTGGCATCAAAGCAATTGAAGAAGGAAGCTTTATCCCACTTTTCATTGATGACATTCCTATGTTCAATCCGCGTGAACTGAAAGTGTACTCGCATCTTTATCTCAATCCTGAACTAAAGGCAGAGCTAAAAGTCAAAGATTAGTTAACGGTGCCTAAAGCTTTGGGCTTATTTACTTCTTCTTTTGGAAGGCGTATCAAGTTATGTAGCACCACTGTATCAAGATTTAATCGCACTTTGAGCCATTCTCTAATCTGATCTGATTCTGGCTTAAGACCCAGGGTATCCTGCAAACTCCAGTATAGATTGGTGGTTATTAAAGTGTCCTTTCCCCCTTCATTTAGCTCAATCATTCGCGCCATGCCAATAGTGTACAAACGAGGATGGTTCACTTTTAACTCGGCCATTAATTGATCAATGGGTAAGCGCAAATTCATTTCTTGACTTAAGGCTAAACGAAGTTGCGTAATAGTTTGCTCTTTAGTTTGTAATTCAATCTGACTCTTGCTAAATACGTCTACCAATTTATTTACTTCGGTAGAATTCATTTCTTCCATACTTTGGGGTTGAACCACCTTGATCTCAATATTTTCAAGATTGTAATTGGTCAGTTTCTTCCGCCAAGAATCAACTACCCTAAGAGGAATATTTTCGCCAAAGAAAACAAGATTCAAAGAATGGGTTTCATCTTCATTATTAATGAAGTCTTTCTTTACCAACTCCGCCCCATCGTAAAAGATATTTTCTTGCACAAATTGATCTACTCTCCTCGTTAAATAGGATTCGGAAACCACTTGGTAAAAGGTAAAACCACTAGGTACGATAATTAAAAGCAAAACTGCAAAAACATAACGTCTCGCCCGCTTGGCCCGCTCTGGATCTACAAAATCTTTGACGGGAAAGGAAAGAAAACGCACCGTTAAAAAAGTAGCTAAAGAGATGAAGATACTATTGATTAAGAAAAGGTAAAAAGCACCCAAAAAGAATGCCCATTGCCCAGTAGCTATTCCATAGCCCGCCGTACAGAGTGGTGGCATTAATGCTGTGGCAATGGCAACCCCGGGCACTACATTATTCTTAATCTTACGATTAGCAGCTAAAATCCCCGCTAAACCACCAATAAAAGCTACAATTACATCTAATAAAGTGGGACGAGTACGAGCTAGTAATTCCGACTGCGCATCTACCAGTGGAGTGAGTAAAAAGTAAACCGTACTCGTAATAATACTTACCGTAAACATTACCGCAAAATTTTGCAGCGAACGCTTCATCGTGGACCAATCATTAATCCCTAAACTTAATCCTACCCCGAGAATTGGACCCATTAATGGCGAGATTAACATGGCACCAATTACAACAGCACCAGAATTAACATTTAAGCCAATGGAGGCGATAAGAATACTAAAGATGAGAATCCAAACATTATAACCTTTAAAATCGATATCCATTTTAATGGACTCGATAGTGTCATTAGGATCAGCATTATCTTGAATGCGCAAAGTGCGGTAAACCAACATCCGCAGCGAGCGAAAAGCTATGGCTAAATAGGTAGAGGAGCTATGTTCTTCCTTATTTTCGGGGATACTGTTTTGAGGAGTATTTTCTGCCATTTAAAATTCTAAACTAATTTAACGGTTCTCAAGTGCAAGCTTAGCTGCATTCGTAATTTTGGCGGAATTTCCAACAAATATTTCATTTTTCAAGACCAAAATAGGCCGTTTCAAAAAACTATAATGAAAAAGGATTAATTGTCGAATTTGCTCTTCGCGCTGCGGGCCATCAGTTAAATCATGTTCCTTAAGTAAGCGCGCTCTTTTATTGAGCAAGTCCTCATAGTTATTAACTCTAGCTCGCAAAAATTCGAGTTCACTTTCCTTGATGTTTTCTTTTTTAAGATCCTGCAATTCCAATCCAGCCAAGTCCCAAGTCTTCATTATAGTCTTGCAAGTTGAACAAGTAGAAAGGTAAAAAACTTTGTCGTTCATATTTCTCAATCTCTTTCGGAATTACTCAATTCCATTGGATTCTTTTTAACAAAAATAAGAGCACAGTATTTTTCTGCGCTCTTTGTTTAATTGAATTAGAACGAAATTTTTAAAAGAGTCCAGAAATATTTCCTTCTGCATCTATATCAATTTTTTGGGCTGCGGGCACTCTTGGCAAGCCTGGCATGCGCATAATATCTCCCGCTAAGGGGACTACAAAACCTGCTCCGGCTGCTATTTCAATACCTCGTATTGCGAAAACAAAACCAGTGGGTCGCCCGATTAACTTAGGATTATCGCTCAGTGACTTTTGGGTTTTTGCCATACAAACGGGAAGGGATTCTAGGCCGAGATCGGCAATGTTTTTTAAATCGCGTAGAGCCTTACTGCTGTACTCAACTTTGGCTGCACCGTAAATTTCGGTGGCAATGGTTTCAATTTTAGCACGCATACTTAAGTTTAAATCGTACAGAACTTTAAAACTGCTAGCGCCATTTTCAATTTCACCGACTACCGCAGCTGCTAAATTTTTAGCGCCATTTCCTCCATTAGTCCAGGCTGTGCTAGAGATTGCTTTAACGCCAAGTTTTGCACATCCTTCTAC
>JAGYKI010000037.1 GCA_018401735.1 Schleiferiaceae bacterium
TAGGCCCAGAGGCAGTTGCAATTTACCAGATTCCGCAGCGCTTGGTCAATTTGATTGATATTCCTTTGAGAGCTTTAGTTAGTTTTTCTTTCCCCAGCTTGGCACGGGCCAATAAAAGTGGAAGTGCCGAAAATTTCAGAAGAGAATTTGAGATAAGCACGGGTTTTGCATTTGTTGTTTTATTTCCAGCCGCTTTGGGAACTTTCATTTTTGCCGATAGTTTGGTGGTGCTTTTAGGAGGGGCAGACTATGCCGAATCTGCCGTGCTACTGCGCATTTTCTCTTTCTTTATGGCTTTTACGGCCTTAGATCGCTATTCTGGAGTAGGCCTCGATGTGTTGGATCGCCCTAAAGTGAATATGAATAAGGTCATTATCATGTTGGTGATTAATATCGTCGGTGATTTAGTAGCACTTTATTTCTTTGAAGACATACGCTGGGTAGCCTTTGTAAGTATTTTAACCTTTGCAGGAGGAACACTTTTTGGATTTCGTTATTTAAAAGATATTATCCCTTTTCGTTTTTTCCGGTGGTTGAAATTAGGGATAGAAGAAAGTCTTAGACTTGTTAAAAAACTTGTGCGTAAGTAAGCAGAATTTAGTTGTACATTAATTCCCGATTTGAGAGTTAAGCTTAAATTTGGAAATACTCTAGTGCGCCTATGTCTTTGATGAAAATATTTTTAGTAGAAGATAATGAGCTTTATGCCAAGGCTACTAAACATCATTTATCCTTAAATCCCGACAATCAGGTAGAGCATTTTGTAACGGGTAAAAGTTGTTTAGAAAAACTCTACTTACAACCCGATTGCATTTTATTGGATTACTCTTTACCAGATTTAAGTGGTATCGATGTTTTAAAAAAGGTTAAGAGTAGTCAGCCTGATTTACCAGTGGTTATTGTTAGTGGACAAGAAGATGTGGCTACGGCGATTGACTTACTAAAGGAAGGGGCCTACGATTATATTGTTAAGGACGAAAACTCCAAGGAACGCATCTGGAAAACCATAAACAATTTACGGGAAAATGCCAAGCTTAGAAATGAGCTGGATCGCTTGCGCGAAGAAGTGAATTTGAAATACGACTTTAGCAGTATAAAGGGTAGTAGTGTTCCCATAAAGAGGGTTTTTAAACTTATTGAAAAGGCGATTCGTACGAATATTACGGTTTCTATTAGTGGTGAAACAGGTACGGGGAAAGAGTTAGTAGCCAAGGCCATTCATTATAATTCCAAAAATAAAAAGGCGCCTTTAGTTACCGTGAACATTGCCGCCATCCCTAAAGAACTTTTAGAAAGTGAGCTATTCGGTTATGAAAAAGGTGCTTTTACTGGCGCTATTTCCCGACGTATCGGTAAATTTGAGGAAGCCAACGGCGGAACCCTCTTTTTAGATGAGATAGGAGAAATGGATTTAAGCCTGCAAGCGAAATTGCTGCGCATCTTGCAGGAGCGTGTGGTGACTAGAATAGGCAGTAACAAGGAAATTAAAGTGGACACCAGGATAATTGTTGCCACTCATAGAAATTTAAAGGAGGAAGTTGCCAAAGGTAACTTTAGAGAAGATTTGTACTACCGCTTGCTCGGTTTGCCGATTGAGTTGCCACCCCTACGTCAGCGTGAATCAGATATTATTCTGTTAGCCAAGTATTTCTTAAAGCTTTTTCTCGAGGAAAATGAAATGGAAGAGATGCGCATAAGTGAACAGGTACAAACAAAATTACGCAGCTATTCTTGGCCCGGAAATGTGCGTGAACTTAAGGCCGTAATTGAATTAGCGGCGGTGCTTGCTGACGATGGTATTATCGAAGAAAAAGATCTTAATTTTAACACGGTAGGAGATGAGCTCGATAATTTGGTAAGCGAAGGGCTAACTTTAAAAGATTACAATACAAAATTGATCAACTATTATCTTAAAAACCATAATAATAATGTGGTAGAAGTTGCTAAATTGCTTGATATTGGAAAAAGCACACTGTACAGGATGCTAAAAAATAAGGAACTAACAGTAAATTAAATACAATGGCAGATAGAGTATATGATCTCATTCAGCTAGAAGAGCTAAGTGGAGGAGATCAAGATTTTATAAATATGATGGTCGATACTTTTTTAGAGCATACTCCCGGGCAGCTCGAAGAATTGATTAAAGCTCAGGCTTCCAATGACATGGTTACCTTTGGAGCCATTTCACACAAGATTAAGCCCAACATAGATATGTTCGGTATCAAGAAAATTATTCAAGATATCCGCGACTTAGAACAATTAGGCAAAGCCGGTCAAAATAATAGCGAGCTTCAAACTAAGCTTGCCAACGTTGAGGCAGAATTAATCATTGCTTTCGAGCAATTAAGACAAAGGTAATGGAGAAAAAAGGCAGGGGCGAGATATTGGTCATCGATGATCAACCTATCATGCTTAAATTATTAGAACAGATTCTTAAGGATCGCTATGATGTGGTTTCTCTAGAAAATGGTCGTGAAGCTTTAGAGTGGATGTACTCGGGTAATATTCCCGATCTAGTAGTGGCGGATTTAAATATGCCCGAAATTGATGGTTTCGAATACATTCAGAAAATTAGAGAAAGTGGTTTCTTTTACGACGTCCCTTTAATTGTACTTTCGGGCGAGGAAAGCAGTACCGAAAGAATTAAGTGTTTGAAGCTTGGTGCGAATGATTACTTGATTAAGCCTTTTAATCCCGAGGAATTACGTTTGAGAATAGACAACCTCATAAGACTAAAAGGGTGAAAAATTTACTTTACATCGGCAACACTGCTGAGATCAAAGAATCCCTCTCTGAGCGCTTTGGTAGCTCCCTGATTCACGTCAAAAACGTGGTTGGTTTCTACAATCAAATCGATCAACTGGATGAGGTGGATATGGTAATCTCAGAGTATAGCTTAAAGGGACTGAAAGGAGATGAGCTTTTCGAGCGCTATGCCAGTATTTTAAACGAAAAGAAAATCCCCTTTGTTCTAATTACCAATCGAATAGATCCAGAAATTAGAGCGAAACACTTGCGCAGAGGAATTATCGAGCTTATTATTCGTGCAGATCAATTGGCAGTAGTGGCGGATAAAATTGATTTTTACCGCAGCATGCTAGATATGCGACTGAATAAGTCTCGTAACATCCAAAGAACAGAGTATAAAATCCCTTTGGCTAAGCGAATTTTCGATATCGTAGTAGCTGGAACAGCCTTATTTTTTATATCTCCGATCTTGATTCTTACGGTGATTGCCATTCGATTAGAGTCGAAAGGTAAAGTTTATTACATCTCCAAAAGGGTGGGAACGGGTTACCGTGTATTTGACTTCTATAAGCTGCGCTCCATGTATACCGATGCAGATCAAAGGGTGAAAGAACTTGCCCATCTAAATCAGTATGCAGAAGAAGCAAAAGAAAAAGCGGAACAGAACCCAATGGCAGAATTACCTCCGCGTAATTCACCTCAATTAATTAATAAGGATGGCAGCCCAATGTCGGAGGCCGAGTACCAAGAATTAAAAAGGAAACAAGCAGCTGGAACTTTTGTGAAATTTAAAAATGACCCGCGCGTTACTAGGGTTGGTAAAATTATTCGCAACACCAGTATTGATGAATTACCCCAGCTCATTAATGTTCTTAAAGGCGACATGTCAATTGTGGGTAATCGTCCCCTGCCACTTTACGAAGCGGAGCAACTTACCTCTGATGACTGGGGCGAACGTTTCCTCGCGCCAGCGGGAATTACCGGTCTTTGGCAGGTAGAAAAACGTGGCGGTGGCTCCATGAGTGAAGACGAACGCAAAGGTTTGGATAATAAATATGCCCAAAATTTCAGCTTTTGGAACGATATACGATTGATTTTAAGAACTATACCAGCTCTTTTTCAAAAAGAAAATGTTTGATGATTATTGTGCTTCGATTTTTTAAGGCCTTTCTTTTAATAGTACTTTTGGCGCCGCTTTCGCTAGATGCGCAAACATTTGGCAGAAGCAATTCTAAGACTAATATCGATTCCTTAATAATTGATTTGGCCGATTATTTACCGCCATTAAATTTGTTAATCGATACAGCAGTGGCCAAATCCCCGCAGATTAAATATTACGCGGAGCGCCAAAAAATGTTTGAGTATGAAATGTCCATGAACAAGAAACAATGGATGGAAGGAGTGAAGTTTAGTGCGAACTATTTTGGTGGAAATAATGCACTCAATAGTGCAGATGGCCTAACGCTAGCAGGCTATAACTATGGCGTATCTATGCAAATTCCCCTTTCTACTTTTTTTGGTCAACGCGATCAGGCAAAAATGGCCCAAGCTGCTAGTGACGGGGAAAATGCCAACAAAGAATTGGCTATACTTGAAATCCGTCGCGAAGTTGAAGAAACTTATAGTCGATTATTTATGTTACGTGACTTAATTAAAGAAGCCACCGACGCAAAAGAATCCTCTCAGTTTATTTATGAGCAAGCCGAAGCGGCTTATGTGCGTGGTCAGGTTTCCCTAGATGAGTTGGGACAAAATGCCGACCTTCGATCTAAGTGGGCGACTAACTACATTACGCTTAAAACCAATTTTTACGATACTTATCGCCAACTAGAACGACTAGTAGGTGTGCCATTTAGTAAATTCAACAAGGATTAAGTAAATGTCATTACTGCAGTTTTTTAGGCTACTGAATAGAAATTTAAATCTATTCCTCCTCTGTGCCCTAACGCTGGTAGTAGTGACTTATATGAGTACCCGAAACTTACCAAAGTCCTATGAATCGGAAATGGAAATTTTCACGGGTATTGCTTCAGGTTTAAATATCGAAGCGGTTGACAATACTAAAGTTGACTATTTTACTACGAGTACCGAATATGACAACTTAATTAACATTATCAAATCGCGCCAAACTTTAGAAGAAGTAGGGATGCGACTTTTAGTGCAACATATGATGTTGGATAGCGCGACTCCGGCCTATATCAACGCTGAAAATTACGGGCACTTTCGCTATAAAATGCCCGATAGCCTAGAGAAAATTCTGCTTGATCCTTATTCAGTAGAAAATACCCTACGTCGTATCCGAAATTACCGTCAGATCCACTTTAATGATGAACGCGTAAAACTGACTTTTGAAAATAGTAACTCCCCTTACAGTTATCAGAGAATTGCAAATATTGGAGTAAGACGAGTGCAGAGTTCGGATTTAATAAAGCTTTTTTACACCTCAAATGATCCGGGAATTACCCAAAATACGCTGCTCATCTTAACAGAAGTTTTCACGAATAACCTAGCAACCATTAAAACGGGGCAAAGCGATGATGTGGTGGGCTATTTCCAAGAAAAGGTAGATGAAGCAACTGAGATATTGAATGAAGCAGAGGCCACTTTACAGGATTTCCGCATAAAGTATCGCATCATTAACTATGAGGAGCAAACCCGAAACCTAACCATCGAAAAAGAAAAGATGGAAGATGAGTTTCAAAAAGAAATTGCGAAAAAACGCGCCGCTGAAGCGGTTATAGCGAAGCTTGAAACCCAACTCTCCCTCAATAATGTAATGATTACCTTAGGGAATGCCATTTTGGTGAAAAAAAAGGAGTTAATTGATTTGCGTTCTCAGATCGCAGAAATGGAGACCTATCTAAACGATCCAGATTTATTAAATTTATTAAGGGCCAAAGCGAGCCGATTAGAAGATGAAGTGCGCAACCAGCTTATGCAACGCTATCAGTATAGCCGCACTACCGACGGTATTGAGATTTCAACCATCATCGGCGAATGGTTAAAGTATACGCTTGCGCTAGATGAAACTAATGCTCGAGTTGCGGTTTTTGCTGATCGAAAACAATATTTTAAAGATCAATATGATCTCTATGCCCCATTAGGCTCACAGTTTGCCCGTTTAGAAAGAGATATAAATATTAAGGAATCCAATTATCTCGAGCTTCTCAATAGTTTAAACCAAGCATTACTACGCCAAAAAAGTGAATTGGTATCTTCAGGAGGATTAGTAGTCACTTCTCCACCACCTTTCCCTCATTCACCCAGTCCATCCAAAGCTATGCTTCTAGTGGTAGTCGCGGGGGTAATTGGCTTTATTGTACCCTTCTTATTTATTATAGTAAAGGAATTACTAGATTCTTCAATCCGCACGCCTGAAAGGGGCGAGGAGCTCACAGGACTTAAATTATTAGGTGCCTATCCCGACCTTACCACTCGCAGTGAGGTAAAAAATATTGACTTTGAATGGCTCCACGATAAAGCGGCGGCGTTAATTACCCAAAATATTCGTTTAGAAAGCCGTAAAAAAGGCAATCCGAAAGTTGGACAGGTGTGCAAAAATTTACTTGTTTTTAGCACACGCCCGGGTGATGGTAAATTGCTTACCACTCATGTAATCGCAAATGAACTGGTAAGCCTCAATTTTAGAGTTTTAGTGCTTGGTTATAAGGATCTGCCAGAAGGCGAAACGCCTTATTACGATTATTTAAAATACGATTCGGACAAGCGTTTTGTTAATTCTGAGCATCTCAGTGAGTTAATCCCTATTGGCTATGATCCGGGTCTCTACGACTACTGTTTCCTTATTATTCAGCCTATTCTCGTTAATCCTTATCCTTTAAACTTATTGGAGCAATTCTCAGCTGGACTGTGTATTACTGGTGCGTTTAGAAATTGGAATAGAGCCGATAAAACGGTGCTTGAGGATTTTATGGCTACTCTGCAATTTAAGCCTGGTTTAATGCTTAATGCAGTGGAACCTGATTATATGGTTTCAGTATTAGGAGAAATTGAAAAGGATCGTTCTCTATTAAGGGTGTTCTTAAAACGACTGCTTAGCATGCAGCTTCGTGCGGCTAACCCTAAGGGTAAAAAAAGAAAAGGAGCTAAATCAAAAGACAAGGAAGAGGACTTTATTATTTAAAGTGAGTTCGACTATAAATCATAGCCTCATATTTTCACTTTTATTGGAAAATCCATTTATGCCCCTTCCAAAAAGCGGCTTTCCGCGCCTCTGCCTCTTGCAATAGCCCGTTATTGCTTCACTGCATAGGCTCGAACTCCACTATTTACAAGGGGTCTGAGGCCTTAATTTACGTCGAATTCACGTTATTTAAAAAAGTTTCCTTTTTGTTCCGCAGGCATATCAAAATCACCATCCTTATCAGGATTCCAATACTTCATGGTGAAAACAAAGGTTAATGGAATAAAAGTAGTAAAATGCTCTGGCATTTGGGTCATAACTTCGTTACCATAACTAGCCGCTAATATACCGGCGTAGCCCGAAAGCGAGGCCATGGCAATGTACTGCCTCTCTTTGTCTTTGTATTGCCAAGTGCGCCATATGCCATATCCTAAAATAAATAGCCAACTGTAGACATAAATAGTATGTCCCACTCTTCCCGTTTCAGCGCGAATACGGGTAAACAATCCATCTGTAGGAAAGCTCGCCATCCAGGTGCCAGGGGAAAAACGTTCTCCCCAAACACCAGCCGTACCTACCCCGGTACCAATAGGCTTATTGGCTAAATAAATACTTAGCATTTCTCTATTTTGAAGCCGCACGTTTAAACTGGGGTCATCGGAATCTAAGGCCGTTCTAAAACGCTGAATATCATAGTTTCCAGAGCCAATAGTTGTGAATTTCAAAAAAGAAAAAACACTAATCATAATGGTGGCGCCTGCGATGAGAATGCGCTTATTACGAATCATAATTAAGTATAGAATACCTCCGGCCCCAGGCACCGCTAAAGCTCCACGGGTTCCACTAATTAGCATAGCATAAGCACATGCCAGTGCTACGGTAAGATAGAAGGCGCGCTTTCGTAGACTGAAAGGGCCTAAGAAGAGAATGCCCGCAGAAATTGCAGCATGCCCCATACCTGCACCGTACATCCCCGCATCGGTAAAGTTCCCGAAAATACGCAGCTTGCCAAAAAGCAAATGGGTCGTGGCAGCTCCTTGATCGAGCCAAGCTTGCTCAAAACGGTCTACCCCAAAAAGCTTTTGTTTGAAACCCCAAAGTGCCGCGACAAGCGAAAACCACATCCATAGATTAATAAAAGTGTACCAGTCTTTTCGATCGCGTACCAACACAAAGCAGAGGGTAATAATTAGCAGCTGATACAAAGCAATACCTCGCATGGCATAAAACCAAGCAGCAGCAGAGTAGGCGAGTGGATTGGCAATCTCGAGAACGATAAAAGCCATCCAAAGGATCATTAAGAAATTGACAATATTGTAGGCCCCCGAAAAGTCAACTTTCTTCCAAAACTTGAAAAGCATTACAATTAGCGACATTACTAAAAAGAAATCTACTCCAAGTCCTAATGGCGCTTGAAAAGGCGCGTAGCGACCAAAAGTTGGAATTATATAGGCAATCACCATGGCCGACCAAAGTCCAATTTTTGGATTCTCGAAGAACTTAGCGAAGTATAAAATAACCACCGGGATAATGAGGAAAACTGCAGCAATTACAATTCCTTTCTTCGCTATAAGCGTACCCGCTATAACCGCGAAAATTACGGCGTAGAAGTATTTAAGATAGGGCTGTATACTTTCGGGGATGCTAAATTTCATACTAGGAGAAATTAGTCGGTACCATCATCCTCGTCTTCATCCACATTCTCACTGTCTGTATTGTCCCAATCTAAATTATCTTCTATGGGCGCTTCAGCCTGTAGATCAATTTCGGCTTTCATTAAGGCCTCTTTTAATTTAAGAATATCAAAAAACTTATCCTTTTCCACGGCGAAATAGAGATAGTTAAACAAGTTTACGGAACCATAGACCGAGCGTCCGCTGCGGGAGAATGGCTGTCGTACCCCTTCTACATCATTAAAAATTTCATGCAGGTTACTAAAATGAAAGAGTAATGTTTTTGCCTTTTTATTATTTTGAAGGGTCAGTACTAAATTGCGATCGTAGTTGGGTTTTACGATGGAGCTAGCGATAATGTTATCTACAATATCTTTCTCTTTAATGTCCTTAAGCAGTTTGCTGTCTAAGGTTTTAATACGCAGCACATATACCTCATCGTCGTTTTTATCTTTAAAGAAGTTCAAGGCCTTTTGTAAGTCTTTGTAATACAAAATACAATAGTAGGCATCTAAATAACTATCCCAACCTCTTTTCCGTGCGGGATACTTATACTCTCCATTTTGAAATATTTTAACGAGACAAATTAGCGTGTCCTTACCATATTTTACGTGGTAAGCTGAGAGGGATTTTATATTGTCTATCCCAAACAAATTGTGCTTAGCCTTGTAAAAATCTTCATTGCGGGAAATCCCAATGGGCGGGATTATGTTTGGCCATTCAATCCACTGTCCATCGGAGCTGTAACTCCAACCCGAAATACTATCCGAAATACTGAAATAAGGCACAGGGTCAAAAATTGGAAGAGCCTCACTTTCTCTAATCTGACTAAAGCCAAATGATGCCGTGAAAACTAAATAAAGCGCAAAAATATTTCGTAATTTCATAGTGTCACAAATTTAAGTACTAAGTATTGCTTGTATCCAAGAAGAAAGGATTTATTTTTGAAGACATTAACCAACAACATTTTACTTTGGCCCAGCCTAAGATATCCTTTTTAACCGTTAATTTTAATCAGCCCGATATTACTCTCGATTTACTGAATAGCTTGGTGAAATTAGAAAACCAAGACTGGGAATGCATTGTGGTTGACAACGGGTCAGCAGCCAGTAGCTTAGAGGAAGATGTAAAAGACTTTCCGAAAGTTAAGTTTTTACGCAGCGATGAAAATCTTGGTTTTGCAGGCGGAAATAATATCGGATTGGATTTATGCGAAGGAGCCTACATTTTTTTGGTCAATAATGATACCGAGCTACCGCCAGATTTCTTAAACCAATTAATCCCTTTTGTTGAAAACACTGCCAATCTTGGGGCACTTAGTCCTCGAATAATCTACCACGATGAACCAGATCTTATTCAGTATGCCGGTTCAACCGAGATGAATAAAGTAACTATTCGCAGCTTCGGGGTGGGATTTCGAGAAAAAGACCAAGGTCAGTATAATGATATTCGCAAAACACCTTTTACCCACGGCGCTGCCATGTTGGTTCCCCGTAAGGTTTTGGAGATTGTAGGCCCCATGCGAGAAGACTACTTTTTATACTACGAAGAGTTAGATTGGTGCGAAAGAATCCGTCAGGCAGGATTTGATATTTGGTATTATGGCCCTACTTTTTTGTGGCACAAGGAATCGGTTTCCACCGGACGCAATTCTCCTTTTAAAACCTACTACGTTAATCGCAATCGCCTGCTTTTTGCACGGCGTAACTACGATGCCAAAACGCGCGTTTTGAATTACCTTTACTACAGCTTTATTGCCCTCCCCAAAAATATTTTGAGCTTTCTCCTTAAAGGGGAAACGCAACAAGCAAAGGCTTTTTGGCGAGGCTATGTATATAATTTAACCCATAAATCTAGTGCGCATGCGGATCGGTATTGAGGCCCAAAGAATATTTAGAGAGAAAAAGCATGGGATGGACTTTGTTGTGCTGGAGCAGATTCGTTTTCTGCAAAAGATTGATAAGGATAATCAGTATTTTATCTTTATAAATGATGGTCCCGATAACAAAGTTATTGAGGAAACCCCCAATTTTAAGATTTTCGTTTTTGGTGGAGCCTACCCTCTGTGGGAGCAAATTTACTTACCGCAAAAAGCAAGGGAACTCCAATTAGATATACTGCATTGTACTTCCAACACAGCGCCCATAAATTGCCCAGTACCACTTATCGTAACTATCCACGATTTAATTTACTTAGAAACTAATCCGCTTACCGCGAAAGGCTACTCATCTTACCAGAAGTTCGGCAATCTGTATCGTCGCATGGTAGTGCGTAAGCTTTGCAAAAGCGCAGACTTAATCATTACCGTTTCACATTCTGAAAAAGTGCGTTTCAAAGAAATGGGCCTGGCGAGCGACGATAAAGTGAAAGTTATTTACAATGGGGTGAGTCCTCACTTTAAGCCAATTAGCGATGAGAAATATTTAGAAGAAATACGGACTAAATACAATCTTCCCCCTAAGTTTTTTATGTTTTTAGGGAATACCGATCCCAAAAAAAACACTCCCAATACTATTCGCGCTTTCGCTCGATATTGCAAGGCCTATGGCACCGAGCATAAATTAGTTATTGGCGATTTAGATCCACAGGTTATTAAACAGTATTTGGCTAAAGATGGCTTAGAAGAGTATTTTGAGCACATCCACTTTACGGGCTATATTTTAAATACCGAGCTACCAGCCTTGATTAATTTGGCGGATGTTTTTCTATACACTAGTTTAAGAGAAAGCTTTGGTATTCCTCTTTTAGAAGCGATGGCTTGCGGTACTCCTGTAGTAACGGGCGATAAAAGTAGCTTACCCGAAGTGGCGGGAGAGGCAGCCTTAAAGGTAAATGTAAGTGACCCCGATTTAATTGTAGAAGCCATGCATCAATTGCTATCGCAAGAAGGGCTAAGAAATAAATTAGCGGAGCTGGGCATAAAACGTAGCGCCGAATTTAGTTGGGAACATACTGCCCAAGGTGTGTTAGAACTTTATCAAAAATACGGAGCACATTAATATGGCAAATTATTCTCCTGTAAAGTCTATTCGACGCATCGTCCCTTTACTTAATAAGTCTATCGATGACATTAGTGAGGAATGGTGGAATGCAGTTTCAGGTAGGCTTGAGCAATTGCAAAGCCTAAATCCGCAGATTAGCATCGTTTTGATTTGTAGAAACGAAGAGCGTTACCTTTTCGGTTGCTTGGCTAGTATTTCGGAAATAGTAACGGATAAAAAAGTAGAGCTAATTGTGGTAAATAATGGCTCTACCGATAGGACGCAAGAAATTTTAGATCGCCTAGAAGTAAATTGGGTTTTTGAAGAAAATCCGGGCTGGGCCGAAGCTCGACAGGCAGGGGTTAATAAGGCAAAAGGAGAAATAATTCTTAGCGCAGACGGCGATAACCTTTATCCGCCCACTTGGGTAGATGCCATGGTAGACCCATTGTTAAAGGATCCAAAAGCAGTTATCACTTGCGGACAGTATTGCTTCTATACCTACGATGATAAGTACCCACCTTTTATGTCGGTTTATCAAAATTTTCGTTTAATAAATTCTTTAATGCGCCATGCTAAAAGGCCTCATCTTAACTGTTTAGGTGGTAATATGGCTTTAAGGAAATCGGTAATCGATGCCGTTGGAGGTTATGAAATGGGCATCGGTAGAGGGGAAGATGGTGGCCTGGCATTTCGTATGCAAAAGCACGGAAAAATCTTATTCATGCGCAGTAAAGCCAGTTACTCTTATTCCAGCTTGCGAAATATTGTAACCGATGGCAGCTTATGGGATGCCTTTATGTTTAGAATTAAAACCCATTCGGGTCGCTTATTCAGTTATTTGAAATCTCAAAAAAGTTAATATGGAATTTTGGTTTTGGTTTTGTCTCCTCCTTGTTTTTTATACTTATTTGGGATACGGCATAGTGCTTTTCATCTTAGTGAAAATTAAGAAGGTTTTCGTTAAAAACCGCAGCTTCGACCCTAATTATCAGCCTGCAGTAACGCTGGTGGTACCGGCATTTAATGAGGAGTCTTTTATTATGGAAAAGGTTAAAAACAGCCTCGAGTTGGATTACCCTAAAGATAAACTACGCATCCTTTTTGTAACCGATGGTTCTAACGATAATACCTATCAAATTTTAAAAGAGGCGACAGGAGTAGAGGTAAGCCATAAAGATAGACGTGCGGGTAAAGCGGCCGCGGAAAATCGTGCCATGACTTTAATCGACACGCCGATTGTGGTTTTTTGTGATGCTAATACTTACCTCAATAAAGACTGTATTAAAAACTTGGTTCGTCATTACGACGACCCTAAAGTAGGAGCCGTTTCCGGCGAGAAACGTGTTTTAAGTAGTGGCGCCGACACTGCTAGTGCAGCGGGTGAAGGCTTGTACTGGAAGTACGAAAGTGCTTTAAAGAAGTGGGATAGCGAGCTTTATACAATTGTTGGTGCAGCGGGTGAATTAATTTCTTTTCGCTCTGAATTGGTGCAAGATTTAGAAGAAGACACTATTCTCGACGATTTCATGCAAACCATGCGCATCTGCCAAAAGGGCTACCGAGTAGTATATGAACCAGAATCTTACGCAGCAGAAACCGCTAGTGATAACGTTACGGAAGAACTGAAAAGAAAGGTGCGTATCGCGGCGGGCGGTTGGCAATCCATGAGCCGATTGTGGAAGATTTTGATTCCCATTCCTCAGCCTTTGCTAAGCTTTCAGTATATCTCGCACCGGGTATTGCGTTGGTCTATTTCGGCTTTTGTGTTGCCGCTAATTTTTATCCTCAATATCTTCCTCTTTGCCCAATCATGGATGTACGAATACCTATTGTACGCCCAAGTGGTATTTTATGTAACCGCTCTAATAGGTTGGTTTTTAGAGAATCGCGCGATCCGAGTAAAATTACTTTTTGTTCCATATTATTTCTTAATGATGAATTACGCCGTGTTCGCGGGTTTTGGTCGCTGGCTGAAGGGTTCACAAAAAGCGACTTGGGAACGAGCTAAAAGAGCCGAGTTAAAAAGCTAATATGCGTCACAATTTCCTGAGTTTTTTAGCTTTATGCATTATTCCTTTTGCTTGCGCAGATAAGCTGGCAACGCAAGAAATGCAGGCTAAAGCACATGGTCTTTACCGCGGTAAAATATCCTTTGCCCAAGGCAATCAATACATTGCTTTGGAATTGAGAGAAACGGGTCATTATAGTCTGAGCTACAGTTCAATTACAGACAGCACCAAGCTTGTTAAAGAAAATGGTGTTTACGTTTTAAGCGAGGATGGAATTATTAATTTAGCACGTCGCTCCATGTTTCTGCGCAACTTTAAGCTTTCGCAAGATGATAAAATACTGTTGCTAAATTCGAGTGCTAAACCCTATACCACTTATGCCGATTCGAGCTTTTATTTAGACAAGATTTCTAAAATTGCCGATTAGCTTAAAGTCTATTTCCCTAACATTTTTTTAATTCAGATTCTTTTGACTACTGCAGAAAAACGCCAAAATTTTTTAATTGAGGGCCGTTTAACCATTGAGAAAAAGTTAATTTTTTATCGCCAGCGCATTCGCCTAATCAGCAGTTTACGTGTACTGATAGCCTTATTGGCCCTTTTCTGTTTTTACCAGTACCTAAATCTTCAGCAGGATTGGCTTTGGTATTTAAGCCTTGTCTTATTAGCGGGCTTTGTTTCTTTGGTACGTTTCTATTTTAATCTTAAAGATAAATTTGCCTTAGAACGGGCCTTAGAGGGAGAGTATGATTTGGAAATCAAATACTTAGCGGGGGAATTACCGAATTTAGATTATGACGAGGAGATTGAACTTGAAAATCATCCTTTTGCACAAGATCTTAACTTATTTGGTCGTCGCTCACTTTTTCATCATCTAAACCGCAGTTTTAGTAAAGAGGGCAAAGTTTTAGTGCAAAGCGATTTATCGGAAAGGGAACCTTTAGTCGATATTCCAGAGCGACAAAACGCATTAAAAGAATTAGAATCTCATCCAGAGTATATTTTAAAGTACCGTTCCTTAGGACGCGGTATGGAGGAAAAAGGGCCAAAGGTTAATGACCTTATTGCAATTTGGGGCGAAGAACCCCTAAAAAGAATTTCGCTGCTTCTCCGCATCATTATGATTGTGGGGCAGCTATTTGTGGCCTACGCGCTTCTTCAGCTTATTTTCCAGCCTAGTGCGGAGACCTTTAAGATTTTAAATTACGCAGTAGTTTTCAATTTGATTGTCACTTTTTCTCAGTTTAAGCATCTGCGTAAGCAACAACTTTTGGTAAGCAAGCTGAGCGATTCTATAGAACGGTATGCTAATCTTATTGCACATTTAGAGCAGCACCCTTTTCAAAGCAAAGTCTTAAAGGAGCAATTAAATAGTTTAGGAACGAGTTTTAAGGCATCCCAAGCCCTGCGACAGTTAGGTTCTATTTTAAATTCGTTGGAGCAGATGGCGAATGTTTTTGTCTTAATATTCTTAAATGGTTTTTTCCATTATCACTTGCACCGTTTGCATAGTCTCGCCAAGTGGAAGGAAAAACACCTAACACATTTATCGCAGTGGCTGCAGGTAACGGCTAATTTTGAGCTCTATTCTTCCTATGCCAATTATGTTCAAAATCATCCCGATTTCCATTGGCCTACACAAAGTAATGAGCAAGTATTAAAGGCGCAAAACTTGGCGCATCCTTTAATTCCAGTCACACAAAGGGTCGCTAATAGTTTCAGCTTTAACGATTTTCAACACATGATTTTAACGGGTAGTAATATGAGCGGTAAAAGCACATTTTTACGCACCGTGGGTCTTAATTTAGTTTTAGCCAAAAGGGGATTGACTGTTGCGGCAGATGATTTCACTTTTTACCCGTTCCAAGTTTTATGCAGCATGAATCCTTCCGATAATATTCACGAAAACACCTCATATTTTCAGGCAGAGGTTATTCGCTTGAAGGGCTTGCTCGATAGTATAAATGCCGAAAGAACTTCGCTCTTATTATTGGACGAGATTTTGCGTGGCACCAATTCCGATGATAAAAAAGAAGGCACTCGATTGTTTTTGAAGAAGATAGCTCAGCTTAATTGTATCGGTATTATTGCTACCCACGATATTGATATTTCTAATCTTAGCGAAAGCGCGGCTGATGTTTTTGCTGCTTATTATTTCGAATCTACTGTAAGTGGAGGCAAATTAAACTTCGATTATAAATTAAGACAAGGGGTTTGTTTAACGCCTAATGCCACCACTTTACTGCGGAACTATGGAATTATTTAAGGAAGTTTATAATTTCCAGCAATTTAATAATAAGGCGAAGCACTAAGTGTTATCAATGCTTAAGCTTTAGTGTACTTTCGCCAAAATTATGTCAGGAAACCTCGATTTCGGAAAATCTCCTTTGAGCTTATTGCTTCGTAAGCAGGCTCTACCCGCTTCCATTGGTATTTTAGTTATGTCGGTTTATGGTATTATCGACACCATTTTTGTAGGCCGCTATGTGGGAGCTTTGGGCATAGGCGCGATTACTGTAGTACTGCCTATTACCTTTTTAATTTCCAGCATTGGAATGGCTATTGGGATTGGAGGCTCATCTATTATCTCGCGTTCTTTTGGAGAAGGTAAGCCCGAAAAGGCGGTGCGGGTTTTTGGTAACCAAATAAGCTTGAGCCTCAGCTTGGCTTTGTTTTTTGTTTTGGTCGGTTGGTTTTTTCAAGATGGGGTTTTAAAAACCTTCGGCGGCAAAGGCGATATTTTAGAGCCCGCTATTGAATATTTCCGAATCATTTTAATAGGTGTGCCCTTTTTGGCTTGGGCCATGATGAGTAATACCGTCATTCGCGCCGAAGGTCATCCGCGCATCGCCATGTTTACCATGATAGTGCCTGCCATTACCAATTTAATTCTTGATCCGCTTTTTATTATAGTTTTTGAGATGGGTTTGGCTGGAGCTGCTTGGGCGACTACAATTTCCTATATCTCAAGTGCGATTTTTACCGCTTACTTTTTTGTTTTCGGTCCTAGTAATATGTCACTTACGTGGATGTGTTTGAAACCAAAGAAAGCGATCATAAAAGAAATTACTTCCCTAGGTTCAGTTACTTTAGCCAGACAAGGCACCATTAGTGTACTTTCTATTGTGCTTAATAATTCCCTTTATAGTTTTGGGGGAGAATTGTCCCTAGCCGCTTACGGAATTGTTAGTCGCGTATTGATGTTTGCCAATTTCCCCGTTTTAGGAATTTCCCAAGGTTTTCTGCCTATCGTAGGCTTTAATTTTGGAGCCAAAAAATTAGAGCGTGTTTCTGATGTAACGCGCTTGGCCTTAAATACCGCGACTATAATTGCGGGGTTTTTATTTTTGGGAATTATGATTTTTACCCATCCTATAGCTTCACTTTTTAGTAATGATCCCGCTTTGTTGGAGCGCGCGGTTCCTGCAATTCGGATGGTCTTTTTAGCGACCCCTTTATTAGCCACTTCACTAATGGGATCAGCCTTTTTCCAAGCAATTGGTCAAGCTCGTTTAGCCATGATTTTAGCTTTGAGTAAGCAAGGCTTTTTATTAATTCCATTATTATTAATTCTACCGCATTTCTTTGGCATCGAAGGGATCTGGTTTTCTTTTCCCTTAGCAGATATAGGGGCGGCAATTATTGCTTTGCGCCAGCTCGCTAAAACGCCTTATGTACAAATGCCATGGCAAAAGAATAAGCCAAGTGGCTTAAAGTCGGAATAAAAAAAAGAGCCCGAGGGCTCCTCTTTAAAGTGAATTCAATTTAAATCTAAAACATTGATTCTCTTATTTTTTAACCTGAATTCGACGTAAATTCTGAGGTTATGATTTATAGTCGACCCCACGTTATTTAGTAATTACAATTTTCCGATTGATCTCTTGACCTTCTTGGCTAATGCGCAAGTGGTAAATTCCTGCTGGGAAATCTGCCACATTTATTTCTTCCCGAATATTCTGCGCTTGCATTTCTATTTTTAATTGCCCGCGCGAATCGAAAAGAGAAATGGTTTTTTGCTCTCCCGTGCTACTTTCAATAAAGAGTAGGTGCTTAGCGGGATTCGGGTAAATGGTAATCCCTAAATTATTCTCTTGCCTTATACTAAAGGGTCGATAATCCGTAGGGCTTCCTACATCCCCATCTGCCGAAAGGTAAGAACCATTTACTCCAATAAGAGACTGGCCTAATAAAGTACCATTATTGCTAAATTGCAGGCTATAGCCACTGGTAATCGCATTGGCATCATACTTTACGTAAGATACGAGATGATTAAGGGCATCGTAGAGGTAGGCCTCATCTCCGGTACTCTTATAATTTGGGAAACCAAAGAAGTCTCGGTTAGGTATTAGCATTTGTGGGCCATTGCCATATTGCTTCCAGCTTTTTAACCAAATCGTATCTTGGGGAACCGGTGCATCTACTACTATTATTCTTTCTCCCGGATTAATATTTACATTTTGGTTAATACTGTGGCTCTGAGACATAATGTTATCATTACCAAAACGGTAGCCATTTAAATTGATAGGGAAGTTACCATAATTGTAGATCTCAAACCAATCGCCATTAATCGCGGTAGGGTGTACCGATTCGACCATAATTTCACTAATGCATATTTGGGGTAAATTAATAACCGTAAAGTCGGAGTACTGACGCGGACGCAAGTAATAATTATGCAAGTAAGGTGAAAGACTGTCTCTTTGTATGCCAATACCCGTCACTTGAAAATAGCCTGTGAGATAAGGGTTATTGTAAATATTGGTACCTGCTTCAATCTGTAGCATAATGGTATCGGGCCCATTACTCGCCGGCAAATACATTGTTCCACTGCTAAGGTTAGTCCAACGCATATTTGTATCAATAAAGCGCAGGCCTCTAATGCGTACCAAGCGGTTTTCACTCCATTCATCCAATTGTGAAATCTGGCTAGGAGTGCTAAGCGGATTAGCGGTAGATAAGATGCTAATACTATCTACAGCAAACTGCAATAAACCTTGGTATTGCTGCACCGTACCTACTAAGCTAAGGTCATCTCCTAAGCCAACTTGATAACCATTAATAGTTTGAGTTGAAATAATATTAATGCCACCACTAGCATCATAGATATGGAAGTCATAGCCATTTCCACTGTTAAAGTCCAGGCTGGAAACACGTCCGCTAATGCGACAAGTTAGTCCAATTGAATCGGCTAAACCACTGCTGTTTTGAGAGCTAATGGCCGCAATAGAGTAGTTGTTAATCGGCGGGATATCGTCGTCGATAATGGTAAATAACAGTTGGTTAGGACTGCTAATGTTAATATTAGCTTGGGTACTAAGGAGTTGGAATGTTAACATTTCATTGTTTTCCACCCTTTGGTCATCTATAATAATGAAACTAAAATATACAGTGTCCGTATTCGCAGGAATCGGTAACTCTAGGCTATCGTTTACCGCTAATGGGTGGGTTGTGAAATCGTTGTTTTGTAATCCCAAACCTTTGTTAAGCAAAATAAGAGCGGTGTCGGCAACAGAGTTTGCAGGGTTTAATACTAAACCGATGGAAATGGTTCCTGCACTTTCTAGGGCCGACTGTGTATTGGTGAAAAAACTAATGCCTGGTTGAGGCGGTGGGACTGGGCATAGTCCGGCCGAATCACTATTAAAGCAACGCACTGGTAAAAGGCTATCGCTCAAGAAGTTCGCGAATTTATTAGCGCCCAACTCCCAATTGGTTCCGCTGCCGTTATGATAACGAACCTTATATTCTACGGGCGATGATTGCGCCAAGAGCGTGATGTCGAAGATTAAATTACCGTCGGGATCGCTCAGTGCATAGGCATTATCATAAGTAGTTGTCCAATTGTTAAATAATCCAGCAATATCAAGGCTATCTGTTAAGGGATTGAAACCTGGCTCTTGACTCATGTCAATTTGCAAAGTAATGTTGAACAATGGCGCTACGTAGCAAGCACCAAGCGTATCGGCGCTAAAGCATCTTACTGGGACAACGGTATCGTTATTGAAATTTACCTGCTTATCTAATCCCAGTTCCCAGTTGGTCCCCGAAGCATTATGATAACGGGCTTTGTAGATGAAGAGCGGTTCTGCGAAAGCGAAAACGCCGGTGTAAACCAGGTCACCGTCGGGATCGGTTAATTGATAAGTCGCATCATAAGCGGCATTCCAAGCGCTAAAATCACCCGCGATATCGACATTATCGCTAAGCGGATCAAAACCAGCCTCTTGGGAAAGATCGACTTGCAGGGTGATGTTGAAGGTATCGGGGATGTTGGGGCATAAACCGAAAGTATCCGAACCAAAACAGCGCACGGGAAGGAGGGTATCGGAGAAGAAAGTAAAGGTTTTATTGGCACCCGCTTCCCAGTTAATCGCTCCATTATGAAAGCGTGCTTTGAACTCTAAAATCGAATCGGGTAAA
>JAGYKI010000038.1 GCA_018401735.1 Schleiferiaceae bacterium
CCAATGGTTTTGAAAGCGAAAGTGAAGCACCAGCCGATACTAATAAACTGACGCCCTCTTTTTTTAGGGCTTCAGAAAGCCTTGCAGAGGAGGCGGAAAATGAGGCCTATCTAGTAGAAGCGCCCTCAGTTTTATCTTCTTTATGGCAGTCTGCGAGCGAAACCCTGCAAGCGCAAGACTATCGCATTTTAATTGGTCCGCAGCTAAATATTTCCTCACCTTGGCGCTACAATAATTTTAGCACCTACTTGGGAACCTTCGCAGGTTTGGGCGCTATTGTAGGCCTCAATAGAGTAGAATTACACACTGGTCTTCATTATGGCCTTATGCATAATGAATACAATTCCATCGCCGCCATTTCCCCTTCACAAATACAAAACTTCCCTAATTATAACGGCCTAAATCCTTCACCCGATTACATTGAAATCTGGACTCAACAGCTTCACCTTCCGCTCCAATTGTCTTACATAACTTGGCAAAACGATAATTGGTTGCTACGCTCTAAAGCAGGGGTCTTAGGCAGTATTTTAATACGTGAAGCCTTTGAATACAGCTATATCGACGATAATATTGAAGATATAGAAGGTGTAAATTCAAATTTTCGCTCGCAGGGATTAATACTCACCCACGCCAATCTTGGCTTGAGCATAGCCTACTCATACCAGCGAAAATGGCAACTCGAAGCCGCTTTACAATACTACCACCCTTTGAATCGAACTCTTGGCATTAGTGAATTACAAACCAGCTCCTTAGCCTTACAAATTGGCTGTTATTGGCATTTGTTTTAAGGAAAGTATTTTACCAATCCTCAAACTTCAAATGACGAATAGTATCTCCTTTATTGATCAATTGCCGTAAAGAAGCGATGCCTATTTTTACATGATTATGATCAAAAGTCTTGGAGTTAGCAGCATCTTTTTCCATGGTCTTCACACCATCAGGCACCATTGGTTGATCGGTTACTAGTAAAAGAGCTCCCGTAGGAATCTTATTGTAAAATCCGACCGAAAAGAGCGTGGCCGTCTCCATATCAATGGCATAAGCTCGAATCTTACGTAAGTACTTTTTAAATTCTTTATCGAATTCCCAAACCCTGCGGTTGGTGGTATAAACCGTACCCGTCCAATAATTTATATTGCTATCGCGAATGGTTGTACTAATGGCTTTCTGCAAAGCAAAGGAGGGCATTGCCGGCACCTCGGGCGGAAAATAATCATTGGAAGTTCCTTCTCCTCTAATTGCCCCAATGGGCAAAATCATATCACCAATTTGATTGCGCTTCTTTAAACCGCCGCATTTCCCTAAAAAGAGTACTCCTTTAGGTTTTATTGCTCCCAGCAGATCCATTATCGTAGCCGCATTGGGCGATCCCATGCCAAAATCAATAATGGTTATGTCGCTGTGAGTGGCATTGGGCATACTTTTATCTAAACCTCTAATCTCCGCCCCCGTTTGTTCGCTAAATAATTCTACATAATGATGAAAATTCGTCAGCAAAATATAAGATCCAAACTCATCTAGGCGCAGACCGGTATAGCGAGGCAACCAATTATTTACAATTTCATTCTTCGTTTTCATAGGTATTGATCTAGGCTCTAATATAGGGTAAAGCCACTGATATGCAATAAAAGCATGAGACCAGTCATTTTCATTTACTAGCAGCGTATAACCACCAAAGGCATTGGCACAATAATACCCTAGTTTGGTGGGGAATCTTGACATACCTCTTCTAAAAGGTTTCTTTTAAATCTTTTTGCTCTTGTGGAATTTATCCTGCAGGAATTACTCAGGTTCTTTTGGATATGATTTCTAATATTTACAAGGGGTCTGAGGCCTGATTTTACGTCGAATTCACGTTAAATAGTATACTTCATGCCTTTACGAAATCTGAATGATCTATTTACCGGCTTTAAAATACTGCCGCTTCTCTTGTTTTACACTAATTTAAGCCTTACTATACATTTAAGATTAAAACCGATATTCGCTATTCTTTAAAACAGACGAAGAAGGTTCGATCGAAATTGTGATTTTGACCAATATTCTGTTTTTCGCTCACTGGACGGTAATCTTACATTCGTCCCGAAAATTTAAGGCTATGATGGACTTTATACCGCTGTTGTATTCGCTCTTTTAATGTATTTACTGCCGGCAAAGGAAAAGACTGAAAATAGTAGATGCTAAAATAATCACCTATTGAGTGAACTTAAAGATTTGGCTCGGGCAAGTTCAAGAGCGAAGTATAATAGTCGAAAAGCCTTTAAAGCCATCGGCCGAAAGCATAAAAGAATCAGAGAGCGCCCAAAAGAAGAGGCTACACTCTGCGGCCAAAGCCAGCCTAGAAACTCCCAAGGCAAAAGAAGATCAAAAAGAACATCCGGCAACTGAAACTGAAGAACTGAAAGAAATCGAGTAGCCGCATACCAACCACACCAAGCAGTGAGCCTTCCAAAGAGTGCTTTCCGCAGTTTATATGCCAGTACCGAAACCTCTAAGCAAGAGGAACCTTCCGCACAAGCGCCGCAGTCCGAAGCTAACAAAAAATCGCCCGCATCCTGGTTCCAGCAATTTAAAGAGAAAATCCCGGACTCGAAAATTCATATCGGTGAAACCTGATTAATAAAATTGCATCCTCATTCGTATTAGGTATCAGCTATTTTGTGAAATATGCCATCGACAAAGATTGATTAATGAACCCGCACGCGTTGGCATAGGTTTTTTAGCAGGCTCAATTCTGATGCTTATTGCCCATCGCTTAAAAGCCAAATTTGCCTCTTTAGCTCGCAATAGTAGCCGTGGAATTAGTGTCTATTACTTTACCATTTTCATTGCCTTCAAGAGTACCAGCTTTCAGTCAAACGGTGGCCTTTGCTTTAATGATTATTATAACCGCCTTCAGTACCTTGGTCTCCCTATCTTATAATCGGGACAGGAACCATGGTATTGGCGCCCTCGGGCGGATTACAAGTCCTTTCCTTATCTCCTCTGGAGAAGGGAATTAATGGTATTCTTCTCCTACTTAATTGTTTTAAACATTGGCATTTTAGCCGTTTCCTATTTTAAAAAATGGAAATTGGTTAATCTACTGGCCTTTGTTTCCAGCACCTTAATGTTTGGTATTTGGCTAAGCAAGGAAATTGGGGGAGAGGAATTTGTACATGCCCATGCCTTTAGCTTTGCCCTAATTTTCTACCTACTATTTAGCATCAGTAGTGTAATCAATAACATTAAAAGCAAGGGACTATTTAATGGCATCGAACGGGCCACTATTATTGCCAATACCTTTTTGTATTTTGGCTTTAGCTACCTCGTATTAGCCGACTGGCAGTCGAGCTTCATTGGCTTATTCACCCTTCTTTTTGCCTTCTATAATGTTTCCTATGCCTCCATTCTTTACCGTCGTTTAGGTTCGGATAAGACCAATATCTATCTATTAGTAGGTATCGCCCTTAGCTTTGTAACCTTGGCGGTCCCTTTACAGTTTGAAGGCAATCAGATTACCCTATTTTGGGCGGTAGAAGCCGCTTTACTTTTATGGCTCGCGAAAAAGTCCAAGGTAAACTCCTTCACCCTCGCGAGCCTGCTCGTGCAGCTTCTTGCTATTATTAGCCTTATTATGGACTGGTTTAGATACGCCAGCGATGAAAGTGATTACACCATCATCTTTAATCCCATCTTTATAACGGGCTTGGTTGTGATCGGCACTTTAATATTCAGCAAAATTATTTTAAAAGAGCTTGATACCTTAAAGACGAAGTTTTTCAGTTTACCGGCCCCTATGTACCGCTCTGTCCTTGCTAGCTTAGCCATTATAATTTCCTATTTCGTTGGAATCTTAGAAACCAGTTATCAAGCTCACAGTTATTTTGCAGGTCAGACCCCTTATATCCTAGGCTTTAGTTATCATTTTATATTCCTTTCCATTCTGGTCTTTTTCAGTCTTCGGACTTCCCAAAAAGCCCTTAGTCGCATTGGCTTACTTATTGGAATTACTTCTACACTCCTTTTGGTATTTAGCTTCTACAATTTACTAGAGGTAGATCTTATAAATGTCAACTTTAGCGAGGGGTCCCTAACAAGTTTAGCCTTTAATCTTCATTATATCGCTCTCATTTTAAGTCTGTATATACTTTACACCTTTTTCAAACATTACCCGCAGTTAGCGCAGGCCCATGATAAAACTAAACGCAGCATAGAGTGGTTTACCCTGCTTATCCTCGTAAGTTTACTAAGCCAAGAAGTGATTATTCAAGGCTTAAATATGGGTATGGCCGACTTTTATCCGACTGCGCAAGAAATTACCGAGTTCGCATTAAATGAAGCTTACCAAATTGAAAGCTTTGTTTTAGATGAATTTTGGAATGCGAAGATTCAAATAATTAAGTCGGCTTGGCCAATTCTATGGGGGTTTCTTGCCTTTATAATTCTTCTAGCAGGCATCAAAAAACAGTCGAAAAACCTACGTATTGGCGCTCTAGCCCTTTTAGGCCTAACCATCCTAAAACTCTTTATTTACGACATTAAGGATGTATCAGAAACGGGGAAAATTGTCGCTTTCATTCTCTTAGGCGTCCTCATATTAGTAATTTCCTTTGTATATCAAAAGATAAAAAAATTGGTTGTTGATGAAAACTCTAATGAAGAAAAGTAAAATTCTTACCCTTGCCCTCACGCTACTATTCGCCGCAAATAGCTTGGCACAAAGCTTTAGGGCTGAAATCAGTATCATAAAGGAAGCGGGGCTCTATAAAATCCTTTTACCTGCCGAATTAAGAGCGGCCAGTGCCCAAAATTTTGATTTCCTTAGACTTAAAGATAGCGCCAATGTAGAGCAGCCCTATCTTATTATGGACGCCTCCGATCGGCAATTTGCGCGCTACCAGTCCATCGAAATTATCGACCAAAAGATCTATTCCGATTCCCTTAGCCGTTATATCATCAGCAAGCCTCTTGGATTAAATTCTAGCTTGATCCTAAAATTAGCCAATACCGAAATTGACAAAGAAATTAGCATCTACGGCAGTGACAATAAAGAAGATTGGTTTGGCCTGATTGAAAACCAAAGGCTTAATATAAGCGCTTCTACTAGCCCCCTTCTAGAAAAGCCGCTGACGCTACCTTTAAGCAACTATGCCTATTTAAAGATAGAAATCGATAACCGTAAATCCGCTCCTATTGATCTCAAAGAATTTGGTTTTTACACAAATCAGTACATTCCTAGCGCCCTCTTACCTTTACAGGAGATAAGTTGGGAACTAAAGGAACTAACCGAAGAGAAAATTACTCGTATAAATTTCAGTTCCCTAGATGTCCATCAAATTGATGCCATGGCCTTCGAAATAAACAATGCCTACTATTTACGGCCTGCTTCTCTCCTCGAAAAACGCGAGCAGGAGACCAAAAAAGGCCGCGATATTTATGAAGAAGTCCTTTATCGTTTTAACCTGAGCGCTTCCAGCCAAAACTATTTCACCTTTACTAATTTAGCCCTTAGCGAATTTCACATCGACATTGAAAATGCCGACAATCCACCTTTGGAAATAGCTAATATCAGGTTTTACCAAAAACCTAAATACCTAGTTGCCTATTTAGAAGCGGGCAAATACTACCATCTCGATATCGACCTTAGCCGCAAGCGTCCCCAATACGACCTTGATAACTTCATTAGCGATAAACTACATAGCCTAAAGGATGCCGAAATTATTGGCATGAACGTTTTAAAAGCAGAGGATAATTTAAACGCTAAAGCTGATGCCGAAGACTCCTTTTTCCAATCCAAACTTTTCATGTGGTTGGCTATAATTTTAGGCGGCTTGTTGATCAGTTATATCGCCTTTGGCTTGTTAAAGGATATGGGGAGGGAGTAGTTAGTAGTTAGTAGTGAGTAGTGAGTAAATTTTCAAAATAAATAAATGATCCTAGCTTCCAAGCTCAAATCACCTATTCATTCCGAAAGCTCCTTCCAATCTATTGCCCAAACGCACTCAAAAGAAAAAAACGCAAGCATCATTCTAGATCCACTTGACAGAGGTGTCGCCTGGTTATGTGGTGGGTGTCGTCTAAGCTAAATGGCTGCTTAGCCTTCCAACAATCATCCAAGAAACTGAGAACTGCAGCATGCAGCTCATTTAATTTATCCATCTCACCATTGAATTCAACCGTATTTCCCTCTCCTCAATCCCTTTCATTCGGATCGAATTACAACCAAATATCGAAGCTCAAATCACCTATTCATTCCGAAAAACGCAATAACCTACTTAATACTAACTACTAAATTCTTAACTACTTTAAACCATCAGCTTTCTCTGTGTCTCCATGCCTTCTTTGTGCGCTTTGTGGTCAAATAATATCGACTCATCAGAATACCGAAAATCCTCCTACTCTTGCTCAAACCTTGCTGTATCTGCATTTCCCTACCACCGAATATGTTTTGCTTTCACCATTTTCGATTTATAACTACTAAACTCTAAACTTCTAAACCACTAAACCCTAAACCCTAAACCAAATCCCTCTCCCGTCTCTTTGTCTCCCGTCTTTCAGTCTTTCTCACTCTACTGCGCTGCCGCGAAACCTTCTGCGCTCGTTGCGTTACTTATAACCACTAAACCCTAAACCAAATCCCTCTCCCGTCTCTTTGTCTCCCGTCTTTCAGTCTTTCTCAATACCGAAAATCCGCAGCTTCTACTACTTTTATTTTCACCTACAAATCACAACCGAATTACCCTTCAACTTCAAAGCTAGAAGCACCTATTAATGCCGAAAAACCTACTTAATACTAACTACTAACTACTAAATACTAACTACTTAATACTAACTACTCCTATCCCACTTCTTTCCTATCGAATTTCCCCTAACCCCTCTAAACCTCTAAACATTAATTTCACCATAATCAACTATACTTTAAACTGTTCAATTAGATAATCTAAACGCGCCCTTTTTTCTTTAGATATGGAAAGCTCCGCTCCGTCTTTCATAAACAAGCTTCCCACCTCTGCCTTGGCAATTTTTTGTACAAAACTTAAATTTATTATATGGCTGCGATGAATTCGCAAGAAAGGCCCAAACTCTTCCAATTTTTCAAACTCGGACAAGCGTTTGGTAACGCACACCTTTCGATCACTCAACACCACATCACAATAGGAACCATCGGCCTTGATATACATAACATCTTCTAAAGGAAAAAGCTCTTGATAGCCATTAACCCATAATACCAATCGTTTTGGCCCTTGAGCGTTTAAGTTCTGACCAAGGGCCATCAAAGCTGTGCCACTCGGCTTAGGCACTTTACCAACTGCCTTCTTAAGTTGTTCCAGTTGTATCGGTTTTACTAGATAATCTAAAGCTGAGATTTCGAAAGCACTTAGTGCATAATCGGTATAAGCGGTAACAAAAATAATTTGGAAAGTAACCGACTCCTCTGCAAAGAAGTCAACGATTTCCAAACCATTATATTCGGGCATTTCTACATCTAAAAAAACCAAATCTGGCTTTATTTTCCTGATTAACTTAACTCCGTCAGGCAAATTTCTGGCTTCACCTGCTAATTCTACTTCGGGTAGGTTTTCGCTTAGCATGCCTTTTAAAGCCCTGCGGGCTTGCAATTCATCATCGATAATAATCGCTTTTATTATGCTCATTTGAGTTCAAGAATTAATTCTACCATAGTACCGCCTGCGCTGCCATCTGCTTGACTTAAGTCTTGAATATGCAAACTTATTCGATGGCTTTGTCGGGCTTTATTTATAAGCTTTATTCGTTCTTCAATGGCTTTGCTAGCAAAAGAGTTGTGCTTAGCTCTTTTTGCATTAATTCTAGCCGCTTCGAGACGTCCTATACCATTGTCTTGCACACTAATGATTAATCTGTCTGCACTTTTCTTTTTAAATTCTATGCTTAGTTTTTTCAGCCCTTTTTTATGTAATAGCCCGTGTTTAATGGCATTTTCCACAAAGGGCTGTACAATCATCGAAGGAATTAACTCTTCTAGTTCATCGTTCGATAAACTACTGCGAATATCGTAGTGGAAGTCCTCCTCAAATCGCGCTGCCTCTAGTTCTACGTAGGCTTTTAAAACCTTTATCTCATCCTTGATGGTGATTTGTGGCTGGGCTGATAAATCCAGCACTTGACGCATAAGGTCGGCTAGCTTGCCTAATAAGCTGCTGGCCTGATTACGCTGGTTGCTGTATATAAGCCCTTGCACAGAATTTAATACGTTAAACAAAAAATGAGGATTCATTTGTGCCCTTAAAGAGCTTAACTGCGATTCAATAAGGCCTTGACCAATCAATTGCTTTTGCTTTTGTGCCCGAAGCACCCAAAGGAAAATAAAATACGACAAGGTAAAGGTGGCCAAACTCAATAGTGCATAAAAACCAATGGTTTCGCTAAAACGTGCCTCAATATTAAAATCAACCTGGTGTGATGGGCTTAAAACCTTCGCTGTTTCGGTTCTTATTTCAAAGCGATAAGTTCCGGCTGGTAGAGCTAAATAGCTAAAATTGGAGTTTTGCGCATGCTGCTTTCGCCAAATGCTATCATAACCCCAGAGGCGATATTGAAATTGAAAATTATCTCCCGCGGCAAAGGAAATCACTTCCGCCTTAAAGTTAAGATCGCGATTATCCAATTTTTCGTTCGGCCTAACCAGTTTATTCTGATTAGACTTGGAAAACAATTTTAAACTAGAAATTCTAGCCTGCCCTGGTTTTAAATCTTCCTGCAGAGGAAAACGAACCACCCCTCTATCTGTAGCTAAGAAAACCTGACCATTATCAACCAGCATATCGTAAATCAGCAGTCGCCCAAAATTACGTTCGGTGCTCAAAGTCTTTAGCTTTTTGCTTTCTTTATTCCACAGGCTTATGCCTTGATGGTGTAGAATTAGTAAAAGACTATCTAAATCAAGACTTTTGTAAATGAGCTTTGTATCTAAGGTTTCTGAATCATCGAAGAAGGAATACAAACTATCTCCTCGCAGAAGTAATAGCCCTTTACCTTTGGTAGAAACCAGAATATCATCTCCTCGATTATAAAGATGATTGGCAAAAACCTCTTCCTTTAAATAGCGTAAATTTTCAACACTACTCTTTTCAGCCAATTTCACCTTGTAAAGACCATCGGCGGCACCGATAAAGTAGGCTTGAGCAAATGGAGCAAATAAGCCACACATACTCCGTTTCCCAAGAAGCTGATAATAAGGCGCTTTTTGACGAGAATATAAAGGCGGATTGCGCAGCGTCAACTCCATTGGTAACTTAGGTACTGAGCTAAGATCTGAGCTCAATAAAATAGTTTGATTGTAGGTATTTAAACCAAGGTTTTTCCTTTGATCTATAAAGAGATTTTTACCCAAGCGTAATGGCTTAAAGCTCCTGCTTTTAAAATCAATTATTCCATGACTGGAAATAAGACGTTGCTCGACATCATCAAAATGCAAAAACTCTATCTCTGATTGAAAAGGGCTTTCCCAATACTGCTTTATTTCACCTCTACTGCCAAATTGGTAAAGACTACCATTGCCTGTGCCTACAATGATTGTGCCTTCTGGTCCTTTACTAATTCGATGAGCAGCATAATCGCTGAAAGACCAAAGACTAGAGCTTAAATGAGGAATATGGAACAAACCGCGATCTACCGTGCTTACCCAATAGCCTCGCGATTCATCCATCACGATATCACTAATTCGCTTCTGATGCAAGAAAGGTCCAGAAAACTCCTCCTTCTCTAACTCCCATCGGTAAAGGCCGGCATTGGTGCATAACCACAAGTCTTTGCCTAAGTGAACCAAACGATTTAAATAATTATTAGCTTTTGATGCGGGCAAGTTTAAATGAGCTTGGTCTTTATTTAAGTGGCTGAAATTTGTTTTAGGGGCATAATAAAGGGCACCTTCCGCTCCTTGTATAAGGTACTCTGTTTGGGATAACTCGAATTGAGGCACCAGTAAACTCTGACTGCGAAGGCTATAAATTTTATAGAGATCTGAGATAAGTATTTCGTCCTCTTGGTCGCCTGGAATCAAACTAATCCAGGCATTATTTAACAAAGATTCATTTACCCGCAGCAACTCTTTTGCTTGCCCATCGTAAGTGCTCCAATAAAGCGTCTTGTCGCAGAGAATATAAATTCCCCCTTTATGCAGTAAAAAGCTCTTTACCGTTCCTGCTCCATCTAACAAAGCCTGAAGCTTATCGAAGACCTTAAGACTATCACCCTCTAGGTACAAGAGCTGGTTGCTAAAGTTTAAACACCAAATTTGGCCATTAGGGTCTTCCTGAATTTCATGCACCGAAAAACTGCGTAGGCCAGCACTAGGATAAAGTTTAAAGCTTATCCCGTTAAAAGCGGTTAAACCCGCTCCCGTCCCAAGGTAAACCACCCCGCTTCTGGCCTCAAATAGGTCATATATTATATTTGAGCTAAGGCCTTGCTGAGTAGTATAATTTCGGTAAAAAAGATCCTCTTGGCCCCTAGATAAAAAAGGCAAGGTGTAAAGAATAATGATAATTAGATGCGAGTTTTTCATCATTTTAGATACTTAGCCCTGCCTTTTCCACATTTCTTTTAGTGGAGCAAAAATCCTGCTTAATAAACTTAGGTCTTCTGTAATCACTCGGCCAGTGCCCGTCATAATTGCCGCTCCATTAATTTGCTTTTTATAAGTGCTAACCAAGGGCCCTTGTAGTTCAAAGTACACCCAGTAAGTGTCCTCAGTATTAGCCTTGGCTTCGCTGGGGAGCTCAGACACTTGGCTTACTTGGGCCAATAGCTCACCGAATTCAGCAGAAGGGAAATTATCAAGCTTGACAAAGAGTTTTTGACCAACTTGCACCTTCCCCTGTCCACGAGCGCGGATTTCTAGGCGACCGAGATAGCTTTGACCGGGTGGAATTAAAACCATAAGCGGCTCCCCTGCTTGCAGATACTGACCTTCTCGCAGTTTTTGTCGATACCTTATTTTCCCCGAAAAATTGGCTTTAAATAATTTTCCTTCTTCCCAAGCATAGATTCTGTTACTTAGTCCTTCAATTTGCTTTAAGAGCTCTCCTTTACTCGTGGTTATATCTTGCTGGTACTGACGTTGAAGTTCTAACTTTTCCTTTTCTAAGTGACTTAAGCGAATATCATTTTCAATAATTTCTTTTCGTAAATCTTCAACCGCTAGTTCCTGCTTAGTAAGTTGATTTCTTTCCTCAAAATATTGCATTTTAGATAATACTTCTTGTTTATACAGGTATTCATCTCCTGCAAAGTCTTCTTTGGCATTTCGCAAAACTCTTTCGGCTAATCTTTTCTTTTTATACAATACGGTATATAGTTGCCGATGCTGGTTAATCTCGGTTTTCATAAAAGCCAAACTCTGTATTAGCAAAGAGTCTTTAAGCAAAGCTTGATAATGAGCTAAAGTCTTAAAAAGCTCGCTTAAATTTTCTTGTAAAATGCCACCATTGCTAATTTTTGGCCTATAAAAGTCTGAAAACAACTGATCATTTTCTACTGAATCTTTTAAATCGCTTAAAAAAGGCTTTAAGCTCAAAACCATAGCGGGATCTAAAGGCTCTTTTAATCGCGCCAAAATTGTATTGGCCGTAACTTCTGCTCCATCTTTTACCCTCAACTCTTCAAGAATTCCCGCTTCTACACTAACAATTTCTAAAGGAGCCTCTTTCAAACTAAGCTGTACGAAACCCTCTATAACCTCTGGGTACTTTATCCAGCGGGCCAAAAAGAAAGCAGCTACAATTAAGCTTAAAATAAAGAGACTGCCCCAGCGCAAGGGCCAAGTGGGCTTTTTGCTAACTAAATCTTGAACTTCTGGTGATCGAAGCTTTGGCTGCTCAACCAGATTCTCTCCCTGCTTCATTTAAGCTATTTCTAACTGATTCTTAATGAGTTGGTAGTATCGCCCCTTTTCATTAATTAAATTCTTATGCTTGCCCACTTCCATCACTTTACCCGCTTCTAATACCACAATCTGATCGGCATCTCTTACTGTACTTAGGCGATGAGCGATAATTAAAACCGTACGCCCACCAAAAAAACGCGTAAGATTTGCCATAATTTGTTTTTCGTTTCCCGCATCTAAGGCACTAGTAGCCTCATCGAAAAACAAAAATTCAGGATTTTTATAAATCGCTCGGGCAATAAGTAGACGTTGCCTTTGCCCAGTACTCATGGATAATCCATTTTCGCCAATCTCGGTATTATAACTTAAGGGTAAAGACTCTATATAATCTTTAATACAAGCCATACTAACTGCGTGCATTAAACGAGGATAGTCCGTTTGCTCTTCTCCTAAAGCAATATTGCGTGCAATGGTGTCATTAAAAATAAAACCCTCCTGCATTACGGTACCACATTTTTCCCGCCAAACGCGGTGAGAAAGATTTCTTAAAGCCGTATTCCCTAAAATAATCTCTCCCTCCTGAGGCTCGTAAAACTTGAGCAATAACTTCATAAGGGTGCTTTTCCCACTGCCACTACTACCAACTATGGCGGTTACTTTATTCCGAGGTATTACTAAATTTAAATCCTCCAAAACAGGATTTAACTCCCCACTATATCGGAAGCTCAAATTATTAATAAGTAAGTCGCCACTAATCGATATTTGAGTAATTTTAGGCTGAACTGCCCCTTCTTCATCTTCTTTCTGATGAATCTCTTGCATGCGTTCTAGAGATAGCTGCGCGTCTTGAAGGGCGTAAATGAATTGCACTAATTGCAGCAGCGGTCCGTTAAGCTGACCGTTAATGTAGGAGATGGCCAACATCATACCTAAGGTAATTTCCCCCTTTATAACGAGTTGTGCAGCTAAGAAAATAATTAGAATATTTTTTAGCTCGTTGATGAATTCAGAGCCCAGCTTCATTTTTTGCTCCAAGGAAAGACTGCGTACGGATAAACGAAATATGCGTGCTTGAATAAACTCCCATGACCAACGCTTACTTTGCTCAACATTATGCAGCTTGATTTCCTGCATGCCATTAATCAGTTCTATCTGCTTGCTCTGTTCTTCACTATAGAGACTAAATTTTTTCTGATCAATTTTCCTACGCTCCCGCAAGAAGAAGCTAATCCAGGCGAAATATAGACTAGAGCCTACTAAAAAAATGCTAAATATTTTTAAGTCATACCAAGCCAATATAGATCCAAAAACAACCAAATTTAGGGCCGAGAAGAGACTGCTAAGGCTATTAATAGTTAGTAATTCTTCAATGCGATGATGGTCTTGGATACGCTGTAAAAGGTCACCACTAAGGCGGGTATCAAAAAAGCGGATGGGCAAGCGCATCAGCTTAATAAAGAAATCAGACAATAGTGCGATGTTTAGCCGAGCGCTCAAATGCAACAGGATCCAACTGCGAATTAACTCGACCCCCAAGCGTCCTAAAAAAAGAAATAATTGGGCGCCTAGTAAAAGGTATACAAAATCTAAATCCTGATTTTGTATGCCTATATCAACTATACTCTGAGTTAGAAACGGAAAGGCTAATTGCAGTAAAGAACCTGCCAAGAGGCCAAAAAAAAGCTGAACCAAAAAGGCACGATAGGGCTTAAGGTAAGGAGCTAAAAACGAGTAGAAAGCTTTTTCACTTTCGGGAGCAGCGGCGTCATCATGCGTGAAATTTGCTCCAGGCTCTATAAGCAAGGCCACACCCTCTTCGGTGGTTTCGGTAGCTCCTGGACCTATCCAACCGCTAATAAATTCTTTAATCGAATATGTTATACGACCTAAAGCCGGGTCTACTACCGATACCTTTTGTCCCTTAATATGATCTATTACTACAAAATGCTGCCCTTCCCAATGTACCATGCAGGGCAGCGGTGCCTGATCTCTAAGGTCGCGATAATGAATCTTTACCCCTAAGCTACGAAAGCCAATTTGTTCGGCCGCTTGTGATAAAAAGTGTATAGAACTACCCTCACGAGTGGTTTCACTGAGGTTTCTTAAGTACTCTAAGCTTAGGTCTTTACCATAATATTTAGCCAACATTCGCAAGCAAGTGGGACCGCAATCTTTATGGTCAGGCTGTTGATAAAATGGTACCTTCTTCATAAAACCTTAATGATATTGGCTAAAGGATACAAAAATAGTAAAACATGCTAGGACGAAGCTTAAACCTTACCGCTACACAAAAGCTTAACTAATTAATTAACAACTATATATAAATTATCTAAATAGGCTTCATGTAGGAAACTGCTTTATTTATGTAAAAAAGTAGCACTTTGGAATAATTCTCGAAACCTTAACTTTTAATCCTATTTTTTTCCTTTACAAAGGATCCATATTCTTTCATGTAAAAAAACGCCTATTTGAAGCCTGTCTCGAATAATAAAGCAATTCCAAGCTTAGATTTGTTGATATAAAAACAATTCTTTATGAAAGCATTACACAATCTATTGCACAAAGAGCTCCTCAAGAGCGAAACCATTAAGGGCGCCGCCGACGGCAAGGGTACTAAACAAACTGCAGCACAAAGCAAGGGCAAACCTCAACTTTGTAAGTTACCCTTAAAGTAAGTCAAAAAAGCCACCGGACATTTTTGGGTGGCTTGTGACTTAAAACATCTTATTCTTGATCTGACTATTCATCACTATCAGATAAGAGTCGATAAATAAAAACTCTTAGCCATTTATTTACAACGGCCAAAATATTTCAGTCTTTTATAAGTAGATTTGGGAATCTTAAGTAAAAACCGAAGATAAGCCTATTTTTCCCCTTTACAAAGATCCATATTCTTTCATGTAATAAACGCCTTTTGAGCCTGTCTCTGAATAAAAAGCAATTTTAAGCTTAATTTTGATATAAAACAATTTTCGAAAGATTAGTCTTTGCAAGAGCCTAAGAGCGAAACCATTATGGCGCCGCCAGGAAGGGAACTAAACAAAACCACAGCACGAAGCCAGGGGCAAACCCCAACTTTTTGTAAGTTACCTTAGAGCACCGCGGATAGGTGTGTTTTTTTATAGAGTAAAGTCAACTTTTCATAGAAAAAGTACTCACTAGTGAAAAACACCAAAAATCAAGTAGTAGAGCCCCTTATTTTCGCACCACTAAAAAAATTAAAGTTCTATTCCATCTTCCTAAAAATCCTCCCCCTCCAAATCTTCCCCTGTGGAGATAAACGAAAGAAGCCGTCTAAACTAAAGTTTAAACGGTTTCTTAGTTTTTAGCTATCGTCGCTTAGGTGAACTTTTTAGTTTCATCCTAATCAAGCAATCATATCAAAGTCAACTATCGGTACTGCACCTGTAAAGATTCAATCTTAAATATAATGAGTGAACGTGGTCAACCTTTTATCTCGCGCAAACAAAATAAAAACGTAATGCACAAAGAAATTTTTTGGAGATTTCATTATCAATAGAATCTATCTAGAGCTCTGGAGAATTAGTAAGACACATTGCATCGGGGCTACACGCTCAACCGAGCTAGCGTTAAACCTAATGGTTAAGCGCTTTTCAATTTTATTTAGTGTAGTCTGTTTCGCTTGTTCAGTTGATGGGACGAGTTAAGCTACTGATCTTTGTTCAACCTTGCCTTATAAAAAAGTGACAAGGCCTAGTCTGCATCTTTCTTAAGCATGTTAGTAATAGCTTATGAAACTTTGTGAACGTCTCATAGAAAAACCTAAGCAGTTCAAAAATCCTCATTAGTAATCGTGTTACCTCTTTATATTTTCGAGTTTCATTTTTATTGTAACCTTCTAATAAGGCTAACAAATACTCCTCAAATTTGATTTTAATGAAGAGCAAAATTTTAATTTTAGCCATTCTCATGCAAGGAATGCTGCATGCCCAGAGTTTTCAATGGGCGAAAACTTTTGGAGGAAGCTCCTCCGAAAATGCTACAGATTTCCATCTAGGCAATAATGGTAATTTATTTTTCACAGGGGCCTTTGGTGGAAGTTCGTCTTTCGACACTTCAACATTGGTATCAGCGGGAGCCGAAGATGCCTTTGTAGCAAAGGCAGATAATCAAGGTAACATCCTCTGGGTACGCAGCGTTGGAAATAGCAGCAGCGATTGGTCCTATACCGTTGCCGAAGACGCACAAGAAAATATTCTTATTGCCGGAATCTTTGCTGGAACCATAGATTTAGACCCCGGCCCAGGAATAGCCAACCACAGCGCTGTGGGTTCTTTTGATGCCTTTATCTTAAAACTAGATAAGAATGGTCAATATCGTTGGTCGCATTCTTTTGGCGGTAGTAGTCTGGACGCAATATTAAGTGTAGCAGTAGATGCCAATGGCAATGTATACAGTGCTGGTTTTTTTAATAGCATTGTCGACTTTGATCCTAGCAGTGGGGTTTTCAGTCGGAGTAGTAGTGGCAGTGAAGATGCCTTTATTCATAAAATGGATTCCGCGGGTAATTTTTTGTGGGTTAAAACCTTTGGAAGTTTTTTCCTAGATCGAGTAAGCAGCCTCCGTCTGGACGCTGCGGCTAACGTCTACGCCTCTGGATACTTTCAGGGTTCGGTCGACTTTGACCCAGGTAGCTCTCAAGCGATAATAAACGCAGTTAATGGCGGTCGTGATGGCTATGTACTAAAACTAGATAGCGCTGGGAACTATGCTTGGGTTAAAACAGTGGGCGGAACCGGTTTAGACGCTATAGATAAAATCACTTTAGATCCCCAAGGAAATATTTATGCGGCTGGTCGATTTAGCGATACCATTGATTTAGACCCTAACGCAGGGGTTTTAAACCTTGCTCCACGCGGAATAACGGACGCTTTCCTCATAAAACTTGATCTCAGCGGAAGCTTAGTATGGGCACACAGCCCCGGTAGCAGTAATTTTTGCCATCCCACGGCTATATGTGTAAATCCCGCGGGCGAAGCCTACCTTGGTGGGGTTTTCCGCGATACACTCTACTTAAAAAACGGCCTCAATAGCGATAGTATCATTTCCAGTGGTGGCGAAGAAGGCTTCATCCAAAAGCTTGATGCCTTTGGCAATTTAGAGTGGACAAAAAGTATTGGGTCCGGCTTTAGCGATCGAATTACAGGCTTACAAATTGATCAACAAGGAAAACTATTTGGTCTTGCCTTATATATGAATACCGTTGATTTTGACCCCGGCAATGATACCGCCAATTTAAGTGCCATAGGAGGACAGGATATCGCCCTTTTTCAGTGGCAAGATTGTCAACCGATCTATACGGCCGACAGCGTAGAGTCCTGCGGCGCATTTACTTGGATTAACGGCATTACTTATGCCAGCGGCGATACCAATGCCACCTTTACCTTAGCTGCTGCAAATGGCTGCGATTCCATTATCAGGCTGCACCTGAGGGTGGATAGTATTAGCGATGTCAGCCTAAGTCTGAATGGTAATACCCTAGTGGCTAATAATTCGAACGCCACTTATCAATGGCTAGATTGTAACGCCAACTTTAGTCCTATTGCGGGTGCAACTTCCCAAAGCTTCAATCCCAGTCAAAATGGTTCTTATGCGGTTGTCCTAACCGAAGGCCGCTGCACCGACACCAGCGACTGCGTCATTATTAATACCCTTTCTGCAGGCTCAGCTTTAGATTTCAACGAAGTGCAAATTGCCCCAAACCCCAGTAGCGATTGGCTTCAAATAAGCAGCCCTAGTGATTGGCCAGAGCTTGACTTCAGCATCCATAATATAAGCGGGGAACTAATTTGTCAAGGAGCCCTTAAGTCCCTACCAGAGGGCAAAATTTTCTGGCAAGTTCCACCCGGACTCTACCTTTTAAAGCTCCAATCCCCAAACGGTACGAAAACCTTTAAGGTAATCAAAGAATAGCAATCTATATAACCCGCAGTTTTCAGCCCCTAAGTACCTACTTAGGGGTTTTTCTTGTAGAAAAAAGCCCCATTTATAAAACCCTAATTACCTTTAAAAAAGTTGGTTTCGATGTAGAATGTAGATAGGCAATATTAATATATTATTTATCAGGACATCACTAATCAATCTAAGATCAAAAACTATTAAGTACTCTAACTTACTCAAGGGTGCTATGGGTTCCTTTTTCGAGCATATTTACAAGCCTATCGAAAAAGCGATTTCGAAGGTTTCCTAATTTTGACTAACAGTCACTTGGAAGTGTTATAAACATCATATTTACATTAATTGCATTTAATCTCATGTTTCACTTCTATTTCCTTTAGCCAGAGAATTTAATCGGTTCTCTATTTTGTAGATTGCGACACAACGTTTCCGATATGAAATGCGTTCTCGGAGAGCATGTATTTATAGCGATTGGTTGTAGTATTGTTATTCCATTTTAAACAAAATAAATATTTCTATTTTTTTCCATATAAAACAGATAATGTTCTACTCATATTTGCTGACATAACTGATAAATGTGTTTCATTTTCAAATATAAATTGTTCTAATTCTATATTACCAGATTTCATCTCTTCAAGATGAGTACTGAACTTAACCATTGTAGGAACCATTCTGGAGCCTTCTAATTCGCCAACCGATATAAATACTTTGCTTGCTGGAATATCCCAACCCATCTGATTATTGCCCTTATTTTCAATTTCAGAAATAGTTTGGTTTAAAAATTCGCCTGTATTCCACCAAAGCGATGGACTATTTATGCCAAATCGCGTAAAATAACCATCCGAATTTATCATACAATAGGCAGCAAATAAGCCACCCAAAGAATGACCTGTAATGCCTCTATCGGTATTTGTTTTATAATGTTTATCTACCAAAGGGGCAATTTCTTTTTTTATGACATCTAGGAACTTTGCCGCACCTCCAGATTTTATCATTCCTTTTGGGAATCCATATTGTTTTTCCATTACACCATTTGAAAGGGTGTCTGCAGATGGCGTATAATCATAGGTTCTGTTCATAAGCCAACTTCCAAGGCTAAGGCCTGATCCAATTCCCACAATGATTACATCTTCTAATTCGTTACCTAAGCCCATAGCTAGCTGTGATGACTGAAATTGAGGAAAACTATATGCTCCATCCAATACATATAATACTGGATAGTTAATGGTATCTTTAGTTGAGTAACTTTTCGGGAATGAGATATACAATTGATAATCTTTCCCCATTATCGTGGAACTAATGATATGGTCTGGCTCTATTATTCTTTCTTTTGGCTCTAATTTTTGACCAAATGAGAAAGCACTGCAGATTAATAATAGTGCTGCCGTTAATACAAAATTTATTAGTTTTGAAATATTCATATAAGTTAGTTTTTTTTTTATTTAGCGTAATGTTAATATTTTTGTTTTACACACCTTATAGTAAGATTAATAACATTTTCATCTCATGCCTCACTACTTCTTCCCATTAACATGAGAACTTAATCGGTTTTCTGACTTGGGAAATAGACCCAATTGAGCATTTATGTTTCAGTGGTAACTAAAGAAGCAATGCACTTCGCTTTTTCAATTCTAAATTAAAAAAATGCCACATCGTTTCAAACCAGAACCTCATAATTGAAAATACAGATTATTGACCAATGTATTTATTTATCTTTCATATAATCATATTCCATATTTCCATAATCCAAAATAAAATCCGTTTTAAAAGACACTGCACTTATAATTT
>JAGYKI010000039.1 GCA_018401735.1 Schleiferiaceae bacterium
CTGTACTTTTTCTACGCCCTGAAAGCTTAAATAAAGTTTACCGTTGCGCTCTTTCATTTGTACTTGCTTTTGTGCTCCTAAAAAGGCTAGTACCTTATTAAATTTTTCACTTTGGAAATAAGGTGAATCTTGATCGGAGGTGAAGTAGCAGAGCAATCTGCTTTGCTTCAGCACAATTTTTTCGAAACCTATTCTTTGTCCCAATCTGCGCAAGCGCACCGAGTCTAATAATTCATCTACTTCAGCCGGGTATGGTCCAAAGCGATCTTTCAGTTGTGAGGCAAAGTCTTGTAATGCGCTTTCTGCTTCTATGCTGTCTAATTCCTGATAGAGTTTTAAACGTTCATCCACTTTATTCACGTAATTATCGGGAATTAAGATTTCGAGGTCGGTATCTAAAATCGTATCCGAAATCAAATCTTTATTTTTTAAATCTTCTGCATAAAGCTCCTTAAATTCAGATTCTTTTAATTCTTCAATCGATTCGGCTAAAATTTTCTGGAAGGTTTCAAAACCGATATCATTAATAAAGCCGCTTTGTTCGGCCCCTAATAAATCACCCGCGCCCCTAATTTCTAGGTCGCGCATGGCAATATGAAATCCACTACCCAACTCGCTGTATTGTTCAATCGCGGTCATGCGTTTTCGCGCTTCTTCCGTAAGGGCCGAAAGGGGAGGACTGATGAGTTTACAAAAGGCTTTTTTATTACTTCTACCTACCCGGCCACGCATCTGATGTAAATCGCTAAGGCCAATGTTTTGGGCATTATTAATTATGATGGTATTCGCATTAGGAACGTCTAATCCGTTTTCAATAATAGAAGTAGCCACCAAAATGTCGAATTCACCATTGATGAAATTTAACATGAGTTGCTCCAGTTTCTTGCCTTCCATCTGGCCATGACCGATGCCGATCTTCGCATCGGGGACTAGGCGTTGCAGCATGCCCGCTACCTCTTTAATATTTTCTACGCGGTTGTGAATAAAGAAAACTTGTCCACCGCGGCTCATTTCGTACATCACTGAATCGCGAATAATTTCTTCACTAAAAGGAATTAATTGGGTTTCGATGGGGTGGCGATTAGGTGGCGGGGTAGTCATTACGCTGAGGTCGCGCGCTTGCATTAAGGAAAACTGCAGGGTACGCGGAATGGGCGTTGCGGTAAGGGTAAGGGTATCTACATTTACCTTAAAGTTTTTCAATTTATCCTTTACAGAGACGCCAAATTTCTGTTCTTCATCAATTATTAGAAGACCAAGATTTTTAAAGGCTACATCTTTACCTACTAGGCGATGGGTGCCAATAATTATATCGAGCTCGCCGCTAGCAAGTTTGCCTAGGGTTTCGTCTTGTTGCTTCTTGGTTTTGAAGCGGTTGATATAATCGATATTGCAGGGGAAATCTTTTAGTCGGCCAAAAAAGGTTTTATAATGTTGAAAGGCTAAAATGGTGGTGGGTACTAAAATGGCCACTTGTTTATTATCGGCCACAGCCTTAAAAGCGGCGCGCACCGCTAATTCCGTTTTACCGAAACCTACATCGCCACAAATAAGGCGATCCATGGGCATGCTGGCTTCCATATCTTTTTTAATGGCCGCGGTTGCAGTCATTTGGTCTGGGGTGTCTTCGTAAATAAAAGAGGCTTCTAATTCATGCTGCAAATAGCTATCGGGACTAAAGCTAAAACCTTCCGTTGCTTTGCGTTTGGCATAAAGCTGAATCAGGTCAAAGGCCACTTTTTTAACCCTAGTTTTCGCTTTGGCTTTGGTTTTTTGCCAAGTACCGGACCCTAGTTTATGGAGCGATGGGAGAGTGCCCTCTTTACCATTGTACCGACTAATTTTATGCAGCGAGTGAATGCTGAGGTAAAGCACATCGCCGCCATTGTAAATAAGCTTGATGGCTTCTTGCACTTTGCCGTTATTGTCTATTCTTTGTAGTCCGCCAAACTCCCCAATGCCGTGATCGATGTGGGTAATATAGTCGCCCACTTGCAAGGAAGTGAGTTCTTTCAGACTTACGGCTTGTTTTTTCTCATAGCCGTTTTTCAGGCGGAATTTTTGGTAGCGCTCAAATATTTCGTGATCGGTGTAAACCACCCAGCCCGCTTCGTGATCTACAAAGCCCGCGTGCAGGCTGTGGATAATGGGTTGATATTGCAGCTCTTGACCAATGTCTTCAAAAATGGCCTCGAAACGCTCAACCTGCTTGGCATTAATGCAGAGCAGGAAGTTTTGGCGCCCCGCTTCATTATTCTTTTTGAAGTCGGCCACTAAAAGGTCAAATTTCTTATTGAAGCTTGGTTGTGCACTAGCGTCAATTTGTAAAGTAAAGGCGGGTTTAAAGAAGTTTTGCGGACCAAACTCAACTACGGCAAAGGCTTCTATTTTGTTTTTTAAATCAGCACCTTTTATAAAGAGCTCACTGGGTTCGGCCCTTTTAAAGTCGCCGATTAATTCCTTAAAAGCTTCCACCGATTTCTCGTAAAACTCATCCAAGCGGCGGGCGCTTAAGTCAAGGTTTTTGGTCCAAATAATACTCTCTGGCGAGATGTAGTCGAAAAAACTTTCACGGCTTTCCATTAAAGACTTGTTTTCTACATTGGGAACCAGTTGAATTTTCTTAAGACTTTCAATGCTAAGTTGGCTTTCGATATCAAAAAGGCGAATACTTTCTATTTCGTCGCCAAAAAATTCAATGCGATAAGGTTGGTCGTGTGAAAAGGAGAATACATCTACAATGCCACCGCGTACGGAAAACTGACCTGGTTCTACCACAAAATCTACTCTTTCAAATTCGTATTCGAAAAGCGTTTCATTAATAAAGTCAATGCTTAATTCATCGCCAACTTTAACACTAAAAGTGTGCGAGCTCAGCTGTTTGCGAGTTACCACTTTTTCGAACAGTGCATCAGCATAGCTCACTAATATTGCGGGTTTTTTGCGACTATTCAGTCGATTAAGAACTTCCGCCCTCAGCAGAACATTGGCATTATCCGTTTCTTCTATCACATAGGGCCGGCGGTAGGAGCCAGGGTAAAAAAGGACATCTTTATCGCCAATAATGCTTTCTAAATCATTTAGGAAATAGGCCGCTTCTTCTTTATCGCTTAAAATAAAAAGATGCGGTCTTTCGGTGTTTTTAAAGGAAGCAGCACCCGCGATAGCCGATAAAGATCCGGCCAAACCTTTTACGTGGGCCTTAGGAGCGGCCCCAGTACTGCTAAAATTAGAAATGGATTTAAAGCGACTGTCTTTTAAATAGGGTGCGAGCAGAAGCTCAGAAGAATTTGTCATGCCTAGAAAACGCTAAACCACCCGCTCGGTTTTGAGGGGTGGTGAAAATTTTGGCTAAGGTAAAACCATTCCTAAAAAAGGCCTCGAGATCTCCGTTTTTTTCAATCTTACTTGGTTAACTTTGGTGGCCTTAAAAACCAACATGAGACCAAGCATTCATAACCTAGCTCATAAAATTTCCGATAGTTTAAAACTCGATCATATTATAAGCGGAGACTCCCGCTTTTTAAGTTTAATCCACTATAGTAAAAAGAAAATAAGTGCAAGCGGGAAACTTTTTTGGTTTGTCATAGTCTTGGCCTTAGCGGGTTTGTTTACCTATTTAATGTCGGCTGAGGGTTTAACGCCTAGTCAACAATATATTTTCTTTTTATTAATCACGGCTATCGGTTTATGGTTAAGCGAGGCCATTCCGCCTTTTGCAGTTGGGATTTTAATTATCGGTTTCTTAGTTTTTACCCAAGGTTCCGATCAATTGGTCGATAATCCAGTAAATGTGCAGAAATACGTGAATACTTGGAGCAGTCCGGTTATTTGGCTCATGCTTGGTGGATTCTTTTTGGCGGAAGCCATGAAGAAAACGGGCTTAGACTTAGCCTTATTCCGCATTACTGTGCGGGCTTCGGGTAAAAGTGCTCGCCAAATTTTGTTGGCCTTAATGCTTACTACTACTTTGGCATCTATGTTAATGTCCAATACGGCCACAGCGGCCATGATGTTAGCATCAATAATGCCTTTAATAAATCGCAATGGCGCTCAGCATCCTCTAAGTAAATCGTTGCTTTTAGGAATTCCGGCAGCTGCATCAGTGGGAGGGATGGGAACTATCATCGGGAGTCCACCCAATGCTATTGCGGTGGGAGCCTTGCAAGGTATGGGCTTACAAATTGACTTTTTAACTTGGATGTATTTTGGGGTGCCGGTAGCTATAATTCTCTGTGTTGCCTTTTGGTTTTTGTTGCAAAAAAGCTTACCCGCAAAGGAAGCCCAGTTAGACTTGGATTTTGTAAACGAAGGACTGACCTTCACCAAGGAAGAAAAACAAAACAGGCAAATTGTTTTAGGGGTACTGGTGCTAACCGTAGGTTTGTGGATGACTAATCCCCTGCATGGAATCCCGGTCGCTTTAATTAGCGGTGTGCCAATAGTGCTGCTTACAATGAGCTCGGTAATTTGGGCTAAAGATGTACGCTCTTTACCATGGGATACTTTGATGTTGGTAGCGGGCGGTTTGGCCTTGGGCTTAGCTTTGGTGGATTCTGGCCTAGCGGCATTTATCGTTAGTAAATTACAATTTGGTAATCAGCTTTGGCTACTTTTACCCTTGTTCGCTTTAACTTCGGTGGTACTATCTAACATAATGTCTAACACAGCCACAACCACAATTTTAGTTCCTATTGCTTTACTATTAGTGCAAGGAAATACGGAGCACATGGTGCTAATGGCTTTAACCTTAGCCTTTTCGGCTTCTTGTGCTCTTTTTCTTCCAGTCTCCACTCCGCCCAATGCTATTGCTTTTAGCACGGGTTTATTGGAACAAAAAGATTTCAGAAAGGGTGGCCTATTCTTTGGGTTGGCCGGTCCTATTATTGCTATTTTATGGGCATTGTTTTTAGCTAATTTTGGCTTAGCAGATTAAATACTGCCAAGTGAAAATGCTACCGCAAGCCCATTTGCTATAGCCCGCTGCAAATGTGGGAGTCAGGCTATTATCTTCTTTTTATTGAAAATCTGAGGAGAACTATTCTGCGCATTGAGATTTAAAGTACTGGTAGTGAGAAGGCATAATTATAAACTTTTGATAGGGTTTTCATCGTTTTTAATAAAAAGGGTTAATACCGAGTGATTAGAACTCTATAAAAGTGAGGTAAAACTTTTGTTTTCGTTGTCTTAGCCTTTTTTAATTCTTAGCTTTGCTTATCCTTTTTTAGTAAAGAAAAGAAGGTTCAAATAGCATGAAAAGCAACATGCAGGGTAATTTTAATTGGGGGCGACTTTCAAGTGTTCTAGCTTGGAAGGTTTGGGTACTTTTCGGACTATTAATGGTTAGTTTTTCGCTCAAGGCAGATGGCAATTCTAATGATGAGCAGCGTAAGCGGTTGATAGAGTTGTCTTTAATGAATTCCCGTAAGCCCCAATATTTAGATTCTCTCGCCACTGCTCTTTTGCAGTACGAAGATAAGGAGTGTCAAGCGCGGGGCTATTTCTTAACAGGCTTAGCTGCCACTTTTAAAGGGGAAATTGACAAGGCTTTACCCGCCTATAAAAAATCTTTAAATCTAATTCCTATTGGCGGCCAATACGACGAGCGCTTTACCTACTATATGGTAATGAAAAACTTAGGTATCGCTTATTATCGCCAAAATAGGCATGCGCAGGGCGATTCTATTTTTGAGGAAATGATGAAACAATCATTAGCTATCGGCGATAGTTTTCATTACGCATCTGCCTTGAGCAATTTGGGGAATGCTTTAAACATGCGCCAAGATTTTACTGGGGCCATTAAGAAGTTTAAGGACGTTATATTGATCGAAGAAGCTCTGGGTTCTGAAGGGGTGGCCTCTAGTTACCTTAAGGTGGGAACTATTTTCGGTAGGATGAGTCAGCCTGAGGAGGCGCTAATTTGGTTTCGAAAGGCTTTGGCCAGAATCGCCGATGGTGACATTAGCTTGGAAGGCCGAACCTATAATAACATTGCTGTGGCCTGGCGCAGTACCGATAATCTTGATTCTGCGCAGTTTTATCTTTTAAAAGCCTTGGCCATTCACAAGCTCACGGGCTCCAAGATTGATGAAGCCGTGGCCTTAGAGAACTTGGCGAAAAATGCCATTGAACTCCAAGAATTAGGACAAGCAGATAGTCTTTTAGCAGAGGCGTATAAGATTTTGCCTTCAGGAAATACTAGTCAGAATAGCTCCTTTGTCCGACTTTGGCTACTCTCTTTGTCACTTGCTTTAGAACAAGGTAATAAGGAAGATGCGAGTGATTATTTTGCGCGACTAGATAAATCTCCCGCTGAGGTGAGGGAAGACTTGAGTTTTTTGAAACTTAAGGCGGGGTATTTCGAATTAAAGGGAGTCCAAGACTCCGCTATTTATTATTTAAAAGTAGTGCAGGCGCGAGAAGCGGCGCTTAATCAGGCGAATGATGCCGCGAAAATTAAGCAAGAGGCGAATGCCGTAGAGCTTGCCGAAATGGATCGTTTGCGCGAAACGGAAAGAAAAGAAGAAATTTACCGCTACTGGCGTTTGGCTTCTTTGCTAATAGTTATGGGCTTACTAATTGTTTTTTGGCAAAGAAGAAAGTGGAAAAAACAGAAGTATTTGATTAGCACATCAACAAATGGCAATGCAGAAGAGCTTTTGGTAAAAGATCAGTACCAAGAAGCGATGACGCAAAAGGAAAATACGTTTAAAGCAAAGGCGGAGAAGACGATTAAATTAAAGTCTAAGGCGGTAATTAAGGTTTCAGATATTTTGTATGTCCAATCGGAAGGTCATTATGTAAATATTTACCTAGTAAATCGAGAGAATCCCGAAGTGGAAAGAATAAGTTTGGCTACTCTTTTGGAAGACTTAGGAGAAGATAATTTTCAGCGAATTCATCGCAGCTATGCGGTAAATGTTAGCCAGCTAAAAGCGGTTTATTCCAATCGGGTATTATTAAGCAACGGTACTGAGTTACCAGTAACCCGCACTTATAATTCGGCTTTACAAGAACGATTTAATAAAAAGGAGAGCTAATCTTATTCTATTTTGTATTTCGTGCTAGAAATTATGCTTTCGGTGCCAAATACTTGCAAATACTGAGTTCTAGGGGCACATTTGTTTATCCTATTTGCATAGGTATTAAATATCCCCCCTAATAAAAGCGACCGAAAGGAGTAGTTCCTCAGGTCGCTTTTTAGTTTTAAATACTCTGCTTTTAGCCAAACTTCGCAATAAAGTCTTCCGCCATCTCTACCATTTCGGTGGAGCCGCAGAAAAAAGGAACGCGTTCGTGCAGTTCACTTGGGTCAATGTCTAAAATGCGATTTTTACCGTCGCTGGCTTTTCCACCGGCTTGCTCAATGAGCAGAGCCATAGGGTTACATTCGTATAATAATCTCAATTTACCTTTGGGAGCCGTTGTTCCTTGCGGGTAAATGTAAATCCCACCCTTTAAAAGGTTTCGGTGGAAGTCGGCCACTAAAGAACCGATATAACGAGACGTAAGCGGGCGGTTAGTGGCAGGATCAAGCTCTTGACACCATTTTAAATAACGTTTCACCCCCTCGGGCATATGCACGTAATTGCCTTCATTGATGCTGTATATTTTGCCACCTTCTTTGACCCGCATATGAGGATGCGATAAAAAGAAGCTGCCGATGCCAGGGTCGAAGGTGAAGCCATTTACACCATTGCCAGTAGAGAAAACTAACATAGTTGAGGTGCCGTAGATTAAATAACCTGCAGCCACTTGCTTATTACCTGGCTGTAAAAAATCTTCTAAAGTGGCGGGTGTTCCAATTGGGCTTACGCGGCGGTAGATACTAAAAATAGTACCTACAGAAACATTAACATCAATATTGCTGCTACCATCCAAGGGGTCAATAAGCACAACATACTTAGCGTCGCTGTGAATAGATTCGTTGAAGGAAATGAAATCTTCCATTTCTTCAGAAGCAATGCCACAAATTTCACCGCGGTTTTTTAAAGTACTAATAAACATGTCGTTAGCAAGAACATCAAGTTTTTGCTGATCTTCACCTTGTACGTTTTCTAGACCAACGGCTCCAATAATATTGGCTAAGCCGGCCTTATTAATTTCTTGATTTACCATTTTTCCGGCCAAGCGAATCGAGCTTAATAAAGCACTAAGCTCACCCTTGGCATAAGGAAAGTCTTTTTGGTTTTCGATGATGAATTCACCGAGGGTAATATGTCTTTTCATGTTTTGAGAGGTGTATGCCACAAAGTTAAAAGCTTCAAAGCGAATATCACTAAATTTGCTAGAGCTTATTTTTTTAAAACCTTCATCACTCTCTGAAGCTCTTGTCCATTTTGAATGTCAATAAGCCACTTTTCTCCATTTTTAAGCTCTAGGGCTAAGCCTTGTTTTCCACCGATACTTAGTACCGTGCCGTATTTTGGGTTCTTACGTTTACCAAACCCAGCAAAGGGGAATTTGATAATACTGGCCTTGGCTATTTCTTGCCAGGCCCAGTTTTCATTAGCAAGAATACCGAAACTTACTTTTACCCCATCTTGGTTTACCTGCGTATCTAGCTTTAAGCTGGCGAAACTTGCGATTAGGCCTAGAAGTAAAAAAATACCTAAACCTAAGACCCAGTTTGGGATATCTTTATTGGCAAAAGTGCTGTCTGTAAAAATTTGTAAAACCAAGGCATATACACTAAAGCCAAGTAAAAGCACTAAAAATAGCTGTACTATCCAAAGTTTTAACTTCTTACTTTCAATAAACTCATTTTTCATTTGTGACTATATTATATGGAGGGCTTAACTTTGGCGAAAGTTTAAAAAAATAATGTTAATACCTACAGAGAACGGCTATTTAATCGGGGGCTTACCGGCCTCAGCCTTAGCAGAAGAATTTGGTGCACCGCTTTATGTTTATGATGCGGCCAAAATAGAGTCACAGTACAATCGCCTAAAAGGTGCTTTTAAAGATGTGAAGCTGAAGATTAATTACGCGTGTAAGGCTCTGAATAACATTAATATCCTGCGCTATTTGCACAGTCTAGGATCGGGTTTAGATACGGTTTCGATTCAAGAAGTGGAGGTTGGTTTAAAGGCTGGTTTTGATCCTGCCAATATTATTTTCACTCCCAATGGTGTTTCGCTTGAGGAAATTAAACAAGCGGTAAAATATGGGGTGAAAGTTAATATCGATAACCTTAGTCAATTAGAGCAATTCGGTGCCCTTTACGGAGATAGCTACCCAGTTTGTATTCGTATTAATCCGCATATTATGGCGGGTGGGCATGCAAAAATATCGGTTGGACATATCGACTCCAAGTTTGGGATTTCCATCCACCAAGGTCGCCACTTAGAGCGCATCGTAAAAAGTTTGAATATTCGCGTGGAAGGTGTTCACATGCATACTGGTAGTGACATTTTAGATGTAGATACCTTTTTAAAAGGAGCGGAATTGTTGTTTGATGCTGCGCATGCTTTCCCCGATTTAAAATATCTCGATTTTGGCTCAGGTTTTAAGGTGCCTTATAAAGAGGGCGATAATGCCACTAATGTAGAAGAGTTAGGGGAGAAGATGACGGCAATGTTTAAAGAATTCTGCGCAAACTACGGTCGTGATTTGGAGATCGAATTTGAACCGGGGAAGTTTTTAGTAAGTGAATCGGGAACTTTTATTGCCCGTGTAAATGCCTTGAAACAAACTACGGCTACTGTTTTTGCCCAAATGGATAGCGGCATGAATCACCTTATTCGTCCTATGTTTTACGATGCCTACCATCATATTGAGAACTTGAGTAATCCTAATGGCAAAACTAGAGTTTATTCGGTAGTGGGATATATCTGCGAAACCGACACTTTTGCCTTAGATCGTCAGATTAGCGAAATATCGGAAGGCGACTACTTAGCTTTTCGCAATGCTGGCGCCTATTGCTTTACGATGGCCAATAATTACAATAGCCGTTTAAAACCGGCGGAAGTTCTTGTTTTAAATGGAGAAGCGCATTTAATCCGCAAGGCAGAAACCTTAGCAGATATTCTCGCTAATCAAGTTGAACTAAAAGAATTACGTTGAAAGCGATGATTAGGTTAGGACGAGAAACCGACATGCCGACCTTGCTTGCTTTAATTAAGGAATTAGCAGAATACGAGCGTGCGGCTGAACAGGTAGAAAATACCGAAGCGAAGCTTTTAGCCGATTGGCAGGCGGGTTGGTTCGAGTTTTTAGTGGCTGAGCTAGATGGCGAGGTAGTGGGGATTTCTCTTTATTACAAACGCTATTCTACTTGGAAAGGGACCTGTTTTTACCTCGAAGATCTTTATGTGAAGCCCGAATTGCGCGGCCAAGGTATTGGTTTAGCTCTGTTAAAAGAAACTGCTAAAACAGCGAAGAAAGCAGGAGCCAATCGTTTAGATTGGCAGGTAATTGATTGGAATACACCTGCAGTAGATTTTTATAAAAAGTTGGGAGCACAGATAGAAACGGAGTGGTGGAATTGTAAACTAAGTTTGCAGGAGGAGTATTAACTGAGTTCGATGTGAAATCAAAGCTTTACCAATAAATATTGGCTTAGGCAAATTTGACTTTTAAAAGTGAAAGTAGAAAAAGTGGAAATTGCCGTAATCGGAGCTGGGGCAGCGGGCTATTTTGCCGCAATAGCCGCGGCCGAAAAGGGAGCGAAAGTGCATATCTTCGAAAAGACGAGCAAAACCCTCACCAAGGTAATGGTTAGTGGTGGCGGTCGCTGCAATGTTACCCACGATTGTGAATCGCCAGCGCAATTGATAAAATATTATCCGCGTGGTGGTCGGAGCCTGAAGAAGCCATTTTCTGTTTTCGGTCCCAAAGAAACCCGCGCTTGGTTTGAGCAAAGAGGAGTTCCTTTGAAAACGGAAGAGGATGGCCGAGTTTTTCCTAAAAGTGATTCTTCTCAAAGCATAATTGATTGTTTAGAAGGGGAGGCGAATAGACTAGGGATTATTTTGCATAAGTCCATGGAGCTATTGTCTATCGATCCGCTCAATGAAACGGAAGTGGTTCTACACTTTAAAAATAATCAAGCTTTTAGCTGTCGGTCCCTAATAATCGCATCGGGCGGAAGCCCTCAATTACGCGGTTACCAATTTTTAGAAAAGCTTGGTTTAGCGCTGCATGATCCCATTGCTTCCCTCTTTACTTTTAATGTGCCTAGCTCAGATTTGAAAGACTTAAAAGGTCTGTCGGTTTCGCAGGGGTCGGTGCAAGTGCCAGGGACTAAATGGCGACAAGAGGGTCCTGTTTTAATCACACATTGGGGTTTTAGTGCCCCCGCCATTATTAAACTTTCCGCTTGGCATGCGCTTGATTTCTTTAAACGCAGTTATCAGTTTCCCATTTTAATTAATTGGACTAATCTAAAGGAGGAAGAGCTTCGTCAATTCTTGCTAAGCTTGCGCGAAGAAGGTGTGAGAAAGAGGGTTTTCGGCAATGCTCAGTTTGGTATACCCGCCCGTTTGTGGCAGGCCCTGATGCTCAAGGCAGAAGTAGGAGAGGCAAAGGTATATTCTGAACTATCTAATAAAGAGTTAAACCGTATGGTGCGCTTTATTGGCGCCTGTCCCTTTGCCGTAAATGGTAAAACTACCTTTAAAGAGGAGTTTGTAACTGCAGGAGGAGTAGACTTATTAGAAGTCGATCTGAAGACCTTCTCTCTGAAAAAATATCCCAACATCTATCTCGCTGGTGAAGTGCTAAACGTAGACGGCGTAACGGGTGGCTTTAATTTCCAACACGCTTGGACAAGTGGCTTTTTAGCCGGTTCAGCGGCACGTTAGATTAGCCAAATTTTAATTTTTAAAAATTTCCCAAAAAAGGTTTTACTATTTGAAATTTGGGTTTTACTTTTGCAGAATATAGTATTACTATAATTTACAAGAGAATGACTACTTCTAAGTATTCCTTTACCTTAAATAGTGATCTTTACATTAAGGATCCAACGAGTTCTGAAACAGGCAGAAAAGTCATTGCTTCTGGGGCAAAACTGATTTTAGAGAACGGTATCGAGGCTTTTACGGCTAAAAAGTTGGCAGTAGATGCAGGGATTACCGAAGCCACGGTTTATAAGTATTTTGCCAATAAGCAGCGTCTGTTGCAGTATTATTTTCAGCTGTATTGGACTTGGTTAGAACAACAGGTGAAAGTTTTTACGGCCATTGAAACTGATCCTCTTCAAAGCTTGGTTAAAGCCGTGCGGGTTATTAGTAATATTCCTGCTGTAGCCGCTGATCCTGGGGTTATTACCAAATATGACTTGCGAGAGTTGGTTATTAATGAAGGCTCTAAAGCCTACTATCACGCGCAAGTGGATGAAGATAATGCCAAGCGCTTTTTTGCTCCTTATAAAAGTATTACTGCTCTTTTAGCTACCATGATCTTGGCGGTTAAGCCCGATGAGAAATATCCATTAGCTTTGGCTACCACCATCATTGAAATGTCACATTCGTTAAAATACTACGCCAAACATTTACCCGCTTTAACCGATTTCCCCCACGAAACGGATCAGGTTAAGCTCGACGATTTTTTATTACAACTACTCTATAATTCACTAAAAATTAAACCCTAAACATTTACAAATGAGTAAAGCACGTATTACAGTTGCTAAAGGCGACGGCATTGGTCCAGAAATTATGGACGCCACTCTGCGCATTATGGAAGCTGCCGGAGCCGACTTAGACTACGATTTTATCGATATCGGTGAGAAAGTATATTTGTCTGGAAATACCGCGGGGATTACCACCGAATCCTGGGATATCCTGCGTCGTAACAAAGTGTTTTTAAAGGCTCCTATCACTACGCCTCAAGGGGGCGGTTACAAGAGTTTAAATGTAACCATCCGCAAGTCACTGGGTCTTTTTGCAAATATTCGTCCTTGCAAAAGTTTATCGCCATTTATCGAAAGTAAGCACCCAGAAATGGATGTGGTGATTGTACGTGAAAATGAAGAAGATCTTTATGCCGGTATCGAGCACCGCCAAACTACCGACGTTTTTCAGTGCTTAAAGCTGATCACCATTCCTGGTACCCAAAAAATTATCCGTTATGCCTTTGAATACGCCCGCAATAATGGTCGTAAAAAAGTAACCTGTATGGTGAAGGATAATATTATGAAACTGACCGACGGTCTTTTTAGTTCTGTTTTCAAAGAGATGGCTTTAGAGTATCCGGAAATTGAAAGCGAACTAAAAATTATTGACATTGGTGCCGCTCTTTTAGCGGATCAGCCCGAGCAGTTTGACGTAATCGTTACCCTTAACTTATACGGTGATATTATTAGCGACATTGCCGCGCAAATCACCGGTTCTGTTGGTTTAGGAGGTTCTTCTAATATTGGTAAAGGCTTTGCCATGTTCGAAGCGGTGCATGGTTCGGCGCCTGATATCTCAGGAAAAAACATGGCAAATCCTAGTGGTTTAATTTCAGCAGCGGTTTTAATGTTGCAGCATTTAGGTCAGCTTGATGCAGCCATGAATATTGCCAACGCTTGGTATAAAACTATCGAAGATGGCATTCATACCGGCGATATTTACCGTTCTCATTCTAAACAAAAAGTGGGTACCCGCGAATTTGCTGATGCCGTAATTGCGCGCTTAGGGCAGAGGCCAGCTGAAATCAGTCCATTGAAATTAAACAAAGACGATTTCCGTCCAATTATAATTCCTGAATACGATCGACCTAAGCACGCTAAAGTTTTAGTAGGTGCCGATTTGTTCATCGATAATAGCCATCTAACGCCAGTGCAGCTAGGCGCCATATTGGAAACCCACGCAGGGGATCATCTGAAATTGAAGATGATTACCAATCGTGGGGTGAAGGTTTATCCCGACGGATTACCTGAAACTTTTTGCACCGATCATTGGCGTTGCCGCTTTGTTAATAAACACAATCCTAAAGATGTAAATAGTATGAAAGCCGTGGAAAAGGAAACCATCCCACAGCTAATGATGGCACTTTTAAACGAAGGAATTGATGTAGTTAAAACAGAAAACCTCTATTATTTTAACGATAAGTTGGCCTTCTCCTTGGGCCAAGGTGAATAAAGCATAGCTATGAACACCTCTCTAATTTTAGAAAACCTGCTCAGTCCGCCTATATTATTTTTTATAGGTGGACTGCTGGCAGTCTTGGTGCGGTCCGATTTAGAAATCCCACGTGAAGTGGCTAAATTTCTATCACTTTTTCTACTTTTTTCCATCGGTTTAAAAGGAGGGATAGAATTGGCTCATGGTGAAGACTGGGCCCTGATGCTAAAGCCTCTCGGTTTTGCAGTTTTTCTAGCGGTTATTGTTCCTATTTACACTTTTTACATTTTAAAGCGCAAAATAGATATCTATAATGCTGGAGCAATTGCCGCCACTTATGGTTCGGTTAGTGCGGTAACTTTTGTAACGGCAGTGGCCTTTTTAGAGCAGTCGGGTGTAGCTTTCGGTGGACATATGATTGCCGCTTTGGCGATTATGGAATCGCCAGCAATTATAGTTGGGGTAATATTAATTGGTCGAAGCACCAAAGGAAAAGGGAAGAATAACTTTAAATCGGTTCTGCACGAAGCGCTAACCAACGGCTCTGTTTTTATCATTCTTCTTAGTTTGGTTATTGGCTTGTTAATTTCCGATGAGCAGTATAAAGGTGTAGCGCCTTTTAGTGAACACCTCTTTAAAGGAATATTGAGTCTTTTTATGTTGGATATGGGTTTGCTGGCTGGGAAACGTATTTCAGGCCTCAAAGCGAAAGGTGGCTTTTTGCTAGCTTTTGGTATTATCATACCACTCCTCAATGCTGGGTTTACCATGCTCCTTTGCCCGCTTTTAGGTATTAGTTTGGGCAATGCCTTTTTACTGACTATTTTGGCTGCTAGTGCCAGTTATATTGCGGTCCCTGCCGCGATGCGTATGGCGGTGCCTCAGGCTAATCCCGGAATTTACGTGCCTCTTTCATTGGGCATTACTTTCCCCCTAAACATCATAGTGGGAATTCCAGTTTATTATTCACTTCTCGAACTCATTTACGCCTAAAATGGAAAATATTAAAAGAGTGGAAATCATTGTTCCACATGCGGAGAAAGACACCTTTTTAAAACTTTTTGCCAAGGAAAAGGTCGAAGGTTTTACGCTAATCGAAAAGGTGAGCGGTATGGGTAATAGGGGTATGCAAGACGGTTTAGGTCTGTCAGATGCCTTTACCAATACCTTAATTATTTGGTATTGCTCTATCGATAAGTTTGAAAGTTTGAAAGAGTTAATCCGCTCTATGCTGGAAGAATCGGGTGGTATTTGCGCTGTTGCAGATGCGCAATGGGTGAAGCATTAAAGCTGAACATCACTTTTGTGAATAGTGCTTTATTTATTATAAATTACTTCTCATAATGTATTGTTTTTGAAGAGATAAGAAAAAAAAATCATTGGAAAGTAGATAAAGCCTTCCCTCTTAATTGCAGTTTTTTTTTCTGAGAATATATGAGACGTTAATTTCGTAGCAGTAAACTGCTTGCATGAGATCTCCCATTTTTCTGACGCAATTATGCCTGCTGCTATGCTGCGTTATTAGCGCTCAAGGTGCTAGTTTAGTTGATCACGATAGTTTGAGTTTAGTAAAAAGTAGTTTGCTGCGCAGTGGGGCTCAATCCTATAATGAGGGTGATTTAACAAAGGCATTAGGGTTTTTCCATCAAGCCAATGAACTGGTGTCCTCGCCCATTAATCATAGTTTAGACTTAAGCATTGTTAAAAATTATCTGGCTATTCTCGGGTTAGCTGGAGATTACGAAAGTTTCAAAAAACAAAGTTTGGACTTGTTGAAGTCCTTTAAATTAGACACTTGTAATCATGCAATTTTAAAAGGTTTATTGGGAGCCTTGAATAATATTGCAGCTTTAGCAACAGCGGCAGAGGATAATATGCTTGCTCGTAAAGTATATATTTATCATCAAGACTTGATCTCAATATGTGGCTGCTCTGAAATAGACCAAGTTCAAATGAAGGCCAATATTGCTCAACTTGAAATGGTAGAGGGGAACTTCAATGTGGCAAAACAACACTTAAAAATTTTAAAGAACTATCAGGGTAAAATAGCATCTTTTGGTCGGGGAGACTACAATTTGTTAAACACCCTTTATCATTTTGAAGGCGGGATTTTTGATTCCGCTATTTGATATATGTATGAGGCAAGTAATGCATTTTTGCGAGAAGCAAATCCATAGCAATGCGGCACATGGTTCTTACAACGACCTAATCATTTAAAGTAATTTTCAATTAAAAACTATTTTGTGAAACTAAGTAATCCTTTTTTTAAACTTTTGCTGCTGGGCTTTTTATTAAGCTATCAAAATGTTTTTGGTCAGGTTAAAGTCGGTAACAATGCCGCTAGTATAGATCCTTCAGCAATCCTTGAGCTGGAAGCTACAAACAAAGGCTTGCTCATACCCAGGTTGACATCCTTTCAAAGAGATGCCATTAGCAATCCAGCAGCAGGACTCATCATTTATAATACAGAAACCCGTTGTTTTAACTTTTTTGTAGGTCCGGATTGGTTTGAAAGCTGTGGAATTAAAACATTGCCTCCTGCACCTGTTCTAGGCGCAAATTTCACCAATGGTTTTCAGAATAACCTGACTTGTTCAAATTCAATGATTTCCATTACTCCCTGCTCTTATGCAGTAGGTGCAAGCATCAATGATAACGTTGCTACGGTTGACGGAATAGAATACGATTGGGCGAACGCTACCAATGTTACTTTAGGAACAGGGTTTGGCGCACCAAGCAATACACAGGCATTGGTAGAAATAGGTGGGCAATGCTGGGCAAGGTTTAATGCTAATGTAGTGCCTGCGACAGGCTCCTCTTGGTGTTATAACAACAATGCCGCTATTTGTGCTACGGATGGTCGCTTGTACAATTGGAGCGCTACTTTGAATGGTGCCACCACCGAGCGCGCCCAAGGGGTTTGTCCTACTGGCTGGCACATACCCAGTGATTGTGAATGGATGTATCTAGAGAATAGTTTGGGAATGAGTACATCAGACCAACAACAAGGGAGTGTTACCTGGAGAAGTACTGGCAGTGTAGGCTCTAAGCTCTCTACCTTTACCTCAGGAGGCAACAACAACTCTGGTTTTACCGCTTTGTTTACCGGTCAACGGAGTACCTCTGGCACATTCCAAAATCGTAATTTTGATGTAAACTTTTGGACATCGTTGCAGATAACGGCAACTACTGCGCACAGTCGCGCAATGAACTCAAATCAGGTGGGCGTGCTTCGCTACGTCCCAAATAAAGATCATGGCTTTTCCGTCCGTTGCCTCAAGGATTAGAAATATTATAATCAATACCATCCCAATTCTTTGTCAGTCAGAATAAGGCTATGATGTTTAATTTAAATATCTTATGAAAAAATATACCCATAACTTATGTCTTTTTGTCTTGTGCCTATTCTTTAGCGCACAGACTTCTTTTGCTCAAGTAAAAGTGGGAAACAATGCAGCCAATATAGACGCCTCAGCAGTGCTTGAGCTTGAGACTACAAATAGAGGCCTGTTGATACCTAGGATGACCACGGTACAAAGAGATGCCATTAGCAATCCCGCAGCCGGTCTGATTATTTTTAATACCACCACTCATTGTATCAATCATTATGTAGGTCCGGATTGGTTTGAAAACTGTGGCAATTCTTTACCACTTCCTGCTGCTTTAGGAAGTAGTTTCACCTCATTCAGCAATGGAAGCGAGGTTTTCGCAGCCAATACAACATGTCAAAACAACTTAATTTCTGCGGGCTACACCTCAGCAAACTGTACCGGAACGATAAGCGTGGGTGCCAACTCTTATCCCATCATTGCGATTCATGGCCAATGCTGGATGCAAGCCAATATAAAAGAAGCGCCTACTGCTCCTTGTGCAGATGCTATAAATACAGGATGTAATGTTTGGTTAAGGACTACCATTACGGATTTAGGTAAATGGGGCTATTACAATACTGCAACACCCAATGGAACTGCTGGATGGCGTACCACGGAGCCTGCGGCCAACGAGGGCTTGTTGTACCAATGGAGTGCAGCGATGAACGGCAGTACTACAGAGCGTGCCCAAGGCGTTTGCCCCACGGGTTGGCACATACCATCTGATTGTGAGTGGATGTACTTGGAGCATGGGCAGGGTATGAGTGTTGCACAACAAACCACCACGGGATGGCGCACATCTGCCAGTGTAAACACCAAGCTCTCCACCCTCGTTTCAGGCGGTACCAACAGTTCTGGTTTCACAGCCCTGCGCCATGGCATACGAAATAACACCAACGGTGATTTCCTCGA
>JAGYKI010000004.1 GCA_018401735.1 Schleiferiaceae bacterium
CGGGCTATTGCGAAGGGCTTCGGCGTAGAAAAACGCTTTTTAGAAGAGGCTTAGCAGTGTTTTATTTATACACCTTAAAGTCTCCGTTTAATACGATAAAACCAAGCCACTTAATGGAGGGATGTCGAATCCGCCATCTTCTCGTTTTTTGGATGTGGCTGCGCTACTCATTACCATTTTATAATCCGCTTTCGCAGATGGGTATAACCAAACTTTTGTGCGCTCCGTGTTATTAAAGATGCAAAGCAAGTGCTCCTCTTCCCAAGATCTTTCATAAACGAAAAGGCCTTGTTTTTCAAAATCGCGAATAAACTCCAAGCTACCTTTTTGCAAGGCCTGGTAACGGCGACGCATCTCAATTAAGTTTCGATAGTAATTGAATAAAGTAGAGTCAAAAACCACAGCATCACTAGGACGTGGCAAATCCAAAGGATGTTTAGCTTCCTTTTCAAAGTTTAATTCTGGCCAAATTAGGGGTTTGCGGTTATCAGGATCGTCGGCGCCCCACATGCCCATTTCATCACCTCCGTAAATTTGGGGCGCACCCACATAACTAAACTGGTGTAACAACAAGGCTTTCTGTTTTTGACGCGTATAAGCATCGGGTTTATTAATCTTATACTGTGAATCTTGAGAAACTTTAGCCTCAAATTTATAAAGGTTATTATTATAAAGAGAGGTGGACAATCGGGGCACATCATGACTAGAACTAATATTCATTAATGCGAGACTTGAGCCGTAACGCAAATTGCGGGAAAAAGATATCAGGCTATCTGTCAACTCTTTAGCGCCGCTAGAGTCTGGAGCAGGATTGAAATAAGAGCGAGCCGCTCTATACCAACGATAATTCATTACTGCATCGAAAATATCACCCTTTAAATACGGAGCAGGATTTAATAAATCGTGGGGGAATTTCTTCCACCATACTTCCCCAATTAGATACGCTTGTGGATTTAGATCTTTTACCACTTTACGGTAATCGCGCCAAAAACCAAGTGGTATTTCTGCTGCCACATCTAGGCGAAAGCCGTCCACGCCATCTTCCGGATTTCCATCGCCATTAGGATCGAGCCAGCGGGAAGTAATGGCAAAAATGTGATCTTTTGCGGCTTGACTGTATATATCGCCCTCGAAAGCCTGAATGTCGGCCTCGTGATCTAAAGCATGCGTTTCTTTTATCTCGGGCAAGGTGGGCACACCAAACCAGCCGCGGTAGGCAAATTCATTACTGTCTGTTGTGGGATTATCCCAATTTTTCACCCAATACCAGTCGCGATAAGCGGAAGCTCCCTGTTTTTCTACTAAATCACGCCAAGCCCAAAACTCATTACCCGTATGATTCCACGAATAGTCAATTATAAGACGCATACCGCGCTGATGAACAGCTTCAATTAATTTTAAGAAAAGGCTATCCGCGCCCGTAAAACGCCAAGTGCTCGGGTCAGCGGGGTCTTCCTGGGCGATAATTTCTTTATCCGCATCTGGGCTTGGCCCAAAATTAATATCAATATGGCGCCAATTGCGCGCATCGTATTTATGCAAAGAAGGGGCATCATTAAGGGGGTTGAAATACAGGGCCGTTACTCCTAAAGAATCGAGGTAATCGAGTTTTTGTAAAACTCCTGCCAAATCGCCCCCATAGCGGCGAAACTGCAGCTTTGCATCGAAGGTATTGATGTGATTACCGCTCCAATCTTTAATACTATCCAAAGCGGGGAAATAAGTATCATCGGCATACCAATCTTGGCCCCAAGGGGTGGTTTTCCAATTTGAAGGTAAGGGATTAGCATAAGCGCCGGCTATATCAACGGGGCGCGGATCATTATTGGTATCGCCGTTGTGAAAGCGTTCTACAAAAATCTGATACCAAATAACCTCTTCTGCCCAAGCGGGAGGCAAGGTGTTTTTAATTTCCACGTCTACTTCCTGACAAGCCGAGAATTGAGCAAAAAAAAGACCCATAAAAAGGGTCTTAGCTAAAATTCTATTAAACTTTTTCATGGTTTAATTTATAAAGAACTGCGGGCTTGTGTAAAACCCCAGTTTGTTTCTGATTGGTGGGCGACACCAGTTTCTCTTTGAGAATCTTCTTACGGAAGTTTCGCTTATCGAGATCCTTCCCTAAAATTGTTTCGTACAGCCTTTGAATATGACCTAGGGTAAATTTCTCGGGCAATAATTCGAAACCGGTTTTATAATTTACAAAGTCATCCCGCAGACGCTCCAGTGCTTCAAAGAGAATTTTATTGTGGTCGAAAGCTAGCTGCGGTGTTTCTTCGATGTCTTGCCAGAATACTCTTTCTGCAAAAGAACTTGCCTCGGGGCTAAAATCCTCCATTTTCACCAAGGCCATATAGGCCACGGTTATTACGCGCGCTTGAGGATTGGAACGGTAGCTTTTCAGCCAGTCTAAATCCTTAATATCACTTACTCTATCTGGGTCACCGAAGGCTCTATATTGTTGCAAGAAGATTCCAGAAAGGCCGCTTATCTCAAATAACACCCGATTAGCCGCCTCATCCAGACCTTCATCATCTACAATCAAATCACCCGGAAGGGCCAGTTGAACTTTTTCTTTATCGGATAGCTTTTGCTCGATGAGCAATACTTTTAACCTTTCGTTATCAAAGCCGAAAACAACGCAATCGACCGAAACATTGGGGTTTACATTTTTAGTCGTCACTTTTTTGCAATAGTTGGGGAGATTGTTTCAAAATTCTCAGCAAAAGTAGTATTTTTTTTCGCAAGTGTAAAATTTACACTAAGTTTGCTCTATCAGTACAGCAACAATGTCAAAAGAGATAAAATCGATTGGAGTTTTAACCTCCGGGGGAGATGCTCCAGGAATGAATGCCGCGATTCGTGCGGTGGTAAGAGCTGCAAATTACTATAATTTACGGGTATTCGGAATTTACGAAGGATATCAAGGCCTTATAGAGAATCGAATACTTGAATTAAACGCAAGGTCGGTAAAAAATATTTTAAATCGTGGGGGTACCGTATTAAAATCCTCACGTTCCGAAGAATTTAAAACCAAGGAAGGCCGTAAAAAAGCTTATCAACACTTGGTGGACCGCGGAATTGACGCCTTAGTGTTAATTGGAGGAAATGGCACCTTTACAGGCGGAATGTATTTCAGTCAAGAATTTGACATCCCTGTAATGGGTTTGCCTGGCACCATTGATAATGACCTAGCAGGTACCGACTTTACTATTGGCTACGATACCGCTTGCAACGTGGTAATAGACTGCGTAGACAAAATTCGCGACACAGCCGAATCACATAATCGCCTCTTTTTTGTGGAGGTAATGGGACGTGATTCTGGATTTATCGCGCTAAGAACGGGTTTAGCATCAGGAGCCTTAGATGTGGTTTTACCCGAAGAAGATCAACCTATGGAAGACCTTTACCAAGAACTGGAGAAAGGTGCCAACAACAATAAAATGAACCGTATTATTATTGTATCCGAAGGAAACAAGTTGGGAGATACTTGGACGGTAGCCCAAAAAGTACGTGAGCGCTACCCACAATGGGATTCTAAAATTACCATACTAGGCCATCTTCAACGCGGCGGCTCTCCTAGCTGCTTAGACCGTGTATTGGCGAGTCAACTTGGCGTAGCCGCGGTGGAAGCTTTGCGCGAAGGTCGCCAAGGGGAAATGATTGGCATGGTTAATCATAAACTTCTTTTTACCCCTTTTGACAAGGCGATTGAAAGTAAGAGCAAAATAGACATGGAGCTCAATCGCATTCTTAAAATTTTATCAACTTAAGTAAATAATCAAAAATGAAAAATATCGCAATTAACGGCTTTGGTCGCATTGGCCGTTTAACCTTTCGTAACCTCATTGAAAACAATGAAGTTAGCGTAGTGGCCATCAACGATTTAACCAAGCCAGAAATTCTATTACATTTATTAAAGTACGATTCTGTACACGGACGCTTTCCGCACACCGTTAGCCTAGAAGGCAATACCTTAGTTATTGGCGATCATAAAATTAAACTTTTGGCCGAGCGCGATCCCGCTGCTTTACCTTGGGCTGAAATGAATATTGATCTAGTACTAGAATGTACTGGTATTTTCACTTCTCCAGAAAAGATGGAATTGCACCGTCAGGCGGGCGCTAAAAAAGTTCTTTTGAGTGCCCCTGCTAAAGGTGATGTTAAAACCGTTGTTTTAGGCGTAAATGATAGCGACTTAAATGCCGACGATGTATTTTTAAGTAACGCATCTTGTACGACCAACTGTTTAGCTCCCATGGCTAAAGCTTTGCACGATAAATTTGGTATTGTTAAGGGTTTCATGACCACTACACACGCCTATACGGCTGATCAGAATTTACAGGATTCCCCGCATAGCGATTTACGCCGCGCTCGTGCTGCTGCTCTTTCTATTATTCCTACCACCACTGGTGCTGCAAAGGCCGTTGGCCTGGTATTACCCGAGTTAAAAGGTAAATTAGATGGCTTCGCCATGCGCGTTCCTACCCCTACTGGTTCGGTTACCGATCTTACCGTAGAGTTGAGTAGAGAAACTACTATTGAAGAAATTAACGCCACTATAAAAGCGGCTGCAGATAGCTATTTAAAAGGCATTTTAGAATATACTGAAGACCCTATTGTTTCTGCCGATATTGTTGGTAGCAAGTATAGCTGTATTTTTGACGCTCAATTGACCAACGTAAATGGTAATATGGCCAAAATCGTGGGTTGGTATGATAATGAGGCAGGATACTCGGCACGCTTGGCTGATATGGCCCTTAAAATGGTTTCTATTTAAAGAAGCACTAATTTGTTGTAAATGATATATTTGGCAGAAAGCGGAAGTACCAAGTGCGACGCAGTATTTTTAAGTGATGAGGGCGAAGAAATAAAACGCATCCGCACCATTGGTTTCAACCCTTATTTTCACGACCGTCATTTTGTGGCGGAAGAAATTCAGAAAGTAGAGGAAGTGGCCGCTATGGGCGCAGAAGTAAAACAAGTTTATTTCTACGGAGCAGGTTGCTCTTCACCCGAACTTAACGAAGAAGTGGCAATTGGCCTTAAGGCCGGATTCCCTAATGCAGAAATTTTTGTGGATCACGATTTACGCGCTTCTGCCTACGCTACCTGGAACGGTGATCCGCAAATTACTTGCATCCTCGGTACGGGTAGCAATTGTGTCTATTACGATGGTGAAAATTTAGTACCCGGAAATTCGGGTTACGGTTTTATAATTGGCGATGAAGGTTCGGCTAGCTATATCGGAAAACGATTGGTACGCGCCTACCTTTATCACCAAATGAATGAAACGCACCGTCGCGAATTCGAACAAACTTTTCAGGTAGATAAAAATATTATCCGTCATAATGTTTACGCTCCCACCGGTGCTAATGTGTTTTTAGGATCCTTTGCTCCTTTTGCTCATAAATACCTCGACGATGCTTTTTACTACCAAATCGTTTTTAATGGTTTCCGCGAATTTGTAGAAACACAGGTTTTGCCTTTCCCCGAGTCTCGTAAAGTGCCCATTAGCTTTGTTGGTTCCATTGCCCATCATTTTGAGCCCGTATTAAATGATGTTCTAGACTTTTTTGATCTTAAAAAAGGCCGCATCATTCGTCGCCCAGTCGATGGCCTAATTGACTTTCATAAGCGTTACCGCATGAAACTAAAAACTAGCTAAATGGCTCCAATTAAGGGTTTTCTATTTGATTTAGATGGCGTAATCGTAGACACCGCTAAATTTCATTTTAAAGCTTGGCAAAAACTCGCCGCTGAATTAGGCATTCACTTCGACGAGGCGGATAATGAAAAATTAAAGGGCGTTAGCCGCAAAGAATCGCTCGAGAAAATTTTGGAATGGGGCCATACCAGCCTCGATGCAGAGCGCTTTGAAGCCATGATGGCCAAGAAAAATGACTGGTATCTCGATTTCGTAAAAGAAATGTCGGCCGATGAAGCCCTACCGGGAGCAAAAGATTTTCTGGCCGCTTCTTTAGCCCTTAAACTAAGAGTGGGACTGGGTTCGGCCAGTAAAAATGCCGAGCTGATCTTAAACTTACTGCAAATTCACGATTCTTTCGAATGCATAATTGATGGCACCAAAATTACGCGCTCGAAGCCCGACCCGCAAGTGTTTAGCATGGGAGCCGAGTTTTTAGGCATCGAGCCGCAATCGATTGTAGTTTTTGAAGATTCCCAAGCAGGTATTGAAGCTGCTCGCGCCGGCGGATTCCGCAGCGTGGGTATTGGCGACCCTAAAATCTTAGCTGATGCAGAGATTGTTATTTCTGGACTGCATCAATTCAGCCCTACCGAAATAATAAACAAACTGAACTTCTAAACAGATGCATAATAAATACTTGGTTACCGATGAATGGAAAATCATCGAAGACCTTTGGCGCCCCGAATTAAATCAAGGCTCCGAATCTATTTTCAGTATTGGTAATGGCTTTATGGGCCAACGTGCTAATTTTGAAGAGGATTACAGCGGACAAAGTTTACAAGGTAGTTACCTCGGTGGCGTTTACTTCCCCGATAAAACCCGCGTGGGTTGGTGGAAAAATGGTTACCCCGAGTATTTTGCAAAAGTGCTTAACTCCGTTAACTGGATTGGCCTTAAAATAGAAATCGACGGTATAAACCTCGATCTGGCGAAAGCCACCGTAAGCCATTTTTACCGGGAGTTGAACATGCAAGAAGGGCACTTAACCCGCCGCTTCCGTGCCGAAATTGCCCCTGGTAAAATTGTAGAAGTAGATGCCCAACGCTTTGTAAGCATGACGCGCAAAGAAATTGGTGCCATCCGCTATAGCTTTAAACTTATTCAGTTTAATGCCTCCGTTAAAATTACGCCTTACCTCGATTTCGACGTTATCAATCACGATAGTAACTACGAAGAAAAATTTTGGGAAAGCGTTTCTGAAAATGTAGCTACTCAAAAAGCGGTCATTGAAGCGAAAACTAGAAAACTTGATTTCCACGTGGCTGCAGCCATGCGTTACGAATTGTACCGCGGTAGTGCGCCCATAACCCTGTATCCGGAGATTAGTAAAAAAGATAAATACGCGGATAATTCTTTTACCGTAACCTGCGAAGCAAATGAAAATTATAGCCTTTATAAATATGCGGCTATTTGTAGCTCCTTCCATTACGACAAAAAAGATCTTCAGCAAAAGGCCGACGAATTAGCCAGTATTGCTCGTCGCGATGGATTCGATAAATTATTGGCCGAGCAAAAAGCCGACTGGGCGCAACGTTGGCAGCAAAGCGATATAGCTATTACGGGCGATGCCGAGGCACAACAAGGCATTCGTTTTAATATTTTCCACCTTACCCAAACCTATACCGGTGAAGATGCCCGTTTGAATATTGGTCCCAAAGGATTTACCGGTGAGAAATACGGTGGCTCTACTTATTGGGATACTGAGGCCTACTGCCTCCCTTTCTATATGGCTTCGGCGGGAAAAGAAGTAGCGCGTAACCTCTTAATATACCGTTATAACCATTTAGAAAAAGCCATCGAAAATGCCGCAAAGCTAGGCTTTAGCAATGGCGCAGCCCTTTACCCCATGGTTACCATGAACGGAGAGGAATGCCATAACGAATGGGAAATAACCTTCGAAGAAATTCACCGTAATGGCGCGATTGCCTTCGGAATTTTCAATTATATCCGCTATTTCGACGATAAGAATTATCTCGCCGAATACGGTTTAGAAGTACTTATCGGCATTGCGCGTTTCTGGGCGCAGCGCTTTACTTACAGCGAGGCAAAAGGACAATATGTAATGCTGGGCGTTACTGGTCCTAATGAATACGAAAACAACGTTAATAATAACTGGTACACGAGTTATATCGCGCGTTGGTGTATTCAATACGCGGCCGAATCTTTCGAAACAGTGAAGTCGCTAAACCCATCTGCCTTAGAGCGCATCTTGGCGAAAGCCAGCTTTAAAGCGGAAGAGGAATTGGCGCAGTGGGCCAAGATTAGCAGCAATGTTTTCTTACCTGCTGACGAGAAATTAGGCATTGTTTTGCAGCAAGAAGGCTATTTAGATAAAGAACAAATTTTAGCGGCCGATTTAGCCATTTCCGAACGCCCTATTAACCAGCACTGGAGTTGGGATCGCATTTTACGCTCTTGCTTTATCAAGCAGGCAGATGTGTTGCAAGGATTTTATTTCTTCGAAGACGATTTTAGCAAAGAAGAACTGGAGCGCAATTTCGATTTTTACGAGCCCCGCACCGTCCACGAAAGTTCGCTTTCTCCTTGTGTACACGTGGTACAAGCCGCCTATTTAGATAAACTCGATAAGGCCTATGAAATGTATTTGCGCACCAGCCGTCTCGATTTAGATGACTATAACCGCGAAGTACACGAAGGCTTGCACATTACCTCTATGGCCGGAACTTGGTTAGCCGTAGTAGAAGGTTTTGGAGGTATGAGAGTACGCGATGGCAAGCTCTATTTCAATCCGAAACTACCTAAAACTTGGAAAACTTTATCCTTTAAAATTAACTTCCGCAATGCGGTACTCAAGGTAGATTTGAGCCCGACGAAGCACCACATCGAAAAACTATCGGGTGATGCGGTGGAAGTTATTGTACACGGAGAATCTATTTCTCTCTAATTTACACCTATCTAAAAAAGCGGCTCAATTGATCCGCTTTTTTTATGCCTTTGCCGGCCAGAGCTAAATACCGGAATTAAATTAGGAGAGTACACCGTATCCCTTTTATGAAAGGACATGACGAAGCTACCTAAAACAGAGTAATAAACCCTTTCTTTTGAGTATTGCCTAGCTGCAAGGTGTAATAATAAACGCCGCTATCTTCACGCTTAGGTGCCCAACAGCTATTCGGATCACTGCTGCTAAAAACGCTCTGTCCCCAGCGGTTAGCTATTTCAACGGCGAAACAATTTTCAAAGCCTGCCCAGTTCTCAAAACACCAAACATCGTTTTGCCCATCGCCATTAGGACTTAAAACATTCGGGATTAGTTGCGCATCGGGGTCTCCTTGATCAAGACTCTTTTTAAAACTTAAAGAATAGCTACAGCCCTCTATTTCCCGTGTCAACTCAAACTGAAGGCTATCCGATACTTGGTTTAAATTAAAAACTACCGCCGCTCCTTCTTTAATCTGATCTTCAATTTGCCAAGTAATCGTTTCATTGGTTAAAGGATTTTCCAATTGTAGTTCAACTTTTTGTCCTGAACAGGTACTTTCCGCTCGATAAAAAATTTCAGGATCATCAAAGGCCTGTACCTTAACTTGGGTAGTTTGGGGAACTTCACATCCCGCTTGGTCTTGCAGCTTTAGTTCAAAACTTGGCTCATTGGGAACGAGTAAAGCTACTACTCCACCCGCATTTTCTTCCACATTCTGTTGTAAAAGCAAGCTGTCGTTAATAAGCCATTGCCAGGTCGTATGGCGCAAAGCAGGCGGTTTTAGGTAGAGGGTATCGCCTGGGCAAAATATTGTGCCGCTATCGCGCCAAGTAGAGAGGGCCTTCAAATTTTGGATACTAGCCCCTAAATAAGCCTTAAAACTATCCACCGGCCAAGGACTATACTCGGTAAGCACAAAAGCATAGTTCGCAAATATGGTATCAGGCCGATAATCGGCACTGGTATAAAAGTAACCATGAAAACCTTGAGGGCTTTGCACATCATGCACGCCCAAGCCCACAGTCTCATTTAGGTAGCTCCAAGAGGGGTCACCTACAAAAGTTTGCCAGCTGCTTGCAGGGGGATTGTTATTAATGCTCAAGGAGGCGGTATCGGCACTGCGGCATACGATACTTAAAATATTGATTATATCCGCATTTTGGTGCAAAGTAGGCACCCGACTGTGCTTAATTAATTCTTGGTCGCCATTAGCTTGTAGCGCAAAGGAGCTCCTTTCAACCCCATTAGGAGGGGTGTAATTACCAAGGCTATCAGGCATAGGGTGAACTATGGCACTAATGGGATAAGTAGCGCTGATGCTGATATCTTCGGTAAAAAGCGTATCAAAACGCTTGGCGCGATCCAAACGCTTGAGAAAAGCACCATTTACAAAAATATCGGTACTATCCTCCAAAGCCTGCAGACTTATACATTGACCGGCGTAACTTAAAAAAGCGGGGAAGTGATAGGCGGATTCTAAAGCAGACTCGGGCTTAAGTTCTAGAAAAGTAAATAAAGGCATCGTATCTTCCAGTAGCATGGGCACCACCCCTTGGGCATTAAACCCTAAAGTTAAACCATACTTAGCAATATCCACAGCTGAATGGACAAAGCTCTTAAAAGGTTTAGAATTTAAGCTTTGAATATAACTTTCACTTGGCCAGTCTAGCCCACCGAACTGTCCATTTGAGTGAGTCCCCCGGAGACCAAAATAATTCCCTTCTCTTTGGTTTAGGGAAAACAGGATTGTATCCTTCAGGCTCTGAGAAGTGCCGTCTAGCAAATAGCAATTAAAGTAACTTTCCATGCTATTCGCATCTTCTAAGCTTAAGGCATGATAATCCAAACCAGCTACTCCGTACACCGGTCCGTGGATATTTAGTTCATAATTTAAATTTCCTTGGGGAACTGAAAAAAATTGGAAATAGTTATTGTCGAAAAACTTATTGTCGTTCAATGCCAGCGCTATGCTGGATAGATGTCGGCTACGTAAAGTGTCGTTAAGGGTTCCTCTTAAAATAGGACGCAAGTCTAAAGTGTTGCTACCTTGGTAGACATTGATAGGGACATTACTTTTAATCTCAAGGGAATTATTAAAAATAGTATCAAAAATTTGGGGCCAGTGGGGTAAGGCTACTAGGTATAATGAATCCTTTCTTAATGCGAGACTCACTTGATAATTTAAACTCGCAATCTCAATACTAGCACAACCATTATTTAAGGCGTAAATGTAAAGGTGATTAATATTTCTAAACAACCGTAATGGGGGTGACCCATCCGACGGTACAGTAGAAAAAGACTGACCAGCCCTAATCTGTGCTAAAGCCGCGCCCGTTGAAAAAAGAAAAAAGCATAGCACCCAAGGCGCTATGCTTTTTAGTAAAGTGTTTCCTTTTATTTTATTGCACTTGCAACTTGGCATAATGGGTTTTAGAAAGCGTTTTTAATTCTATCAGGTTTTGTGCAGGCAGTGAATCGCTTCCAAAGATAAACACATTGAATTTAGTAAACTAGTGCATTTAATCCATGGCAAGTTGCATAAAATAATTTTTAACGTGACTTCGATATGAATAGGCAGGCATGGCGCTGTTAAGCTCATCTACCGAAGTGAAAAAAACAAAGCAACGAAGAAGCACCGTGCATTTTTATGAACCTAAAAAAACCCGCTTCTTTCGAAACGGGTTTTCTCCTAGTGTTAATTGCGCTAATTAATCGCAGCCTAAATTTGCTACAACGTCATAGGTAATCCTTGAACCTCCTCCCACAAAAATTCGCTTTTGGATATAGAGTGTTACCTTGGTAATACTCTTGCCCGCGGGAACGTTAAAAAAGTCGCGGGGAACAAAATACTTTTTAAAGATACCATCGCCGTAAAAGTCCAATTGCAATTGCGGGAAGTTTCCGACCTGAAAAGCGTTAGGGGCAATACTAACGGTGGTACTATCACTTAAAGTGGCTTGCGCAAAAAACCAAGCGCCGTCGGCGGGTAAATTTTGCATGCCTGGCTCTGATTCTTCTTTATTATCGTAGTATAACATAACCAAATCCGTATCTACAAATCTTCCGGGAAATAAGAAAGCGGGGTCTCTTTTAGTTACGGGAGGATCGATAGGAATCGTTACATCAGTAGACTTACGATCGGGGTCTCCATAACCTCCGCCGTCTTTTGGCTTAACCAAAAAGCTAAGGTCGTTGGCAAAAACTGTTTGAGCATCTACCTCATAAAACTCCGTGGGAGTTAAGGTAAAAGTATAGATGTTTTCGGCTTCCTTGGTCATTTTTAGCGCCTCATTGCTCTCTTTCCAGGGAGCAGTTCCTACACCATTTACCAAGGGATGCGGATCTTGATGCTCGGCGGGAGACCAAGTCCAAATGTATAAATCTTGGCCCGCTGCTGCGTCGGCCTGTAAATTCTGTACATGCTCTAAAGAAGCGTCGAACTTGGAAATGTCAACAATAATTTTCAGTTCCGTAGTCGGGTCTTGATATTCGGGTGGATCAGTAGTTACCTGAGCGTTTAAGTTAATAGAAGCCCCTAATCCTAATGCCAATAAGGCGATATTATTTATTATTTTCTTCATGGCTTATTTTCTATTAAAAGTGTAGATATAACGGGCGTAAACCTGATCGCAAGAGCTTTTCATTTCTTGGAAAAGCATGAGCTGATCAATTTTACGAACCATGCTGCCCAGTTCTACCGCTGTAGTATCGTTGTTTGTAGAAATCAGGTACATGCTCGATGGAAACTCTGGGTCGTTGAAAGCGTAGAGCCCATTTAAACTGGAGAAAGGCAAACCATCCAAACTACTTGCATTAATGGCATAAGTAGAAGAGCCGGCATCGAAAGCGATTTCTACAGCATTTCCGTTTAAAAAGTAATCGCTTACCTCCATCGTTTCCCACTGAGGAAAAGAACGATCTTCAATTTCTACTTTTCCTAGGGTCCAACTGCCATCTAAACCGGTAATTACCGAATAGGACTCTCCTATTTCTTTATAAGGCTCCGGCTGACATGCTATCACTAAAGAGATCAGCACACCTAAAATTAAATACTTTTTCATTTTCTTAATCTTTAAAATTAGCAACCACCAGTTGGGTTAAGGTCGAAAGCTGCGGTTTGTTCCGAGATTGGAAACTGAATAATCATTCCATTACAATCCCAAGGATTATTGCGTATTTCAATGGCTTCGCCACCAATCGCTCCTCTTCTTTTTAGTTGTTGGATGCGATCACCTTCGCCGAACATTTCAATGCGACGCTCGTAGCGGGCCGCATCTCTAACTTCCGACACACCAGCACCCGCAGCCAAATCATTGGCATTAGAGCCATAAGCTCTTAGGCGTACATCATTAATATCCTGAATAGCAACACTTAAATCACCGCCACTTAAAGCCAGCGCCTCGGCGCGTAATAATTTAAGATCGGTAAGATGTAAAACGGGAACGTCGAAAAATTCCTGGTTAAACTTCTTCACCAAAACTACTGCATCGGCATCTTCGCCAATAACTTCAAAGAAGTTTTTAATTCTCCTATCCGCAGTATCGGCCGCATAAATATCGTAAAAATCTTTGTTTGCTTTAAATAAAGGATCCGCACCATCTAAATCTGAACGATAATTATCCGTAAAACCAGTGGAACGGAAATCGCGTAGGGTACTATTTGAGGTAGTAGTGAAAATTGCTTCAGAAACGTTTACCGTATCTAGCTCAAAGCGGTCTAATGAATTACCTAAACTATAACGACCGGTATTAATTACGGCATCAGCATGTTGCACGGCCTTGGCATAATCCCCTTGTTGAAAGTAGATTTTTGCGAGGTAGGCGTTAGCTGCATCCTGAGAAGCGTAGTAATCGGAGTTTTGCACTAAATTCGGCAAAGCAGCTTCAAAATCCGCAATAATGTTAGCATAGTTCGAAGCCACACTTTCGCGCGCTACAATTGACTCTACGGTCGAAGTTTTATAAATCAAACCATCGTGACTGTTATCAGCCGTATATCCGTAAGGCTGGCAAAAAAGTTTTACTAATTCCCAGTGAGAAAGGGCCCTTAAGAAATAGGCTTGCGCTGCAATTTCATTCTTTTCTGCCGCTGAGAAATCAAAATCTTCGATAACCTCAATAACACGGTTTGCTCTAAAAACAGTGATATACGGATCTTGGTAAATACCGCCGATAGTTCCGTTAAAGAACAAAGTATTGTGGTTATATACTTCCGATAAATCCTCATTAATAGTAGGATCGGCTAGGTTATCGGCTAAAAGCTCATTAAGATATTGCACACGACCATTGTAAACATTGGCGGTAACATCGTAGCAGCTTTGCAATAGATCTAACACATCTTGCTTAGACTGTAGGGCCTCTTCCTCCGTAAGGTCGGCGCCTTGTAAGTCCGTTTCAAGCATTTTTTCGCAAGCGGTACCTAGTATTAAGCCGCCTGATATAATTATATAGGTGAAAAACTTTTTCATGATACTTAGCTTAAAAATTAACATTTAAACGAACAGAATAGGTACGCTCTTGTGGAGGCGTTAGGTAAGTGATATTCACACTCATATTACGATCTGTTGCATTTTCAAAATCACGTGCAATTTCTGGGTCTAAACCAGGGAAAGTAGTGAAAGTTAAAAGGTTGGTACCGATAAAGGAAATTTGTGCGCCTTTAAGACCCATTGCTTTCGCTTGATCGTTATTTAAACGGTAGCTAAGCGTTAGGTTTCTCAAACGTAAGAAGCTACCATCGTGTAACCACTGATCCGTGTTAATCCACGGAGTGTTAGAACCTAAGTTGGCCTCATCTAGCGTTAAGCGTGCATACTCGGCTTCATCACCTGGTTGTCTCCAACGGTCAAAGGTTCCCAGCGTTCTGTTCCAGTCATCCACACGTCCTAACTGACGTTTCGAAGAACTATCGTAGATATCACTACCAATAGTAAACACAAATAATACGCTTAAATCCCATTGCTTGTAGCCAAAGGTATTGGTAATACCACCCACCGCATCGGGCAATACGCTACCAACGGCAACGCGATCAGCTGGATCCCAGTTGAACGTAGGATTGCCATCAATATCTAAGTAAACGGGACGACCAGTAGCAGGATCTACATGAGAGAATCGTACTAAGAAGTTTGTTCCTACTGGCTCACCAACTACGGTTCTAGTATCGTTAGTACCACCGCCTACGGCATCGGCAGAGTAACCGCCTAAGCTTTCAATTTCGTTGTGGTTATAAGCAATATTAAAATCGGTAGTCCAACGGAATTCACCTACTAGGTTACGACTCTTAATTTGGAATTCTACCCCTTCGTTTAATAAAGCTCCTACGTTATCGTAGAAGTTTCCAAAACCAGAAACACGCGGTAAGGTTACGTTTAACAATACATCTGTTGTATTTTTGCGGTAGTATGCGATTTCACCCGTAATACGATCTTCTAATAAACCGTACTCTAAACCGAAGTCAAAAACGCGGGTAGTTTCCCAACGTAAATCTGGATTAGGGTTGTTAAGGGGATAAAGAATATCACGACCATCATAAGCCTGAGCATCTCTGCGGTAGCGAGCCGCAAACTCGATATTCGTCAAGTTGGCGTTTCCAATCCAACCGATACTTCCTTTTAATTTCAAATAATTAATAACGCGATTATTTTTCATCCAATCTTCATCACTAATAATCCAACCTAAGGAAACCGAAGGGAAATAACCAAAACGATTATCAGGACCAAAACGCGAGCTACCATCGGAACGTAATACGGCTTGTGCTAGATATTTTCCTTTGTAAGCATAGTTTACTCTTCCGAAGAAAGACATAAAACGAGAGATGAAAGATGTTTGCACCGAGTCAAATTCGTAATCATTACGCAATTCGGCGTGATTGTAAAAAGGACCAGGAGCATCTTGAACGAAGTTACGCGTACCGGTGATATTTCCCAAAGAATCGCGCACGGTCATCGAGTAAGTACGCGTAAAGTTTTCTTGATACTCCGTACCTAGCATGAAATTGAACTTACTGTTATCATTTACCTGCCAATCGTAGCTACCGGTTAAGAAACCGTTGTAGTTATAGGAACGCTGTGGAAAGCGATCGGCGATACCTCTACCAGCGGTAGAATTATCAACATTGGTGGTATTAGGACCGGCAGGATTGTAAATATCTTCCATAGACTGGAAATAGTCTAAGGAGGCACTACCTAAAATGCTAAAGTTTTTGAAAGGAGAGTACGAGATTTTCGCATTATTAATAGAGCGAAGATCTGTCATACGCCATTCCTTTAATTCGCGCTGCGCAACTGGGTTATTGCCCACACCTGCTTGCAACCACCAATCGCCGGGACGGTTAAGGGTATCGCCATTTCTAATATTGTAACGATCCCATTTTACGGGGTAAATAGGTAAAGCGGTACTCATAGCAGAACCTAAACCACCCGTCCAAGCATTATCCACACGATTGTAAGTACTGCGGGTTAAACCGGTACTCATGCTTAAACTTAACTTATCTGAAATGCGGTAATCGCCATTAAAACGACCACTAAGGCGATTGTATTGATCACCTTCTATATAACTGCGATTTTCATCGTAGGATAAACCAGCGTAGTAATTAAACTTGTCCGTTCCTTTAGAAACACTAAAATCATAAAATGCTTTATAACCTGTGCGCACTACTTCATCTACCCAGTCGGTATTGGTGTTTTGCGCATCTTCCCATGAAACAGAGCGTGGTAGCGTAGGCGTGCCCGTGTTACCATCGTTAATCCAAGCCTCACGGTATAATTGTAAGTACTGATCTGAATTTAACATTTGCGGCATAGTGGTAGGCGTGGAAACTCCCTGAGTAGTAGAAAAGTTAAACTTCAAGCCGCCCTTCGATCCACGCTTGGTGGTAATTAAAATTACGCCGTTGGCACCTCTCGATCCGTAAATGGCGGTTGCGGCGGCATCTTTCAAAATCTCAACCGATGCAATATCGTCGGGATTTAAAAAGGCTAATGGGTTTTGGTTCATCCCGCCACTGTTGCCACGCGAGAAGAAATCTTGGTTAAGTTGAGCGCCATCTACAATATAGAGAGGATCACCACCGGCACCAATACTAGTTATACCACGTATGCGCACCACCGAAGCTGAACCTGCCAAACCACTACCCGTTACAATTTGCACTCCTGCCGCCTTACCTTGTATCGCCGTTTCAAAACTGGGCGTCGGCATATCGTTCAGTTTCTTGGCATCCAATTTTACTACGTTTCCGGTCATATCCCTTCTACGCTGTACACCGTAACCAACTACCACAATTTCCTCAAGCTGACTAGCGCTTTCTGATAATGTAGCATTCACAGTTTTCTTTTCGCCCGCTTTCAAATCGAGCTCAATTCTTTTGTTGTCGAACCCAATAAAGGAGAATTCTAAAACAATGGAACCTGGCTTAACCCCCGTAATGGTGTATTTTCCATCGAAATCGGCTGAAGTTCCAACACCCTGTTGTCCTACTACAACCACCGAAGCACCTGGTAAAGGCAAGCCTCCCTTGTCGTAAATAGTTCCTTCAATAACCTGAGCCTGCAATCCCCAAAAGGAAAGCGAGAATATCAGCATTAAAAAAGACTGTAAAGTTCTTTTCATAGAAATAAAAATAATTGATTAGGTCCACCAAAAGTAAACAAAATGGGTAATAGTGTAAAAAGTACACTAAAAAATTGAAGCGTTTTTTAGTACCTCCTACCATAAGCATAGTTAGAAAGCGACTTTGCCGCGCATCTTAGAATGAGAATAATTAAGCCTTCGTACCTCAAATTGGAACTTTTGGCGACCTAATAGACGCTAAATAAAAGTTATTTTTAGGTTAAAGTTGCTTGTGAGGCTCTCTCTTTTTCCCGCTCTTTTCGCTTATAACCCGAGTTCAGAGAGACTTTTTAAGAGTGGTAAATATCGCTAAAGTTCTACTTGAAATTAGAGCAACAAAGTGACTCAAAAAAATAGACTGCAGGTGCCAAAAAGGGTATAATGCCGTGCAGTTGCGCTTACAGCAGCTTGTCTGGCTTTTTTAAAGGCTACTTGCCTTACACTGTTATGCTTTGTTTTTCTTCCATCCTTGGTAAATCATTCTCGGTTATTCAATTTCAAGGTAGTACTATTGATTTTTTTATCGATACTTAAAAATGGCTTATCACTGTCTATTCGTTTCCCCTGCATCACTGTATCTACTTGTGAATCTGATGCCATGTAGATTTTTGATTTAACAGGTAATTCAAATTTCACCTTTTGAAATGGCAAAAACCATTTTACAAGCGTGTTATTCCCTTCCTGTTGCGGTTGGTAGATTAGGAAAGTGACTTTTTTGGGCAATATGCTATTGTTTTTCAAATAAAAATGCACTGTTGCAGTGTCTTCGGTTATAGCTTCAATTTGATAAGGCATTGCATAGGCCTTGGCTTGACCTGTTGCATAGTTGAACGACAAGAGCAGTAATACAACCGCAGATATGTTTGCCAATCTTTTAACCAGCTTTCGGTTGATAAAGTAGTCCAGACTGAATTTTCCAGGGCCGTATAGTAAGATACAAAGACACATAATCATGAAAAAGAAAGAGGTTAATCCTGAGTTTCCAATATCTCCATTATGATAGATGAAGGTAGCGGTAAAAGTTACAAAGACATTTAATAACGTGAGTTCGACTATAAATCATAGCCTCAGATTTTCAATAAAAAGAAAAGACAAGTCTAGATCGTGCAGCGGTAGCGGGCTACAGCAAATGAACTAGATGAAGTATTTTTCACTTTTATTGAAAAATCCAATTGTACCCCTTCTAAAAGCGGCTTTCCGCGCCTCTGCTTCTTGCAATAGCCCGCTATTGCTTCACTGCATAGGCTTATTCCACTATTTACAAAGGGTCTGAGGCTTGGTTTTACGTCGAATTGACGTTACTTAAATTGAATCAATTCCAAAGACAATGACACCTACTATTATTTCTGATGCAGATTTGCAGTTTTTTAAGGATATCGGGTCTTATCAATCACTTTTAAGGAAAGGATTTGCTTTCTTTGTGATATGGCGGGAAATAGCTTTGGAACTTTACTTAAATTAAGCACTTTTGGCGAATCTCATGGTGAAGCTATTGGTGGTATCCTCGAAGGAATACCAGCTGGTTTAACAATCGATCGTACGGTTATTTCTAAAGCAATGGCTCGTCGCCGACCCGGGCAGTCGCGAATTTCTACCCAAAGAAAAGAAAGGGATGAGGTTAAGATTCTTTCGGGCTTATTTGCTGATAAGACTACGGGTACTCCCTTGGCCTTTATCATAGCAAATGAAGATGCAAAAAGCAAAGACTATTCTCACCTAGAACATAATTTCCGTCCTGGTCACGCTGATCAGGTTTATCAACAAAAATACGGTCACCGCGATTTTCTAGGTGGTGGCAGGTCCTCCGCTCGTGAAACTGCCGTCAGAGTTGCTGCTGGCGCTATAGCCGCTCAACTAATCCCGAAGGTCGACATTAAAGCTTATGTTTCGGCAGTAGGGCAGGAGGATATAAACAAAAGCTACTTAGCGCTTGATTTATCCAAAATTGATGACTCAATTACCCGCTGTCCGGACCCAACTAGCGCCCAACGTTTCGAAAAAGCAATATTGGCCGCTCGTAAGGAAGGTGATAGTTTAGGGGGGATTATTTCTTGTCGAATAAGCGGAGTCCCCGCTGGTTGGGGAGAGCCAGTCTTCGATAAATTGCACGCTCGTTTGGGGCAGGCGATGTTAAGCATTAATGCCGTGAAAGGTTTTGAATACGGTTCTGGTTTTAGCGGGACTCGTATGCGAGGATCACAGCATAATGATACTTACGACGAAGCAGGCAATATTTTATCCAATAATGCTGGAGGCGTTTTGGGAGGCATCTCGAACGGCGAAGACCTTTACTTTCGGGTAGCGTTTAAACCAGTGGCAACCATTATGCAAGATCAACGAGGGCTAAATGATACTGGCGAAACGGTTACGATCAAAGGTAAAGGCCGTCATGATCCTTGTGTTGTGCCGCGTGCTGTACCTATTGTTGAAGCAATGGCGGCATTAGTTTTGGCTGATTTTTTCCTCCTTTCGAAAACAAACAAAATTTAAGATAAATGAAGATAGCTCTCCATTGGAAGATTCTAATAGGATTAATTTTAGGCCTTGTTTGGGCTTTAATAAGTTCTCACATGGCATGGTCTACTTTTACCCTAAATTGGATAGCCCCATTCGGAGAGATTTTTATAAACCTGCTTAAGCTCATCGCCGTTCCTTTAGTTCTTTTTAGCATTATCAGTGGCGTTGCTGGTCTTGGTGATCCCTCCAATTTAGGCCGTTTAGGAATCAAAACCTTGGCTTTTTATTTCCTTACAACTTTCCTGGCCATTGCCCTTGGCCTTGTCTTAGTTAACCTTATCGCTCCCGGAAAACTAATTGATGAGGAAACGCGCATCGATAACCGTATCACGTATGAGCTTTGGGCCAACGAGAATAATATCACACCTAAAGATGGTAAAAGTTTTCTTTTAGATCCCACTTATGCGGATGCGGTGGAGAGAGCCAAAATAAATTCTCAGGCAGAAGTGGCCGAGACCGATGTTTTGGAGAAAATGCAAATTGCGGAAGACGCGAAGAGCGCCGGCCCCCTCGATTTCTTCGTGAAATTAGTCCCTGCCAATATTTTCTCCGCCCTTGGTAATAATGGCAGCATGCTGCAGGTTATTTTCTTTGCCTTGTTTTTTGGAATTGCCCTTATTTTTATCCCTGAAGACAGAGGGGAGCCGGTTAAAAAAGTAGTGGATGGATTGATGGAGGTTTTGCTAAAAATGGTAGATCTCATTATGCAAGCAGCGCCATTTTTCGTTTTCGCCTTGCTAGCAGGTACCGTTAGTAAAATGGCAGGGGATGATATTTCTAAAGTATTGGAAATCTTTAAGGGTCTCTCCTGGTATTCCCTTACCGTTTTTATCGGCCTAGCCATAATGGTAACACTTTTTTACCCTTTAATTTTAAAATTGTTCGTTAAAATTATTCCCTACAAAAGTTTCTTTAAAGCCATGAGCCCCGCACAAACATTGGCGTTTTCTACCAGTTCCTCGGCTGCAACTCTTCCCGTTACCATGGAATGTGTAGAAGATAATTTGGGAGTGGATTCTAAAGTAACCAGCTTTGTTTTACCCATAGGGGCAACGGTAAATATGGACGGCACTTCCTTGTATCAAGCCGTGGCGGTTGTTTTTCTGGCCCAATTACACTACGTAGACCTAAGTTTGGGTCAGCAACTTACCATTGTACTCACTGCCGCCTTAGCTTCTATCGGTTCTGCTGCTGTTCCGAGTGCCGGTTTAGTAATGCTAATTATTGTACTGCAATCAGTGGAGTTAAATCCACTTTGGATAGCAATTATTCTCCCTGTGGATAGAATTCTAGATATGTGTCGTACCGTCGTAAATGTAACTGGCGATGCTACGGTATCTGCCGTAATCGCTAAAGGTGAAAATCTTTTACATTATCCTCCCAAACACAGTACAGACGATACTTTTGAACCGGACGTTAACATTTAAAACAATATTATGAAACGCATAATTAAGTTCTTCTTCTTTCTTGCGATAATACTACTTGGGGCTGCCATTGCCTTGCCCTTGGTTTTTAAAGATAGCTTAATTGATAAGCTTAAACTAGAAATTAATAAACAAGTAAATGCCCGAGTTGATTTTAAAGATGCTCAACTTTCCTTATTATCTAGTTTTCCCTATTTCGGTCTTAGCCTAGAAGGGTTTAGTATTGATGGCATCGCTGAATTTGACTCGATAAGACTGGTGGAAATAGGCGATTTAGACATTTCTATTGATTTTATGAGTGTAATTTCTGGAGAGCAATTTCAAATTGAGGAAATCGCCCTTAAGGATGTCAATCTAAACCTATTTATAACTGAATTTGGTAAAGCCAACTTCGATATTGCCAAAGATTCGCAATCTACAAACGATACAATCACTTCAGAGGAAGCCAACAGTTTTAAGATTGCGCTCCAATCGTATTCTCTTTCCAATTTCAACCTTGTTTATAATGACCAAGAAGGGGATATGTATACCAAAATTACAAACCTGAACCATCAGGGAAGCGGCGATTTCACCGCCAATATTGTTAATTTAAGTACCCATACCACGGTTGAATCATTCATCTTTAAACTTGAGGATATCGCTTATGCAGATAGGTTGCAATTAGAATCGGACTTTAATATGAGTCTAAATCAGGAAGAGTTTAAATTTACTTTTGGAGAGAATTATCTTAAAGCAAATGACCTTTTACTTGAGTTTCAAGGTTGGTTGGCAATGCCCGAAGAAACCATTGATATGGATTTAAACTTCCAGGCTCCTGATGCCAACTTTAAGCAGCTACTTTCCTTAATACCTGCTATCTTTTATCAAGACTTTGAAAGTGTTAAAACTCAAGGTGATTTTAAATTAGTAGGTTCAATGAAAGGGGTTTACGATGGAATAAAGGAAAGCTATCCTGCATTTGATTTTGCATTAAACTTACGTGATGCCTCTTTTAGATATCCTGATTTACCCGCTGGTGTAGAGAAGATTAATATGGATCTTAGTTTGGTGAACACGACTGGTAATTTAGATCATACTAAATTAAATGTACCGATGTTCTCTGCCAGTATCTTAGAAAATGTATTCCGCGCTAATGCCGCTTTAAGTAACCCGATGTCCGATCCTACTTATCAGTTCGGGCTTAATTCAAATTTTGACTTAGCGGCCATTGAAAAAGCAATTCCCCTGGAAGGCTACACTTTAATTGGTATGCTTAAGGCAGATCTACAAACCGCAGGAAAAATGTCCTATATCGATAATGAGCAATACGACAAACTTATCGCTCAAGGGCAGATGGAATTGACCAACTTTATAGCCTCTGGAGATAGTCTTTCTTTCCCAATTAATATTCCTTTTGGTTCTCTGAGCTTAAACCCTCGCTCGGCGCAATTGAAGGATACAAAGATTTTGATGGGTAAATCAGACATTACTTTAAGTGGCGATTTAGATAATATTATGGCCTATGCTTTAAGCGACTCCTTATTAAGTGGAAACTTAACATTGACCAGTCACTACTTAAATATGAACGATTTTGGTGGTGGTGATGCATCTACGGTAAGTGAAGAACCAAGTACTGATACAGCGGCTTTGGAAGTTATCCGTCTACCCGAAAATATCAATTTCAATCTCTCTGCGCGTATTGACTCCTTAATTTATGATGATCTCATCATTACTCAAGCTAATGGTGCTTTAGCCTTAACTAAAGGAGCCGCAATGCTCAAAGATTTTACCATGAATATGTTGGAAGGGCAGTTGGGAATGAGCGGAACTTATGACTCTAAACCAATAGAGCCTGCCGTTAATTTTGATTTTACTATCAAAAATTTCTCTTTCCAAGAGAGCTTCAAGAAGCTGAGTTTGATTCAGGAAATGGTGCCAATAATGAAGAATACAGTGGGTACTTACAGTAGCAGTTTCTCGTGGACTTCTAATCTATTGTCAGATATGAGTCCGGATTTAGCAACGGCCAACGCTTCTGGAAACTTAAATACTAGTGCTTTAACAACCACGGGAAAAACCTTTGGTCAAATTGCTACTTTCTTAAATAATCCCAAATACAATAGTTTAGATATTGATCCAGTAGCTTTGAGTTTTAGTATCGAAAATGGCAGACTAGAAGTTAAGCCTTTCGACTTTAATATAGGTAAGTATAAGGTTAGCGCGGGGGGGAGTAGCGGTTTAGATCAAAGCCTCGATTTTAATTTAGATATGAATATTCCCGCATCAGATGTTAAAGCCACGAGCTTGCTCAGTAAGTTTGGTTCATCGATTACAACTATTCCATTAAAGGTTAAAATTGGTGGAACTCTTACGGATCCAGCCGTGCGACCGAGCTTCGGTGATATCGGTAATCAAATTATCGACGATCTGAAAAATACACTGAATGACAAGGTTCAAGGCCTTAAAACGGAAGCAAAAGAAACGGTGAATAATAAGCTCGAAGAATTAGTAAAGACAGCCGAAATGCAAGGCGATAAACTAATTGCAGAAGCGGAGGCTCAAGCTCAAAAAATAAAAGATGAAGCAGCTAAGCAGGCGCAAAATATTAGAAATGAAGGCAATAAAGCTGCGGATAAACTAATATCGGAGGCAGGCAGTAATCCCCTTAAAAAAGCGGCTGCTAAACCTTTAGCTGATAAAGTAAGATCAGAAGCGAATGGCAAAGCAGAATTGCTTGAGCAGAAGGCCAAAGAGCAGGGCGATAAACTTATTGAAGAGGCTAAAAAGAAAAAAGTAAAACTAATTGAAGATGCACGAGCGAAAGCCCAAGTTTAATTTTATTATTGTTTTTCTATTAATTTTTAGTTCCTCTTTATTTGCTCAGCCCGAATTGGGTGAATGCGAGCAGAAAGTAGATGAGGTAGTTTCGACGCAAATTCCCAAAGCCTTAAAAGCTTGGAAAGTAAAAAATTACCGAGAGGTGGAGCGCTACCTAGAAAAATGCCTTCGCCTTGATCCCACTTACGCTCCCGCTCTTTATTTGCTGGGAGAGTTGAATTTACGTAAAGGGGAAATTAAAAAAGCTAAGTTTTTATGGGAAAAGCTCCTTGGTGAGTGTCCTAATTATAAGCCTGAAATCCCTTATTTATTAGGTGTTATTTATTTGGAGTCGGGCGAATTTGAAAAAGCGATCACTTATATTGATAGGTTTTTAGCCAATCCTGAGCGCGACTTTGGTTTCGATAAAGAAGCGAAAACAGCTTTAGCCGATGCAAAGCTTAACCGTGATTTGATGTCGAATCCAATTAGCTTTAACCCTCAACCGGTGCAAAGAATTAGTACCCAAGCGGATGAGTATTTGGCCACTATTTCGCCCGATCAAAGAACCATGTTTTTTACGCGCAGAAGTCGAAAGGTAAATCGTAAAGATGGCCCAGCCGCTACTGCACGTTTGGTGGAAGAGTTTTGCAAATCACAAATGCAAGAAAACGGTGAATTTGAGATGGGTGCCCCTATGCCTAGTCCTTTTAATACGAGTTACAATGAGGGTGGGCCTAGTATTACTGCTGATAACACCGAATTGTACTTTACCGTTTGTGAAGATTTAGATGGCTATAAGAATTGCGATATCTATTTTACGGAACTAGATGCTTATGGTTATTGGACAACTCCTAAAAGCATAGGCGATCACATTAATCGCAGGGATAGCTGGGAGTCGCAGGCCTCGGTTACCGCCAATGCAGATTATTTGTACTTCACTAGTAATCGCAAAGAGGGGCAAGGGGGCCTAGATATATACCGCTGTCGCAGATTAGAAGATAGAAGTTGGTCGTCTCCCGTTGCACTGCCGAAGGAAATCAATACTAGCCGCGACGAGAAAAGTCCATTTATTCACAGTGATAGTAAGACCTTATATTTCACCAGCAATGGGCATCCTGGTTTAGGCGGCTTCGATATTTTTTATGTTCAAGCAAAAGATGATAGTTTATGGTATCCGGCTAAAAATATGGGTTACCCCATTAATAGCAAAGAGGATGACTTAGGCCTATTTGTAAGCATGGATGGGAAAACGGGTTACTTTTCTTCCAATACAATTCGTGCCAATACAGGTTGGGACTTGTATCAGTTTGATCTGCCCGAAGAGGCGCGTCCTGAGGAGGTATTTTTATTAGCGGGTAACTTGAAATCTGAAGAAGGCTTGGATTCGGCCAAAATTGAAATCAAAAATTTAAAGACCAAAGAAATCACTCGCATAAATGTTGATCAAGAAACAGGGAATTTTGCTCGTGTAATCTCTAATCAAAATGCCAATGACTTTATTGTTAAAGTTGAGAAAAAGGGTGCGGCATTTAGTTCGCGTTATATTAGTGCGGAATCGCGCTTAAAAGACCCTATTGTTGATGCATCTTTGGAGCTAAATAAACTAGAAGTCGGTCGAGAATACACTTTAAATGATATCAACTTTGGTAGTAATTCGGCTATTTTAGAGCCGGCAGCCAAAGCTATAATTGAAGAGTTTGTGGCTTTTATGGAGAATAATAATACTGTGAGAGCCGACATCCAGGGACATACCGATAATGTAGGTGATGCGGTGAGTAATGAACTTTTATCAAAGCAAAGAGCCAAGGCGGTTTACGACTATGCTCTTAGCTTAGGAATGAGTAGCAACCGCTTAATGTGGCATGGCTACGGTGAAGCTCGTCCTATCGAATCTAACGAAAGTGAGGCAGGACGTGCTAAAAATCGACGGACGGTTTTTGTTCTGACGGCACATTGATATAGTATGAATTTATACGCTTGGTTAATTTCCGAAAAACTAATTCGGCTTCTTCAATACAGCTAAATTCAAAACTTTTCTTACGCAAGTAAATATTCGCCCATTTGTAACTAATCAATAAATAATACTCGCCAGTATTTTTTGCGTAGAGGCTGATGGTTTTAATACCTTTTTGTCTACGCATCAAAAGCTTATAGCCTCGCAGCTTTTTCATACAGTTAATAAATTTTGGGCCTAAAAAAAGCCGCTACAAATGAGCGGCTTTAATATTAACTGTATGTGAAGCTTATCTTCTCAATTCTTTAATACGGGCAGCTTTACCAGTCAGCTCTCTTTGATAGAAGATACGTGCACGACGCACTTTACCTTTTTTGTTGATTTCAACTTTTTCTAAAGCAGGCATGTTTACGGGGAAGATACGCTCTACACCAATACTTCCACTCATCTTACGAATAGTAAAAGTTTCTGTGCTGCCACTGCCACGACGTTGCAATACTACGCCACGAAAAAACTGAGTACGCTCTTTGGCACCCTCTTTAATTTTGTAATAAACGGTGATCGTGTCACCCGCTGCGAATTCAGGAAATTCTTTAACTTCTACGTATTGATCCTGAACATACTTAACTAAATCCATAGTTTCAGTAATTGTTAAATTTAAATATGGCCAACATTCACATCCTTTGCCAGAGGTTGACAATACAAGCTTAGGATTAGCCCTAAGAGGCGGCAATATTACAACAAAATATTAGTGCTACAAAGATTCTTTATCTAAAAGATCTGGCCTTTTAGCCCTTGTGATTTCCAGGGCTTTAGCTTCACGCCATGCTTCAATTTTTGGGAAATCACCCGTTAATAATATTTCGGGTACCAACCATCCGTTAATTTCGGAAGGCCTAGTGTATACCGGGGGAGCTAATAAATCGTCTTGAAAGGAATCGTATAAGGCCGAAGATTCATCGTTTAGTACCCCTGGAATTAGCCTAATTATAGCATCACTAACCACTGCTGCAGCTAACTCTCCTCCGCTTAACACGAAGCTGCCAATGGAAATTTCACGGGTAATAATATGGTCGCGAATACGCTGATCTACTCCTTTATAGTGCCCACATAAAATTAGAATGTTTTCTTTTAAAGAAAGACGATTGGCAATTTTCTGATCAAAAAGCTCCCCATCGGGTGTCATGTAAATAAGTTCATCGTACTCTCGCTCGGCTTGTAAATCTTGAATACAATTTAAAATCGGCTCTACCATCATAACCATTCCAGCACCGCCACCAAACTGATAATCATCAATTTGGTTATGCTTACCTAAACCATACTTTTTTAAATCATGCACCGCCACTACAACCCGACCTTTATCTTGCGCTCTTTGCAAAATGGAGTGGGAGAATGGGCTTTCTAAAAGCTTGGGTAGGGCCGTAATTATATCTATTCGCATCCTGCAAAAGTAAAAAGGTCAAGTCCATTTCTGAACCCGACCTCTAAAATTTATTAGCTATTAATTATTGCTCTTTTTCGAAACCTAAAGAAGCAGAATTGATGCAGTAGCGCTTACCAGTTTCAGTAGGACCATCATCAAACACGTGACCTAAGTGACCACCGCAGCTCGCACACAAAATCTCGGTACGGACCATACCGTGGCTGCGATCTTCCCTTTCAATTAAGGCATCATTATCAGCGGCTTTATCAAAACTTGGCCAGCCACAATGCGACTCAAATTTTGCGTCACTATCAAATAATACCGCCTTACATGCAGCACATTTGTAGTTACCTTCTTCAAAATGCATAGTGTATTCACCTGTAAAGGCGCGTTCAGTGCCCGCTTCTCGTAAAACATAATATTGCTCAGGACTTAATTCCTTTTTCCACTCGGCATCCGTTTTCTGTACTTTCATTTCTAGCGCATTAGTTGTATTGCTCTTTTTACTTACTTGGGCATTACAAGCAGTGATACCCAAAAATCCAATTAGGACTAAACTCAGAATCTTTTTCATAGTAATTCGTTTAACAACAGATACGTACATAGGGTTCTTTTAGATCTTAAAGAAATCATAAATCGACTGCTGTAGATCTGCATCCATTAATATTCGACGGTGCCCTAAGCCTTTACTGACAATTAATTTTGACTTTTTCCACTTCTTATGTAGTTGTTTGGCATTTTTGATCGGCACATCTTGATCATCTTCGTCGTGGATTATCAAACCCATTGGATTGTGGTACTGGCAGATGTAATCGCTAGAACTTTCCTTTACGTTAATATCAAAACGTTGTTCAATGACTTTGATTAGGTTATTAGTTACGGCTTTGTTCATTTTAAGATTATCAATAAAGTCAGAAACAACATTACGGATATTTGCCGGCGATCCCATTAGCACAATTTTATCGTATTGAGCATTACGATTTAGGTTATTAAATAATGCCATGCCTCCTAAGGAATGCCCGATGGCATTATAAAATGGACCAAAACGCAAATCGACTTCTTCTAAGGCATCAACAAAATCGAGCATATTTGTTTCTATTCCGAGGTTTTCGCCATGACCAGGTGCTTCAATGGAAACAACGTGAAATCCTAAATCATTCAGTCCTTGCATAATTTGATAGAACTGACTTGCGCGACCACTCCACCCGTGAATTAGTACAATTTTATCACCAGGACCAACTAATTCGAAGGCGCAGAAATCTTTGGCGCGCTTTGTCATTAAGTTATAGCGTTCCGCTCGGTTGCGAATTTCTTCTTCCCTGGCGGGGATGGGAAACTTTAATGGTTTGAAGAATAACTGTAGGGCAAATTTGGTAGCCAACCTTGCAGAAATGCTGCTGAGTATTTTTCCTGAAATAGTTAAATATTTCGGCAGGTGAAAACTTGGTGCAACTTCCGGTTTCAATCAAATGGTTTTATGCTTGCAAATTTGCAAAAGCAAAAGAGTAACCGCAAGTTAATTCGTTAAAAGCCGAGTGATATTTAATTATGGAGGGTAAAAAAAAGTAGATGGACCTAAGTACTTTAAAATGAGCATAAACAAATACTTAGCTTTCCAACTTATTAATTAAATTGCTGCTATGAAAAATACTATTCTTTTCTTAAGTCTTTTTTTGTCAGTTTTAATGCATGCTCAGGTAAATGCCTCTTTATCAGATCCTAACTTAAAACAAATTCTCCTTGGTAATTATCAAGCTGCTAGTTATCAGGCAAGTCAACCGATAGATGCAACCGATCAAATTAGCTGTGAGCTAATTAACTTAATCAATCCTGATAGCTTGCAATACAGCATTGAAGTGTTAAGCTCTTTCCACACGCGTCACACTTTTTCCGATACCGTATCCGCCAATTTTGGCATAGGCGCTTCACGCAGATGGGTAAAAAGCAAGTTAGAGTCTTACAGCCTGCGCAATGAACAAAGGTTACAAGTAGGTTATTTGAATTTCGATATTACCAATAATACCTGTGGTACCCTTTACAATACTAAAAATGTTTTGGGCGTTTTACCAGGCAGCGATCCCTCTTTAAAAGATATTATCCTCTTAACGGCGCATCTCGATTCCCGATGCGAGCAGCGCTGCGACACCAATTGCTTAGCCGCTGGGGCAGATGATAATGGCAGTGGCACCGCCTTAGTAATTGAATTGGCGCGGGTAATGAGTGCCTATACCTTTAAAAGGACCATTGTTTTTATGCTAACCACGGGCGAAGAGCAGGGTTTAATAGGCGCACGCGCTTTTTCTGATTACTGCTTAGCAGAGGGGATAGCCATTAAAGGTGTTTTAAATAATGATATCGTCGGTGGTACCATTTGCGGCGAAACAGCTTCTCCTCCTGGTTGCAGTAGTGAAGGTGATATAGATTCTACTACTTTGAGAATTTATTCTAACCCTCTTTCAGAACGCAATCCCCACCAGGGATATGCCCGCGCGGTAAAATTAAATTTTGAAGAAAAGGTACAAGCCAATATGAAGGTAAGTATGAATATCGATCTCATTAATCAGGAAGATCGTTCGGGTAGAGGGGGAGATCATATTGCTTTCCGGGAAAACGATTATCTCAATTTAAGATTCACATCTGCCCACGAGCACGGCAACGGAAACCCTTTAGGCACGCCAAATTACCGCGATCATCAGCATACCTCACAAGATATTTTGGGGGAAGATTTTAATAACGATGGCATTATCGATAGCTTTTATGTGGACATGAATTATTTAGCGAGAAACGCTATAATAAACGCATCTGCGGCAGCGATACTAGCCGCCGGGCCAGCAGTGCCCAACTTTATTTTACACAAGGAAGCGACTGGTTTGAGGGTGGAAATTACCGACCCCATTTTAGCGCCCGAATATAGGGTAGGGGTGAAGGGCTATAATGGCAGTACTTACGATTCGATCTACCGTTTCAGCGGCAGTTCTTTTGTCGTTCCGAGTCAAATTGCAGGACAGCTTTATTTGGTGGGAGTGGCCGCCTTAGATTCTAATGGTTTAATGGGGCCTTTTAGTCAGGATGAGCGTGGCAATGCGCAAGCTAATACCCCCGCGGGAACAGTCGATAATATGCCCTATTCCTTCGACTGTGATTTGGTTTCCTTGCACGAAATTTCACCCGTGGTTCCCCTCGGTATTCAGTTATTAGATCCGCAACCGAATCCTTTTGAAAGTAGCACGAATTTAAACGTGTGGGTAAAAAACGATCGGTGGATCGGAAAGGCAGAACTAAAGGTTTATAATTCTCAGGGACAGTTAATTAATGCTTTTCCTATAGAGTTGTTAGAGGGCCTAAACACCCTGAATTATGAGCACCGGAAAGATAATGGCTTATTCTATTATTCCATCGAAAGGGCGGGTTTAAGAACTCCCTCTAAGCGCATGTTAATAGGAGTTTAAGCTTGGTAATTTTCCAAAGCTTTTCTCACGCTGCCATATTGTTCTATTAAGGCTTTCGCCTGATGCGCCTTAACGGGAATTTCTTGCATAAGCATACGAATGGCACGATCTACTAACTTGTTGTTATTCATTTGCATATCAACCATTTTATTGCCTTTAACACGACCTAATTTCACCATTACAGCAGTTGAAATCATATTCAAAACCAGCTTTTGAGCGGTGCCGGCTTTCATGCGGGTAGAGCCAGTAATAAACTCTGGCCCTACGATAACTTCAATAGGAAAATCGGCTTCTTTGGCCACAGGAGAGTTTTCGTTACAAACGATACAGACGGTACTTATTCCTAATTGACGCGCCTTTTGAAGTCCTCCAATCACATAGGGAGTAGTGCCGCTAGCGGCTATTCCTAGAATTACATCACTTCTATTGGGTTGGTAGGCTTGTAAATCGCGCCAAGCTCCCTCCATGTCATCTTCGGCAAATTCAACCGCTGTTCTAATAGCACTATCTCCACCCGCAATTAAACCCACTACCCAATTCGGATCGGCGCCAAAAGTAGGCGGAAGTTCACTGGCATCTACTACGCCTAAACGACCGCTAGTGCCTGCTCCGAGGTAAAATAAGCGACCGCCTTTCTTCATCTTTTCGACAATATGCTCTACCGCAAATTCTATGGCATCGATAGCCTTCGCAATTGCCTGCGGAACCAGGTGATCCTCTTGATTTATGCCCTCCAAAATTTGGCGCGTGTGCATTTTGTCAATGTTCTGATGATGGCTGTCGGATTCTGTAGTTCTTGTGCTCAATTTTGAAGGTTTTATCTTGAATTTAGAATGAAAACGGTCGCAATTTACATAGCTTTTAGCATTTGGTCTTGCGGGCTAGTTATTTTTGACTTTACACTTAATCGAAAATTTAGTACCGTTTATCGTCAGCGATTTTTCATTCATTATTTTAATTGTAATTTATAGCCCTGTTTAATTCGTTTCAAAAATGCGCAAATTTACCTTGGTTTTTGCTGTTCTATTTTTAAAGATCCCTCTTTGGTCTCAAGGTTTTGAGCGCTTATTAGATCTTTCTGTTAATGATTTGCACCGCGATTTCCGCATCCATTCTATTTCCATAGATACGGCCAGTAATAGTCTGGTTTTTCAAAGCTATGAAGAGTACAATAGTCGCACTGAAACTGACAGGCCTACCAGCCGTGGTATAGGCATAGGTATTTATAATCCGCAGCAAAATTCACTTCTTGCTCAATTACCTGGTACTGTAGATCAATCGCTTTCCTCGGTTAGTATTTTTAAACTAAATCCTAGTTTATACTTATCTCGCCATGAAACTAATATATACTTTGAGGAATATAAAACTACCTGGCGGGTCCTAAACCTTAGATCTAAAGATACGGCCTTAATAAGTCCCGAAAAATATTGTTTGAGCGATCCTGCACTTAAAAATGATTCTATATTTATTTTAGTGAGCGCCCTAAGTATTCGCGATTCGGGGCGTTTTATTTTAGACCAAGAACTTAAGGCTTATCTCACTTATTTAGATCCACAAACGCAGAGCTATCGTTTTATAGATTCTCTCCAATACCCTTTAAAACCGGAGAATGGTCATCTGAGCTATCTGCCCGAGAGCAAACAATGGGAGCTAATTCAAGACTCACTGCGTTTTCGCTTTAAAAAGGGAGGTTTAATTGACAGCGCTTGGGTAGACTCTCAATTGCTTGCAGCCGACCTTAACGATTATCAGTCCTTTTTCCGCAAAGGTGCTAGTGAAACTTATCGTGATACGCTAGGGGCTAAGCTTTATCATTATTGGTACCGTTTAGAGGATACGCTTGAATATGCTCTTAATTTTGAAGGTCCACTTTTAGGAATGGAGGAATTAAACTTGCGTACTGGATTTGGAATGAAAAGCCTAAAGCCTCGTGAAGACGGGGTATTAGACTGGTTGCGTTTTATGCCTGATGGCAGTATAGACCTCCATCGCTTCGAAGCGGATGGTAAACACTTTTACCGTAATTTTAATTTACAAGATTATCCCCGCTATGGCATATCCTGTATGTGGAGCATGCCCGATGGGAGTTTTTACTTGGGCGGAAGAGCAGCCAAGTCTGTTAGTAAGGGCCAAGCCCTTTTAATTTACATAGATGCCCAAGGGAACAGCAAGGCTTTATTGGGAGATAATATTTTTAATGTTCATTACCGACAAGCGCAGCAAATATTAGATGTTTTTTACGATCAGGATCAAGGTCAGCTCGATTATAAAATTTGGGACGTTACAGGAAAACCGCGGCAATCTGGTTTTTTTGACGTGATGGAGGGTATTCGCCTAAAAGCAGCGCCACCGGGTATTTACTATTTACAGTTATGGACCCGCAGTGGTGAATACTTAGGTAGAAGGGCCTTTATAAGGAATTAGCTTATGGGAAAAGTAGCATGGATTTTAATATTTGGTTTTTTCTGCAGTATAATCGCTGCGCAGGGTTTTGAGCGAACAATAGGCAATCAGGACTTGGCCTCGGGGATTTATAATATTGAGCGGCTGTCAAAAAACGAATTAGTTTTAGATCTTTCTTATGTCTTTTCAGGGGTAGGGTCGAATAGTTTTAGCTCTACCAAGGCATTATACTATCCCCTTAAAGATTCACTTGGAACAGCCATGAACTGGGTTTTTTATTCGAATTCGCTAATTTACCACTACCAGCAATATTTGCGCTTAGACTCCACACAATGGCTTAGCCTTTCACATGAATCGCAGTTTCCAGGATTTACAGAGTATAGATACATAAACTTAAGAGGCACTGGCACTAATTTTTCTTTCCAGCATTGGCCGCTCGCCTTTAATGTTATACCATTAGGTGATACCTTATTAGGTCTTCGCAGTACGGCTGATTATTGGGATTGGCGAAGCCAAATGAGGCCTGCTCAGGATACAATAATTGTAATTCAAATCAATCCTAGCCAGCAGAGCTTTACAGATTTGGATACCTTAATTGTGCCTGATTCATTGCAAGTTCCTGGAACTTGGTTTTATAATAAGGGAAAACAACAGTTTCAGTATTTAAATGATAGCCTGGCTTATTATTTTAAACTGGGACAGAAGGGAGTTTTTGATTCGATTGTGGATTATCGTGGTAGTTTTTATCAGTCGCCGCCTTGCAATGGAGATTATTATTGTATTTATCAGTATCAATACGAGCGGAATAAGAAGCTAATTTTAGGGGAGAAATATTGGCGCGAAGATACCCTAGGGGCTAAATGGGTTTATTTTGAAAAAGAACCTAATAAAGCACTAAAGATTTATAAAATCTTTCTGCCACCGAGCTATCAAAATCTTAACGGCTATCGTCTTTCTTCTTATGCTATTGAAGATAGTATTTACTGCTCTTTGGTCTTACAAACTAATGATTCGGCGGATTATGAATTGTTTAGGATGAGAGGTGATTCGGTTATTTTACAGCGTAAATACGCTTATATAGATAGCTTACAATTTGAAATTGCGACCATTCATAGTACTGTTGAGGGTGAATTTTATTTAGGCGGCAGAGTACCTAGCGCATTTAATTATGATGCCTTTATGGTATATATTGATTCCACGGGTAGTTATAGGTTATTTAGTGATGGCGAAAACTTCGACTTATACTTTAATGAAAGTACTAATCAACTGCGAATTTTTTGGAACAGTGCACCAGCACTTTTTCGATATACTATAATTGATGCTTCAGGACGATTAATGCAACAAGGAATTCTTAATGCAAGTCAATTTATCAGCTTAGGAGATTGGCAGACAGGGGTTTACTTTTTACAGCTATTTGGAAAAGACAATGCTTATATCGGGGCCAAATCTTTCTTAAAGAACTAACCACATGTAAAGAACACTAATTATTATGGATATTGTTTATTTTGGAGGGGATTAGGTTTGAAGGCATCAGTTTTATCTCTATTTTCACGTCCCTAATAAGATCATTCCCTTATCCAATTACTATTCCATTCGAATTAACTCGTTTTTTATGCAGCAGATAAGTAAAACCGACATTATAAATAGCTTAATAATAAAAAACTCCTACCAGACTTACCTTGAAATTGGCCTGGATCGAGCTAATAATTTTCGCGCGGTTGATATTGCTCACAAAGAATCGGTTGACCCTGCTGAGGGTCAGTATAAACATGCTAAGCCCACGCATCGCATGACTTCTGATGAGTTTTTCAATCAGATAGACAGTGATTTAAAATGGGATATCATTTTTATAGATGGCTTACATCATGCAGATCAAGTATACCGTGATATACAGAATGCCCTTAATCATATAAATAAGGGTGGCTGTGTAGTTTGTCACGATTTGTCTCCTACCTCATATGAAATGCAATTAGTGCCGCGCCAAACTAGCACCTGGACGGGAGATTGTTGGAAGGCATGGGTGCAAGTACGCTCGGAACGCAGCGATTTATACATGATAACTTATGATACAGATCACGGAACAGGGCTAATAACAAAAAGTGATGGAGAAGGTAACCCGCTGGATCTTAAAGGTTTCGAAATAGAATACGAGCCTTTTAGTAAAAATAAAAAGGAGTGGCTTAATTTGGTTCCTTTAGCAGAGGTTTCGCAACACTTTCCTGGTGCTTATTTAGCCAAAAGATACCGACGAAAAAAACCTGCGGTATGGCCTTTAATACTTGGTGGATTAGCCTTTATTCTTGCTATTGCACAACTTATAACCCTACCTGAGTCCTTTATTTTTGCAATTGTGGCTCTTATTTCAGCTTCCGCTTTATTGGCACTTTACGGTCAAGAACAAAAACGTTTTAAGCAAGAAAACTTTATCGACCGCTAATCTAATTATTAGACCTAACTTGGTTTATGGTTCGAGCAGTAAATGGGCTTTTTGCGTGCGACACTTTAAAATGAAAATATGAAATTCAAGATAGTTTTAGTCATATTCTGCATTTCTAGCTTATCAACACTAGCCCAAAATCGCTTTTCACGCAAAGTAGGAAAGGACTTTTCAGAAGGCATTCACAATGTTACGCCTTTAGCGGATGATGAATTGCGACTGTATCTTAACTATAGTTATAATGGTCCTGGAGCAAACACAAGCACCTACTACTATGCCCTTTATTACCCTAGCATTGATAGCCTTAGCCAGGAAAAAAGATTAGTTACTTATGGGTATTTTTATAGTAAAAACAGAGAATTTTTTAAACTTTCACCTTATAGAATTCTCACCACTTTTCAAGAATGTTGCTCCGAAGGTGGACGGGTTGGTATGGGAATCGATTATGTTGATTTAAGAGATACCACCGAAATACCTACGTATTGGTTGCCTTATATGAGTGGTACTTTTAATCCTATAATTGATGGCGATTCTATATATATATTCCGAAGTTTAGACAGTTCGTATGTCTTACCTAGCAGATCTTACGAAAATAATAGTTCTTTAGTACTCTGTCATTATGATCCTGTTAATCAGCAATTAAACGATTTAGATACCATTCAATTCCCCTTTGATTTTAAAGCGCCAGGTACTTCATTTTACGATGTCGATAAGCGACAGTTCGAATTACTTTATGATTCTCTGCAGGTTTTTTTCACTCGTGGACGTAACGGCTTAGATAGTATCAACGCCTATTTTGGTGATTTTTTTGACCGAGATGATACTGTAGCTGCGTATCAATATGCAAAGAATTTAAGCCGTCATCTTCGTATTATTAATGATAGTTGTTGGTATTATCAAGATACACTTGGCGCCACTGAGCTTCGTTTCTGTAAGGATCGCTTCGGAGATACCAACACTACTTTTTACCCTTATCGCTGGCCCCATAATGTTTGCAGTGACTGCAATATATTGAGTCATAGGTTGCAAGGTGATTCAGTTAAAGCCTTCTTATTATTGAACCCAAAAGATTCTAGCTATCATCTTTACAGGGAGGAAAATGGCCTTTTAACACAATCTATCCAAGTATTTAATTGGCCCAAGACATTTAGACCATATAGCATCTATTCCAATGAGGATGGTAGCTTTTACCTTGCGGGAGATATAAATTACGTCTATGATGTCTGGAACGCAACGGGAGAGCCAATGTTGCTAAAAGTTGATAATCAAGGACGATTTGAGCAGCAGATAGTCACGAATTCTTTTAATCTTAATTACAACCGCAGCACTAACTCTTTAATGGTATTTCTTACAGAGGATGGTGCTACATACAATTACCGACTGATTGAGGCTTCTGGGAAAATCATGAAATCTGGCAGTTTTACAGCCGGAGAGCCGATTCAATTAGGCGATTGGTCAAAGGCAGTTTATTATTTACAGCTTTGGAGTATCGATCAATCCTATATCGGACAAGAGCCTTTTATTATTACTAATTAGAAGCCTAGGCCTTTCGCTCTAATAAAGCCATAAAAAAACCATCACTCCAAGCACTTGGATTAACGCGGTCGGCTTTTATTAATTCAAATTCAGGGTTTTTTTCTACGAAGCGATCTACCTGATCCTCATTTTCCGAACGAAGGATGCTACAAGTGGCATAAACCATTTTGCCGCCTACCTTCAACATCTTAGAATAATCGTCAATAATATCGCCTTGAATTTTACGCACACGATCTAAATGCTCAGGCTGTAATTTCCACTTACTATCGGGATTTCTCTTAATAACACCAGTGCCAGAACAAGGTACATCTAGCAAGAGACGATCGGCCGAATTGTGCAGGCGCTTAATGCTTTTGGCATTTTCTATTGGACGGGTTTCGATATTATGCGCACCATTGCGACGAGCCCGCTTTTGCAATTCTTTCAGCTTCCAAGCTTCCACGTCCATGGCAATTAACTGCCCTTTGTTCTCCATTAAAGCCGCAAGATGCAAGGACTTACCACCGGCACCGGCACATGCGTCAATAACGCGCATACCCGGTTTAACTTCAAGATAGGGAGCAATCATTTGCGAACCGCCATCTTGTACCTCATAAAGTCCATCTTGGAAACTCTGTAATTTAAAGGTATTGATGCGTTTTTCTAAAGCTAGTCCAGTAGGATTTTGCTTCATCGCGTGGGCTATGCAACGCTCTTCTTCCAAACGAGCGAGTAGGCTACTGCGATCGGTTTTTAGGGTATTCGTTCGTAAGAAAACCTTGGCAGGAATGTTTAAAGCCTTGGCAATAGCATCCCAATCCTCACCTAATTCTTCACGTGCCACTTTATCGAGCCAATCGGGGAAAGACTCATCTACCGCAAGGGAGCCACCGAGCTGGGCGCGACGCTCTTTTACGTCGATACCGTTTACCACATCAAATTGCGGCCACTCGGGTAATTCGTTGCCCTCGAGCTGCCACCAAATACCGAATAAACGATACAAGTCTTTTCTTTTAGTGCTGGGTTCTTTGCCGTAAATTTCCCACAATAATCGCCACCAACGTACTATTTCATAGGTGCTTTCGGCAATAAAGCCACGATCGCGTACGCCCCATTTAGGGTTTTGTTTTAAGATGCGTTCTATTACTTTATCGGCATAATAGCCTTTTCCAAAAGCAGTTTCTAGGGCCTCAATAACGGCGGCCACGAGGTTTTTATGAAGACGGGTGTGAGTACTCAATATTAGTATAAAGCAGGAAACTGCTCGGGATTAAATTCGTGCATTATTGCGTAGGCTTTCTCAAAAATATCTTCCGCACTCGGTTTGCTGAAGTAGTCGCCATCGCTGCCATAAGCGGGACGGTGTGCTTTCGCAGAAAGGGTTTCTGCGGGACTGTCTAAATACTGAAAGCCTTTTTGGGTTTCAATAATTTGCTGCAAAATAAAAGCGCTAGCGCCACCCGGAACATCTTCGTCGATTACTAGAAGGCGATTGGTATGTTTTAAGCTTTCAACAATGGAATGGTTAATATCAAATGGTAGCAGTGATTGAGGATCGATAACCTCAATATCAACTCCAAATTTGGCTAATTCCTCGGCTGCTTCCATTACTACCCTTAAAGTAGATCCGTAAGAAACGACAGTAATATCTTTACCACTGCGAATTTTTTCGGGTATCCCTAAAGGCGTGCGAATCTTAGCTAGATTATCGGGCATTTTTTCTTTTAAACGGTAACCATTCAAGCACTCTACAATTAGTGCAGGGTCATCGCCATCTAAAACAGTATTGTAAAACCCAGCTGCCTGTGTCATATTGCGAGGAACTAAAACGTGCACTCCTCTTACGGCATTGATAATCATCCCCATAGGAGAGCCACTATGCCAGATTCCTTCTAGGCGGTGACCACGTGTGCGCACCACAACTGGGGCCTTCTGGCGACCTTTGGAACGGTAATGTACGGTGGCTAAATCATCACTCATTACCTGCAAAGCATAGAGCAGGTAGTCTAAGTACTGAATTTCAGCAATGGGCCGTAAACCGCGCATCGCCATGCCAATCCCTTGACCTAAAATAGTAGCCTCACGAATACCGGTATCCGATACGCGACTCACGCCATGTTTGTCTTGTAAGCCTTCTAAACCTTGGTTAACATCACCAATTTTACCACTATCCTCGCCGAAAATTAAAACTTCAGGACGCTCGCTTAACAGACGGTCGAAGTTTTCGCGTAGAATAATTCGTGCATCCACTTCCTTCGATTCTGCGGAATATTCGGGCGCAACGGCTTTAATATGTAGAGGAGAGAGTTCACTTTCACTGTAAAGGTGGCTGCCGTAACGGTTATGGTTAAGTGCTAAATTTTCACCTAGCCAGGTGGTTATTTTGGATTTTAATCCGCTTTTATCGTTACGAATCTCGCGCAAAGCCTTGCGTAAAGCAGAAACACCATCGCGGCGTAAAGGCTCGGCATTACTTTGTAAATCTTTAATTAGTTCGGCAATAACAGTAGGATTATCAGCCACTTGATTTGCTTCGGCTAATAGTTCTAAAACCTCATTGATATCGCTTTTAATTGCCGAAATGAAATTCTTCCAAGCAGCGCTTTTTGCCTGACGGGCTTCTTTTTGCGCTTCTTTTTCTAATAGATCTAATTCTTCATCCGTCGCTAAAGTGCTGCTTACAATCCACTCCCGCATTTTTTTAATACAATCAAACTCGCGCTCCCAATTTAAGCGTTGTTCGTTTTTGTAGCGTTCATGCGATCCAGAAGTACTATGGCCCTGAGGTTGGGTGAGCTCAGTAACATGCACCATTACTGGGATATGTTTTTTACGGGCAATACGATCTGCTTTTTCGTAAGTTTCAATTAAAGCGGGATAATCCCAACCTTTTACATGTAGGATTTCGTAGCCATTTTCATCGCCATTTCTTTGAAATCCCTTTAAGATTTCCGAAATATTTTCTTTAGTCGTTTGGTACTTACTATGAACGGAAATGCCATAATCGTCGTCCCAAATAGAAATAACCATAGGTACCTGTAAAACCCCGGCAGCATTGATCGTTTCAAAAAATGGACCTTCAGAGGTAGATGCGTTACCAATGGATCCCCAGGCTACTTCATTCCCTTTGTTCGAAAACTGACTAAAGTCTTTTAGCCCTTTAGTATTACGGTAATATTTACTCGCTTCTGCGAGACCTAATAAGCGGGGCATTTGCCCAGCGGTAGGAGAAATATCGGCAGAGCTATTACCTTGGTCGAGAAGGTTTTTCCAATTTCCTTCGGCGTCTAAACTTTGGGTGGCAAAGTGTCCGTTCATTTGCCTTCCGGCAGATGCGGGCTCGAGTTCATGATTGGTATCGGCATAGAGACTAGCGAAAAACTCTTGGGTGGTGAGGGCGCCAATGGCCATCATAAAAGTTTGATCACGATAATAGCCCGAACGGAAATCACCCTTTCTAAAAACTTTTGCCCAAGCTAATTGGGGGAGCTCTTTACCATCTCCGAAAATTCCGAACTTTGCTTTGCCAGTAAGAACTTCGCGACGGCCGATAAGGCTCGCTTCTCTACTTTCTATCGCTAAGCGATAATCGGCTAAAACATTGGCTTTTATTTCTTCGATGCTTAGATCGTTGCTGCTATTATCTACGCTAGACTCGCTCATAAATTGCTGCTTTTTTGAGAGGTGCAAAGCTAGTTAAAAAACAGCGGAATTTTAGGGCTTAAGTAGACGCTGCTAATTCTAAGATAGATTGCTGATTACGAAACATTTGTATCGAGTCTTTTCTTCTAAAAATTATCGAGCATACCCTGAGGGAAAACACCGAGGCGACTCCAAATGCTATCCAATTGATCGGTTAATAGATGTAGCTGAGGAATTGTGTCGGCCATGTCAAAAACAATTTGATGCTTGAGACTGCCATTTTCAATGGTCAACCAGATATCACAACCATCTGCAGGTAAATTGCCAGAAGTATAGTTTAAGGAACTAAAATAATTCCAGTCTAAAGCTGATTTTAAGGCATCTACCGCAGTGCTACTAATGCTTTGCTTGCTATCGACCGCAATTCTTGTATTGCTTGATGCGTTCCAAAAATCTTGCACAAGGTGAGCCTGCTTCGCATCTACCGTAAGGGAATCAAAACGAAGGCCCCAACCGCAATGTACCCCCATGGTAAATTTTAGATTGGCAGAATTCACACTGGGAGTTTCTTCTTCGATAGTGCAAGAAATTAAAAGACTGCCAATAATTATGAAACAAAGAAGATTTATATTTTTCATACGCTAAAAATAATCCTATTTTCACGCCATAAAGGAATACAGAGGCAATTTTTCCTTTTTTATTCTGCTTTAAAAATTGATATGTTAAGATTCTGTATATTTCTTCTTTTAAGTTTAAGTGCGATAAATTTAAGTGCCCAAAGTAAAAAGGCTCGGAAAAAGCTTTTGGAGGCCCGCACCTTAGTAAGCGAGTATCAATATAAGGAGGCACTTGAAGAGATTGAGGATGCCATTGAAGACAGTCCCGAATTTGTAGATGCTTGGTTGTTTAAAGCGGATATTCTCAATCAACTAAGCAGGGCAGAAGATGCCCTTCAATGTTACGAAGTAGCCCAGAAATTAGAGGCGCCCTATTTTTTAAGTCTCTTTCAAGGCCGTCAGCTTTACAACATGCAGCGTTATGAAGAAAGCATACCCTTTTTAGAAACTTACAAAGCAGAGCCGCGCGCAAGTTCCAAGTATATCAAAGAGGCCGAGGAAATAATTGCCAGCGCAAAATTTGCCATCGAGGCTTTAAAAGAATCAATTCCTTACAATCCTATTAACCTTGGTCCCAAGGTTAACTCGCGTGAAATGGAATATTTTCCTTCTATTTCTGCCGACGGGAATACGCTAGTTTTTACCCATCGAAAATTAGAGGGACAAAAATTAGACGAAGATTTTTGGTACACAGAAAGAGATAGTGCAAAGGCTCCATGGTCGCAAGCACAAATGATTCCTGGGCGATTAAACAGCTCTGGAAATGAGGGGGCGCAAAGTATTAGTTCTGATGGTAAAATAATATTCTTTGCCGCCTGTGAAAGGCCAGATGGTGCAGGTTCTTGCGATATCTACGCTTCCTTTTTACAAAGCGATGGGATGTGGACCAAAGCCGTTAATTTGGGTCCTGCGATTAACACCCTAATGTGGGAAAGCCAGCCCTCGATTTCATCGGACTCTAAAACTCTATATTTCGTGCGTGGTCGCAGCGGCTCAGATCCCGATATGAACATTTACTACAGTGAATATTCGGGTGGGCGATGGAGCAAAGCAGAACCGATTAAAGGGAAAATTAATACCAACAAGCAAGAAACTTCGCCTTATATACATTTCGATAATGAGCATCTTTATTTTAGTAGTTCGGGCCACCCTGGCATGGGTGATTTAGATTTTTTCGTTTCCAAACGTGAAGCTGATGGCAGTTGGGGTGAACCGAAGAATTTGGGACATCCGATCAATACTCCTTTTCAAGAGTTTAGTCTTATAGTTGCCCCCGATGGTAGAACCGGTTATTTCAGCAGTGATGCCTTGAAAGATGGCTTTGGTAAATTAGATCTTTACGAGTTTCAATTGCCACCGCAAGCGCAGGCCTCAGCTATTGCTTATTTAAGAGGTAAAGTAATTAATATCGAAACTCGGGCTCCCGTTCCTTCTAGTTTGGATTTTTTCAATTTAGAGGATAGCACCAAACTATTATCACGAAACACAACTAAAGAGGCAGAGTTTTATGCGGTATTGCCAGTAGGAAGCGATTACGGTTTATCAATTGCGCAACCAGGCTACCTTTTCTTTTCTAGAAATTTTGCCCTAAGTAATGAGAATAGGGAAGAAGCTTTAGAGCTATTGTTGGAATTAGAGCCTATTAAAGCGGGGCAAAGTGTGACTTTGGAAAACGTTTTTTTTGACTACGATTCCTATGAAATTAGTAAACGCAGCGATCAAGAAATAGCCAAAGTTTTTCAGTTTTTACAATTAAATCCAAGTCTCAATGTATTACTTGAAGGGCATACAGATAATCAGGGAACGGTTGCTCACAATAAAGAATTGAGTGCCAATCGAGCTAGAGCAGTATTGAACCGTTTGGTGAAATTAGGTATAGATGCGAAGCGACTTAAATCAGAAGGTTTTGGAGCTACCCAGCCGATCGCAAGCAATGAAGATGAAAAAGGAAGGTCGAAAAACCGACGTACGGAAATGAGGATCATTTCAAAATAGAAACTAAAGATCCATAGCTTTGCATAATTCAATCTAAATAAGCCAAGAGTGATATGAATTAAATTATTAGCTTTGCGAAGGAGCGGGGGCTTTAACAAAACTTGGGAAAAAAATGAAGAAGTATCTACTTCGAGTCTCTTTGTTGGGACTAATTCTAGTTTCGTGTAGTAAGGAGCTAGACTTTGATATGGTTGATGATATTGCCATAAACCCTTCAGGCACGATTCCTCTCGCCACCTTAACCTTAAATCTAGGTGATTTAGTAAATGACATTGATTCTACCATTGTAGTAGATCCTGATAATTCTTTGCGTATTTATTATCGCCAAGACTCGGTATTTACTTATTCGGCAAGTGATATTCTAACCATTCCTGATCAAGATCCTTTTGACTTAGTTGTTTCGGAGGCGCAACCCTTTTTTAGAGTAGGAGTAGCTTTGGGGACGATTGCTGGAGCGCAATTAGGAGCTGCCACTTTTTCCTCAGGAACTATCGGAATCGAAATAGTCGCTAGCGATTCAGCCTTGAGCGATATTCGTTTTGAGCTAACCTTTTACAATGCCACTTTAAACGGACAAACCTATTCGGATACCTTTAACCTTGCCGCTCTGCAAAGAAATCTTTTAGACAGTTCCTTTATAAATGGACTAACTTTCGATTTTAGCGACGGAGGAACGCGAGTTAACTATCTAGATATCGGTATTAAGGTATTAGATGACGATACCGCCGCTCTTCCTAGCAATGCAACGTATTCTTGCGGGGTTGCTTTAAGAAATTTAGGTTTAGAAGTGGCCAGTGGCTTTTTCGGACAAAGAGTTCAGGCTGCGCCATCAGGTAATTTCAATTTTGAAATCAATGGTATTGCCAATTTCGCTGGGGGTTTATATTTAACCAATCCTAGCTTAACACTTATCACCAAATCAACAGTAGGTTTACCTATTCGAATTACGACAGATTTTGATGGACAAAATTCAGAAGGGACTATAGTTGCCTTAGATGCACCACCGTTCAATATTTTAGCCTCTCCTGGGCCTAGTGTGGTTCAAGAATCTCGTTTGAGTTTAACTGCTACTAATTCACAGATTACAAACTTTTTAGCAAACATTCCGCAATCTATTCTTTATGCGGGTAACATTAGCCTTAACCCAGACGGTAATGTGGGGCCTCCCAACTTTATTGCGAGCTCCTCAAATGTGGTTATTGACTTTGAAGTAAGTGTACCCATGGAAATGCGAATGGAAGACATGCGTTTGGATCAAACCATAGAAGATTTTAGCATTAGCGCAGGTGGCAATGAGGACTTCTTTGAAAAGCTCACTCTTTATTTTAATAGCGAGAATGGTTTACCACTGGACTTAAACTTACGCGTGGTATTACAAGATTCGGCAACTGCGGATAGCATCGGTGGTTTTGAAATTGGCTTATTAAATGCAGCGCCCATTGATAACAATGGCAGAGTAGTAGCCTCCGCCATTGCCGACAATGAGGTGGTATTTGATCAAACCTTGATAAAAGCTTTACTGCGTTCTGGATCTTTGCGCTTTATTGCTTCGGTAAACTCTACCAATAACGGACAAGATGCCGTGAAAATGTACACGGATTACGATTTGGTAATTCGCGCTGCCATCCAGGCGAATAGTAATATTAAAGTCAATTCGCTCTAATGAAAAAGATACTAAGCACCATTTCTGTAGTAGTTGCTCTTGTTTTTTCCGCATCTGCGCAAAGCGATATGTTACTTTATAATTTTAATGCGATTAGTCAAAGCTTACATACCAATCCTGCTATGCCTCAGCAAACAAAGGTTTGGGTTGGTCTGCCAGCTATTTCTGGTTTTAGTACCCATTATCATAATAGCGGCTTTAGCGCAGTAGATATCTTCGAAGCGAATACCGACATAAATGCAAACCTGCGCAATGTTACCGCCGGTTTGGATGCAAGCAGTCAACTGGCAGTTAACCAAACCGTAGATCTTTTGGGTATAGGTTTTAGTCTTAAAAAAGGTTTTGTAAGTCTTGGAGCGACGCAACATATTAATCTTACCATGGATATTCCTTATCAATTATTTGAGGTAATGTTTAGTGAGAATAATAACTCCATCAGTCAATTAGATTTAAGCACTTTTGATTTGGAGATTTCAAATCGTACTGCTTTTTATCTTGGCTATCAGCATCGTTTCCTAAATGAGAAATTAACCTTAGGTGTCCGTGCTAATTATTTAATTGGACAGCAACATGCTTATATTGAGCGTAGCAATATTAGTTTAACTAACGATTCTACCTACACAATTAATGGACGTTCAGATATTTTAGTGCGCAGTGCTGGGGCAAGTGCCTTTGAGGCTGATGCGATAGAACCCATGAATATTGCCTTTGCAGATAATACGGGCTTCTCATTTAACTTCGGTGGACATTATCAACTTAGTGACAGTTGGAGCTTTAGCGCCTCCGTGTTGGATATAGGTTCTATTACTTATAATGACTATACCCGCAACTATGTTAGCGATAGTGAATTTGAGTTTAGAGGTATCGAAGCCGATTTAGCAGCCAACGATTTTGGTGATGCTCTAGATCGTGCGGTTGATAGCCTTGAAGCAGGATTCAACTTCCAAGAAGTAGATGGAGATTCCTATACTAGAAGTTTGATGCCTCGCATTTTTGCAGCGGCTAATTACCACATAACCGAGAAACACACTTTTGGTGCTTTATACCACAGTCGTATATGGAATGGTGAGGCCTTCCATGATTTTGGAATAAACTACCAAGGACGATTATCAAGAACTTTTCAGTTTACGGCAGGCTACTCGATGATAAATGGCACTGCGCACAATATTGGCGCTGGCTTTGATCTGAAATTAGGCGCTTTTCAACTGTATTTAATGTCGGATAATATTTTCGGCATGGTTGACTATGGTGGTTTGCAAACTACCAATTTCCGTTTCGGTATTAATCTTACTTTTTACGGAAAAAAGGAGAAGAAGAAAAAGCAAGAAGAAGCGAAGACTAATGCACCCTCGCAAACAAACAACGAATCCAATAACTTTATCAATTATTTTTAAATCCCCCTTCCACTATGAGAAAATTAAATTCAAAATTCTTCCTAGCAGGCCTTATTGCCTTTGGTTTTGCATCTTGTGATGAAGAAAATCCTTTAGGATCAGCTGGCGAAGTAGAATCAAAAGTTGGTGAGCTATACATTTTGGCCGAATCAACAGGTAGTCGCATTTTTAATACGATTGATTTAGCTATGCGCGATAACGACTTTATTACGAATGATACTACGGTAATTGACGGTGCGATGGTTACACGTGATGGAGCCATAATTAAAATTGACTACGGCACGGGTGCTTCCGGTAGCGACGGTATTTTAAGAGAAGGTGAAATCAACTTATTGATGAGCGGCGGAAGCGATTATATGGCCTCCGGAACGAGCATAGCTGGAACTTTCTTAAATTACAAGGAAGCGGATAAACCTGTAACTGGATCCTTTAATGTTGCTAATCAAGGGAATGATGTATTTGCACTAACCTTAACTAGTTTATCGGTTACAGACGCAGAAGATAATACCTTCTCGCTTTCTGCCAGTAAAACCCTTACGTGGGTAGATGGTTTCAGTACAATTGGTGACGTTTCAGATGATTCATACACTTTATCTGGCACTTCTACTGGTGTTGCAGATACTATTACTCTTACCGCAAGCATCACTTCACCATTAAGTTATAAGAGTACTTGTCAATACCGCTTAGAAGAAGGTGTAATCAATCTTACTATGGCAGGTCCTGGTGTTACTTACACTGGAGGTAGCATCGACTTTCTGTCGGCTGACGGGTGTAACAACCTATATAGTATCGAGCTAAACAGTGTTGATGGTGGCAGCGTAAATACTACGCTTACCTTCACCGGTTTTTAAAGCTACTTGGAATAATATTTAGGCCAGCGTTGTTTCAATACTTCGCTGGTTTTTTTTTCGCCTATGTTTTCCGCTGGTTCATAAAATACCGACCCGCTTAAGGCTGCTGGTAAAAATTCTTGATTGCTGAAGTTATCCTGATAATTGTGACTATACTGATAGTCTTGGCCGTAACCTAATTCTTTCATTAATTGGCTGGGGGCGTTTCTTAAGGATAAGGGTACAGCTAAATCACCTGTTTTATCAACTTCAGCCATGGCCTTGTTAATACCCAAATAGGCGCTATTGCTTTTGGCGGAATTGGCTAGATAAACTACACATTGCCCTAAGGTGATTCTCCCTTCCGGCCAACCAATTTTCTCAATCGTTTCAAAACAAGCATTCGCCAATAATAAAGCATTGGGATTGGCCAAGCCAATATCTTCAGAGGCGAGAATCAGTAGTCGTCGCGCAATAAATTTCGGATCTTCTCCGCCTTTTATCATTCGGGCTAGCCAGTATAAACCCGCATTCGGGTCGCTACCTCTAATAGATTTTATAAAAGCACTAATTATGTCATAGTGCTGCTCACCATTTTTATCGTATTGGGTATTAGTATTCTGTAAAATCTTCTCTACGAGCTGATTAGTGATTTCACCGCCCTTGTCAACTTGACCGACCACCAACTCTAAATTGTTGAGAAACTTACGTGCATCACCGCCGCTATAACGCATTAGTGCTTCCTTTTCAGTAAGCTTAACTTCTCTGTCAATCAGCCAACTATCTTTAGATAGAGCACGATTTAGGAGTTCTTGGAGGTCTTCTGCATTAAGCGATTCTAAGGTGTAAATTTGGCAGCGCGAACGCAGTGCAGGAATAACCTCAAAACTTGGATTTTCGGTAGTGGCGCCAATTAGAACAATGATTCCTTTTTCAACCGCGCCAAGTAGGCTGTCTTGCTGCGATTTGCTAAAGCGATGAATCTCATCAATAAATAGAATAGGGGCTTTACCTTGGGCAAATAGACCTTGATTCTGGGCTTGACCAATTACTTCACGTACATCCCTAACCCCGCTGTTTATAGCACTTAAGGTGAAAAATTTACGCCCACTTTGCTTGGCGATAATTTGGGCTAATGTCGTTTTACCTACCCCCGGTGGTCCCCAGAAAATTAAAGATGGCACCAAGCCCTGCTTTAAAAGAAGTCGAAGGTTTCCCTCCTTACCAATTAGCTTTTTCTGGCCAATAATATCATCGAAATTTATAGGACGAAGCCTTTCGGCAAGAGGGGCATGCATGCGGAATATTATTTGCCTGTAAAAGTACTACATTTAACAAGCATGAATAAAGGCAAAACATTTACGATTAGCGTCGGCAAAGGAATAAATAAGGAAGAGATTAGTCTCGACTTCATGTTTAAGCCATTCTTACTTTTACTGGTAATTTGGTTTGTTTTCCTCCTAGATACCTTCTTTGATCTGCGCATGTATGAGTTTGGTATTTTTCCACAACGTTGGCAATCTTTATTAGGTGTCGTTCTTAGCCCCATCTTACACGGCGATATCAAACACATTGCTAATAATACCATTCCTCTTTTCATTCTTCTTTCAGCTATTTATTTCTTTTATCCGCGCAATGCAAAACCAGTTTTATGGATTTCTTGGATTTTTAGTGGATTATTAGTTTGGATTTTTGCTCGCGAAAGCTACCATATCGGTGCTTCAGGTTTAATTTATGCCTTTGCGAGTTTTATTTTTTTTAGTGGTATTCTTCGTTCCAATGCTAACCTTTTAGCTCTAAGTTTGTTAATAGTGTTTTTATACGGAGGCTTAGTTTGGGGTTTAGCACCTATCGAAGAAAGAGTAAGCTATGAAGGGCATATTTCGGGCGGAATAATAGGAGTAATCCTTGCTTGGTACTTTCGTAAATCAGAGCCTCGCACTTTTAAATCACAAAGATTGACCTTAGAAGATATTAGTGACGATTTAAGCCATGAAATCGAGAAATACGGACAAGATTACTGGATGGGCCACACGGCAAGAAATGATTACCCTTTAACAATTCATTACCACATTCAAGAAAAAAAAGAACCCAATGAAAAGCCTAACTCTACCTCTTAGTCTTTTGTTTTTTCTTCTTTCTACGCTCTTCGCAGATGCGCAACAATATCTGTATTTAAAAAAGAAAGGAGAAACCCCAGCCTACCGCTGGAGTCAAGGTGATTTTTTAGAAATCAAAGTCCGCAATGGCGATGAAGAATTCTGGCTTTCAGGCGATTTTGTTAGGGCCGATAGCAATCGTATCGTATTCGGGACTAAAATTGTAAGGAAAGAAAATATTGTGGCTTTAAGATTGGATCGCGGCTTGATGCCCTTCTTTGGTAAAGCAGCAATGGCAGGTGCTACCTTATTTCCAGCGATAATAATTTTTAATGCGGCTATCAATGGCGATCGGCCTATAATTCGTCCTCTAACCGTCTATGTTAGTCTTGGTGCAATTGTCACTGGCTATGCCTTGCATCATTTTGGAATAAGGCGTTTTTACTTTAAAGATGGTTGGTATTTAGAACATATCGACTTTAATCAAGAATAAAATTTAATGAAAGCAATATTATTAGGATCAACCGGTTTGGTGGGTCATTTTTTACTCACTGAATTATTAAATGACAGTGATTATACCGAAATCGAACTTTACTCTCGTCGACTTTTAGGTATACAAAGTCCCAAGGTGAAAGAACGCTTGGGCGATTTGTTAAGCGACGATTTCTGGCCCGAGCGCTTGCAAGCCGATGCGGTTTTTGTTTGTATTGGCACTACCAAAGCCAAAACCAGTAACACTGAAACTTACCATGCTATTGATTTTGGCATCCCTGTAAAGGCCGCTGAATTGGCAAAAAAAGGTAATGTTAAACACTTTAGCGTTGTTTCTTCGCTGGGCGCAGATGCGAAGAGTAAAACCTTTTACCTTAAAACTAAAGGAGAAATGGAAGAAGCCATCCGTAATTTAAACTTGAAACAGTCCTACTTTTTGCGCCCTTCAATGATTATGGGGCCAAGAACCGAAAAGCGTTTGGGGGAAAGCATCGGCAAATTAATTATCAATGGCTTGTCTTTTTTAATACCCGAAAAGTACAAAGGAGTAGAAGCGGCTGATATTGCTAAAGCTATGTGGGCTTTAAGTAAGGGCCAAAAAGCAGAAACTATTATCGAATCTAAGGATATTAAAAAGGTCGCAGATTATGAGGCCTAAAACTTCTCGTTAACACCCATGCCAAAAAGGGCAAAATCGTATTTAACTGGATCTTGCCTGTCAAGCGTTTGCAAGGCAAGGTCTAATTCATCCACAGCTTGCCAATCATTAGCCTTACGATTTAGCAAACCTAGTTTTCGGGCTACATTACCACTGTGCACATCAAGGGGACAGCTTAATTGTGCGGGACTAAGAGCGGTCCATAAGCCAAAATCTACGCCTTTAGTTGCAGGACGAACCATCCATCTTAAAAACATATTGAGACGTTTGGCGGCAGAGTTCTTATTGGGGTTGGAAAGGTGTTTTTCACTCCTCGGTAGATGCGTAACCTGCAGCATTTCGCTGCGGAAGTTTAAAATTGCTTCCTTGGCATTTGCCCCTCGAAATACCGTTTCTAATCCGCCTCGGTTTAGATAAATATGTTGCAAGGCCCGAATGAAAAAGTCGAAGTCTTCGGCATTAAAAGTACGATGTACAAAGCCGTTTAACTTTTTAAAATCCCTTTCAGAATAAGAACAGGTAAACTGATAAGGTTCCCCTTCCATAATAGCCATCATTTTGGCCGCATTAGTGAGGATGCTTTTGCGATTTCCCCAAGCGATGGTAGCGCTTAATAAACCCGCAATTTCGATATCTTCTTTACGATTAAACTGATGTGGAATGGAAACGGGATCTAATTCAATGAAATTAGAATTCTCGTATTCCTCCGCCTTGAAATTGAGAAAATCTTTCAGTTCTTTTTTAGTCATTAAAATTTCTCCATTAAGGCCTTCACTTCCGCTAAATCTTCGGGCGTATCTACCGAAAGGCTTTCTTCTAAAGCGAAACCTACGTGAATGCTGCCTCCGTTTTCTAACCAACGATTTTGCTCTAAAGATTCGGCAAGCTCTAAGCTACTCATCTCCATTAGGGCAAAGCTTTTAAGGCTCGCCGGCCGATAGGCATAGAGTCCGATATGTTTGTAAAAGATATGTTTTCCTAACCATTCACTGCGCGGTACATTGCGTAAAACGGGGATAAGGGCACGCGAAAAATAAAGGGCTTTGTTTTGTTTTGTGATGGTTACAAAACAACCGCTTGAATTACTTAATTCCTTTTCGGTTTCAATTGCTTTTACCAAAGTACCAATTTCCGTTTCTGGGCGATTAAATAGTGCGATCAAACTTTCTAATTCGGAAGCTTTAATCATCGGCTCATCACCCTGCACATTTACGATTACCTCAAAATCGCCCATTTCCTTTTGCACTATTTCGTATGCTTCTAAGCAACGATTAGTGCCTGTGCTGTGCTCTGTACTCGTCATTACAACCTTTCCGCCGAAAGCGATAACAGCGTCATATATTCTTCTATCGTCGGTAGCAACCACTAAATAGTCGAAAGCAGATAAAGCGCTCTCGTATACATGCTGAATCATGGGCTTATTGGCAATGATGGCAAGGGGCTTAGCGGGTAAACGAGAACTTTGGTAGCGCGCTGGAATGATGCCTAGTGTTTTCAAAGGGAATGCAATTTTACTGAAGCTGCAAGATAAGGTAAATGCTCATTTAGCAAGACTTAAAATCGAACGAGCTCCCCTAATTACCATGAAGAATACCATGCAACCAATTAGTAAATCGGGTAGGGGTGATTGGAGAAAATGCACCAATGCTCCCGCAATTAGTACTCCTAGATTTATAATAATATCGTTGGAAGTAAAAATGAGACTGGCCTGCATGTGGGCTTCTTCTTTTCCTTTCGATTTTTGTAGCAATAATAAGCTGATAGTATTGGCCACTAAAGCGAGACTAGAAACTATCATCATGGTTTGGAAGTCGGGTAGATAGTTTAGGCCCCAAAATCGGCGAAGAACTTCTGAAAAACCCAAAAGAGCCAAGATAATTTGTAGATAGCCCGCAATTTTAGCTACTGATTTTTTTCTACTCACTGCCGCACCAATAGCAGCAATACTAATCCCGTAAACTAAGGCGTCTGCTAACATATCGAGACTGTCGGCGATTAGTCCCATTGATTGAGAAATGTAACCAGCTACTATTTCAATGAGAAAAAAAGCGAAATTGATAGCTAAAACGATTTGGAGGAGGCGTTTTTGTTCTTGCTCTTTTTTTCCGGAATTGGGTAATGGGCCACTAAAATTTTCGCTATTTAAAAGGCGGCTTCCTAAAGCTAGGGAATCTAAAGTTCTTTCTAAATCATCGGCGGAGCTCTGATGGTAAACTTTCAACTCTCGCTGCTTTAAATCAAAATCCAAATAAAGAATTTCGGGCCCATCTAGCTTTAAGCGAATGAGGTTTTCTTCGGATGGACAGTCCATTTTAACAATGGAAAAGTGGCTGCAAATGGTTGGCTTCAAGAGTTTCTTTCTTTAAAATAAAACTGGTTCCCGATATAAGGTCTCGAAAAATATTAATTATAAAGTAAATAAGAGATACCTTGGCTAGTTAATGATTAGCAGGAACTAGAGTTTAGCTTTTAGGTATCGCGCTTGTTTGGCAGGGTATGTATTATAACAGATGAAGCCATCATGGGCTTTATCATTTTTCTCCTTTAGTTTCGTCTTATTCTGTTTGTTCGACTTTATTGTATTGGAATCAACTACTTAATAAGCTCAAAAAACAGCTCTCTACCCATTCTTGGCTTGATTGAATTGTAAGCTCTTTCTAAGTGCTTAATTTTAAATAGTTGATCAAAATGATCTTGATATTCAGTTGCCGATCCGCCAAAGGGAGGTCCATCTGCGCCCAGCGGAAAATCGAAAAGTAAACCGATTAAGCGGCCGCCGGGTTTTAAAAGCTCGTGCATCTTTTGGACGTATTGAGGTCGTAACTTGGGTGACAATGCACAGAAAAAGGTTTGCTCAACAATTAGGTCGTAGCTGCCTTTATGACTAAAAAAATCACCTTCCAAAAAATGACTGATAGGGATATCGGGATAAAGATCTGACGCTTGCTTTAAGGCAGTGGGACTGATATCAATAACTACACTATTTTTAAAGCCATGTTGGTGCAACCAGCCTAAATCGTGGGCCTTGCCCGCACCCGGAATGAGGATATGGATATCTTTATTGGCTAGTTTTTCGAAATAAGCGATTAAGGCAGGGGAGGCTTTGCCAATGTCCCAGCCTGTTTGTCCGGTCTGGTACCGTTCTTCCCAATAGTTGGCGTCTAACATGGGCTAAAAATAGGGCCCAGAAAAATCTGGGCCTAGAAAATTTTGAAAAATTATATTTTACGACAATTGCATCGGCACTTCCAGAAGAAGGATTCGTCCTTCCTCCATCACTTCAAAGTCTACTTCTGCAGTTTCCCAGATTCCCAAGGCATCACGCTCACTTAATTCTTGGCCATTCACGCGGTATTTGCCCTCTACAACCATGGCGTATAAACCATTTTTTTGGGGAGCCTTTAGTTGATGCTTAAAACTCTTGCCCGCATCAAATCTACCCATGTGAAACCAGGCATTTTGATGAATCCAAACTCCCTCATCATCCTGGAATGGAGATAAAATCTGCATTAGATTATTATCCATTTTTTTCACATCTAAAGTAATTTGATCGTAACGTGGCTCTACGTTCTTCTTATTGGGGAAGAGCCAAATTTGAAAGAGCTTAACCGGCTTATCTTTATTTGCATTATACTCACTGTGGTAAACACCAGTACCGGCACTCATCACTTGTACGTCGCCCATTTTTATCACCTCGGCGTGGCCCATACTATCTTTATGTTCAAGATCACCTTCCAGGGGAATGGTAATAATTTCCATGTTTTCATGGGGATGCGTGCCGAAGCCTCTACCAGGTGCAATAAAATCGTCGTTTAAAACGCGCAGCACCCCGAAGTGCATTCTTTCGGGATTGTAGTAATTGGCAAAGCTGAAGCTGTGATTGGCTTTTAACCAACCGTGATCGGCTTGGCCGCGGCTATCCGCTTTTATTAAAATTGAATTATTCATGATTTTGTTTTTGGGGTTGGGTAGGTGATTAAAGCCTACTTGGTCAATATTCGTATCGAGAGTTTCGGATTTTTCTGCAGCAGCGGCCTTTAATAAACTTAGGCCTGCTAAACCTAATGCACTGGTTTTAAAAAATTCGCTTCGTTTCATTTTTTCAATGTTTAAACATCGAAATTAATACAATTTTTTTATTCCCACAAATTATCTAGGTTAGAGCCCACAAAATTTTAAAATGAAAACGCTTCTTTCCCTTTTTTCCTTTTTGGTTCTTGTCGCTTACGCAGATGCACAGGAGCCCAGCCCTATTCAAAAATTTACCATTAGCACTGAAGCGGGCTTTCGCGGAATTTCTGCGGTTTCCGACGACATTTGCTGGTTCAGTGGCGCAGGGGGACAAGTTTATCGCGTGGAAGCGGCTAACAATCAGGTTTTTAATTGTAATCCTGCGGGCTTTAACGAATCAGATTTTCGCGACATTCATGCCTTCAGTGCCTCAAAAGCAATCATCCTATCGGCCGGTTTACCAGCGCTAATGCTCCTTACGGAAGATGGGGGAGAATCATGGCAGGAAGTCTACCGCAACGAAGCGGAAGGTATGTTTTTCGACGCCTTCGACTTTTGGGATGATCAAAGGGGTTTAGCTTTTAGCGATGCTATTGGGCAAGCACTGCCCATTATTGAAACAACGGACGGTGGCATGACTTGGCAAGCGATTGATCCCGCTTTAATTCCGCCTTCACATCTTAATCAGGGTGGATTTGCCGCTTCGGGTACGTCTTTAAAAACCTTTGGAAATGGCCAAGCCATTATTGGTCTTGGTGGTAACGAAGCCACGATTTATAATACGCAAGATTATGGTAAAACTTGGTCTCGTCAATTGGCTCCTATCGATCAAGGGGCTGTTTCGAAAGGCATATTTTCTTTGGCCTTTATTGATGCTAAGCGCATTCTTGCGGTTGGGGGCGATTATCAAGGCGATTCACTTAGCAATGAATGTATCAGCCTGAGTGAAAATGGTGGTTTTAGTTGGTTAGTATCCGGGGAGTCTAAAATCGCCTTAAAGGGAAAGTACCTTTCTAATATCATCGTAATAGACGAGAAACGATGGTTAGCGCACAGTCGCTTTGGGGCTTACTTTACCGAAGATGCTGGTCGCAATTGGCAAAGCTTTCCCTTTAAATATTACAGTGGCAGCTTAGCTGAAAATTACATTTGGTTATCAGGGCCCAAAGGAGATTTGGCGAGAGTGGCGGTTGCGGATTTGAAAAAGAAGAGTCTGTAATTCCCCCATCTGCCCGAGAGCGAAATAGAACCTTTTAAGAATAAAAAAGCCCCGCAATGGCGAGGCCTTTTCCTTTTTTTGATTCGTCTTTTTATTCTTTAGCCGGAAGCACTTTCGATCGTACTTCACCGAAGCCCATCCTTTGTGAGCCATTATCGCAAAAAGCGCGCATAATTACGGTATCACCATCCTGAATGAATTTTCGCTCGCTGCCATCACTTAGAGTGATACTTTTCGCACCACGCCAGCTTAGTTCTAACATTGAGCCATAATTACTAGGATTAGGGCCAGAAATAGTGCCGCTGGCCATTAAATCGCCGGCATTAATATTACAGCCGTTTACCGTATGATGCGCCAGTTGTTGCACCATGGTCCAATACAAATATTTGTGGTTGCTTTCGCATACTAGGCTTTCCGCCCCGCCTTCGGGTTGAATGTAAACCTCTAACTTAATATCGTAAGAAGTGTTTTTTGCGCATTGTAAATAAGGAAGCGGTTCTGGATCTTGCGCTGGTTTCTCAACTCGATAAGGTTCCAAGGCATCGAAAGTTACCACCCAAGCAGACATGGAAGAAGCAAAGTTTTTTCCTAAAAATGGTCCTAATGGCACATATTCCCACGCTTGTAAATCGCGGGCACTCCAGTCGTTAAAAACCACCATTCCAAAAAGATAATCTTCCGCTTCTTCGGTTGTAATGCATTCACCTAAGGCTTTTCCATCGGTAGTAATGAAAGCCATTTCTAACTCAAAGTCTAATAATTTGCTCGGACCAAATACTGGCGCATCTGCATCAGCGGGCTTACTTTGTCCCATAGGACGACGAATATTCTCCCCGGAAACAATAATTGACGAGCTTCTTCCATGATAGCCAACAGGAAGGTGCAACCAGTTCGGCATAAGGGCATTATCGGCCCCGCGGAACATCGTTCCTACATTAAAGGCATGCTCTCTACTGCTGTAAAAATCGGTATAGTCTTGAATAAAGACTGGCATCAACATTTGCACCTCTTCTACTGCGAAGAGAATAATATCTCTTTGTTCGGCATTTCCTTGCAAAGCAGAATTGTTGGCATCAAAAATTTCGGCAATTCTATTGCGCACTTGGCGGCAAGTGGGCTTACCTAAGGTAATGAAATCGTTAAGCGTGTCTTGTAAAAACACATCTTCCGGAAGGATGATTCCCTCGAAATAGCCCAATTGATGCAAGGCTCCCAAATCGATAGCATAATCGCCAATACGCGTACCAATGGTTATGTGATCATCTTTCGCCATAAACACTCCAAAAGGCAAGTTGTGAATGGGGAAATCGCTATTTTCTGATATATCTAACCAAGACTTACGGTTAGGGTCGTTTGCTGTCAGCATTTTCTATTTACTTTTGGGCAATATTAATAAGTTTAAGTCCCTTAGAAAAACTCAATATGTATAAAGACGAAACTATTTTTGATTTAATAGAGCAGGAACGCGAAAGGCAAACCGAAGGAATTGAATTAATCGCTTCCGAAAACTTTGTTAGTGAGGATGTTATGAAGGCGATGGGTTCGGTACTTACCAATAAATATGCGGAAGGATTTCCCGGTAAAAGATATTATGGCGGTTGTGAAATAGTGGATCAGGTAGAGACCATTGCTATTGATCGTGCGAAAGCACTTTTCGGTGCCGAATATGCCAACGTTCAACCGCATTCGGGTTCGCAAGCTAATGCGGCGGTATTTTTAGCATGCCTAAAGCCAGGCGACAAAATTATGGGTTTCGACCTTTCCCATGGTGGTCACCTTACTCATGGTTCCCCGGTAAATTTTAGCGGTAAAACCTTTAAAACTTGTTTTTACGGCGTAGAGCAAGAAACAGGAAGATTAAATTACGATAAGATTGCGGAAATTGCTGAGCGAGAGAAGCCTAATCTTTTAATCTGTGGTTTTTCAGCCTACAGTCGCGATTTGGATTATCAACGCTTTCGCGAGATTGCAGACTCAGTAGGCGCTCTCCTTTTGGGCGATATCTCACATCCAGCAGGCTTAATCGCCAAGGGCCTTTTAAATGATCCGCTTCCTCATTGCCATATTGTAACCTCTACCACCCATAAAACTTTGCGCGGACCGCGTGGTGGAATTATTATGATGGGTAAAGATTTCGAAAACCCTTTCGGAGAAAAAACTCCCAAGGGTGATACTAAAATGATGAGTCAACTTTTAAATGCTGCTGTATTCCCAGGAACGCAAGGTGGTCCTTTAGAGCATGTTATCGCCGCCAAAGCGGTAGCTTTCGGCGAAGCCTTGCAAGATGAGTTTATGCATTATACCTTACAGGTTAAGAAAAATGCCAGTGCTTTAGCAGATGCGCTCGTAGCAAGAGGCTTCAATATTATTTCGGGAGGTACCGATAATCACAGCATGTTGATTGACTTGAGAAATAAGAACATCAATGGTAAACAAGCGGAGCATGCTTTAGTAGAAGCCGATATTACCGCTAATAAAAACATGGTTCCATTCGACGATAAATCGCCTTTCGTTACCAGTGGAATTCGCTTGGGAACTCCAGCTATAACCACTCGCGGTTGTGTAGAGGCAGACATGGAAAAAATAGCAGAGTTTATCGATCGCGTCATTAGCGATTTCGAAAATGAAGAGAACTTAAACAGCGTTAGAGAAGAGATAAACGCCATGATGAGCGAGCGACCTTTGTTTAACTGGTAAGAATTATAATACATCTTTAGAACTCCTTCAGTCATTAGATTGGAGGAGTTTTTTTTTGCTCAAGGCAGATGGGCTTTTAAAAGAGATTGGGGGAAGTCCTTAATTCTTTTGCACCAATTTAAAATAGTCCTCTAAGGTGATTTCCGCGTCAATAAATGCGGCACCTTCGCTGAAGAGTTCTTGAATGGTATCCGATCCGCGCATCAGAAAGATGGGTTCTTCCTTAATAAAACTAGTGTAGGTTTTAGCGGCGATGCGGAAATGATCTTCATTGCGCAGATTACTTAATTCTTCTCTATCTGCAAAAGCGGAAAACTGGAGCGAAAGGGAATCGAGGTGCTTGAAGTGATTGCCTAATTGACTAAAAATAAAGGCTTCGTCGCCTGCGGACTGGCGAATAATATCGAAATACAAATTAATACTATCACGCTCAGGAACTCTTCGCTTCAGCTGGTGAATGAGCATGGGTGCTTTAGAGCGAGTATCGATACGGTAAAAGAAACTGCGTACGTTGTGAAAATATAATCGACTATTGGCGCTACTTTCAAAGGAAATTTCGGTATAATCTATAGGCCGTTTTTTGGGAGCAAAAATGAAAGCAATAATTAGCATCAGTGCTAAAAACTGCAAAAACCAGCGCCAAAGGATTGGCAGGGACTTGTATCTTAACCACCATTTCACATCCAAAAAACCATGGTAAGGCACAAAGGTTTATTGGTCTAATAAATTATTGCTTTTGAAATTTCGCCACAGCAAGTAATTGTTCTTTTGAGTAAAAATGCAGACTGTAAAATCCGCTTTGCAATTCTTTCAAAGGAATGGAATGTTGAAAGGCTTCTATTGTGCCTTCTTGAGCGAGCTGTCCAGTTAAATTGTAGAGTTTAAATTTCATATTATGTTCCCAAGCTTTACTGAGCCTTAATTCTTCCCCTCGGTTAGGATTAGGGTAGATATTAATTAACCGGACGCTCGCATTTTCGCTCAATCCGCTACATTCTCCACCAAAGGAGTTGATAATTATATCGTCTATCATCCAGCCTTCTCCGGCCACAGCCATGGAATCGGCTGAAAAGTTAAAACGTAAATACAGTTCCCAAGGCTTTTTAATAGCATAGCAGGGAAACATAATCATAGTATTAGTCCAGCCCGCTGATTTCCCTGTAAAACCATTTTTGTTACCCATAAGATCGTGTTTGGTGTAGAGGTTATTTACCTCTGTGCCATAAGAACCAACATTGTTATTTTGCTGAGACCATAAAGAGAAGGGGTTAATACTATCGTGTAGTAGTTTCCAGGTTTGACCGCTATCCGCTGAGAGTTCGATATTTCCGAAGGCGTGCAGGCTATCGAGGTCATAACGGTGCTTAAATTCAATGGAAGTGCCATTGCCGTAAATGCTAAAGCCTAAATAAAAAGTATCACTTGAACTTGAGCTATAATGCAGAAGGGTATCGGTTAGTAGGGCGAAATCACCACTATAAGCGGAGTCGAAAAGTGTTTTTTGCGGCTTACCGATTTGCCAGATGCCACTGCTTTGCGTGCTGTCTAGATACAAACGACTGCTATGCAAAGTATTCTCAAAATTTAAGGTATCCCATAAAGCCGGTTGAGCTTTCAGGAGATTGGTTGAGAGGAAGAATAGTAGGCAAAGATTTAAAATTTTCATTGGTCGGATAATTTGCTTCAAATTAGCAATAATTTTAAACTAATGCCTAAATATGCGGTTAAAGCACTAGATTTTGAAAATGAAAAAGTCAGCATTAATTATTGGCAGCGGAGTCGCTGGACTAGCAACGGCTTGCCGTTTAGCCCATCAGGGTTTTTCCGTAGAAGTTTTTGAGGCCAATTCATACCCAGGAGGTAAGTTAAGCAGCAATGGTAATAGGGCCTACCGCTTCGATTCTGGTCCGAGCTTATTTACTTTGCCAGCTTTAGTGGATGAATTAATTTCCGATTGCGGTAAAAATCCACGTCAATATTTTACCTATTCTAAAAAAGATATCGCCTGTCATTATTTTTGGGAAGATGGCACCAAATTGCAAGCTTCGGGCGACAAATATCACTTTGCCGCCGAAGCGGAAAGGCAATTGGGAGAAAAGGCTGAAAATGTCTTAAGGTATTTAGAGGAAGCCGAATATATCTATCGCCATACTAGTCCTGTTTTTTTGGAGAAATCGCTGCATAAAGTTTCCACCTATCTGAATATTACTACTTTAAATTCTCTTATTCGTATTCACAAATTAAAGTTAACGGGAACCTTACACGATACCAATCAAAAGTCTTTTGAAACGGATAAAATGGTGCAGCTTTTTGATCGCTTCGCCACCTATAATGGGAGCAGTCCTTATTTAACTCCTGGTGTGATGAGTTCTATTCCGCATCTAGAACACAATATCGGTACGTATTACCCCGAAGGTGGTATGATTAGTATTACCAAAGCGCTCTACGAATTATCGAAAGATCTTGGTGTTAATTATCATTTCAACTCGCGAGTTGATGAAATTTTAGTAGAAGCTGGAAAAGCAAAAGGGATTCGAACGGGAGACGAAAAATTCTATGCCGATTTGGTGATCTCCAATATGGATGTGGTGCCAACCTATCGTAAATTATTGGCTTCAGAGACTGCCCCCGAAAAAACCTTAGCCCAAGCTCGTAGTAGTTCCGCCCTCATTTTTTATTGGGGAATTAAAGATGTTTTCCCTGAGCTCGATTTGCATAATATATTTTTCAGCGACGATTATAAGGCAGAGTTTAATGCCATATTTAAGGAAGCGCAGGTTTTTGATGATCCCACTATTTATGTAAACATCTCTAGTAAGGAAGATTCTTTCGATGCGCCTAAAGGCTGTGAAAACTGGTTTGTAATGATTAATGTGCCCGGTAATACGGGGCAGGACTGGGATGCGATTATTAAGAAAGTGCGTGCGATTACTCTAGCGAAATTGAGTCGTATTTTAAACAAACCCATTGCGGATTTAATTGATTTTGAAGAAATTCTTGACCCACGTAGCATTGAGTCGAAAACCTCTAGTTATCAAGGCTCATTATATGGCGCGGGATCTAACGATATCATGTCGGCTTTTTTGCGCCACCCGAATTTCACCAAGAAAATAAAAGGCTTGTACTTTTGCGGCGGAAGCGTGCATCCAGGAGGAGGAATTCCTCTCTGCTTATTGAGTGCACAAATTAGCGCCAATATTATTAAAACAGATTATGCTTAGCAAGCTGCAAGATTTCGCCAGCCGTTATGGCCTGTGGACTTTGGGGGTAATTCATTTTTTTGGTGTCCTAGTTATTAGTGGGTCAAATACCGATTTTTGGGCCAGTTTTACACCTTTAAATTTACTTATCGCAACCGCTTTTGTTTTTATGGTCGCTACCAAGATGCGCAGCCTCGCTGTTTTCTTTTTCCTAAGCTTCTTTATTGGGTACTTAGCAGAATTGTTAGGCACGCAAACGGGTTTTCCCTTTGGCAATTACCAGTATCTCCAAAATCTTGGGCCTAAAATTATGGAGGTGCCCTTGATTATTGGTGTAAACTGGTTTTTAATGGCTTATGCTTCGCGTATATGGGCAAAACGTTGGTTGGGAAATCATCTTGCGCAAGCTCTTTTAGCCAGCTTACTTATGGTTGGTGTAGATTTTTTTATTGAGCCTATATCTGCTGACTTGGGTTTTTGGCAATGGGAGAATGATATCATCCCCATGGAGAACTATTTCGGTTGGTTAGGGGTTTCATTTTTGGTGCAACTGCTTTTTCCGTCATCTTTGCAAGGCGAAAGCAATGCAATCGCCAGATGGTATTTGCCCATGATATTTTTATTTTTCTTAATTCTCAATTTCACCCTATGACTTGGTATTGGGTTGCTTTAATTGTTTTAGCCACTTTTTGGGCCATGGAATATGTGGCTTGGTTTACGCATAAATATCTTATGCATGGCTTACTGTGGTTTTTGCACGAAGACCATCATGTGAAAGAGCCTGGTTTTTTTGAAAAAAACGATGCTTTTTTCTTAATTTTCGCTATTCCTTCTTGGCTTTGCATCATGCTGGGTATGATGAATAATTACTGGATATCGGTGAGTATTGGTGCGGGCATTGCCATCTATGGTTTCGCTTATTTCTTAGTCCATGAAGTGTGGATTCATCGCCGTTTCACTTGGTTTAAAAACACCAACAGTCTTTACCTAGCCGCTGTTTTAAGAGCGCATAAAATGCATCACAAGCACTTAGGCAAGCAGCCAGGGGAAAGCTTTGGTATGTTGATAATTCACCCAAAATACTGGCGCCAAGAAGTGGAAGCGCGTAAAAAGCAGAAGGCACGTTTAGCTAAGGTCTAGGGTGTTCAAATTCAATTCAATATAATCGGTTAGCCTCTTTTGTACCGATGCTTTCTCTGCAAATTCTGGCCAATTTTGAACCACAGAATTAATTTCTTCTATTATTTTGGCTGCTTTTTTAACAGAGTTTTCCTTTCCCACTTTAAGAAGATCGGTTTCATTAATGTGAAGGCGTTTAGAATTTACGCTTAAAGTTTGTTGACTAACCCAATGATTACTAGGGTCGAAAGAAAAACAAAGATCGTAGGCCGGAGCTAATTCCCACTTCTGATCTTTTTTTAGGAGAAAGGAGAAGTTTTTAGTGTGATCATCGTAATTAGTGGCTAATACATTGAAAACCATACGCCTAAACATTTGCTCGGCTTCGGGATAGCTTAGTCGCAATTTCCGCATGGTTTGAAAAACCTGCTCGTAACTAAAAGAGAACATTTCGTTGTAATCGTAGTGCTGCAAGCCACACAGGGTTTGAATATGGTGCTTAGTATTTCCATCTCGGTCAAAGCGTTTGGTCATAAAATGTGCCCGGCCATTTTCCTCGAATAACCTAGACTTACTAATCTTTATACCACATTCTAAAGCCATTAGGTAATAAGCATATTCTACTCTTCCCCAATGGCTGCTTTCTCCAAACTGTTCACTACTAACGCCATCTAGTTTTATAAGCCAGTGCTCAAATCCTTTTGGCACTCGGGCCTGTCCCGAACGAACTTCAAGTGTTTTTTCATTATAAGCGATGATGGCTTTGGGGCGTGCTCCTCCCGCAGATGTACCTACTTTAAAAAGGTCTTTTAAATTTTCATTATCTTCGGTGTTGAGGTCGCTTTTAAACGCACTTCTTTCGTCTCTAATTTTTTTGGCTATTTCTACCAAACTTGAAACCTCAAGGCCAAAACTTTTTAAACCGCCTTTTACTTGGGCAGGTTCAAACTCTAGGGCACCCATACCCCGGTGACCGATAAAGCATAATTTCTCAACGGGGTTCATGCTGTTGGCCATGCGACCTTGCTGAGCCAGCCAAGAGTTAATAAGGCTATGTCCGTATTTATCGGGTAAAGAATCGGCTAATAAGCCAGGCAGTCCTTTAAAGGTATCGTCATTCGTCTGTTTAGACTTTCTTAATTCGGGAAAGCTATGGATAGCAGAACCTTGACTAATTGGCATTTGAATAGGAGAGAGGTCCCAGCCCTTCGAAAGAAACTGCGGTGCATATTGGAAGAAAGCGAGTTTTTTACTTTCATCCCAGCGTAGCGCCCCAACATATTCGCCCCAAATTTTTATTTCGGCGATATCTACCATTCGGGTAATTCTTCATTAAGGGAGTTAGAGCCGCTCGGGTAGGGCCTTACTCGTTTCCGTTTTTGCTTTTTTAGCTTGGCATATTCGAGGGGGCTTATTTCTTCGTCGCTACTAAAGTTTTCTAATATTTGTAAGCTGTCTAAGGCACGTAAAATGGGGATTAAGCTGGTTAAGCTTACGGATTCTCCTTTTTCAATTTGACTGATGGTCCAACGGTTAAGCCCTGCACTTTCGGCAAGTTGGCCTTGGGTTTTATTTTGACTCAGTCGCATATTTTTAAGGGCAGTACCGATTTGTCGTAAGATTTCGGAATCTGACATTTCAGCCCATATTTTGTTGGTATATCCCATCGTTAAGTTGTTTTTTAACTTATAATGTAAGTTTATCCCAACAAATTTATGCTTTTTCTATGGGTAAAAAAAATGCATATATTTCCCATCATTAAAGCCTAATTGATAGCTTAATGTGAGTACTTCCCATCAAAGTTGAGTAGTTGAAAGGTGAGAGTTTACGAGAACTCAAGAATTGGGCAAGTGTTTTTCATTCTTAGTCTGAATGCTGAAAAAAACAAAGCCTCAAGTTGGCAAACAATTTAGGAGACTTCTACTGAAAAAGGTTTCTCTTTAATAAAAACGTTAACATGTTCTTGTAAGGAAGTAGAAAGGCTAAGGCCTTTAAAGTCGGCTTTAACCGGATAACGCTTATGATTGCGATCGACCAAAACCACCGTCTTCATTACTTTAATGGGGAAATTAAGAAAGAAACGCACACCATAAATTAGGGTTGAGCCCGATTTTAACACATCATCTACTAATACCACATTGGCGTTTTTAAAATCTAAAATACTTGGTTCCAAAATAGGTTGATCTTCTAGGGGATTATCCTTGTCAAAACTTAAGCGGTGCAAGCTGCAGTTTAAATCTGATATTTTATCAAGCTCTTCCTTCAGCAAAGACGCGAAAAGATAGCCTCTTTCAGCTATTCCAGCGATAAAAATTTGCTTTTCGTCGCTAAACTCTTCAAAAATTTGCCAAGCGATTCGGCTTGTTTTACTGCAAACAGCCTGATGATCTAATACCTGTGTTCCCATTAAAAGTATATGTAGTGCAAATATAGTTGATGGATTAAGGAAGAAGCTAATTCTCCTTCTAATTTCCTTTTAAGACCTCGTCTATCTTTTTAGCCAAACGAAAGTCTAGTTCGCTAATACCGCCTATATCGTGAGTGTTTAAGCGAATATTTACTTTATTATAAACATTCTCCCATAAAGGGTGGTGATTCATTTTTTCGGCGGCAAATGCAATCCTGGTCATAAATGAAAAGGCCTCCATAAAGTCTTGAAACTTACAATCACATTCCAAATAATCGTTTTGTAGTTCCCAGCGACTATTTAGGCTGTTAAGCTGCTCTTGAATTTCGTTTGAACTTAGTTTTTCCATTTTGTACTGTTTAATTAGAATCGCGGTCAATCTCTTTTTTTACGCGTGCTAAGAGTTGTGATAGTTTTAAAGAGTGATGATGCGGCAAAAGCTCATTTTCGATTTTACCTTCTAATAGATTTAAACTTACCGCTTCAATTTCATGAACGTAGCCGTTACCGCGATATTTTATCTCAAAATCTTTCGTAAGGCCCTGGTTTAAGCGAAGGGTTATATTTTCAGGATGATGAAAACGTGAGTGAACTTTGATAGATCCTTTAGTTCCGTAAATATACGCTTCTGTTGGCGTTTGCACTTCAAAGCTTGACTCTAGTTGGGCTAGTGCGCCATCGTGGAATCGCAAAAGTATTTGGCAATGACTATCCACTCCAGAATCACTGAATCGGGCAAAAGCCTTTATGTCCTTTGGCTCACCTAAGGCCATTAAACTAAGGTAAAGTGGATAGAAGCCGACATCCAAAAGGGAGCCTCCTCCTAAAGCAGGATCAAAAAGCCGTGAGCTTGGATTGTAATTGGGTTTAAAGCCAAAATCTGCTTTAAGCGAGATGATTTCTCCGATGGTTTTTTCGTCAAAAAGATTAAATAGTTGTTGGCTTGCGGGGATAAAGCGCGTCCAAATACCTTCCATTAAAAAGAGTTTTCGCTTCTTGGCTTCTGTTTGTAATTTTTCTACTTCCTGCGGACCTAGTCCCATCGGTTTTTCGCAAAGTACGGACTTATCATGCTGCAGGGCGAGCATGCTAAATTCAAAATGCTGACTGTGCGGTAAGGCGATATAAACAATATCTACCGCCTCGTCTTTTACTAGTTCTAGGTAGGAACCATAGGCGCTATCAGCATGGTAATCAGTCTTGAATTTCTCCGCTTTTTCTGCTGAACGAGAAGCCACAGCCTGTAAATGTGCTGCTTCGCTAAGTAGTATATCGTGGGCGAATTTATGGGCAATTTTACCTAAGCCCATTATGCCCCATTTTACCTTTTTCATCATTGTGCAAAGGTTAAGATTCTGCGCTGAATAAATGGCCCGACAAAAAGAATTAAGACTCAATCGACTATTTCTGGCGAAACAGATTGTCCCTAAGTATCAATTTAAGTATTGCTTTTACCTAAATTTGAACTATGGAATCAGACAAACAAAAAATAGCCGAAGGCATACGTTTTTTAGCCGTTGCACTGCCCTTGGTGTTTAGCGGCCCCGCCTTGTATGTAGGTTTAGGAATGCCAGCATTACGCAATGGAAATTACCTGTGGGTTATTATTAGCATAGTAATAATGCTCATTGCTGTATTCCTTATGGTAAAAGGAATAAGGCGCGTGTTGAGTGGTTTCTTTAACGACTAAACTCTTTCGAAAACGGCGATACTTTCTATATGCGCAGTATGTGGAAATTGATCCACTAAGCTGAACTTTTTTAGAGCATAACCTGCCTCTGCTAAAATAGCCATATCGCGGGCTTGCGTGGCAGGATTACAACTTATATAAACCATTCTTTCGGCTTGTAAGCGTATCACCTTGCGCAAGGTTTTAGGGGCAATTCCCGCCCGAGGTGGGTCGAGTGTTAGGGTGTTGATTTTCCCTTGATATTCTGGGTGATTTAGTAAGAAATATCCCACATCGGAAGCGTGAAATTGCAGATCTTCAAAGCCATTGGCTTTTGCGTTTATCTTAGCATCTGCGACAGCTTGTTCTACCAGTTCCACCCCAATAACTTTGGCCTTACTGGCTCTTTGTGCTAATAATTGGGTAATGGTTCCTGTTCCTGAAAACAAATCTAAAATATAGGGTAAATCGTCAATTTCTTTTTCAAATACATAGTCTAAGGCTTTTTTATAGAGCCTTTCTGAGGAAGCAGGATTAGTTTGAAAGAAGCTTTCGATACTAATTTTAAAATTCAGTCCGGAAATGCTTTCTTCAATATGATCTTCACCTATTAAAATATTTCGCTCGCCTTCATGCGCATTGGGGCGGTCGCCTATATCGTCGTTTATCGTATGTACCAAACCACCAATACGGCCGCCAAACTCATTTTGAAAAAGTTGAGTAAATTCTGCAGCATCAAAGCGATCCAACTCGCTACTGCTGCTCATAAAATTAATAAGCAGTTTATCTTGGCTGTAAGACTTTTTAACCCCGAGCATCCGGCAGAAACCGCTATGCAAACGTCCGTGCCAAGCACTAAAGCCACGCTCTTTAAAATAGCTTTCTAGTTGAGGCAAGAAGTTCTCTACCTGCCTATCAAAAATACCTGAATCACCTTTTAATGATTCCACCGCTAACCATTGTCCACGTTTTTTAAAGCCAAGAGCAAAGCCATCCACTAAATGATTGCCTTCGGCAACCACGGCCGCAAAAGAATACTCCATTTTATTGCGATAGTGAAAGGAGCGGGGAGAAGGCAAGTACTCATCATAAAGCTCTTCTACATTTTCAATTTTTCCGATGCGACGAAATAGCTCTAATGTATTTTTTTCTTTATAGCCATACTGCTTATCCAGCGGAAGGTTTATGTAAGGAGCACCTGGAATAGCATGAAATTGTGGTTCTTGCTCTAAAGGACTTTTATCTAAAACAGCTATTAAATTAGCTTCAGCATATTGCCTTTTTGCTTTAGTGATGCGCACTTTCACTTTTTGCCCAGGAATAGTATTAGGAACAAAGACTATATAGCGTCCCTGCTCATTATCAATCTTTGCAATGCCTTTCCCTTCAAAGGCTAAATCATTAATTGTTAAATCAACAATCTGGTGTCGGTGGTAAAAGTGTCTTTGTGCCATAGAGCGCGCAAAATTACCTAATTTGCGGCCCGAAGACACATCTTAAATTAAAATATCTCTCATGCACGATTCTCATGTGAAATCAGCTTCACAGTCTTTAATGGACCTTGAAAACAAATACGGCGCCCATAACTATCATCCTCTACCTGTGGTTTTAGACCGGGGTGAAGGGGTCTATGTTTGGGACGTGGAAGGAAAACGCTATTTCGACTTTCTATCTGCTTACTCTGCTGTAAATCAAGGGCATTGTCATCCGAGTATTGTTGGCGCGTTAAAAGAACAAGCCGAAAAAATAACCCTTACCAGTCGCGCTTTTTACAATTCTAAATTGGGCGATTACGATAAGTATATGGCCGAGTATTTCGGTTACGACAAAATCCTACCGATGAATACTGGCGCGGAAGCGGTAGAAACGGCCATTAAAATTTGTCGTAAATGGGCCCAAGAAACGAAAGGCTACCCTGAAATTAGCACTAAAATAATAGTGGCGGAAAACAATTTCCACGGACGCACTACTACCATTATCTCTTTTTCAAATGATGAAGACGCTCGTGCAGGTTTTGGTCCTTATACCCCAGGTTTTGAAAAGATTCCTTACAACGATTTAGCCGCACTAGAAAAGGCTTTAGAAGACGAACATGTAGCGGGCTTTTTAGTAGAGCCCATACAAGGAGAAGCAGGTGTGGTAACCCCAGATGCGAATTATTTACGCGAGGCGCGTGCCCTATGTCATAAGCACGATGTAGCTTTTATTGCCGACGAAATCCAAACAGGAATTGCCCGCACCGGTGCTCTATTAGCGGTTTGTGGTTCTTGTACCTGCGAAGGACATTGCGAACGTCAGGAAGCAACTTATGTAAAACCTGATATTTTAATTTTAGGTAAGGCCTTAAGTGGTGGCGTTTATCCCGTATCAGCAGTTTTGGCTGATGATCATATTATGCATGTGATTAAGCCGGGAACTCATGGTTCAACCTTTGGTGGAAATCCATTGGGAGCGGCGGTTGCCATGGCGGCCTTAGAGGTCGTTAAAGATGAAAAATTGGCGCAAAACGCTCGTCGTTTAGGGGAGATTTTCCGGGCTGAGATTAATAAGTATATCGATACCAGTAAGGTTGTTTCAAAGGTCCGGGGGAGAGGCTTACTCAATGCCATAGTAATTAACGACTCTCCCGAAAGCGATACCGCTTGGAATATCTGTTTGCGCTTGCGCGATCATGGTCTTTTAGCCAAACCTACCCACGGAAATATTATCCGTTTTGCTCCGCCTTTGGTTATGACTGAAGAACAATTAATGCAATGCGTGGAAATTATTACACATACGCTCAATGAGTTCGAGTAACAAGCTTCAAAATGTTAAAAAAGGCGGTTCGGTTTCGGGCCGCCTTTTTTTTGGTCAAGCCAAGATGGGTTTTTAAAGGCCTAAATCTTTAATGAGATCACCCACGTTTTTTTCGGTGTCGCGTAAAATCTGGTTGCACATTTTCAATAATTCAGCCGCGCGTTTTACCTTGGTCGTTAACTCATCTACCGATATTTCATCTTCTTGTAGATCTTGCATTATTTCTTGCAATTCCTCGAAAGAGGCATCATAGCTAATTTTAGTCTTACTCATTTTCAATTCTTTTTACTTCCGAAATAACTTTTCCATTAAAAAGTATGCTTTCAATTTCGTCGCCGATCTGCAATTCTTTACTGTCTTTTATCGCTTGGCCATTATGGCGACTAATGCTATAACCGCGTCTCAGGGTGTTTCTCGGCTCTACAAGCTGAATGGCTTGCGCAATGCGTTGCACCGTATTGCTTTGCACTTTTAGTTGATAGTCTAACAATCGGCTTAATCGCTCTTTAATATCGGCCAGTTTTGGAGCTTCAATATCCTTTAATTTCACCTGAGGTTGGCGCGTCAGTCTTTGCTGGTATAGCTTTAATAAGACTTCATTTTCATTAATCTTATCCGCGCTAAGCCGAATAAGGGCGCCCGCATTATTGTGAATAACACCCCGTTTTTGCTGGACATTGCTAATGGGATACTTCCCTAAGATTTCAATATAGCGCTCCAATTTCACCTGTTGTAAGCCAATACCGTGGCTAGCGGCACGACGAATGTGATTAAAATTCTCTAACAATTGACTTTCGAAATTCTGCATTTTGTCAATTAGATAATCGGCCAAGGCAGTAGGAGTGCTATGCGGACTTTTAACAATCATATCCAAAATGCTCAAATCACTTTCGTGGCCAATACCGGTTAGTACGGGAATATCAATTTGCGCTGCGGCGCGACAGAGTTCTAAATCGTTGAAAGCGTCTAAGTCGAGTTTGCTGCCGCCCCCGCGGATAAAGGCAATTGCGTCGTAATTTTCTGTTGGCACTTTAGCTAGGGCCGCTAGCAATGTTTTGGGTGAATCATGCCCTTGCACCTTAGCTTCAAAATGGTCTATTACAAATTTATAGCCTTGTTCATTGCGACGCAGGTGCTCGTTGAAATCTTGGAAAGCGGCCGCTTGTGAAGAGGTTATTAAGGCGATTCGTTGAATGACCCGACCTTCAAAAGTCTGACTGTTTAAAGTGAAAAGTCCTTCTGCCTTTAGGCTTTCAATATTTTTCTGTTTTCGCTTTTCTAACTCGCCCAAAGTGAAGCTTAAGTCCACATCGCTAATGCGTAGCTTTAAACCGTAAATCTCATGAAACTCAATTCTGCAGAGGAAAACGATTTCACTACCCTCCTTTAAAAGTGCCCTAAAGTTCTCACCTAATTTTAATTTCAGATGGCTAAGACTAGTGGCCCAGATGATCGCTTGTACGGAAGCTTTTTTTATCCCATCAACTTCTTCAATTAGCTCTAAATAAGCATGTCCTGCCTTGGAAACCGTAAACTGTGCGATCTCTGCTTTTACCCAAAATAGACGCTGTCCTAACTCTCTTTCGATTAAACCTTGCAAAGCTTGGTTTAACTTTAAGAGGCTATACACTTTTGGTTTGGCAGTTTTCAGCGCTTTTTCCATAATCCGTACGAAGGTAGCAATGATTTTATTTTTAAAGGCTTAGAATTATTTAGCAATTACTTGACAATTAGTAGTCTCAAATTAATATTAATGCCTTGGCCTGCCCATGTCTTTAAATAAGCTTAGTTTTGCCCCCCTTTTAGCTAACCTAAAGTGTTTAGAATGAAAGAGTTTATTCGCCGTCAAAGTGCCAATGCTCGTAACGATATTTTTAGTGGATTAACTGTCGCCTTGGCCTTAGTACCAGAAGCCGTTGCTTTTGCCTTTGTGGCAGGTGTGGATCCCTTAGTAGGTTTATATGCCGCCTTTATGATTGGGCTTATCACCTCTATCTTCGGGGGGCGCCCAGGTATGATTAGCGGAGCGACTGGTGCTTTAGCAGTAGTTATGGTTTCTTTGGTGGCAGAAGGTAATGCCATGGGCGCGGAGTCTGAGAATTTAGGATTGTATTATCTCTTCGCCACCGTAATCCTAATGGGTTTAATTCAAATGCTAGTAGGTGTTTTAAAATTGGGGAAATTCGTTCGCCTTATTCCTCATCCCGTAATGATGGGATTTGTAAATGGTTTGGCCATAGTAATTTTCCTTTCGCAGATGGGGATGTTTAAAGATCGCATCGGCGGTGAAATGCAGTGGATGTCGGGCCAAGCTTTGTATTTGATGATTGGTTTGGTAGGATTAACAATGGCAATAATGCAGTTTCTACCAAAACTCAATAAAAAGTTACCTGAAGCTTTAATTGGAATTTTAGTGGTTTCCGCCATTGTGATTTTCGGGAATTTAGACGTGGCCACCGTAGGAAGCTTCATTAAAAGCGGAGGCGGAACGGGTTTAGAAGGGGGGTTGCCCGAATTTCAGTGGGCTATTTTTGAAAAAATTCCCTTTAATATGGAAACGCTTTCTTTTATTTTACCCTACTCTTTTATTTTGGCGGCTATTGGTTTAATAGAGTCTTTAATGACCCTAAACTTGGTGGATGAACTAACCGAAACCCGCGGTAATTCTAATCGTGAGTGTTTAGCACAAGGCGGAGCGAATATTGTTACTGGGCTTTTTGGTGGAATGGGAGGTTGTGCTATGATTGGACAATCCATCATTAATATTAAAGGTGGTGGCAGAACACGTTTATCGGGTATTGTTGCGGCTTTAACTTTATTAGCCTTCATTCTTTTTGCCTCACCGTTAATCGAAAGAGTACCCATCGCTGCCTTAGTAGGAGTTATGTTTATGGTGGTGGTAGGAACTTTCGCTTGGTCGAGTTTCCGCATTTTAAATAAAATTCCCTTAAGTGATGCAATTGTATTAATAACGGTTTCTGCTTTAACGGTAATCTTCGATCTAGCCTTAGCTGTAGCAGCAGGTATTATTTTAAGTGCCCTGGTCTTTGCATGGGAAAGTGCCAAGCGTATTCGGGCTCGTAAGCAAATCTTAGAAGATGGTACTAAGGTTTACGAAATTTGGGGACCTTTATTTTTTGGAAGTATTCAGGCTTTTAAAGCTAAATTTGATCCCAATAATGATCCAGACAAAATTATTATCGATTTTATGGAATCTCGCGTTACCGACCATTCTGCCCTTGAGGCCTTGCATGGCTTGGTAGAAAAATACCAATCTTTAGGTAAAGAGGTTCATATTCGCCACCTTAGCGAAGAATGCCAGGTTTTAATGGTGAAGGCATCGCCTAAATTGGCAGAAGTAATTGAGAAAAATATAGATGATCCGCGCTATCACGTTATGGCGCAAGCAATGCAATAAGTATGGAACTCGGAAAACGCAATAAATTAATTGCCAAGCGCTATGCCCCACAAGGCATGTATTTAGAAGATGCCAAGGGTAATGAGGTACTTCTTCCCAACAGTCGACTCCCTAAAGGGCATAAGATTGACGAGGAAATGGAGGTTTTTGTTTATCGCGATTCTGAAGAAAGATTAATTGCGAGTCTCCAACTGCCTTTTGCTGAAGTAGGTGATTTCGCCGTTTTAGAAGCCAAACAAAATACTTCCTTCGGTACTTTTATGGACTGGGGTTTAGACAAACAAATATTAGTGCCTTTTAAGGAGCAGCATAATCCGATATTAGAAGGTTCATTATGTGGTGTATACATTTATATAGATGAGTTAAGCGAACGTTTAGTGGCTTCGGCAAGGTTGGAGCGTTTCGTAGAAAAAGAGCCTAAAGATTTAGAAATAGGCGCCGAAGCTAATTTGTTGCTTATTGAAAAAACTGAATTGGGCTTTTTGGCGATTGCAGATAATCGTTATCGCGGGCAAATTTATCATAATGAGATTTTCGAGCCTTTAAAGGTGGGAGATAAAGTAAAAGCCCATATCCGCAAAGTGCGTGAAGATGGTAAAGTAGATTTTCTAGTTCAAGCTATGGGAGTACAAAATATAGAAGTTAACGCGCAAAGAATTTTAAGTCGCTTAGAAAAGGATGGTGGTTTTTTAGCTTTAAACGATAAAAGCAGTCCGGAAGAAATTAAGGACAAGCTGAGTATGAGTAAAAAGACTTTTAAGAAAGCGGTAGGAACGCTTTATAAGCAGCGGTTAATTAATATCGACGATAAGGGCTTAAGCTTAAATAAATAGTTAACGTGAGTTCGACTATAAATCATAGCCTCAGATTTTCACTTTTATTGGAAACACCATTTAGTCCCCTTCTAAAAAGCGACTTTCCGCTCCTCTGCTTCTTGCAATAGCCCGCTATTGCTTCACTGCCTAGGCTTGAATTTTACTATTTACAAGGGGTCTTAGGCCTGATTTTACGTCGAATTCACGTTAGATAGCTTGACTCATTCTATTGGCCTGGCTGATGGTAAAAATATTGCGGCAATTAAGCGTAATTTTGATCTTCAAATTTTGATAGATCATGCGTAAGCAAGTAAAATATAATCTTCCTGCCCAATTAGTGGACATGGGGGGAGTTCCTCTAAAACAAGCTATTCCAACAGAAAAGGTTCCGCAATTTGATCCTTTTCTCATCTTACATCACGCGGAAATACAAGCCTATTCTGATCGCCCAGCGCGGGCTCAAGGTATTGGACCGCATCCGCATCGCGGTTTTAGTCCGGTTACTTTTGTAGTGCAAGGAGAAGTGCATCACCGCGATAGTTTCGGAAATAATCAAATTGCCAAAGAAGGGGACGTACAATGGTTAAATGCGGGGGCGGGAATCGTTCATAGCGAAAGACCTTCGGAAGCCTTAGCTGCTGCTGATGGAAAGCAAGAAATTATCCAATTGTGGATTAATTCGCCTGCTAAAAATAAAATGGATATCCCAGCCTATTACCATCTATCGAAAGGCGAAATGCCTCTTTTCACTTCTGTAGATGCGCAGTTAGAAACAAGTCTCGTTGCAGGTACTTATCTTGGGAAAACCACCAAAATAATTACAAACACTCCTACGACCCTATTATGGGGAAAAGGATCGGCAGGGGCTTTTGAAAATTATCAGCTTAGCGAAGAATTTGCGACGGCGCTCTATCTTATTAAAGGACAAATGCAATTGAAAGGATACGGTATCGTAGAAGCCGAAAGCTTTGTCACCTTTCAGGAAGGCGGCAGTACAATTGAAATTAATCTTTTGGAAGATAGCCAGTTTTTAATCCTTTCTGCGCAAGCGATAAAAGAGAAAGTAGAGCATTATGGACCCTATGTTATGAATAACCAAACCCAAATTTTAGAGGCAATGCGCGACTATCAAATGGGCAAAATGGGTATTTTAATAGAGGAAGATTAGAATCCTCGTAAGATTTAAAATTAGTCCTCAGATTTTTTTAAATAGTGGGTTTCAAGCAGAACTCAGGTTTAGGGAATACGGAATTAAGCCCCCAGTACTCTTGCTTGGCTTTGCTTTAATTCATTTTTAAGATGCTGTATGAATTGATAGCGCTGCTTGGCTGATACCTCACTAATTAAAGTTGATTTACGCATCAATCTATTATACCAATTGTAGCTCATTTCATTAAGCTGCGGATGGTCGGAAATTAGGGTATTGAAGGTTAGATGCCCTATAAATGATATGCGTACGCCATTGATTATCGCCAAGGCACTATTATTTGATAATTCAATATCGCTTTCGTAAAGAGAAAAATTGTGCTTTTCCTTTTCATTGGGAATACGGTGGATAATCTTGGTTCCTTTCTCGGCCATCTGCTCTTGCCGATCAATAAGCTTTTCGATATCGGCATATAAGTCAGATAATACCTCCTCGGAGCGGATAAAACCAGAGTTAAAATAAAACTCAATCTGTCTCAAGGTGCTGTTTAGGGTATTGGTAGTCCATAATTCTGTAGAGGGTATTTTGCAGTATTGATCAAAAATTACTTTACCAAGATCTATTAAATCGGAACTGATAGTATCTTTCTCCAGAATTTTTCCTTGGTATTCTTCTACTTCCATTATCGCATGCATCCAATAAAACATTTTAAAAGCACCTAAATGTGGCAGACTAAGATTTTGGAAAATTGGAATATCAAGGCAGGAATAATAAAGCTTTCCTTCCTTACCGTGCTCAATCAAATGTAAGTTTTGCAGTAGGTTGTTTAGGTACTCTTTAAAACTCTCCACTTTGGAGTTTAAATGGGTAAACCGAATACTTGCGTTTAGTTGATTAGAGTTTTTAAGACTATCCAAACCAATGTTAAAATGCTCTGCAACAATAATTGACTCTTCTAAACTAAAGTGTGTTTTCCCGCTAATCCGTCGATAGGCACTATCCATACTAATTTTAAGTAAGTCGGCTAGAATTGGAGCAAGGGATTGTCCTGCGGGTAGGCTGCTGTTGAGACGTTTAATTAGTTCTTTTTGGTAATTCACGGTCAAGGATTGTTGCATTTATCGCAAGTTAAGTAAAAAGAAATCTTATTTATCGCAAATATGAAGGGCTCTCTCTTTTTTTTTCAAATTAGAAAAGAGGAACAAGTTCTGCGCTTACTTTTTTTGGCGCTTTTTGCGTATTTGGCTTGCCTTGGCTGATACTTCCGTTTTAAGGGTTTATTATGCATGCATAGTTTTGTCTCACAATCAAAATGAAAAAGTCATGAAAAAATTAGTAGTAGTAGTCTTAAGCGTAATTTTCACATTAAGCACAAACAGTCTATTTGGACAAATTAGCACGGGAAATTTGAAAAGCATTGCCGTCGTTAGTTTAGATTCGGACGGTTTAAGTTTAGATAATGCGGCAATGGGTAATTTGCTGCGCCTAGAGTTAGAGAAAGTCCAAAAGTATGAAGTACTCGATCGTTATGATGTTGCCAATCGTTTAAAAGAGCGCGACATTAATCCCAATGAAGCTTTTGGAAAATCCCAGTTAGTAATGGTTGGCAAAGAGATTCAAGCAGATTATATGCTTTCTGGATCGGCTCAAAAGTTTGGCGCTAAAATCGTTTACATCTTACGATTGATAGATGTGAAAGCCGATAAAATCATTAAAACCGATGTTAAGGAATATATTTATGATGAACAATATATTCAACTTATGACGCGGAACTCTTTAGCGAGTTTACTTGAGATGGAATTCGATGAGGAAGCAGCCGCAAAACTTAAGTATGTTGATACACCCATCATTTCTGATGGACAAAACTTAAAATTAAGTGGTCCAAGATTTGGAATGCAGTTTTATTCGGGTGAATTAGCAGAACGTTTAACAGCTCCTGAATCTGAAGGTGGTTATAATTCAACTTCTTACGGTACCGTGTTTGCTTATCAGTTTGAATACCAGTATGTAAGTTCTGGCGATTTTCAAATACTTTTAGAAAGTATCGTCTCAATCAATGGTATTGAAACTTCCTACACTTCGCCAAGCTTAACACTGTTAAACGGATTCCGTTATAAAGGTTGGGAATTAGGTTTTGGTCCAGTTTTTAGGTTCTCGCGTGTTGCTGAGGGCTATTACGATAATAGTGGACAATGGCAAATTTTAGATGGGACTGAATTAGCTCCCGAAGTAGAAACCTTCAAACAAATTGATAAAAGAGGCGATATCAATTTAAGTACTGGTTTATTAATAGCCATCGGTAAAAATTTCCGCAGTGGACATATAAACCTCCCCGTTAATTTTTATTACTCACAAGTTCCTTCCATTAACTCACATGTATTTGGTTTTATGCTAGGATTTAATATTGCCCGCTCTAGATAAGAGTTTGAAGCCTCGGATGTAGAGAGATTCGCATGCAATCGCAATGTAGTTTATTGTCCAAGCATTGTTTACAAACTTGGATCTTAAAATAGAATGGTTTTCTAAAATACAATTCCTGATTTCTCATAGATTCTAAAAACCCCTGAGCCACTTATAGCTCAGGGGTTTTTCTTTTGTAACGGCTCATGCAAAAATACCTGCTTATAGTAATGTGGAGTTTATGATTTCTCTAGGGCATATTCCCATAGGGTTACTTTTAAATTGTAATCAATAGTACTGAGCTTTAGCCAGCCCGAGCGAATAGTACCATTGAAGTTCTTTCTGAAGTATAAATATTTTTCGGTTTCATGATGCCAATAGCCTTGCTCGATGGAATTTTCATTTACTTTATTACCGTTGATCACATCTATACTTCTATCATAAAAGTGCAATAAGACTTTATTTTTCGACCATTGTTGAACTCCGGGAATAATGTTTTTTTCAAAAGTAGGGGAGCTAATAAAAGGCGAAGCTTGCAGCGTATCAACGGCTTGGTTGGTATTGTAATTGCTAAAACTATTGAAAGTTGTCGTGTAGCTGTTGCTGCTCAAATTTTTAGTTCTTAGAATGGTGTCGGCCTGATTACTAATAGCAATCTCAAAGTTTGTTTGAAGAGGAATCAATTCCACTATCAATCTACTCATTCCGCCATTACTGTAGTAATAGTCGCTTTTTAAATTTAAATCATCAACTCCATCGGCATCTACATCTAGTAAAATTGAATCTTGATAATCAACTGCCTGCCATAGGTGATTTCCACTACTATCATTAATTATTTTAAGATTAGTTCGGGGCTGTCCGAATGCGAAAGTAACTTCCTCTATAGTGTCTGTCGCGGCTTGTGCCCTCTCTTCTTTAGTACAATGGGTAAATCCAATTAAAAAGACAGAAATTGCTAAAAGGCGAGGGAAAGTTTTCATGTGAAATAATTTGAAAGCAATTTAATAAAATTGCATTTAATATTGAAGAAAACCAACTATTAAGGTGAGTTCGAACACAAACTATCGCTTCAAATTTTCAAAAGAAAGAAAAGAAAAAGTCAAATAATGATCCTCGTTAATCCACAAGTTTGTACACTTACTTTACTTATCACGGCACATAATTTAACATGAGTACGCGTCCCGAACTTTGAGGAGCACTCCAGTTTTAAGAAACAATGTGATTGACGATTACTTTAGCATGCACCCGTGAGTTTTCGATAAACCATTTATTGGTTTGCATGCCCCCGCAAATTACCCCCGCTAAATAGAGTCCTGCAATATTACTTTCCATAGTTTCACTGTTATAGATGGGTTGCTTTATCGCATCCTCGCTAAATTGTAAGCCTAGTTCAATTAATAATTTATAGTCTGGCTTATAGCCTGTTAAAGCTAAAACATTATCGTTTTTTAGTCTGAGCTCTTGTCCAGCATGCTGAACGTAAAGGTATTCTTCTTCGATGCCTGTACATTCGCTGTCGAAGTAAGCTGTGATAGAGCCTTCGTTAATGCGATTGATAATGTCGGGACGCACCCAATATTTCACTCTTTCGGAGATTTCGCTTTCGCGGATGATCATAGTAACCGACTGTGCACCTTTACGATATAGTTCAAGGGCCGCATCTACCGCCGAGTTGGCTGCACCAATTACGGCGACATGACGCTTAAAAAAAGGATGCGCATCTTGATAGTAATGTTGCACCTTAGGAAGGTTTTCTCCAGGGATATTCATGCTGTTTGCGTGATCATAAAAGCCAGTAGCTATCACTATTTGCTTTGCTTGGTAGTCTTCTCTGGTACTTTTTAGACTAAAATGATTGTCCAATTTTTGAATGCTAAGGACCTCTTCTTGCAAGTGGATATTAAGCTTGAAAACCATAGCCACTCGGCGATAATATTCCAATGCTTCGGAACGATTAGGTTTTACATTTTGGGCTATAAAGGGCACTTCACCAATTTCAATTTTATCGGCAGTGGAGAAAAATGTCATGCTATGCGGATAATGATAAATGCTATTGACCAAATATCCTTTTTCCAATATGACATAGCTTAAGCCCGCTTTTTGGGCTTCAATTCCGCAAGCCAAACCGATAGGGCCAGCACCAATTATTACAAGGTCTAACATAAAGTAAAGGTCTTAAAATTTAGGCGCCCTTATATTTATCTTCGAAAAGAAGCGCAAGGTGTTTTAGGTTACCGAAAAAGCTGATTATTTTTAGGACTTTCGTGACAAATTCCCGCTCATGAAAAATGCGAAGCTAAGTTTAGTACTAATCCTACTTGTATCAATGGTAGGGATTAGTAATTGTTCAAACCTTTCGGTAGATGCGAATGAAAAAACCGTAGCACAAACAAATAAGGCAAAGCAATTTTTAAAACAAAATTGTCTTGCTTGCCACAGTGAAACAGCCCGTGAATCGGAACGTTTAGCGCCTCCATTTTTTGCAATCCGCAAGCATTATCTAAAAGATTTTCCCGAAAAAGGAGACTTTGAAGCGGCCATGCTGGCTTTCTTGCAAGAACCGAAGGAAGCTAATGCTAAAATGAAAGGAGCTATAGACAAGTTTGGTTTGATGCCTAAAATGACTTTCCCAGAAAAGGATTTAAAACTAGCGATTGCGTATTTGTATGAAAACGATCAAGCCAAGCCTGAACACGCGGGAAAGGGATCAAAATCGCAACAAGAAGGGCAGGTTGATGAAGCAGCAATTTTAAAGAAAGGAGAGTCTATTGCTTTGCAAACGAAAAAGGTGCTCGGGAAAAACCTAATGGCGGCAATAGCCGAAGGAGGCAGTGCCTATGCAGTTGATTTTTGCAATTTAAAAGCTATTAATCTTACCGATAGTATGGGCGAAAAATTAAATGCTAGGGTAAAAAGGGTAAGTGATAAAAACCGTAACTCGAATAATGCGGCCTCTTTGGAGGAGTTAACTTTCATTAATAAGTTTAAAGATAGGCTCGCCCAAAAGGAAACTCCTAGTGGCGAATTGATTAAAATGGCAGATGGTTATCGCGTTTTTTATCCAATTATAACGAATCAAATGTGCTTGCAATGCCATGGTGAAAAAGGTAGCGAAATAGCCAATGAAACGCTTGAAAAGATCCAAGCAAAATATCCTGCTGACCTTGCCTTTGGCTATAAAATGAACGAATTGCGAGGTATCTGGGTAGTTGATTTTCAGGCTGATTAATACTTGTTAATTAGAAACCTACAACTTCAATTTATACCGTAGGAGATAAGCGATTCGCATCTTGCGTAAGCATAAAATTTAATATGCGAGCCTAAATTACGTGAGTTCGACTATTAATCATAGCCTCAGATTTTCACTTTTATTGCAAACACCATTTAGTCCCCTTCTAAAAAGCGGCTTTCCGCGCCTCTGCTTCTTGCAATAGCCCGCTATTGCTTCACTGCATAGGCTCGAACTCTATTATATACAAGAGGTCTGAGGCCTGATTTCATGTCGAATTCACGTTATTTAGCTTGTGTTTCCCCAGAGGGGTTTTCTTGTCGTGGAGAAATATTCTCTTTCTTTTAGCATCTTTATCTTTACCTTTATCGAGGTATAGTGTAGTTCTTCGAAAATTTCAGGCATAAAAGAAGAAAAGCAGGATATTTAGCTTCCTAAATTTTAGCCATGACAAATACTTTGTTAAAGCCGGGAAGGGATATGATGTATCGTATCAATACCGAAGGTAGATTTCTTTACGTAAATCAAGCGTTAGCATTGTACTTTAAGTCCGAAGCCTCAGAATTAATCGGACAAAGCTATTTGAGTCTAATTGAGCCGTCTTACCGGCAGAAAGCCCAAGATTTTTATCGCCAGCAATTGCAAGAAAAGCAAAGCTCAACCTATTTTGAATTTCCCCTGAAAGACAGTCAAACTTGGTGTGGGCAAACGGTTGAGTTAATTCTTAACCCCGAAGGTGAGGTTGTAGAATTGATTGGTATTTTACAAGATATAAGCGAATCAAATCAAGCTAAAGTAGATTTAGATCAAAATGACATTCGCTTAAACTCGCTTATCCAAAATATGGATGTTGCAATTCTTATGGAAGATGAGTTTAGACGAGTGAAGTACGTAAATCAAACCTTCTGTGATCTATTTAGCATCCCTTTGAAATCAAAAGATTTAATTGGCGCCGATTGTTCGCAAGCGGCCGAGCAGAGTATGCATCTCTTTACTGATCCTCAAGAATTTGTAAAGGGAGTAAATACCATCCTTAAGAATCGTAATAAAATTAGCAGTGAACTGCTTTACTTTAAAGATGAGCGTGTATTAGAAAGAGATTATGTACCTGTGTTTATAGGGGATGAATATCGCGGCCATACTTGGTATTATCGTGATGTTACGATGCAGAACCTCGCCAATATGTCCATTAAAGAAAGCGAAAGAAAGTACCGGGAGATTATCGAAAACATCGACCTAGGATTAATGGAGGTAGATAATGATCAAAACATAATTTGGGCCAATGAACCTTTTCTCAATAGTATGGGCTATACCCTGGATGAAATAAAAGGGAAAAATGCAATCGCCCATTTTATTAGAGAGGAGGAGCTTGCTCAAGAAGAAGCGAAGTTAGATGACATAAATGAAGAGCGCCTTAAAGGTAGCTCTGGGGTATATGAACTGAAACTGAAAAACAAAGAGAATGAAGATGTTTGGATGCTTATTTCGGGAACGCCCATTTTTAATGAAAGCCATAAGGTAAAGGGTTCCCTAGGCATTCATCATAATATAACTCATATAAAAGAACTGCAGTTTCAAACTGAATACCGCGCTAAACTACAGTCTATTTTATTAGACCTTTCCAACCAGATAATTGACCTCGAACCCGAAAGTGAAGATGAGATAATAAACTCAGCCTTATTACGCATTGGTAGTTTCGTGGGTGCCGATCGCTCTTATATTTTCGATTATAATTTTGAGTCAAAAACATCCAGTAATACCTATGAATACTGCGCAGTGGACATTACTCCAGAAATAGATAATCTGCAGGACTTACCCATGGAAGCCATTGGTGAGTGGTTAGATGTTCATCAAAAAGGACGAGTAATGATATACGAAAATGTACAAAGTCTCCCGGTAGAAAATGCCATCCGTCAAATTTTAGAGCCGCAGGGTATTAAGTCGATAATAACAGTACCGATTATTGCGGGTAAAAGTCTCTTGGGCTTTATTGGCTTCGATTCGGTAAAACAGTATAAAACGTGGAATGCTACCGAAGTTGAGTTACTTACCTTTTTAGCGCAATTACTGGCTAATCACTATTCGCGCAAATTTTTTGAATTAAAACTGAGTGATAGCGAAGCAAAGTTGAGAAGTATTCTAAGTAATGCCATGGATGCTATTGTTACCATTAATGAAGAAGGCTTGGTAGAGGATTGGAACTTGCAAGCGGAAAACATATTTGGATTTCAAGCAGAAGAGGCTATTGGTAAGGATCTAACCAACTTGATCATTCCTCACAAATATCGAACGGCTCATCAGGCGGGAATGCAACACTTTTTAAAAACAGGCGAAGGTCCGGTTTTAAATAGCCGTTTAGAATTAGTCGCTTTGTCTAAAGATGACATACATTTTCCAGTAGAGCTTAGTATTATTCCTATAAAACTAAAGGATAAGTATATTTTCTCTGCTTTCTTACGTGATATTACACAACGGAAAAAAGCAGAAGATGATATGTCTATTGCCTTAGAGCAGTCCAATGAATTGGCCCGCATGAAATCGCGATTAATGTCAATGGCTTCCCACGAGTTTAGAACGCCATTAACTACTATTAAGGCCAACGCCGAGATGCTAGAGTATTGGTCTGGTAGTTTAGAGGAAAAAGACAAAACAAAGGCGACGCGTTACATTAGTAGAATGCTAGGTGAAGTAGAGCGCTTAACTAGCATAATGAATGATATGCTGATAATTGGTAGGCTGGAATCGGGGAAAACTAGGGTGCAAAAGCGTATGACCGATCTGGTGCATCTCAGCAGCGAAATTATTGATAAGAACTTTTCTAACGAAAGTGATGGACGACAGGTTAAAGTTAAGATTGAAGGCTCACCCTACCTTGTGCCGGTAGATACAAATATTATCGAACACATTCTTAATAACTTGATCTCGAATGCTCTGAAGTATTCACCCAATGCAGCAGCGCCTTTGCTTATGATTAATTTCAAGAATGAACAGCAACTGCGATTGACGGTTAAAGACTCTGGTTTAGGCATTCCCGAAGACGAGATAAATAGTGTATTTAACGCTTTTTACCGTTCCGAGAATACCAGACAGATTAAAGGCACTGGCATGGGGCTAGCTATAGTTAAGCAATTTGCGGATATTCATAAAATAAGGATTAAGGTTTTTAGTGCTGTAAACGTTGGATCAGAATTTGTTTTAGAAATCGATAGAGATTAGATGGAAAATAAATTAAAAGTTTTGGTGGTTGAGGATGACCCGAGTATCGCAGAAAGCTTATCTGATATTCTAGATCTTTTAGGTCACGAGGTTTTAAGCGTTGCCGAAAGTGGCGAAGAGGCCATTCTTCAACTTTGCGAGGAGGAACCTCAAATTATTCTCCTCGATATTCAGTTAAAGGGTAAAATGGATGGCATTGAAGTGGCTAAATTGGTGAAGGACAAATACAATATACCCTTCATCTTTACGACTGCTTTCGCAGATCCTAATACCATTCAACGCGCTATTCAAGAAGGACCTTTTGGTTATATTGTTAAACCTTATGGTATTAAAGATATTACCGCTGCTATAGAAGTGGCGATTACGAATCATCGCTTGCTTTCGACTATTCATAAAGAAAGTAAAAGTGCTCCTATGTTAGTTAATGACCAGCTATATATTAAAGTTGATGGGATTTTAACGAAGGTCCACCAAAATGAAATCGACTATATAGAGGCGAAAGGTGATTATATTCTTATTAGAACGAAAGAGCAAAATCACATTGTGTACAGCAGTTTAAAGAAGATCCAGGATAAGTTAAACGTAAACTCTTTTCAGCAGGTCCACCGCAGTTTTATTGTTAACTTAAACTCTATTATTTCGATTAAAGAGTCTTCTCTAATAATCAACAATAAAGAAATACCCATTAGCCGCACTCATAAGGTTGAACTATTAAAAAAGATTAACACTCTTTAGCCGAAGTTCTTTAGGGGATTTTCATTCGTCGATAGAATTAGGTATTCTAACGAGCAGAATGGTCAATCAGTCGAAATTTTGATTTTTCAATTGAGTTGCTAGCTACTTTTGACCTGTCATAATCCCCAAAACAAGAGTGATGAACAGATTAGAAGATCTAAAGAACAGACGTTGCAAAGTAGCAGTGTTAGGTATGAACCAAAATGGTTTAAAAGTAGCATTATCAATTTCTAAACGTTTTCCAGTACAAATTTCGGATAAGAATATTAATCCAAGTTCTTCAGTTGAAGGATTTTTAATGAGTCGGGGAATGTCTCAGGATTCAATTAGCCAAAAATATTCGAATATCAGTTTTGTGAAATCTGCGGCAGATTTACGTTCCACTGGAGTTTATTATCTAAATGGGCTGAGTACTTCTTTAGTAGATTGGACGGAGATTAAAGAAATTACTGCCCAAGTAGGCTCGGCCTTAAAACCTGGCGATTGGGTAATTTTCGGAGAAGATATTGATCCGGATTTAGCCGAGGTAATCTTATTGGATATTTTAGAATCAAAAAGTGGTTTAAGCCTAGGTCAAGGTTTTGAACTTGCCTTTTCACCCAAATTATTGAGCCATAGAAATTTCGCCAACTTAGGAAACGAAATGAAAATGAGTCATAACCTTATTATTAATCAGGTTGAAGAAATTTTAGATCAGAAACATAAGGACGAGTTTACTTCTAACCAAATAAACTACCTGGACGAAGAAAAGGAATTGAATAGAATTCATTCAAAAATTAAGGAGTTATGGGTTCCTATGCTTAACGAGATGGATTCTACTACTTATGATGATTTCGTTGAGCATACTGTAAATAAGGGATTTTTAGATGTTTACAGCCACTTGCGCTTTAGTAATGAAATTAAAGTTAATTATTACCGCTTTTTTAAGATTGCCAAAAACTTTGGATTGAAGCATTCGGTAGCAAAGCTTAGTCAAAACTCGGGCTGGTCGACAGCAGTTTAGGTAGAAAATATAAATTATCTCTGGGGAGGGGTAACCGATAGGTTTATTCCCTATCAAAAAAAAGAGCTCCTTTACGAAAGTAAAGGAGCTCTTGATTTTTAAATTATTTTGGAAAAATTAATCGCTAGGACTATCTTCTTTAGCGATTTTTTCGACGGTAACATCAATTTTACGATCATCACCTTCGCCGCTTAGGCTGATAAGAATATTGTCACCTTCTTCGATTTCAGAGTTGATGATCTGCTCGGCAAGCGGATCTTCCACATATTTCTGAATAGCGCGATTAAGGGGACGAGCACCATATTTTTCATCAAAGCCTTTATCGGCGATAAATAACTTTGCCTCATCGGTCATTGCTACTTGATAACCTAATTCATTGATGCGTAAATAAAGTTTGCGCAATTCAATGTCAATGATTTTAACAATGTCCTCTTTACTTAGGCTATTGAAAAGAATAACGTCATCGATACGATTTAAAAACTCAGGTGCAAAGGCACGTTTCAAAGCAGTTTGTATAACGCCCTTTTCTAATTCACCTTTTCCTTGTGACCGTGAAGCGGTTCCAAAACCAACCCCAGTACCAAAATCTTTCAATTTAGTAGTACCGATATTCGAGGTCATAATAATAATCGCATTCTTAAAGTCAACCTTACGTCCTAAACTATCGGTCATATGACCATCGTCTAAGGCTTGTAAAAGAAGGTTGAAAACATCGGGATGTGCTTTTTCAATCTCATCTAAAAGAATAACCGAATAAGGCTTGCGACGAACTTTTTCGGTAAGTTGTCCGCCTTCTTCATAACCCACATATCCGGGAGGCGCTCCTACCAAACGTGATACCGCAAATTTCTCCATGTATTCACTCATGTCAATGCGAATCAAGTTATCCTGTGAATCGAATAAAGAACGCGCTAACTCCTTAGCTAATTGAGTTTTACCAACACCAGTTGGACCTAAGAAAATAAAGGAGCCAATCGGTTTATTAGGATCCTTTAATCCCGCTCTATTGCGTTGGATGGCTTTAACAATTTTGTCAACCGCTTCATCCTGACCAATAATTTCCTTTTTCATGTCATCGCCCATACCGCTCAAGCGATTGCTTTCTTGTTGAGCTACACGTTGTACAGGAATGCCAGTCATCATAGCAACAACTTCGGCTACGTCATCGTCGGTAACGGTTTCGCGATTCTTTTTCACCTCTTCTTCCCAACGATTTTGAGCATCTTTTAGTTGATTTTCGAGGTTTTTTTCATCGTCGCGTAATCGCGCTGCTTCTTCGTATTTCTGTTTTTTAACGACTTGAATTTTTTGCTCGCGAATTTCATCCAAGCGCTTCTCCAAGTCCATTACTTCTTCAGGGACATTAATGCTAGTGATGTGCACACGAGATCCGGCTTCATCCAAAGCATCAATCGCCTTATCGGGAAGATGTCTGTCCGTAACGTATCTGCTCGTTAACTTCACACAAGCTTTAATAGCTTCGGGGGTGTAATTTACATTGTGGTGATCCTCATAACGATCTTTGATATTGTTGAGAATCTGAATAGTTTCGTCATGATTGGTAGGGTCTACCATTACCTTTTGGAAACGACGTTCTAGTGCACCATCTTTTTCAATATGTTGACGGTATTCGTCGAGGGTAGTAGCACCCACACATTGAATTTCGCCTCTTGCTAAAGCAGGCTTAAACATATTACTAGCATCTAAAGAACCAGTGGCGCCACCAGCACCAACAATGGTGTGAAGCTCATCAATGAAAAGAATGATATCGTCATTTTTTTCAAGCTCATTCATTAGCGCCTTCATCCGCTCTTCAAACTGACCACGATATTTAGTACCTGCTACTAAAGAGGCAAGGTCTAGAGAAACTACTCGTTTATCGAATAAAACGCGCGACACTTTTCTTTTCACGATACGCAAGGCTAGTCCTTCAGCAATAGCCGATTTACCAACACCGGGATCTCCGATTAAAAGAGGATTGTTTTTCTTTCTGCGTGAAAGAATTTGTGACACCCTTTCAATTTCCTTTTCGCGGCCAACTACTGGATCTAATTTATTCTCCTCGGCCATTTTGGTCAGGTCACGCCCAAAATTATCCAGTACTGGAGTTTTAGATTTGGCGTCGGTTTTACCTTTAGTGGCACCACCCATACGCCCACTGTCACCGCTAGATTTCGCAAACTCATCCTCATCATCTCCGAAAGGAGATTCTGCACGAGGCGTGCTTGGGCGATCTTTCGATTCACCACTAAACATCGCTTGGTATTCAGTTTTCACATTATCGTAATCTATTTCATACTTACGTAAGACGCGTGATACAGGATCATCATCGTTCCTAAGAATGCAGAGTAGTAAGTGTGAAGTTCGAATAGTAGCACTTTGAAAGAGTTTTGCTTCTAAGAAAGTGGTTTTTAATGCCTTCTCCGCTTGGCGGGTAAGGGGTAAGTGTTTTTTGCTGCTGATTTGACCAGAAACATTGGGGGCACTAATAGCTTCTATCTGACGGCGGAATGTAGACATGTCTACGCCTAAGTCTTCTAAAATTTTAATAGCACTACCTTCTCCTTCTCGTATTAATCCCAACATCAAGTGCTCGGTGCCAATGTAGTCATGGCCTAAGCGTAAAGCTTCTTCTTTGCTGTAGCTTATCACGTCTCTTACACGTGGTGAGAAATTTTCGTCCATTATGGTTTTTTTCTACTTGAATATACTGTGCGAATGCTGGCATATTGGCGAACATTATGCCAGCCAGTGCTCTGCATCTCAAAGATAATTTTTAGTCTAACAAGGTATCTCCTTAAAAGTTGTCTTTTATCAACAAGCAAATGCTGAATTTGTGAGTAAAATTAAGCACTACCACGCGTTTAGAGGCCTTTAAGAAATTATATTTGGAACTCGATTTAACATTTTGATAAATCTAAAATAATTTACTGACAACATGGCTGGAGACGAACGTATAATTCCAATCAACATAGAAGAAGAAATGAAATCATCCTACATCGATTATTCGATGTCGGTGATTGTTTCTAGGGCTTTGCCCGACGTGCGCGATGGTATGAAACCAGTACATCGCCGAGTATTATTTGGTATGTATGAGTTAGGAGTTTTATCTAACCGGGGTTATAAAAAGTCGGCTCGTATCGTAGGAGAAGTTTTAGGTAAGTTTCATCCACATGGTGATTCTTCGGTTTATGATACCATGGTGCGTATGGCGCAACCATGGAGTTTACGCTACATGCTCGTAGATGGACAAGGTAACTTTGGTTCTATCGACGGCGACCCCCCCGCAGCAATGCGTTATACTGAGGCGAAATTGCGTAAGATTTCGGAAGAAATGCTTTCAGATATCGATAAGGAAACGGTTGACACTCAACTTAACTTTGACGATACCCTAGAGGAACCAAGAGTATTACCTACCCGTATTCCTAATTTATTAGTGAATGGTGCTTCCGGTATTGCCGTTGGTATGGCTACCAATATGCCACCGCATAACTTAACGGAAGTAGTAGATGCCACTGTGGCATTTATTGAAAACAGAGAAATCACCACCGAGGAACTAATGCAGCATATTACTGCTCCTGATTTCCCTACTGGTGGTATTATTTATGGCTACGAAGGGGTAAAGCAGGCTTTTGAGACTGGTCGTGGAAGAGTAGTGATTCGTGCCAAAGCGGAGATTATGGAGTTTAAAGGCCGCGAAGTAATCGTGGTTACCGAAATTCCATACATGGTTAATAAGGCAGAAATGATAAAAAAGACTGCCGACCTTGTAAACGATAAAAAAATTGAGGGTATTTCAGATATTAAAGACGAGAGCGATCGTAATGGTATGCGAATCGTCTATTATTTGAAACGCGATGCGGTTCCTAATGTCGTTTTAAACACTCTTTATAAGTATACGCAGTTACAGTCTAGTTTTTCTGTAAATAATATTGCCCTAGTAAATGGTCGCCCTCAGCAACTTACTGTAAAGGACATGATCTACCATTTCATCAATCACCGTATTGATGTAGTGATTCGTAGAACTAAATTCGATCTGCGCAAAGCAGAAGAAAGAGCACACATTCTCGAAGGCTTAATTATCGCCAGCGATAATATTGATGAGGTAATCCAAATCATTCGCTCTTCTAATAGTCCCGATGAAGCAAGAGAACGCTTGAAAAATCGCTTTGAATTAAGTGAAATTCAGGCAAGAGCGATTGTGGATATGCGTCTACGTTCTTTAACTGGACTGGAGCAAGATAAGCTTCGTGCGGAGTACGATGAACTTTTAGAAAAGATTTTATACTACAACCGCATCCTTAATGAAGAAGATCTTCGCATGGAAATCATTAAAGGAGAACTGCAAGAGATTAAAGATAAATACGGCGATGAGCGTCGCACAGAAATCAACTATGCAGGCGGTGATGTAAGTATCGAAGACATGATTCCCGATGAGGAAGTAGTAATTACTATTTCGCATGCGGGTTACATAAAGCGTACTCCATTGGCTGAATACAAGAAACAGGGCCGCGGGGGTATTGGACAAAAAGGGGTAAATACTCGCGATGCCGACTTCGTGGAGCATATTTTTGTAGCAACCAATCATAACTACTTATTATTCTTTACCGAATGGGGAAGGTGTTTCTGGTTGCGCGTTTACGAAGTGCCAGAAGGTAGTAAAGCGAGTAAAGGTCGCGCCATTCAAAACTTAATCAATATTCCTCAAGATGATAATCTTAAGGCTTTCATTAATACGAAAGACCTTAGAAATGAGGAATACGTAAATAATAACTTCATCGTAATGGTTACCAAGAAGGGTATCATTAAGAAGACTAGCCTGGAAGCTTATTCTCGTCCGCGTACCAATGGCATTAACGCTATAACTGTGCGTGAAGGGGATACTCTTTTAGAAGCAAGACTAACAACCGGTAACGATGACATCTTAATGGCTATCCGCAGTGGAAAGGCTATACGCTTCAATGAAAGCACCGTGCGCTCTATGGGCAGAAATGCCAGCGGAGTGAAAGGGGTTAATATGACCGATGAAAACGATGAGGTAGTAGGAATGGTTACTATTCCCGCTGATCAAGCGGACACAAGCATTCTTGTTGTTTCTGAAAAAGGTTACGGTAAACGTACCCACTTAGAGGACTATCGTATCACAAATCGCGGAGGAAAGGGTGTTAAAACCATTGGGGTCTCTGAAAAAACAGGGCACTTGGTAGCCATTAAAGCGGTAACTGATGCAGATGATTTAATGGTAATCAATAAAAGCGGGGTAATGATCCGTATTGGCGTAGCCGACTTACGTGTAATGGGCAGAGCAACCCAAGGTGTGAAACTTATCAATCTTAGGAAAAATGATGAGATTGCCTCAGTTGCTAAAGTTCCCGCTACCGAGGAAGAAGATGAAATTATCGACCTTGAAAACGGAAAGCCCATAATAGAAGGAAGCGCAGAAGGGCTAGTAGAGCCAAATACTGAAACCGATAAGGCAGAAGATAATCCCGCTCCAAGCGAAGATTAGGATAATAAAAAAAGCCCCGCAAGGGGCTTTTTTTATTGTGAATTTGATTTTAACTTAGGGGTTTAGATCTTCACTTTTACTTAGCATGCCAAGTATTAAAATTAGCACTCTCCACTTTGCTCATTTAGCTTTAGTCATGCTCATTTTGTGGCAGACGAATGTCTATGGCCAAACAATACTTAGTGGCCAAATTAATAGTTTCGATTCTCTTGTATCCTATAATTCTGGCCCTTGCGGAGATGAGATAGTAAGTGCGGGACGCACAGCTTTTACCGCAGGTGATTTAGTGCTTATTTACAGTAAGCTCGAGGCGACTTGCTCTTTAACTAATAACAACAACTTTGGAGATGTTCAAAATTTGAATGAAACTGGTCATTATCAGCTCGTACGCGTTCAACAAGTATTAGCTAATGTCCTTATCCTGTCTACAAATCTCAAGCATAATTTTCCCCTTGGTTCTCAGTTAGTTAAGGTACCTGAATATCAGTCGGCGCGAGTAAATACTAGTATTCATGCACCAAAATACACGAATGGTTTGGGGGGTATTTTGTGCTTAAAAGCAGATAAGTTTATATTAAATGGCACAGTAGAAGCTACGGGTAGAGGCTTGAGCGGTGGATTTAGTAGCGCCAATATGGGTTATGCTTGTGGTGCTACAGACTATTTTTATCCAGCATCAAATTTTAATGGTGCACCAAAAGGACAGGGAATTACTCCTCTTAATGGTGCCTATGCGAATGGTCGCGGAAAAGCTTCCAATGGCGGAGGAGGAGGAAATAATCATAATGCCGGTGGTGGTGGTGGTGGCAATGCAGGCGCTGGTGGAAAAGGAGGTGATGAATGGTCAAATTGTACGCCAATAGCAAGTGTGGGAGGACTAGGAGGAGAGGACCTAGCAGTAGATACTAGTCGTTTTTATTTTGGCGGCGGCGGTGGTTCGGGGCATAATAACCTTAGTAATGTCAGCTCTGAAGGCGGCGATGGAGGGGGGTTAATTCTCATATTTGCCGATACAATAGAAGTTCTTTCGGGCTCGATTTCTGCCAATGGTTTAGATGGAAAAAGTATGAGTAATGGCGCAGAAGGCTCAGGGGGTGGTGGCGCTGGTGGAAGCATTGTTTTACAATTCTCAAAATTAACAGGCAACCTTACTCTTAATGCAAATGGTGCTAATGGGGGCAACAGTACGGGCGGATCAGCTGGCCCAGGCGGTGGTGGTGGCGGTGGAAGCATTTTTTTACCGCCCAATAGCGCAGTCGATTATAGTTCGGGATCCCTAAATTTAGCTTATAATGCTGGCAGTGCGGGGCATCTCGCCAATCAAAGTAATAATTATGGTAGCCTTCCTGGGCAAGCAGGTTCTGAGAACAGAAACTTAGTAATTCCAATTCCCATGTTGGGGGGAGGGCTTGCAAATCCTTCAAATATTTTGGGCAATGATACTACGATCTGTTTGCTAGACTCTTTGCTATTGGTGGCTAATGTACCAGGACTTAAAACTTGGAGCACAGGGGCTACTAGCGATAGTATCTATGTAAATAGTGCGGGTAATTACTGGATTGAAATTATTCAAGGGGCTTGTATTATGCGCGATACGATTCAGGTAGCCGTAATAAATGCACAACCTTTTAGTTTAGGGCCAGATACAAGCGTTTGCGGAGCCAGCTTTCGTTTAAGCGCACCATTAAGTGGAAATTGGTTATGGAGTACGGGTAACACTCAGGATAGTGTGATTACGATTAGCCAAACGGGATGGTATTGGTTAAGTATCGGCTCTGCAAATTGTAACTATGTTGATAGTATTTATGTAGTGTTTATGCCTTATCCAGATTTTGATTTACCCGCTGAAATAATTCTTTGTGAGGGTGATAGTATTAATTTATCGGCACCAAACGGTTTAATTTTCACTTGGAATGATGGCTACCCATTACGGCAGAGATGGATTAATACTCCTGGATTATACTGGCTAGAAGTGAGCGCTGCTAATGGTTGTATAATGCGTGATTCGACTATAGTTTCCATTAGCAATGATTTGGATAGTATCGAACTATTTCATGGTAGTGACACTACTTATTGTATAGAGGAAGGAATTACTTTTGACTTTATTAATTTGGGATTAGACCTTGTTTGGCAGGATGGAGTGAATTCCAATGTGCGACGTTTTAGTAGCAGTCGTTTAATTTGGGCGGAGTATACGTCCCAATGCGGAATTAAGCGGGATAGTATTTTTATAGAAGCCACGCAATGTGATAGTTGTCGAATCACTTTTCCAAATGCTTTTAGCCCTAATAGCGATGGACTTAACGAATTATTCTTACTCCAAAGTGTCTGTGACTTTGAAGCCTATCATCTTAAAATATTCTCTCGTTGGGGGGAGCTAATTTTCGAGAGTAAGTCGGAAAGTCATGCTTGGGATGGTTACTATAAAGGCCAAATAGCCATGGAAGGTTCTTATACCTACGTGCTAATTTATAAATTGCCATTTCAAGAAACCAAACAGAAACTCGGGTTTTTAAGCTTAATCCGTTAGATGATGAAATTTGGCCAACGAATACATTCTTTAAAGAAGATAATCCGCCTAAAGGGGCATCTGCGCAAGCGAAAAAAAACGGAGGCTATTTAGCCAATAAAACCAATTACCTTCTGGTTAAACTCCAAAGGCTTTTCCACATTTACTACATGGCCGCAGCTTTCGATAACCATAAGTTGTACTTGCTTTTTGGCATTTTGAGCCTGACTTACTAGCTTTCTAATGGAAGGTAAAAACATATGGTCTTCGTCGCCCATAAGGTATAAAGTAGGATGGGAGCTATGCTTTTCGCGATGCGAACTTAATAATGGATTGATTTCTGCCGCCAGTTTAAACCAACGAATGAACTCTTTTTGATAAAGCTTTTTAGCCTCGCGCACAAAAAGGTTACGCGATTCTTTATGTTTCGATTTTGGCATTATGATCCAAGCAAAAAGCTTGTAAAGCAAAATGTAAGGTACCACTGATTTACACCAAACGCCCAAACGCATTAGCAACTGTGAGCGAAAATTTAGTTTAATAATGGCTCCACCTAAAACCATTTTAGCGACGCGTTCTGGGTGGTTTTCTGATATTTCTCTAATTATGATAGTGCCTAAAGAAATTCCAACAAAATTGGATTTCTCAATTTGTAGGTGGTCTAAAACTTCTATTACATCTTCGCTAATATCTTCAAAAGTGTAAGTGGGAAAATTTTGCTTGCTAAGATGCGATTTGGAATCGCCGTGCCCGCGTAAGTCAACCAAAAGCACATTATACTTTTCTCTGAAATCGCGAATTTGTCTAAACCAAATACTGCTGCTGCCTCCAGCCCCATGAATGAAGGTAACCCAATTTCTGTGGATGTCGCTATGGCGATATGTTTTATAATGCAACATAAGGTTTAAACAAGCTATTCTGATAATCGTTCACTGCCTATAGATATTGACAAATGAAAGATTAAATTTGCGCCTTCAATAGTACAATATTATTTTATAAAATATGGGAAGAGCATTCGAATACCGTAAAGCTGCAAAAGAAAAACGATGGGGAAAAATGTCGCGTTTGTTTCCGCGTCTCGCGAAAGCAATAACCATGGCGGCCAAAGAAGGTGGCGATGATCCCAGTACAAATTCGGCTCTGCGCACCGCGATAAATAATGCCAAGGCGCAAAACATGCCTAAGGATAATATTGAGCGTGCGGTAAAAAGAGCAACTGGAAGTGATGCCGCCAACTATACCGAAATTAATTACGAGGGTAAAGGCCCACACGGCGTGCTTATATTTATTGAATGTGCAACCGATAACACCACTCGCACCGTGGCCAATGTAAAGTCTTACTTTAATAAATCGGGCGGACAAATAGTTCCCAATGGTTCTTTAGAGTTTATGTTCGACCGTAAAGCGGTTTTTGAAATTGCTATACCAGAAGGTTTTAATGAGGAAGAAATGGAACTCGAATTAATTGATTTTGGCCTAGAAAGCATTGAAGCAGACGAAGAGTCGGTTTATATTTATGGCGATTATACGGATTTTGGTACCTTATCTCACGCCTTAGAAGAGCGCAAATACGAAGTTAAAAATGCGAGCTTAAAACGCTATCCGACTACCGAAGTAGAATTTACCGATGAGCAAAACGTGGACATCGAAAAATTACTCGATAAGCTCGATGATGATGATGATGTGCAAGCGGTTTTTACCAATATTGCTTAGGATATGAAAAGGTCGGTTTAGCCGGCCTTTTTTTGTGAATTTAGTTGGGTACTTGATTTTTGGTTGTCTAGCCTTTTTGTACAAAATGTTTACTAAAAGCAATTGAAAAGGTAGCTTATACTTTGCAAATAATCTTTGTAGATATTCAGAATGATACTGTCAATACTTAGGTCGATAGAATTGGAATCAAAGCTTTTTGATAGGGTTCTTTCAAATCAGATCAAAATCTAAAGATACGCGCAAGGTTAACTTTTAAATAAAGAGTTTAAAACTCTTATTCCAATAGATTTATTTAAAAGAAATAAACTGGGCCTTAGTAGGGGTTTGCAGTTTATTGCCGCTTAATGCTCTCTTAGCTTTTTGTTTAAAGATATTCAGAACAAATCCGCTTGCCCAAATCATTTCCCTTTTGGTACCTCTAGCGGGAAGCACTTTTTTGGTTACCTCACGAGACCAATTGGTGAAATACTCGCGGTAGTATTTATCGGTCGGGTTTACCAGAACTTCGATTTCGTCTTTCCATTCGTACATCACTCGGCGTAAATTGGGATAAGTACCGTCAAAGATCCGATAGGCAAAAGAGTTGATTAGAAACTCTTCTAGGAAAAGACTACCTAAATCAAGACTAAGCTGGAAATCAACCTTTTCTTTTTCATACATAACAATCTTGTTGTCTATTTCTAATAAGACCCAGCGATGCGATTCCTTGGGATGTAAATGTTCACCAATGAGGGAGGGAGTTTCTAAATAGCCTCTTTTTGCCACCCGTGAAAGTTCACTTACAAACTGCTGAGGATCTTCTACGTGTTCCAAAACATGATTGCAAAAAACATAGTCGAATTCTTTATCTTTAAAAGGGAGCTGGTTTCCATCGGCCGTTATAAATTTTTGGTGAGGATAAAGCCTAAGGTCATCATCACGATGGTAATTGGACTCGATGAACTTATCGGTGACAATATTGGCCCTTGGATGGGGATTAGATCCTCCTCCTACTTCTAAGACTCTTTCATTCTTACCGATTCTCACTCGGTAGCGGGAAGGAGGATTTCTTAATTTCATCAAGTTTGGTTTTTAAGTGTGAGTAAATATAGACAATCCTTAAGCATAAAGAGTAAAAGGATTTTATCTTGTCGCGATACCCATGACCGCATGAATTTTTATTGCGTCTTTGAATGGTACTCCCCGCCACAGTAAATCTGCAAAAGACAAAGTATCCATCGTTTTTTGCATATTAACGTGAGGCTAATTTCGGAGGCAGACATCAGTTCCTCTGCAATTAGTTGATTAAAAAATAACCAAGCTCTACGTATTGACTTCAGCTATGTAATTGTGCTAAAGGGTGCCAAGTTTCAGATGTTATTTAATTTTCATGGTTTTACCGATCTTTTTTAGCAATGGAACCGCCATGCAGGATACTTTCTTTAATCGACCAGAAAAAAGGCAACCAAGGCATTTGATACATAATCTGTAAATCTTCGTCAAAGCTTGTTTCTTCGTCTAAAAAGCGCAAGATGCGATCTAAGGGGTGTTTTTCAAACAAACGCACAAAGAGCTTTTTTGATAAATCTGGCTTCTGATTTAAAAGGCGCAGCAATAGCTGGTCGTAATATTTAAAATTTGCTTTTTGTACGGGGCGCGGCAGTTGTTTTTCGCGCTTATGCAGATGTGCCGCCAAATGGGCACTGTGTTTTAAAATGTTTTTGAAGGCAAAGCCAGTGGAAGCTTTCGCGTTGCCAGCACTTAAACCAATAGGTATGATACGCTGCCCTTGGGGGTGAAAACGAGTAGCTCGATTCAGCTCTAGGCTCATCGGAATTTTATCAACTTCCCATTCTTCAATTTCATAAGCAGTGATACCCATTTCCGCTAGGTATTTTTCCATAATGGGAACAGATTCCTCTTTGCTAAGTACAGCCGACCCAAAGCGGGTAAATTCTATGAGAGCCCTGTTTTCAGCTGTTGGCAGCAAATACATAAATTGCAAGGCGCCATTTTGAGGTACTTCAAAATCCATTAAAGTACAGGTGTCGGTATCAAAAACCGCTTTGTCCGTTTTAATACGCCAACCCACAAAACTCTGCCACAGTAATTCGCTACTTTTTAGTTTAGGCAGACGGCTATCGAAAAGCTTATCGCAACTAAAGCTTTCCATGGTAGTGCTAATTAGTAGCCGCTCTTTTTGTTCCTCAAGGGAGATGACTTTATCCCTTATTCTTTCGACTTTCGGATACTGTAATAGGATCTTATCTGCCTTAGCGTAAAAATCGGCCGAGCGTATTTGAATGTATTCGAAAGGTTTTAGATGGCTGATTTGCTGATGAACATTATTAATCTTTGTCCAGCGATGATCGATTATATTTTCTACCAAAGGGTAAGCACTATCCTGGTGATCGGTCCAAAAACACCAAGTTCTATCGTTTGTATTTTTAGGATCGGGTTCAATTATTAATACCGAGAAGTCTTTCAGTCCATCAATATTATGGAGGGCTAGCAGTAAAGCGAGACTGCTCCCGCCTCCGCCGGCAAATATGAAATCGTAGTGCTTCATTCTATAAAGGAAACCTTTTCTTGCCAATCTGCCGCAGCTTTAAAAATGCGATCGCGTTTGGCAAGATCCATCTTATCTAAACTTTTTAGCATAAAGGCCATCCGGGGGTTATTCGCAAAGGTAGGACGATGTTGGTCAATAAAGCGCCAATATAAACCATCCATAATATCGCACCAATCGCCTTTGGGGTAATGACTCATCTTACGTAAGTAATTACTGCCGGCAATATAAGGTTTGGTGGCAAAAAGGTCGCCTACTGCATATTGACTCATGCCATAAACATTGGGTTCCATTACCCAATCGGCACTGTCGATGTACATTTCCATAAACCAACGGTTTACCTCGTCGGGATGCAAGCCGCATAGTAGCATGGCGTTTCCCAAAACCATTAGGCGTTCAATATGGTGATTGTAGGCATAGCTTTGAACTTTTTTAATTGCATCGTCAATGGGCGGAATGCCTGTATTAGCGGTGTACCAAGCCTCTTTCATTTTCCGCTTGTGTCCAAAATGGTTTTGGCGAAAGTTGAAATTATGATACATACCTCTTATAAATTCGCGCCAGCCAATTAGTTGACGTACAAAGCCTTCGTAGCTGGGGAGGTGACTTTTTTCGGGAGAAAAATTTGCAAGTACGACCTCTAAAACTTCCATTGGCTGCAAAAGGCCAATATTCAAATAAGGTGAAAGAGTAGAATGGAAGAGGAAGACTTGATCCGGTTCGAAGGCATCTTCATAAGGACCGAAATTATTTAGTTTTTGGGCAATGAAATCTTCCAAAACGAGCAGGGCCCCTTCTCGCGTGGTTTGCCATTGATAATAATCGAGGCTACCAGGATGATCTTCAAATTTCTCAGCAACTTCGGCCATAACTTCTTGATCAATGGCATCGGCATCAAAATTAAGACTAGGAGGAATACCTATGTTTTTAGGCAGCTTTTTACGGTTATCCTCATCGAGACTCCATTTACCACCGAGAGGTTTTCCATCGCTATCGAGCAGAATTTTCAATTCTTTACGCTTACGCTGATAGTATTGATAAAGAAGCGGTTTTTTAGTTTCTGAGAGATATTCTTTAAAGTCATCTTCTGAAAAGAGAAACTTAGGCGATTCTCTAAAAACAAGACTGAGTCCTTTTTCTTTTGCCCATGCTCGTAGTTGTATTTCAAAGAAAGCGTCTTCAATTACGTAGCTTTCAACCTGTTTCAGCTGAGGGTTTTTACGGTATAAATCATTGAGATAGCTAAAGTAATTTCCATCGCCAGCTTTTGCGGCTAATGAATGGTAGACTAAGTTATACCGCTTTTTTAAATCGGCGGCATGATGTCGCATGGCACTTAAAAAGAAAACCAGTTTTTGTTTGTGATACTTAAAATGGGTGCATAATTCCCAGTCCTCTGCCATAAAAATGATACAATCATTATCTAGCTCCAAAGCTTTATGGTTAGAAAAGAGGGAATCGCCCAAGATTAAGACTAAGCGCTGCGGCATACCGAATGTTTGTATTAAAACTTGTGTGAGCCATAATTGTTGATGGCTTGGTGGTTTTTCGCTGAGATTTCTTGATTTTCCAAGGTTACAGAAAGCGTATTTTCATTTTTCTTTCGCATACGAGCTGCTCATCAATTTTCACGACCAATCTATCAGCGCTAGCAGTCTATAATAAATTTTAGGAGGTTTCTGGCTTCAACGAACTTCTCTCCTTTACCCGCGTTAAGGCTGCATGAAAAAAGGTGATTTACCGACTAAAGTATGTGCGCATTGTGAGCGACCTTTTACTTGGCGTAAGAAATGGGAGCGGAATTGGGAAGAGCTTAGGTATTGTTCGGAACGCTGCAGAAGAGAGAGAAAAAAACCGAACCCACAATAAAACGAGGGGTGAAATTGGGAATAAGGTGTTTACTATGAGTTCGGCTCTAAACTGTCTTTACAATACCTGAGACAAATTAAATACATCTCGAAATAAAGGTTTTGCAAATTTTAAGGAGCCGATTTGGCGCAAAACTCATTTTTCGCAATTTTTTTGAGATTCCTCTCCTTAATTGGAAAAAATCAAAATAATTTATTAGAAATTTTGAATTTCCGCATTTGAGAAAGTTACAAAGTGGCAATTACCTCTTATGAAGAGCGAAATTTGAGTTTATATTTTCTCCAACTCCTTAAAAAACCATGTTTTTAAGTCTTGTAAATTTTCAGGCCCAATACCATGACCTTGTGGGTACTCACGGTAGATGTGATTGATCTTTAACTGTTCTAGTACCGCTAATCCTTGGCGGGGAGCGGCGATGGGAATTACATCATCCTCTTGACCATGGGAAATAAAGAAGGAAATATTTTTAAAAGCGCCTTCCTTGAAAGTAGTGGGAACAATTTCCTTTAAAATATAGCCGCTTAAAGGCATTACACATTTAAACTGATCGGGATAATTAAGTGCTAGGCCATAGCTTAAAATTGCACCCTGACTAAAGCCGAGCAGCCAAACCGGATTATTCTCTAAATTATGCGCCTTTTTATATTCTTTAATAAATCGCATTAGCAAATCACGACTTTCTGCTGCTTGAATTGTATCTGATTCTTTCTTTCCTAAATTATCGAAGTTTATCGGATACCACGCAAAGCCACCAAAACCTAAGTTTAGTGGCGCTCGTACGCTAACATAATGTACATCTGGCGAGAGGTAATCCTTTAATCCAAATAGATCATTTTCGTGACTGCCATAGCCGTGAACCATAACCACTATCGGAGCTTTAGCGCCATATTTGGCAGATGCGGTTTGTTGAACATAATGAAGGGGAAGGGTGATACTACTCATAATTTAAAAAGGAAAACTGCCAATGGAAAGGCTATTTAGCTTTGGGTTTTCTTTCAGGTCGATTAGGTGCTTGATGGCAAATGCATTACTCGAAAAGGCGAGTTCTTCCCAAGGGATTTCCTTCAGCGAGAAAAAGGTTATTTCCGTGCTTTCGGGAGTAAGTTTAATATAATCACTTTGCATCTTTGCTTTGAAAATTAAGTAAACCTGTTGCGCTTTGGGAAGATTATACACGATGTGCAAGCCTTCTAGTTTTACTTCGGCACCTGTTTCTTCTTTTACTTCACGTAGAGCGCCGTCTTCAATCTTTTCATCATTCTCTAAAAAGCCACAGGGTAAATTCCAGAAGCCTAAACGCGGCTCAATTCCACGGCGACAAAGCATTATTTCTTGGTCGTCATTTTCAATGATGCAGCCCACAATCATGCGGGGATTGTCGTAGAAAATAGTTTGACATTGGGAGCAGACAAAGCGTTTTCGCTCATCCCCGGAAGGGACAATGAAATCTATATGACTACTACCACAATTGCTACAAAAGTTCATCTATTAAAATTGCCATCTTAAACTTAAGGCCAAATCTACTCCAATCAAATCAAAATAACCGCTAAAAAACTGCAAGGAAGGTTTTACGTCAATTCCTGCTTGTAAAGGAATTTCGGCTAATTCTTTAAAAGAATATTCTAAACCCACCATTCCGTCTAGGCTAAAGAGGGTAGTGCCATAGTCTTCGCTTGGGAAAAGGACTGGATCAAAGGAAATAAACCCTAGTCCAGCGCCGAAACCATAATGCCAGTTAAAGCCTTTCTCTAGTTGGGGTAAATCTTGTACCCACTGATAGAGACCGCTGACTTTAAAAGCATCGACACCTTGTTGGCTACGCAAACCTAAATCTAACTGGATGCGGTTAATATCATTTAGTTTATATTGATAAGATACTTCTGCCCCAGAAACTTGACCGGTGCCTGTGCGGAAACCCAAACTATGCTTTTGAGCACTTAAATTGAAAAAGACAATAAGACTAAAAGCAGCTAAAAAAGAAAACTTTTTCATAGTAAAATTATGCTGCGGCTAATTTAGACTTTCTCAATAAATAAGGCATCTACAGCCGAATTAGTTATAACCTTCGCACCTAAAGAATGCAACATCGAATAGAGTCCGAAGTAGGTGCGGTTTAAATAAATTGCATCTTTTGGACCTCTGCCGGCTTTCGCGTTTTTCACCATTTTATCATCCTTGAAAATATCGCTCATTGCGTATATTTTCTCAAAGTAAGATTTGTCGGAAAAGTCGAAGGTTTCGCTAAAAAAGGGGCGCCCTAGTAATTCTAAAACTTCCTTGTAGATTTCCTTAAAATGACTAACCTCTTCAGTCTTGTCGCTTTTTAATAAGAATTCTAAATGGTAGAGTAGCTCACTAAATTCCTCGTCATCATCGCTAATGGCGGGCTTCATAATTTGAAAGTACTTGCGGTAGAAATCTTCCTTCAGCTCCTTTATACAACCAAAATCAATTACGCCTACGGTGCCATCTTCTTGAAACAGGAAATTGCCCGGATGGGGATCAGCATGTACTTGCTGTAAGATGTGAATTTGAAAATCGTAAAAATCCCAAATCACCTGCCCAATCTTATTGCGTATTTCTTGACTAGGGTTTAGAGCTAAAAATTTGTCGAGATGAAAGCCATCCAACCAATCCATGGTAAGCACTTTTGCGGAAGATAAATCTTCATAGTACTTAGGGAACTCTAGTCCTTCAATATGAGCGCAAGCTTCGGTTATTTCCCGGCTGCGCTTTAGTTCTAGGAGATAATCGGTTTCCTCCAGAAGTCTTTCCTCCACTTCAGAAAGGTAATGGCTAATTTCAGTCTGACTAATATTGAACATAGCGCCAACTACAGGCCGAACCATTTTTAAATCAGACTGTATGCTATTAGCCACTCCGGGATACTGAATTTTAATGGCTAAGTTTTTCCCGTCTAATTTGGCCTTATGTACTTGTCCAATACTAGCTGCGGCAACACTATTGCGCGAAAATTCATCAAAGATTTCACTGGGAGCCTTTTTAAAATGTTGTTGAAATGTTTTTACAACCAATGGGAAGGATAATGGAGGCGCAGAATATTGAGCTTGAGCAAATTTATTGGTATAAGCCTGGGGCAATAAACCTTGGTCCATGCTTAGCATTTGTGCTACTTTTAAGGCACTGCCCTTTAAATTACTGAGTGCATCGTAAACGTCTTCGGCATTTTTTTCTTGTAACTCCTCTTGATTATCCTCTCCGCTAATTAATTTCTTAGAATAGTGCTTGAGGTAATTGCGGCCAATTTTAGCACCAGTAGTTATAAACTTACCGGTTCTTTGGCTGCGACTACTATAAATTTTGTCTTGTTCTTTCATCGGTTTTGGAAAATAAATTTCCCGAAATCAAAGGCCGAGTCAATGGCATTTTTTTCGATTAGGTCGAAGGAGAAGTTTACTGATTTCTCGATGGCTTCATCGGTGCTTTCAAAGCCCTGGGATTTATCCTTGCGCCAGAAATCCATTAAAAAGAGGAATTGATACCAGAATAGATCATCATAAATATCATTGAACTTAGAGCGACCGGCGATTTCCTCTCGGCTGCGCCCTTCAATTAGGATTTGATTGAGCCATTTTTTGAAGGCGGCTTTCAACTCACTTAAATCGCTACTACCTTTCTTAAGATTGAACATCTTCTGGTCTAAGACCAAAAGGACATAGGAACGATTACTCTTTAATTGCTCAAAAAAGCTAAAGTAGAAGGAGAGTAATTTCTCGCGAGTTCTAAAATCTTCCCATTCGGCGCTACCTTCTAAAGCACTAATATTTTTATGGAAAAGTTCCATCCAAAAGGCAGCTGCCACTTGACCAAAGTCATTGAAGTGAGCATAAAAGTCTGCTTCGGTAATTTCTAGATCTTTGCAAAAAGCAAAAACACTAGCGGGATTTTTCCCTTCTAATAGAAGATTTTCTTGATATTTTTCAACAATCATAGTGCGGATTTCTTCCACTTTTTTGCTTGTTTTTTTTGGTGCTGCTGCCATAGTATTAATTTCTTTTATCATTAACCTTAAAAAGCTCTCTCTGTTCTGTATTTTTTAAAAATTTAACCAAAGATTCACATAATCGCCCTTGGGGTCGTAGCGTTCTTGTTGTGAATCAATATTAAAGCTACGCTGGCCACGTGGATCATTGCCGTTTCCGGCGAGATAGGTCCAATTACCGTAATTGCTATACACATCGTAATCGATAAGGGCCGACTCAAACCAAGCCGCGCCAAGCCGCCAATCACCTTTTAAATTATTAATAAGATAAGAGGCTACATTTTGGCGCCCGCGATTACTCATAAAACCGGTGAGAGCTAATTCGCGCATATTGGCATCAATAAAAGGATGACCAGTTTTTCCTTGCCGCCATTTTTCAAATTGCGCATCTACCGAAGAGTGATATGCTAAAGGCATTTGAAAAAAGTTCGCTCCTTTTTTAGCCGCATTTAAGCGAAAGAATTCGCGCCAAAGTAGTTCAAAGTATAACCAATAGGTGGATTCGTTAGCGCCAAATTGTACTTCATAGGACTTAATTTCTTGGTAAATTTTTCGGGGAGATAAAGAACCATTGGCCAACCAAAAGGAGAACTTGGAGCTGTAATCGGGGCCTATCATGCCGTTGCGGGTTTCTTTATATTGGGAGATATTTTGGCTGCCGAAGAGGTAAGCCTTCAATCTTTTTAATCCTTCTTTCTCGCCTCCTCTCGGTTTTAGGGCCGCACGTTCGTCGATCGCATCTGGGCGCAGACCCAAAGCAATTAAACTGGGCAGGGGAGTAGAGTGGACGGGGCTAATAGATTGAGGCGCTGGTGGTGGAGGAAAAGCTGCTGCAGGACTAATTGCGGCTTCTAACTTTTTACGAAAGGTGGTAAAGCCCCGTGGTAGTTTATAAAGCGGGAAGGGTAATTCGGCAAGTTCAAAGAGCTGATTACTTACGAAACTACGTAGGGGGATAGTCAAGGATTTTAAGGCTTCCGTCTGCCTAATTTCTTCGTAGGCAAATTCTTCACTATAAAAAACAGCATCTATTGGAAAGTTTTGATGCAGGGCTTGGATACCGTCCTTTGGTGTGCCAATACTTATTTGGAGCGGAATATTTAAGAAGGCTAAAGATTCTTTTAAATCTTGTAGCGATTCCAAAATAAATTGCGTTCTGCGAGCACCAATGCGGGGAAAGGCGGACTTTTTATCACCAAAGTACTGACTATCAAAACAGTAATAGGCAATTACTTCATCTGCCTGAGCACAAGCCGCTCTAAGCGCCGGGTTATCGTGTAAGCGCAGATCGTTTCTAAACCAAAGTAAAATCCTCTTCATCTTCTAATTTCTAATTGCATTACAACTATAAGAAGAGCGCAGAGGATTAAAATGTTTTGGAAAATCTTTTAGGCCTGAATTATTCCGGGATTATAGGCTTTTTCAATGGGAGCATGATTAGCCATTTCTATCCCCATACTGATCCATTTGCGTGTATCAAGAGGGTCAATAATAGCGTCGGTCCATAAGCGGGCTGCGGCGTATTCGGGTTTCATTTGCTCTTCGTAATCGGCGTGAATGCGATCCAGGAGTTCTTTTTCAACTTCGGGAGTAATTTCCTTACCCAAACCTTTAAGACGAGATTTTTCGATTTGCAATAAAACCTTGGCCGCTTGAGCGCCGCCCATTACCGCCAATTTGGAATTAGGCCAAGCCACAATTAAGCGCGGATCATAAGCTTTACCGCACATGGCGTAATTTCCAGCCCCAAAGCTATTATTCATAATAATGGTAAACTTCGGTACTACCGAGTTACTCATGGCATTTACCATTTTAGCACCGTCCTTAATTATTCCGCCGTGTTCACTGCGCGAGCCTACCATAAAACCGGTAACGTCTTGCAAGAATACTAAAGGAATTTTTTTCTGGTTGCAATTTGCAATAAAGCGTGAAGCCTTATCGGCGCTGTCGGAATAAATTACGCCTCCAAATTGCATTTCGCCTTTTTTACTGCGAATCAATTCGCGGTTATTGGCAACGATACCTACTGCCCAACCATCAATGCGACCATAGCCGGTAATAATGGTTTTACCGTAACCCGCTTTATATTCTTCAAATTCAGAATTGTCGAGTAAACGATCAATAATCTCTTGTGTTTTATAGGGTTTAGAAGATTCCATTGGCATTAAGCCGTAAATTTCTTCTGGGTCCTTGGTTGGTTCTGCGGGTTTCGCGCGATTAAATCCTGCTTTGTTCGTATCGCCAATTTTATCAATAATATTTTGGATGGAGCTTAAACAGTCTTTATCGTCTTTGCTTTTATAATCGGTTACGCCCGAAATTTCACAGTGGGTTGTGGCGCCACCGAGGGTTTCATTGTCTATATCTTCGCCAATAGCAGCTTTTACGAGATAAGAACCTGCTAAGAAAATGCTACCTGTTTTATCAACGATAAGGGCCTCATCACTCATAATCGGTAGATAGGCACCTCCGGCAACGCAACTGCCCATTATCGCTGAAATTTGGGTTATACCCATAGAAGAAAGAATAGCATTATTGCGGAAAATGCGCCCGAAATTTTCTTTATCCGGAAAGATTTCATTTTGCATGGGAAGGTATACTCCTGCACTATCTACCAAGTAAATAATAGGGATGTGATTTTCCATAGCAATTTCTTGGGCACGTAGATTTTTCTTGCCCGTTATGGGAAACCAAGCACCAGCTTTTACAGTAGCATCGTTAGCTACGATAATACACATACGGCCTTTAATATAACCTAAAACCACCACCACGCCACCGCCTGGACAGCCGCCATGATCGGCATACATTCCGTAACCTGCAAAGGCGCCAATTTCAATTTGAGGCTGGCCTTTATCTAATAGATAAGCGACTCTTTCGCGGGCACTTAACTTTCCTTGTGCGTGTTGTTTGGCAATTTTCGCTTCTCCACCGCCTAAATGGATTTTTTTGAGTTTTGTCTTTAGTTCAGAAACTAAGATTTTAAGATAATCTTCGTTCTTATTAAATTCGATATCCATTGATTATTGGCAATTTGTGAGGGTGAAAACAGCTTTTTGAGTAAATAATTCTTTGCTAGGATTAGCAACACTTTGTAATAGGGTAAATACATTTTTATCTTCAAACACACTTACGAAGATAACATCGCTGAGACCATCGCCGCTAATATCACCGTACCAGTATAAACGGGGAATTTGGCAATCGCCGAAGTCGGATATAATTTCAGACAGATCTTGCTCCAAGCTGATACCCTCATTCTGATAGCTAATGGTAATTTTATAGTCTTTTAGTTCGGGACAAGCGCCCGCTTTTATAACTTGACCGGTAGCCGATAATTTCACTTTTCTTTCATCGTCAAGTCTAAGTTCCTGCCCGGGGAAAAGCTTAGAACCGCGTACCCGCATAGCCTCACTTCGATCGTAAAGGTTAATCTCTTGGTGGGGAATAACTATATTGGACCCCAATAAAAAGAGACTTCTTTCTTCTTTATCGGTGAGAATATCGAATTCCAATCCACGGCCTACTTTTTCTTTGCTGAGAATCAATTTTAAATCCGCAGGAACAATGCGATGCAGGCCCGTAGCATCAGATTCACTTTGTAGAAAAATAGCGTACCAAAAAAGAGTAGGATCTAAAGATTGAATATCACCACAAAAATTATAGCTTTCTATCGCCAATTGAAGTTCATCGCTTTTTAAATAGGGATGTGCATAGTTTTTAGCGGCAACGCTTGTTGTTTCATTAGGGGTAGTTCCTAAAAGGCTATCGGTTTGCGCAGCGATTTCCGCAGTTCGGCTGCGTAAGCTATCCAAATTTAGACTGTCTTTAACCATTTTTCGTAGGAAGCCATCAAACATATAGCCTTCCTTTTTCTTGAAGTAAACTTTGCGCCAATCCCCTTTAATGCCCTCATACTCTGCTTGGCCATAGCTTTTATCGGCGCAAAGATTTATGGTATCTCCAAAAGGAATACTAGTTATAAAACCTTTGGCCACTTGCTTTCGCAGAATTAATCCGCTGGGAGCATTTACAACAGCTTTTGTAAGATTACAGTCTTGCCCACTAAGTGAAAATGCCAATAAAAGCAAGAGGAGAGAAAGGGGAGAATTCATAATTTTTCTAAACTTGGCACGAAAGTACAAATTAAAGCTGCTTTAAATAGTCAAAAGCAGCAGGGCCTTCGTTGCAAATTAGATCGAGGATGGAAAGATTTTCTTTAAAACCACCTTTATGCTCAAAAACTTGCGGGTAATAAGGTAGATTTCTTGCTAGTTTTATCTTTGGATGAAATTCATTGCGGTAATCTTCTAAATCGAGATTTACTGCTTGCCAATCTTGACTATATTTCAGCTCGGGCTGGATGCGCAACCATTTGCAGACGAGTTTAAAAGTATCTATGTTGAGATCCCATAAACGTTGATAGGGCTTTTGGTAGAGGGCTTCCAGGTCGGTCGATATGGCATCAAAAAAAGGACTGGATCCATAGGAGGTTTGTAGCGCCTGCCAGTGTTTCTGAGCCCAGTTTTCCGATTGATTAAGAGTGATCAAATCAATTTGCCTAGATGATTGGTGATTTACACTTAGGTTGAGCATTAGCGCACCATTAGGACCATCTACATAAGTGCGGTTGCGATACGTCTGTTTAGCAAAGCTTTCTTTTGCTTCCAAAACCAGATGGTCATATTCTAGCAACTTGGCATAATAGGAGATCGGTCCCCAGTAGGTAATACTAAAAAGGGCAGCTTTCAATTAGGCAGCTTTTTTCTTTTTGAGCCAAAAATTAACACCGTAACCAATAGCAACAAGTACTAAAAATGGCCAGAAATAGGATTTACGTTCACCATCGCCACCAGCTAAACTAAATACACGGTCGGTTCTAATTTTATCGCCAGATGTGCGGGCAAATTTATCGTAGCTCATCCAAATAAAAACCGGTTTACCCACAATGTGATCTTCGGGAACAAAACCCCAGTAGCGGCTATCCAAAGAATTATGGCGGTTATCTCCCATCATCCAATAATAACCTTGCTTAAAGGTATAGTGGGTGGCCGCTTCACCATTAATAATGAAATTATTCCCCTCTTGTTTCAGGGTATTACCTTCATAAACCTCAATAATACGACGATAGAGGTGAATATTATTTACGGTTAATTCTACTGAGGCACCCGCTTTTGGTAATACAATAGGTCCATAATTATCGCGTGTCCATTTGAATAAAATATTCTTGCTATTGGCGGGGTTCGGGAAAATTTCGCTGTTAACTTGATAAGGAGTATAGCTATGATAAATTTGATAAAGAGTAGGAGCGATATCGCTAGGATAATCCTGAAGATTTATTTCACTGTTAATTACTTCTACTTCAACCACATTGGGCATCGCTTTAAACTCTTCGATTTGTGAATCGCTTATAGTTACAATGTATTCGTGGAAATCAGGTCCGCGATTTATTAAACTGGCCGCGCCGCGTTCTTGCTTTTCTCTTTGTTCGCCTTCAGTTAACATATTAATATCGAAGCGATCTTTAACCATAATCGGATTAAGCGGCGTATTATTCGTGCGAACAAAATACTCGAATTGGCGATCGGCTAAATCGGGTAATTGATTGATTTGGCCATTGATATAGATTTCTCTATCCACAATTTTAAGGGTATCTCCCGGAAGGCCTACACAGCGTTTTACGTAATGTTCGCGCTTGTCGATAGGGTATTCATCTTCCATGGGGTAATTAAAAACCACAGGGTCATTACGTTCCACATCGGTAATTTTCGGGAGACGTAAAAAGGGAAATTGTATCTTATCGCTAAAGGCTTTTACATTGGTGAATGGTATTTTGTTGTGCATCAGCGGAAGCGAAAAAGGCGTCATTGGTAAGCGACTGCCATATTGCAGTTTGCTAACGAAAAGGAAGTCACCTACCATTAAAGATTTTTCCATGGAGGGAGTAGGAATTGTAAAGGCTTCGAAAGTAAAGGCGCGGATTAATGTGGCTGCCACAATGGCAAAAACGATAGAGGAGAAGCCCTCACCAATATGTTTGCGGATTTCAACTTTATCGCGCCCTTCATATTTTAATTTACTTGTAAAAGCTAGATAACCAAAATAAAGACCGAGGGTAATTACCCCCAAAATTGTGTTTTTTGTGCTTGCAATGCGGTAAACATGCAATAATTCATAAAAAATAACCACCATTATAATATTACCTACTACCGGCAAAATAGCAAGGATTACAAACCACCAAGGACGATCTATCACCTTGGTCATGATATAAATATTATAAAATGGAACTAAGGCTTGCCAAGCTTTATAACCTGCCCCTTGAATAAAACGCAGGGCCAAAAGGCCATAGTAAAAGTAGAGGGCAATAAGAAAAATTATAGTTTCCGTTAGGTTCATTCGTTCAAATTTAGGACATCTTGCATGGTGCAAACGTCAGTTTTATCAATAAGGTATTCGGCGGCTAAAACGGCTCCAAGCGCAAAGCCTTCGCGGCTATGAGCGGTGTGTTTTAGGCTAATAGAATCAATTGGGCTATGGTAGTTTATAATGTGAGTGCCGGGAACATTCTGTTCGCGCAAAGCCTCGATGCTTAAATCATCTTTTTGAGCATTATCTTTGAGTGCCCATTTTTTATACTGATTGTTTTCCGCTAAGATCTGCTCGGCTAAGGAAATAGCCGTTCCACTAGGAGCATCGAGCTTTTGTAAATGATGAACTTCGGTTAAACTTGCTCGATAACTCGGATAAGAACTCATCAGTGCCGCCAACTTTTTATTCAGCGCAAAGAAGAGATTAACGCCTAAACTGAAATTGGAGGCATAAAGAAATCCTACTTTTTTACTTAGGCTAAGGGCGGTAATTTCGGGATAGTGTTTGAGCCAACCTGTGGTGCCAGAAACGACAGGAATGCCAGATTCTAGACTGGTTTTAATATTGTTAAAAGCTGATTCAGGTTTACTAAACTCAATGGCTATTTCTGCTTTTTTTAGTTCGCTTAAATCCATGCCCTGAGAATTGAAACGTGCCACAACAATATGGCCGCGTTCTAAAAGCTTTTGTTCAATAATATGGCCCATTTTGCCATAGCCAATAAGTGCTACTTTCATTGCAAATTAAGTCTTAGCCGCAGTCCTACTGCGGGCAAATTATTTACAAAAAACATATTTGGTTCAACTCTCAAAGAGAGGTCATCATTAACATTATAATCGTAAAGATGCGCATCTACATGGGCATCTACTACATTAAGTGCCCAAACAAAGGCACCAATAATAATGGCTAAATCGCGCCAATCACGGTAGATGTTCTGCAGCTCGATAAGTTCTCTTTCACTATAAATATTCAGATACTGATCTGTTTTGGTTGCATTAGAATCAATTCGCAGAAAAAAAGCGTCTAAATAGCGACGATAAGATTGGTGGTTATCAATAGCCATATAAATACATGCGCCTAATCCACCGTATATAATGGGCATTTTCCAATAAGCCTTATTGTAGTACTGTCCTGCTCCTGGTAGCGCGGTAGAAAGCCAAGTGGCTTTACTTACGGAGTGTACTTCACCAGAATCCACTTGCAATGTATCGGCCGCATTAGCTTTTAATTCTTCTTGAGCCTGCAGGTTTACAGCGAAGAAAAACAGGAAAACAAAACTGATATGGAGTAAGGGAAACTTGGGCACTTTAGTTTTTTAGCAAGTCCAGCAGTCGCTCTAATTCTTGGTCGTTTTTAAAGGTGATAGTAATTTTACCCTGACCACGGTTATTGCGATTTAATTCCACATCGGCCTCGAGGTGTTTTTTCAGTTCTTCGTTTATACGAACATACTTTTCGGCCAGAGGAGCCTTTAGGCTTGAGGTAGTTTTGCGAGGACCTTCTTTTAGTTTTCGGGTGGCTTCTTCTACTTGCCGAACGCTAAGATCTTTAGCTATAATCTCTTGATATAGGTTTATTTGATCTTCTTCGTTGCTAATGTTAATGAGAGCCCTCGCATGCCCCACGGCAATCATTTTATCGCGTAAGCCTGCCTGAATTAGTGGCTGTAATTTTAATAAGCGTAAATAATTGGTAATGGTAGAGCGTTTTTTCCCAACGCGGGTACTCATTTCTTCTTGCGTAAGCTGACATTCGTCAATTAAACGCTCATAGCTTAAGGCTACTTCAATGGGATCTAATTCTTCCCTTTGAATATTTTCTACCAAAGCCATTTCCAACATACTTTGGTCGTCGGCTAACCTAATGTAAGCAGGAATGCTTTCTAATCCGGCAATTTTAGCGGCACGAAAACGTCTTTCGCCACTAATAATCTCAAATTTAGACGGCCCAACTTTTCGCACGGTAATGGGTTGGATAATCCCTAGAGCCTTGATAGATTGTGCTAATTCTTCTAATGCCTCCGCATCGAAGATAGTCCGCGGTTGATCTGGATTAGCTTGAATATCCGTGATATCAAGCTCTGCAATTGTGCCAATCACTTGATCAGCATTTTTATCTTCCGCCGAATTTAATTCTGCATTGTCCTTTAGTAGCGCGGCTAAGCCTTTGCCCATTGCTCTTCTTTTTGGTGCTGCCATCTATTGTTCTAAAATATTTTACTCTGCTTCTATAGCTTCGTTTTTCTCTAAAAATTCGCGCGCCAAATTTAAGTAATTCTGAGCCCCATTACTGGAAGCATCATACATGATTATGGTTTCACCATAACTCGGAGCCTCACTTAAACGCACATTTCTTTGAATTATGGTATTAAAAACCATTTTTGAGAAATGCGTTTTCACTTCTTCCACAACCTGGTTACTCAGTCGTAAACGCGAGTCGAACATAGTAAGTAGTAAACCTTCGATATCTAAATCGGGATTGTGAATGTTTTGAACGCTTTTAATAGTGTTTAGCAATTTGCCTAATCCTTCTAAAGCGAAATACTCACACTGAATAGGAATAATAACACTATCAGCTGCAGTTAAAGCGTTTAGTGTAATTAGTCCTAAAGAAGGAGCACAATCTATAATAAGGTAATCGTAATTCGATTTAATTTCTTCCAAAGCACTTTTAAGCATGTGCTCGCGTCGGTCCTTATCTACTAGTTCTATTTCCGCAGCAACTAGGTCAATTTGAGCCGGTATTAAATCTAAGTTTGGATTTTTTGTGCTAACTACTACATCCACTGCTTTGCACTCGTGCTCTAAAACTTGATAGGTACCTAATTTAATTTCGTCGGGGTCATAACCTAAAGCCGAGGTAGTGTTGGCCTGTGGATCGGCATCAATAATTAAAACCTTTTTTTCCAAAACACCCAAACTTGCGGCGAGGTTAACAGCAGTAGTTGTTTTCCCCACGCCACCTTTCTGATTGGCAATTGCAACAATTTTTCCCATAAATGTTTAGTACTTGTAATCTTTTTAGCTCCTTGCGTTGTTCATTTGTGCTAAGAGGGTGATTGCTAAAGGAATTACTTTATTCTTACCCTCCCACAAAAGGAAGCCTAAATTACAATTTCTAGCTCGTTTGAAAAGGATTTTGTCTTCGATTTACCAAAAATAAAATAATAAGATGATTACCGTAATTTGTGCCACGCACCGTCCGCAAAACCTTACCCAAAAGGTTGTTTCACAGTATGCAACAATTTTAGAGGCTCTGGGTCAGGAGGTGCAGATTTTTAATATGTCGGAATTACCCGAGGGCTTTGTTTTTAACGACAGCTTTGGCGGGCGCACCGCCGCAACTCAGGAGATAATTAATCAAAAATTGATTCCCGCTGATCGATTAGTGATTGTAGCTCCCGAGTATAATGGCAGCTATCCTGGAGTTTTTAAAGCTTTTTTAGATGGCATAAAACCCCAAATCTGGAAAGGAAAAAAAGCCGCTTTAGTGGGCGTAGCTTCGGGAAGGGCAGGAAACCTGCGTGGTCTAGGGCATCTTACTGATGTATTACACCATTTGCGAATAGAAGTATTTTCTCTACAAGTGCCACTTTCTAAGATAGAAGGACTTTTAGATGAGAAGAATGAATTGACTGACGAATCTACTCTGCAGGTGTTAAAAGCGCAAGCGAAGGAGTTTCTAGAATTTTAAAACCGAGAATTTTATTTTTCTACAAAATATGAAAGGGGATGTGACTAAAATCGCATCCCCTTTTTGCTTAAAAATTGGACATAGCTTTCTTTAAATATCTTCAAAAGAGATATCGGTAAACTCTTTATTACTTTCTTCAGAATGTTCTTCTTCTTTAAAGGCTTCCTCATGATAATTGAAATCGCCGTTATGTTTTTTCTGATAATCAGGTTCATGGCGATCAGAGATTACTTCTTCACCACGATTATCAATAATATAGTCGGTGGCTTCCTTTAACATATCCTGAAATTGGTCGAAGTCCTCTTTATACAGGTATATTTTATGCTTTTTATAAAACACATTGCCGTTATCGGCGGTATGTTTTTTACTTTCTGTAATAGTTAAGTAATAATCGTCTGCCTTTGTGGCTCTTACATCAAAGAAATAGGTTCTTCTACCTGCTCTTAATACTTCAGAATGAATTTCTTCCTGCTCATTTTGTCCGTGATCGCTCATGTTCTTTTCTTGATTAGCTTGGAGCAAATCTAAAAAAAACAATGATTTTGTTTAGCAATACGCCAAAAATTAGCCGCTAGCTAAGCATTTTCTTTCCTTCTTCCAAAAGTTGTTGGTCGTACATGTTTTGATAATAGCCTTTAAGTTCCATTAAATCAGCATGTTTACCTTGTTCAATCACTTTTCCCTCTTCCAAAACTATTATATGATCGGCATTTTTCACCGAAGAAACGCGATGACTAATAATTAGAGAGGTGCTTTGATCGATTAGTTTTTTAAGATTGGTAAGGATTTTTTCTTCTGTTTCGGTATCTACCGCTGACAAACAATCGTCGAGGATTAAGACGGGTGGTTTTTTAATAATGGCACGGGCAATGCTTAATCTTTGTTTTTGGCCACCACTTAAAGTAACCCCTCTTTCGCCTACTTTGGTTTGATATCCATTGGGGAACTCCATAATATTATCGTGTAAATGCGCATTTTTAGCCGCTTCTTCTACCAATTCTATGGAATTATCATCTATTCCAAATGAAATATTGCGAGCAATATCGGTGCTAAATAAAAATGCTTCTTGGGGTACATAACCAATGCTTTGTCTTAAATGATTAAGATTTACATTAGTAATGTCTTGGCCATCTACTAGAATATGGCCAGAATCAACATCATATAATCGCGCTACTAAATTCGCAATAGTACTTTTTCCGCTTCCTGTTTTGCCTACAATGGCTAGTGATTTTCCGGATTCTAAACTAAAGCTAAGGTCTTTAAGAGCCTCTATACCGGTGTCAGGATAGCGAAAGCTTACATTTTTAAATTCGATATTTCCTTGAAAGTGAAAGTCTTCTTGGCTAGGATTTACAATTTCTGGTTCAATTCGTAAAAATTCATTAATCCTTTCCTGACTAGCCGCAGCGCGCTGTACCAAGGAGGTTACCCAACCAATAGAAGCCACGGGCCAAGTAAGCATATTTACATAGATGATAAATTGGGCAATTACTCCAGGCGAGATTTTACCGGCAATGGTTTCTTGGCCTCCGATGAAAATAGTAAGTATGGTAGAAATGCCAATTAGCAAAATCATGAGAGGGAAGAAGAGTGCATTGATGCGGTACAATTCTTTGTTGCGCTCGAAATAATGATTGGCTTCATCGCCAAAGTCTTGCAATGACTTTTCTTCACGGACATAAGCTTTTAAAACACGAATCCCTGAAAAGGCTTCTTGCACAAAGGAAGAAATGGTGCTGAGCTGACGCTGCACTTGTTCACTTTTCTGATTAATTTTCTTACTTACATAATAAATGGATCCCGCTAAAACAGGCAGAGGCGCCAGCACATAAAGGGTTAGTCGAGGACTCCAGTAAAACATGATCGGAACAATCAACAGGAGCGTAATACCTACGTTAAAAGTGTACATAATAGCTGGGCCGAGATACATTCTCACCCTGCTAACATCTTCGCTAATGCGGTTCATTAAGTCACCCGTTTTATTGCGCTTGTAAAAGGCTAGGGAAAGTTTTTGATATTGATCGAAGATTTCGTTTTTCATATCATATTCGATATGACGACTAGCAACAATGATAGTTTGGCGCATAAAGAACATGAAGAGCCCTTTAAGTAAGGAGCTGCCGATAATAATAAAACCGAAAAGTACCAGTTTAGAGCGTAAATCGCTATAATCGAAGTTTTCGTCGGTCTGATATTGCTTAATTGCTTCTTCTACGATATTAAATGATTCGCGCACTAATTCTGCTGGCAATATTCCGAAAATCACCGAAATGGCTACGAAAAAGAGCCCAAGGAGCAGTTTCCAACGGTATTTAAAAATATATTTATTGAGACTTCTTAGGGATTTCATCAATTGTTGGCTCAAAAAATTAGCCTAATTTCGCAGTCCGAAAAATGGCATCATTACAAAGCGCAAATGTAGTCCATTGAACGAATTTAAATCCTCTCTACTCATTACTTATTACAATGAAGGACTTTAATATTACTGATCAAGGCGAAGTGGCCGGTGGTATTTTCACCCACGTTTCCTTTAAAAATCACGAACAAGTTGTTTTTTGCAACGATCAGGAAACTGGTTTAAAAGCAATCATTGGCATTCACAATACCACTTTAGGCCCAGCATTAGGCGGTACTCGTATGTGGAATTATTCGAATGAAGCCGAAGCGCTTAACGATGTTTTGCGTCTTTCGCGCGGAATGACTTTTAAAGCAGCCATAAGTGGTTTAAACTTAGGTGGTGGTAAGGCCGTAATTATTGCCGATAGCCGCAAAGACAAAACCGATGCCATGATGCAGAAGTTTGGTGAATTTGTAAATTCCCTTTCGGGGAGATACATTACCGCCGAAGATGTTGGTATTACTACCCACGACATGGAAATGGTGAAAATGAAAACCAATCATGTGAGCGGTATTCCCGAATCAATGGGCGGTAGTGGTGATCCTTCTCCAGTTACTGCTTACGGTGTTTACATGGGAATGAAGGCGGCTGCCAAATATAAATATGGCAATGATAACTTAGCAGGCCGCAAGGTTTTAGTACAAGGTATTGGTCATGTTGGCGAAACTTTGGTACATCACCTTTGCCAAGAAGGAGCCCAAGTTATCATTAACGATATTCATCAGGATCGTATTGACGAGATGGTTACTAAGTATGGTGTTAAAGCCCATATTGGCAGTGATATTTTTAATGCGGACTTTGATATTTATGCGCCTTGTGCCTTAGGGGCAACCGTAAATGCCGATAGTATTGCTCGCATGAATTGCGATATTATCGCTGGTGCAGCGAATAATCAGCTGGCAGAAGAATGGAGCGACGAAATTTTATTGGCGAAGAAGGGCATTTTATACGCCCCAGACTTTGTAATTAATGCTGGAGGACTGATTAACGTATACTCTGAAATCGCAAAATACGATCGCAGCGAATCTTTAAGAAGAACAGAAGAAATTTACAATACTACCCTAGATATTTTCCGTCATGCGGAAATCGAAGGAATTACTAATCATGCAGCTGCTGTAAAAATAGCGCAAGCTCGCATTGATAACGCGAAATAGAACGATAAACAACTATGCTCACTCGGAGACATTTAAGAATTAAGGTTTTTCAGGCCATTTATGCCTATCAATATGATGGTGCCAAAGGTTTGCTTGCCGCAGAGAAGCATCTCAGGAAATCCATCGATGATATTTATAGACTTTATCTCCATGAACTATCAGCTTTAGTTTTAGTTCATCGCTTTGCTAAAGAACGCATTGAGATAAACCGCCAAAAGAAATTGGCAACTAAGGAAGACATTAATCCTAATACTCGCTTTACCGAGAATCGCTTTCTTACTTGGCTATCTGGTAATATGAATTTGCAAAAAGATGTGCAAGATTATCATATTTCCTTTGGCGACGACAAGGAAATTATTCGTTCGCTTTACCGAGCATTTTTAGAGGATGAGCGCTATCAAGAATACATGGATAGTGAAGAAAGCAGCTTATCAGCCGACAAGAAAATTATTAAGTATCTATACGGAGCATACATCGTAGAGAACGAAACCTTGCAGCAAGTTTATGAAGACCATAATATGTTTTGGTCGGATGATTTAGATGCGGCCCAAGCCATGGCTGCCAAAACCATTAGCAGTTTTGATGATTCTAAAGATGAACAAAGTAAGCTGCAGAGACTTATTAAGAATCAGGATGATTTGGATTTTGCGATGAAATTATTCCGTACGGCTATTAATGACCATGAAAAATTAGAGGAACGCATCTTGGCGAAAGCCCAACACTGGGAAGGCGACAGAATTGCAGTGGTCGATAATATTTTTTTGAAAATGGGATTGGCGGAATTAATAACCTTCAATCAAATCCCTGTAAAGGTTACCATTAACGAATACATTGAACTTGCGAAGCAATACAGCACTAACAAAAGTGGCCAATTCATTAACGGGATTTTAGATAAGCTTAAGAACGAGATGTTAGAAAGCGGTGAGGTGCGAAAAATTGGCAGGGGCTTACTTTAGGAACGGAATTCGATTAAAGCTTCGTGCCAGAAAGAAGTCTAATTTGGAAAGAGCGATGCTCAAATGGATGAGTAAAACTTAAAAAAGCGATTAGAGGAAGAGCCTTGGTTCAAAATTTCCGAGAAAGAGAAAATCTAATGCGCTATTTTCAGTCCAACTCAGCTTTAGTATTATTTTTGCGAACAAAGAGAAATTTAATTTAACAACAACATGAAAAAGATCTTATTAAGTGCCATCGTACTTTCAGGTTTAGTAGCAGTTTCCTGTGATAATGCAGCGAGCAAAATTAAATCGGGTGAAACAGCATCCACTAGCACCGAAAGCAATGCTAGCGCCAACGCTCAGTCAAACAATGCTATGGAAACTCAGGTAAATACCAATGGTGCTCTACCCGTTTTCAGCTTTAACGAAGAAAATCACGATTTCGGAACAATCGAAGAAGGCGTAATTGCTAAGCACGATTTCGAATTTACTAATACCGGTGAAGCTCCTTTAATTATTACCAATGCTTCAGGAAGCTGTGGCTGTACTGTGCCATCTTGGCCAAGAGAACCAATTGCACCAGGCGAAACTGGTAAAATTCACGTAGAGTTTAACTCAAATGGTCGCACGGGCAACCAAACTAAAACGGTTACTCTTTCTTCTAACACAGTGCCTAACAAGAAAGTATTACGCATTTCTGCGCAAGTAAATCCTGATCCTAATAAAGCTGCTGAACAGCAAAACGGTTAATACAGACTAATGATTCAAGTATTTTTACAAGCGGAGTCTTCTCCAATAGCCTCATTCTTACCCCTAGCTTTGGTGCTGGTAGTGATGTACCTTTTCTTTTTCCGTCCTCAAATTAAGAAACAGAAAGAAGAGAAAAAGTTTAGAGAAGAGATTGCCAAGGGCATGCGCATTGTTACCAATAGCGGTATTCACGGTAAGATTTTGGAAATTCAAGAGCATACCATGATTATCGAAAGCGAAAACACACGCCTGAAAATTGACAAAGCGGCAGTGAGTAAAGAGTTTAGTGCAACCTATCTTCCCAAAGAGGAAAAGGCCGCTAAAAAAGATGAAAAGAAAAGCGAGAAATAATCGTTAGACATATTCAATCAAAAATCGGTCTTCGGGCCGATTTTTTTTGTTTTATACCTACCTTGCTTCCCTATGTTGTTGAGCAAAATTAAAGAAATGCTAGAAGGTTTAAGCTCTTGGTTTTTAAGGGGTAATAATCGCGTGAAACTACTTTTCCTTTTAATATCGCTCTTTCTATGGTTTATCATTAAGCTTTCGCAGACGGGTTATCGCAGTCCCAGTCACTTCAAGCTTGACTATTACGATTTACCAGTAGATCGCATTCTTCTTCAAGAAGCCCCCGAAAACATTCAGATTGAATTAGAAGGAACCGGTTTTAGCCTACTGCGCTATAAGTGGTTTAATGGCAACTCCATTGCTTTAGATATCAATGCTCTACCCGAACTAGAGGATGGCCGCCGCTACTGGCTTACCAATGATAATTTGGGCGAAATAGAAAGAGATCTAAGTTTAGTTGGAACCCGTATTTTAGGTATTAGTCCCGATACGCTTTTCTTTAACCTAGGGAGCTTAATGTCTAAAAAAGTACCTATTTTAACGCGTTACCAGGCCGATTTTGACACCAATCAGTTTGTACTTTATCGTGAAATTCGGCTTACACCGGATAGCGTGTTATTAACGGCACCAGCGCAAGATTTATGGAAAATCAATGAAATTTATACTAAGCCCATACTTTTAAGCGAACCCAAGGATTCTATCGTAGTGGAGATAGACTTGAACTTACCCAAAATAAAGAATTTCAAGGCCAATATTAGCCGTATAAAAGCTAAGCTTGAGTTTTCTGCTTTGGCAGAAGCGAAAATTGAAGTTCCCATTATCGCGATTAATAATCCCGATAGTACTCTTTTTGAAATAATCCCTAATAAAGCTGAAATCCTTTACCGCACTGCTTTACGCGATTTCAAAAATATTCGTGCGGATGAGTTTTTGATGTATGCCGACTATAATGACATTGCTGACAATCCCGAGGCACGTTTTATCTCTTTAAAAATAGAAAGTCCGCCTCAGGCCGTTCGTTACTTGCAAATTAATCCTCAAAGGGTAGAATTTATAATAACTCCTTTATGATTATTGGTCTAACTGGGGGCATAGGAAGTGGAAAATCTACCGTAGCAAAGATCTTTCAACATTTGGGGGTCCCCGTTTTTATTGCCGATGAGGAATCTAAACGGATTTTAGATACCGATCCAATTTTGCAAAATCGACTGCAAAATTTATTGGGAAAGGATTTAATTAAGGCCGGAGTGATTGATAAGGTTTATATGGCTCAAAAGATATTTTCGGACGAATCTTTACTACAAGAGGTAAACGCCCTTTTACATCCTTTGGTGGGAATTGCCTTTAAACATTGGGCTTTACAGCAACATAATGCCCCTTATGTGATGCGCGAGGCAGCCATACTTTTTGAAAGCAGTACTTATAAAGACTGCGATAAAATTGTAGTAGTTACCGCACCAGAATCTTTACGCCTGGAACGCGTAATGCGACGTTCTAACTTATCTGCGGAAGCGGTAAAAGCGAGAATGAAAAAGCAGTGGCCGCAAGAAAGGAAGGATGCCATGGCCGATTATTTAGTGGACAATAGCGGAGAGAAATCATTAATAAAGCAAGTAATTGCCATTCATGAAAATATTATCAGCGGAACAAAGTAAAGCAGCCGATGCATACACCATTGATCAAGAGGAAATTACTTCCCTCGATTTAATGGAAAGGGCGGCTTATGCCTTGTTTAGCTTTTTAGATGACAATTTCCCCGAAGAGCAAGCGTACCACATCTTTTGCGGAATGGGCAATAACGGTGGTGATGGCTTGGTCTTAGCGCGCTTGCTGTACCAAAGTGATTATCGGGTTTCTTTGAGTATTATTAAGCATAAAGATAAAGGCTCGCCCGACTTTGAGGAGAGTTTAAAAGCGCTTCCCGCAGATTTAAAGCCACAATACCTTAGTGAAATGGAGGCTGAGTTTCAGCTAAAGCAAGATGCCATTATTATAGATGCGATTTTAGGAAATGGCGTGGATCGACCACTTAAAGGCTTAATAGCTAGAGTAGTGGATACCTTACAGAATGCCGCGAATTTTAAAATAGCTATCGATCTTCCCAGTGGGCTTTTTGCGGATGATAACAGTAAAAACGACCTGAAGAAAATATTGGCCTGTGACTTATGTTTGTGTATTCAATCGCCTAAAAGGAGCATATTACATGCTTTTACGGCTCCGCTCGTAGGCAGATATGTAAGTATAGATATTGGGCTAAATCAAGAATATATTGCTAGTTTAAAGAGCGATTCGTACTTATTGGAGAAGCGCGACATAGAGGAAATTTACCGTCCTCGTAAAAAGTTTAGCTATAAAGGAACTTATGGGCATCTTCTAATTTTAGCGGGTAGCGAAAACACCATGGGAGCTGCGCATATTTGTGCTGAAGCTGCCTTAAGAAGTGGTTGTGGTTTAGCAACAGCTTTAGTTCCTGCCTCAAGTTTTAGCGCTTTTAATATTCGCTTACCCGAGCTTATGCTTTATGCTCAGGATACGGAGATTCATAAAGTGAAGGGCAATTTCTCAGCACTAATTGCGGGTCCTGGCTTGTCAACCACTCAGTCGAGTGCGCAATATCTTAAGAATTTAATTCAAGCGGCGCCGGGACCCATGGTTTTAGATGCAGATGCCTTAAATATATTGGCTGAAAATCCCACTTGGCTGCGCTTTTTAGCAGCAGGTACTATACTTTGTCCGCATCCGGGCGAAATGAAGCGCCTTTTAGGACTGAAGAAATTTGAACAAAATTATTTGGATTTAGTATTGGCCTTTGCCCACAAGTATCAGCTTAATATTTTGCTTAAAGACGCGATTAGTGTATTGGTAACTAAAGAAGGGAATTTTATTTACTCCGATTTTGGCAGTCCAGCCTTAGCCAAAGCAGGATCGGGCGATTGTTTAACGGGTATAATTGGCTCTCTTTTAGCGCAGTCTTATTCGCCCCAAGCGGCGGTTTGTTTAGCGACGTATCTGCATGGTACTGCAGCAAAATTAGCAGCGGAAGAAGGCGCGGAAGAATCTGTTTTAGCCAGTGATGTAAATGCACATCTTGCGCAAGCATTTGCTAGTTTAGCTTGAGTTTGACTGTAAATTATCGCTTCAACTTCTCGCAATAGTCCACGATTGCTTCAATGCTTTAGCTTGAACTCCACCTTTTTCAAGGGTTCTAAGGCATAATTTCACATCGAACTCTGGTTAATAGTTCCATGACCGCCAAAAACTAAATTTCCTCCTAGCTCCTGAGATCGAGGCTACTTTGAGTATTCTCTGAACTTTTCATTGGTTTCGAAGATAAGATACTCGGTATCTTCAAAATTAAACTGTTTCACTAAGCCAAGCCAAGGAATATCTAAGACTTGTTCTTTATCTAACTGAAAGTAGAAGGGAATGGTTTTGCTATCCCAAATAAAGATACTATTCGCGGGTATATCGGACCACAGCTCCTTGGTGACGCGCTCCCAATTGGAAACTTGTTTTGGGTCTAAAGGATTTATATTTAATGATAAAGCCACAAAAGGAAGGTCGGAAATTACCTTTCGTTCTGCTAAATTGGGGTAGCGACTATTGAGGTATCTGCAAATAACTTCTTTTTCGAACTTTTGCTGGGGTCTAAGGAGCGTGGCATTATCCCAATAGAAAATAGAATTGGGTAGTCGATGAATTTTATAGGAGAGTAGTGAAAGCACAAGCAGTAAAAAGACGCCAAAGAACTTCTTAAATTCTCCAAAATATTCACTGAGAAAACTAAGAAAGTGAATAATGATTAACCAGTATAATGGAAAAGTAAGAATTAGCACTCTTTCCAATCCCGCGGAAGCGAAAATCCCCAAAGCCCAAACTACCGTATGAGCAGTAAAGAATAGTACCGCTGGTGCAAAAATGAGGAGTAAGGACGTGGAGAAGAGTTTCCTTTGGTAAGAATAAAAAATTAGCGAAAAGCCGATGGATAGTAAGAGTAAATAATAATTTATTAAACCCAGCATTACTTTTAATCGACTGAAATAGTGTAGCCAAGACCCTTTACCGTAGATACTGGCTCCACTTTTATAAGGGCTATCAAAAAGCCAAAAAATATTACCATCGTTAAAGAAGGAGCCACTAAGACTATAAAAAATAGTTCCAAAAAGGAGCAAGGCGGTTGCTTTATAAACCTTCTGATAGAGTCCAATTAGAGCGAATAAAGGCAGTAGTACCAGGGCTTCACTGCGACAATAGGGCAAGAAGGAAAGTAGTAAAAAGCCCCAGTAGAAGTAGCTGTTTTTTTCTTGTCCTAATTGCAATAGGCGTATGCCTAAAATTAACACCAAGGCGGCAAAAGGTTCGGTTAGTCCCGAAAATAGATAAGGGGCAAAACTAACGCCACCAAAAGCGATAAGCGGCATTAGCCAATACAGTTTCCATTGGAAATCACGGGCCAAAATAGAGGCCAAATAAGAGGCCGAAACCCCGCAAAAAATGTTAAAGATTTTAATACCAGTAAAGCCAAAAAGAGTAGAAGGTGCGGCAAATAAGGTGAAGAAAGGCTTGGCCCAATTATTAAAAAAAGCAGCGGGCTCGCTCAAGGCATAATTGGCCCAGAAATAATGCATTATTGTGTCGCCATCGCCACCAACCGAAGGTGTGTGGATAGCCAAAAAGGCTAAAAAAATAAATCCGATTAGGTGAAAAAGAAGAAGTGCTTTTGCTTGGATAAACTGCAAAATCATAGCTGACTAATATCGCCGCGCCCCTCTCTAATTATGGTTACTTCTCCTTCGCTTAAGTCCACTACAGTAGATGCGTATAAATTTCCAATTCCACCATCAATAACGAGATCGACATCATTATCGAATTTCTCGGCAATTAATTCAGGATCAGTCGTGTATTCTAAAATGGCATCGTCATCGTGCACGGATGATGCAATGATAGGACGCCCGAGTAAGGCCACAATTTCACGTGGAATGCTATTATCGGGAATACGGATACCAACCGTTTTTCTCTTCTTTTGGAAGAATTTGGGAATCGCACTACTAGCGTTGAGAATAAAGGTAAAAGGCCCAGGAAGGCAGCGTTTTAAAATTTTATAGGTCGGAGTATCTACCGATTTGGTATACTCGCTCAGGTTACTTAAGTCGTAAAAAACAATAGCGAATTCGGCTTTTTCGGGCTTAAGACCTTTTAGGCGCGCTATGCGCTCGATGGCTTTGGGTTTGGAAATATCACAACCAAAAGAATAGACCGTATCGGTGGGGTATACAATTACCCCACCGCGGTTTAAAACTTCTACAACTTTCGCCAATGCCTTAGGATTGGGATTGTCGGGATATATGCGAATTATTTCCGCCATAATTTAATTATTCCCCTTGGCGTAATCTTCTAAAAACTTCGCTAAACCGATATCGGTTAAAGGGTGATTTAAAAGTCCCATAATGCTACTAAGTGGCCCCGTAATTACATCAGCGCCGATTTTAGCACAATCCACCACGTGCATGGTGTGACGTACTGAAGCGGCTAAAATTTCGGTTTCAAAACCGTAGTTATCATATACTAAACGAATGTCTTCAATAAGCTGAAGACCATCGGTAGAAACATCGTCTAAACGACCAATAAAAGGCGATACGTAAGAAGCACCTGCCTTAGCGGCTAAAAGAGCTTGTCCTACTGAAAAAACCAAGGTACAATTCGTTTTAATTCCTCGATCGGAGAAATACTTTAAGGCTTTAATACCATCTTTAATCATGGGGATTTTAACCACAATTTGTGGGTGTAAAGCTGCTAGAGCCTCACCTTCTCTTACCATACCTTCAAAGTCGGTTGAGATAACTTCTGCACTTACATCGCCATCAACTGCTTCGCAGATATCAATATAATGTTGGGTAATTTTAGCAGCACCAGTAATACCTTCTTTAGCCATTAGAGATGGATTGGTAGTAACGCCGTCTAATACACCAAGATCTTGCGCTTCTTTAATTTGATCCAGGTTAGCTGTGTCGATGAAAAACTTCATGTTTTCTTTTTAGTGATTTGCCCGCAAAAGTACATCGCAAAAATGGAAGAAGCCTAATTCACACAAATGCGAAGTAAAATTAAGTTTTCAACCTAATTTAAAAAGTAGAACTCAAGCCGAGGTCTACTAGGGTTTTGCTCTAAAAGTGAAAATCTTAGACTCTAATTTTAAGTCGAATATAGGTTTAGGAAGAGGAGAGTTGCAGAAAACAGGTCCTCAAATAATAAGCTTGCACTCTATTTAACGTGAATTCGACGTAAAATCAGGCCTCAGACCCCTTGTAAATAGTGGAATTCAAGCCTATGCAGTGAAGCAATAGCGGGCTATAGCAAGAAGCAGTGGCGCGGAAAGCCGCTTTTTAGAAGGGGACTAAATGGTGTTTTCAATAAAAGTGAAAATACTTCATCTAGTTCATTTGCTGTAGCCCGCTACAGCTGCACGATCTAGACTTGTCTTTTCTTTTTATTGAAAATCTGAGGCTATGATTTATAGTCGAACTCACGTTATTTAATTTAATTCTCCGAAATAGGCAAGCGGAAAAAGAAGTCGGAGCCCTGATTTAAAATACTTTGCACTTGTAATGGGCTACCGTGGGCCAAAAGAAGTTCTTGCACTAATTTCAGGCCGATGCCAGTTCCTTTTTCACCATTGCTACCTTGTTTCGATTCGTGATAATCATGGTGAGTCAGTTTGTTTAGTTCCTGACTAGACATCCCCATTCCGTTATCTTTAATGTGGAGGATGACATAGTTTTCATCGCCCTTTTGAGTGAAAATGGAAATTTCGCCTTTATCCTTTTCACTAAATTTAATAGCATTTGAAAAAATATTACGCAAAACGGAGCGAATCAACTCTGAGTCTATAAATACCTTCAATTTGGGATCAATGTCATAAGTGGTAGCAATGTTTTTATTGCGAATCTGGTCCGCCATACTACGCTCCACATCTTTAACCAATTTGATAAGGTTAATTTTATTGCGCTTACTGCCGTGCTGGTTTCCTTGGTCTTTTACCCAGTCGAGGGTTTTGTAAAGCAAGTTTGCCGTTTTAGCTAAATTACTCTCCAGCATCACTAGACTACTATCCTTTTCTTCTTTGGGCATCTCATTACTTACTATGTAACGAGTAAGTTCTAAACTAGAGTTAATCCCTTCTTTAAGATCATGCGCCAAAAGTGAAATCATGCGATCTTTAGCATTGTTCGCGCTTCTCAACTCAGCCGACTTTTTCGCCAGTTCCATATTAGTCTGCTGAATTTCAGTAAGATCGTTTATACTAATTATTCCACCAGAATAGGATCCATCTGCCTTTAAAACTCGGGTAAGATCATAAACATAATAATACTCTTTTCCTTCATTCGTTTCTAGGCTTACGTTTTGGGAGTTGCCCTCTTCTCTAATTCTTAAAAAGAGATCGGCCCATTCTTCACTGCGGCTACTATTTTTAAGTTGATCGGGGAGGTTTTGATTCAATTTCACTTTTTTGAGGCCGATACTTTTTAAGTATTGGCGGCCTGTAGGATTGATAAAGCGTAAAACATTTTTAGAATCGAAGGAAATAATAGCAGTGGTCATGGACTCGGATGCCACTCTTGTTCTTTCCCCAATTACTTCGAGGATGTTTTTTGTCTTCCTTAAATTTCGGTAAAGGAATAAGAAAATTAAAACACCAATTACGGAAAGTAAAGTAATGACACTGGTAAGGAATATGGATCTTTTCTGTAAGGCAATGACCTCTGTTTTACGCAGGTCTTCAAGTTTGAGCATCTCGTTTTGAGCGCGCGTTTTAATAAATTCCTGATTAGCCTTAAATAGTCTTTTGACAATATCGTTTTTTAGATCGGATTGTTTCTTGTATAAGACAGAAAGTAAATGACCATTCGCTTTTAATGAGTCTGAGCTCCTATTATCACTTGATCGAAAGGCCAGGCTTTTGGCTTCGGAGAATTCAATTTCAAGATCAATATTGCTTATTCTTTTGGCAAGATTAATACCTTCTCTGGCGTAAATCAATAAACTATCACTATTGTTTAGAGCAGTAAAGATTTCAATTTTTGTAAGGAGCCACTCATAGTCGTTAAGGGCTTTTTGTTTATTTAAATGCGTATTAGCCGCAAGATAATTTCCTTTGGAGATAGCGATTTTAGCCCAGCCGATAAGTACGTCTACGGCAAAATTTTTCCGGCTAGAGCTTTCGATATAACTTTTAGCAATTTGCAAAACCGAATCGGCTTTAAGTTCTTCGTTTTTAGTTAAATACGCACGTGATATATATATTAGGCTATGCGCCATTAAGTACTCATCGCGAAGACTTTCGCGCAGGAGGAATGCTTTTTGAAAATAAATCAAGGCAGAATCTATCTGCTCGAGTTTTAATTTAGAAAGGCCAATATTGTTAAATGAAACTGCGATGCCTCTTGGAGATTGGGCTTTTTTGAACTTAATAATGGCGTTTTTATAAGCTTCTTGCGCATCCTCGTACAGCTCAAACTTGTATAAAAGGTTGCCATAACCGTTTAGATACCATCCAGCTTGATCGAATTCTTCGATAGATTCGGTTTCGATATCAAGGTATTTAAAGCCTTCGCTAAAATTTTCAATGGCTAAGGCTAAACGTCCTTGCTCACGATAAATAAATCCTTTCAGTGAATAGATACGTAATAGATGTTCGTTGTAGCAAAGCTCTTTGGAAATTCTCTCAGCTGTTTCAAGAGCAAGAATTCTCGCTTCGAAACTTTTACTACCGTCCTCACCAAGATCTAGATAAAATTGTAAGTAGGTTTCTGGATTTTCTAGGCTATCTGATGCTAAACGAAGAGAATCAATATAAGAGCTATTATTTTGAGCCCAGCCATGCGAAACAGCTAAGAAAAAAAATAAAACTAAATTAAACCACAATCTGATAACCACTACAATAAGCTTTCAATTTTTAGCGGTTGCCAAAGTACTAAGAAAAAGAATAGAAGCATGAAAAAATAAAGGCAAGCGATCCATATCACACCGCTACGACTAATTACCCTTGCTGCGTTCCCGCCCTGGGGGAGTTCACTAGGAGCTGGTTGTATGGGACTTGCCTTTAAGGGTGCAAAGCTAGCTTTTTTCTTTTAATTTCTAAAAGAAACGCACCTTTATTAGCTATCTATTTAGCTATCTTTGAGCATCCAAAAATTACCACTTTATGAATGAGTCAGTTAAAAAGTTCGGACTACAGTTCGGGCTCTACATTACCCTAATAAATACCCTATATATCATCGTAGGTTATGCCGTAGATCTTACTTACCTTGTTAGTGCTTGGGGAGGAATTTTCCTCTTTGTAGCAAGTTTAACTTTACTAGTATTTGCCACTATCCAAGCGCGTAAGGAAATGGGGGGTTTTATTGACTTTAAAGATGCTTTTAGCACATTTATGACGGCCTTTGTGGTGTATAGTGTTGCCAATTTACTATTGAGCTATGTACTTTTTGTGGTGGTTGACCCAGAAGCGGCAGCCCAGTTAAAAGACATTACCATTCAAACCACGGCCGAGCGCTTACAGTCTTTTGGTGTTCCCGAAGCTGATATGGATGCTGCGATAGAGGAGTTGCAAAATACAGAACAGTATTCTTTAACTAACCTGCTCAAAGGCTTTGGTTATTCTTTTGTCTTTTATGCCGTAATTGGTTTAATTGTCTCTGCGATAGTGAAAAAGAAAAACCCTGAAGTGATCTAAAACTTTTTGTGAATGGACTTATCTCTGGTTATTCCCCTTTATAATGAGGAAGAATCGCTTATTGAATTATACGATTGGATTAAAAAGACTATTGAAAAGGAGGGATTATCCTATGAGGTGATTTTCGTTAACGATGGTTCTAATGATGGCAGTGACAAGGTTTTAGCTAAATTGGCAGCCCAAGATCCGCGCGTAAAAGTCATCGGCTTTCGACGAAACCATGGCAAGTCTGCGGGCTTAAACGTCGGTTTTGCTGCCGCAGAAGGCGATGTGGTTATAACAATGGATGCCGATTTACAAGACAGTCCCGATGAAATACCAGGACTAATGGAAATGATTAATGATCAAGGTTATGACCTAGTAAGCGGTTGGAAGAAAAAACGCTACGATCCGCTTTCTAAAACCATTCCTACCAAGTTTTATAATTGGGCAACGCGTCGGATTAGTAAAATAGAACTGCACGATTTCAATTGTGGACTAAAAGCGTATCGCAAGGAAGTGGTTAAGGCGGTTGATGTACACGGTGAAATGCATCGTTATATTCCCGTTTTGGCGAAAAATGCTGGCTTTATTAAGATTGGCGAAAAAGTAGTACAACATCAGTCTCGTAAATTTGGAACGACCAAGTTCGGCTTGAGCCGCTTTATTAATGGTCCTTTAGATTTGCTAACCTTAGCTTTTGTATCAAAGTTCTCAAAAAGGCCCATGCATTTTTTCGGGCTTTATGGCACTTTAATGATGATATTGGGTTTTATATCTGCCTTTTTTATTGGTGCACAAAAACTATACGCCTTAAGCATGGGGCTAAAAGCATCTTTAGTAGTTACCAATCCATTTTTCTATATATCATTGGCTACCATGGTTATTGGGGTGCAGCTATTTTTAGTAGGCTTTATCGCAGAATTGATTATTCGCAATAGTAACAAACCGGTTGAATACACGATAGATACGCGCATTAATCTCCATGATTAAACTTTCACTTATTATCCCGCTCTACAATCGTCCTTTCGAAATTGAAGAGTTGCTTAAGAGTTTGCTTTTACAGAGTGATCCCAACTTTGAGGTCATCATTGTGGAAGATGGCTCGTCGCAAAAAAGTGATGAAGTTGTGGCCGTTTATAGCGAGAAGCTTAATCTTAAATATTTTTTTAAAGAGAATAGCGGTCCAGGCCTTAGTCGTAACTATGGTGCAGCTCATGCTGATGGTGATTATCTTATATTTCTCGATTCAGACTGCATAATTCCGCCGCATTATATAGCTGAAGTACAAAGCTTTTTAGCGAATACTTACGTAGACGCATTTGGTGGTCCGGATAGGGCCGATGACAGCTTTACCGCCATTCAAAAAGCAATTAATTACAGCATGACCTCCTTGTTTACCACAGGGGGTATTCGTGGTGGAAAGAAAAGTGTAGAGAAATTCCACCCTCGCAGCTTTAATATGGGCTACAGTAAAGCTGTTTTTGAGGCTACGGGCGGATTTTCAGGAATGCGATTTGGGGAAGATATAGATATGAGTATCCGTTTAGTTAAGGCTGGATTTAGCACCGCTTTAATAGCAGATGCCTATGTTTATCACAAAAGACGCACTAATTTTAAGCTTTTTTATAAACAGATTTTCAATTCGGGTTTAGCAAGAATCAATCTCTATAAAAGACATCCATCCAGTCTAAAATTTTTACACTTCTTTCCTCTGGTCTTTACCCTCGGTTGGATAATAGCTTTATTGTCTTTAACGATTTTTAGTTTTGCAGTATTTACCTACTTATTAGCGTCTTATTTACTGCTTATTTTTATGCACGCCACTAAAGTTAATCGTAGTTTAAGCGTTGGATTCTTGGCACTTCTTGCCAGCTTTATTCAGCTAAGTGCTTATGGCTTTGGCTTCCTAAAAGGAATATGGGAGCGACTAATTATGGGTAGAGGGGAAATAGCTTCCTTTACCGAAAACTTCTATCAATAGTTTTCATTTCGGTACAAATAACTATTGTTAGGGAAGCTGGCCATCAGGCTCCAGCCAGAAGATTCTGCGGTATCAATGGCTTCTTGGTCAGTATCCCCCAATAGGTAATAGTAGCGATAGTTTTCATCTTGATAGCCATCCCGCGAAAGCGGAAGTAACCATTCCTTTTCGCCCGCAAGGCGGTAGAAATTTAAACTGGGTTCGAAAAGCCAATTTATTCCAAGACTAACTTCTTCTAGTTCATGCTTTTGCGCGTCCTCTTCAATTAAATTTAGCGCTTCCTTATTATAAGCATCATACTGCCATTCGAAAGTATGACTAAGATTAATCGCCTTAAAGTTTAGGAGCAGTAAAATTACCCAAATACTATTCAGACCTAACTGAATGTATTCACCTCCTTTAAATTCGTTAAAGCGTTGAAAAAGAAAAATAAGATAAACTAAAAAGAGGGGAGCGTAAACCAAAGCGGTTCTGCCCATTAAAAACTGATCGCCTAAAAGGAGGTGTTGTACAATTTGTACCGTAGCTGTTAGGCAGAGTAGAAGTAGCGCCTCTTGGTAAAAGCGAAAACGGCTAAGGCTGTTTTGAAAAGTATCATAAACAAAGAATAAAGCACCCACCAAAATTACAATCGCTACGAAATAAGACAGGGTACTAGAGATTTCATAATGCTGCCCGTATTGCATGTTCCAACCCAGTGAACCGACGGTATCGCGCCAAAAACTGGTTTCACCCCCAAATAAATCGCCACTGATGTTTTTAAGGGGAATAACAATAAATACAAAGAGAATTCCCGTTACAATTAATACTGGACGCAATAAAATACCGATAGTTTTGGTGCCACCATTTCCTTCTTGCAGCCATAATATTACCAGTAACATGGTTAAAGCCACAAAAGCATAGAGGAAGGTGAAATTGGCGTAAACGGCAAAAGCCGCGAATATTAAAGTTCGCCATATATGATGACCATTATTAAGTTCGCGGTACATATAAAGGTGATAGATACTCGCAATAATTAAGGCTAAGCCCATTCCATAGCCACGCGCTAAAGAGAAGAAATCGAAGAAATATACCTGTAAACAAAGGGCCAGAAAGGCTAAAATTTGGATGCCCGGAAAGCGGAAAGACTTTGCAATACTAGCCGCATACCAAAAATAGACTAGCGAAAATAGCACATTGGGAAGGCGCAAAGTAAAAGGTGTGGTACCAAATATCCCACAGCTCATTTTAATCAGTAAGGTGTTTAAAATATGATTGTTAGGAATGTGCGGAGGTTTATAAATGATAATACTCCACCAGTTTTTGGTTACATAATGAAGATAGGTATATGCTTCATCGTGTGTAACGGAAAGTTTTAATGCCCGCAAAAGCACAAGACTAAAAAAGCCAAGGCTTAGAAGTACCATTACCCAACTTACCCAAGGTTTGCGTATTTTTTTGTTCATTCTATATATTTCGCGCGTAAAATTGCGAAATTAATATAAGCCCTTAACGTTTCAAGGCAATCATGCCAATTAAAGCTAGTATTTTTGCAATATGAAAAACGGAATCTTTGTTTTAAGTCTTCTTTTGACCTTTAATTTAGCCGCCCAAGAAAGCCTTAGCCCTAAAGATGCTCAAGGCAAGCAGCACGGGGAATGGCGTAAACTGTACGACAATAAAAAGGTAAGGTATACGGGAACCTTTAACCACGGAATCCCAGTGGATACCTTTAAATATTATTTTCCTACTGGCGACTTGCAAACCATTAATGTTTTTCGGGGTAAATCGGGAAACTGCTATAGTTATCAGTATGGCGATGGTGAAAAATTGGCTGCGGAAGGACTTTATAAGAACAAAGAAAAAGATAGCACTTGGACCTTTTACAATGCCTCTGGGACTTTAGTGGCCCGTGAGAGTTACAAAAAAGGTGTAAAAGATGGTCCTTCTCTAAATTATTATCCCAACGGAAAAATTGCAGAAAGCGTTAACTATGTTAATGGCAAGAAGGAGGGAGAGTGGAAACAATTCTACGAAAGTGGTGAACCCATGGCTAAGGGTACTTACGTAGATGGCAGCTTACAAGGACAAGCCATGTACTTTTACAGTTCCGGTAAATTACGCATGAAAGGCTCTTATAAAAAAGGATTGATGGACGGGAACTGGTACTACTTCGATACCAATACGAAGGTAGAAAAGAAGGAAGTTTGGCGCAGAGGCCATTTGCTAAAGGATAAGGAAGACAGTAAAAAGGAAGAGGAAAAAAAATAATGGCTAAAGTAGTAGTAGGACTAAGTGGAGGAGTAGATAGCAGCGTTGCCGCCCATCTCTTGCAAAAAGAAGGGCATGAGGTTATCGCCCTTTTTATGCGAAATTGGCACGATGAAACCGTTACCCTGCACGATGAATGCCCTTGGATAGAAGACAGTAATGATGCAATTTTAGTCGCAGAAAAATTGGGCATTCCTTTTCAAGTAATCGATTTAAGTGCCGAGTATAAAGATCGCATTGTCGACTATATGTTTGCGGAGTATCAAGCTGGTCGCACGCCCAATCCAGATGTACTTTGTAACCGCGAAATAAAATTTGACGTTTTTTTAGATAAGGCCATGGCTTTAGGAGCCGACTTCGTGGCTACAGGGCATTATTGTCAAAAAAGCACCACTTTCGTAGATGGGCAAGAACAGCATCATCTCTTAGCTGGCGCAGATGCGAATAAAGATCAAAGCTACTTCCTCTGTCAACTTAATCAGGCGCAATTAGCAAAAGCCCTCTTTCCTATAGGTGCCTTGCAGAAGTCGGAAGTACGACGCATCGCTCATGAATTAGATTTAGTAACCGCCGATAAGAAAGACTCACAAGGACTTTGCTTTATCGGAAAAGTACGTTTACCTGACTTTCTGCAGCAGCAACTGCAGCCGCGTAAAGGCGATGTAATTGAAATCTCAGCAGAAACGCATTTAGATTTTAATAAAGAGTTATTACCAGAAACCAGTCCTTGGGAAAGCCAAGTAGCACCGTTTTTATTAGATCCAAACTTTGGTAAAAAGGTGGGTGAACATAATGGTGCACACTATTTTACTATTGGTCAGCGTAAGGGTTTGGCCATTGGTGGTACGCCCGAGCCTTTATTTGTAATTGGTACCGATACCGTAAAGAATGTTATTTATACCGGGCAAGGTGAAAATCATTTCGCTTTAAGTAAAGGCGGTTTGTTTGTCGCTAATGCAGATGTGCACTGGTTAAGAGAAGATCTTAAATTACAATCGGGCGAAAGTGCACGTTACGAAGCGCGTATTCGCTACCGTCAAGCCCTTTTTTCGGTAGAGCTGCATGCTACCGATATAGGTTTATATGTGATTTTCGATGAAGCCCAAAAAGCCGTCACTCCTGGCCAGTTTGTGGCTTGGTATCAAAATAATGAAGTGATTGGTTCGGGAGTTATAAATTTTTAATTATGAAAAAAGTACTATTAACCTTTTGTTTTATTATAGCCTACACTTTTGTAAATGCCCAAAAAACACGAGTTTACTTTAAAGATAAAGGCGAGCAATTAAGCTTATTGAATGAAGCGACGAAAATTCTTAGCCCAGCAAGTTTAGCCCGCCGCCAAAGGCATAATATTCCCTTACGGGAGAATGATTTACCGGTTTCACAGGAATATATAGCGCAATTAAAAATGCTAGGGGCAAAAATTGAAGGTAGATCGCGTTGGTTTAATTACGCTTTAGTTGAACATTCTAATCCCACTGTACTCGCTACTCTTCCTTTTGTAGAAAAGCTAGAAAGCCCTAAGCAGTATAAACTGAATCTGAGCGGAACTACCAGTAATTTTGATTATGGATTTTCCCGTGATCAGGTGGAAATGTTGAAGGGCGATTTAATGCATGCGCGCGGTTACACGGGCAGGGGAGTAACGATTGCCGTTATTGATGCTGGCTTTACCGGTGTGCTTCAAGCCGCTGTTTTAGACAGTTTACGCAACGAAGGTCGAATTTTAGGCTCCTACAACTTTATTAGCAAGGACACCAACGTTTACATGGGCGGCGGAAGTCATGGAGCTTCTGTCTTATCGACCATGGCAGCGAATGCCGACAGCGTTTTTATGGGCACGGCGCCACATGCCAATTATTGGCTTTTAACTTCCGAAAATATTGCTTCCGAAACGCCGGTAGAAATGGATGATTGGCTTTTTGCCGCAGAGTTTGCCGATAGTGTGGGTGCCGACGTTATCAATTCTTCTTTGGGTTATTCGACTTTTGATGATAGTACCGATAACTTCAGCTACAGCGATATGGACGGCAATACCGCCTTAGTAACACAGGCCGCCGACATGGCTTCTGCAAAAGGTATTGTAGTCGTGGTTAGCGCTGGTAATGAAGGCTCTAGTAGCTGGCAATATATAACTGCGCCCGCCGATGGTGATAGTGTACTCGCCGTTGGAGCGGTTGATTTTCAAGAGAATTATGTGGGATTTAGTAGCAGAGGACCATCGGCCGATAGTAGAATTAAACCCGATGTAGCGGCGATGGGATTAGCGACGACCCTTATCAATTTTAACGGAGAGGTAAGATCAGGAAGCGGGACCTCTTTTTCATCGCCTCTCGTGGCGGGAATGGTCGCTTGTTTAATTCAAGCCCAACCTACGCGCAGTGTGGCCGAAATCGTAGATCAGGTAAAACGCAGTGCTCATCAGTATTGGACTCCCGATAACCTCTTGGGCTATGGTATTCCAAATTTCGATCGGGCCTATATCATTGGTCTCGATGAAAGGGCGGAGCAAAAGATGGCCAGTTTCTCAGTTTTCCCTAATCCTTTTAAGGATCAGCTAAATATTAGCTTTAGCGGCGAGCAAGAAGCGGTAAATGCTAATCTAAAAGTTCTTGATCCATCGGGTAAAGTTTTACTGGAAAAAGAGCACCGTTTTTCGGTAGAAAGCAAACTAAGTTTGGAATTAGACTTAGCAAGTGGTATCTATTATTTGCATATTGAAACCGATCAAGGTTCTTTCAGTCAATTAATCAAGCATTAATGGAGAATAGAATTTGTAAGCTTTTTGGCATTGAAAAACCAATAATTCAAGCCGGTATGATTTGGTGCAGTGGCTGGAAGTTGGCGGCGGCGGTTTCCAAAGCAGGAGGATTAGGAATTATCGGGGCAGGCTCTATGTATCCTGAAGTTTTAGAAGTGCACTTGAAAAAAGCCAAAACGGCTTTAGGAGCGATACCTTTTGCGGTAAACCTCCCCATGCTATATCCACAAATTGAGGATTTGATAAATATTATTATTGCGCACAAAGTTCCCATTGTGTTTACCTCGGCCGGTAACCCTAAAACTTGGACGGAAAAATTAAAGTCTGAAGGAATTACGGTGGTGCATGTAGTAAGCAGTTTAAAATTTGCGCTTAAAGCAGAGGCGGCGGGTGTAGATGCCGTGGTTGTGGAAGGTTTTGAGGCGGGTGGACATAATGGTAGAGATGAAACCACTACCTTTTGTTTAGTGCCTATGGTAAAGCAAAAATTGCAAATACCTATTATCGCCGCCGGAGGCATCGCCACAGGACGACAGATTTTAGCGGCCGAAGTATTAGGAGCTGATGGTTTTCAAATAGGCTCGCGCTTTGTGGCAAGTGAAGAAAGTTCGGCCCATCAAGCTTTTAAAAATGCTGTACTGGCCGCGCAAGAGGGTGATACTATTTTAACTTTAAAAGAATTAGCCCCAGTGCGCTTGATTAAGAACCCGTTCTATCAAAAAATTGCAGAGGCTTATGCTAAAGGCGCATCTGCCGAAGAGCTTAAAACATTATTGGGCAGAGCACGTGCAAAAAAAGGCATGTTTGAAGGCGACTTAATTGAAGGCGAGCTGGAAATAGGGCAGGTGAGTGGCTTGATTGATAATATTATTCCTGCTGCTCATATTGTTAAAGAGTTGTGGGAGGATTATCTCTCTGCCAAAAAGGAGCATTGTTATTAAAATTACATCTCTAAAAATAGGATAGACATAGCCTTAAATAAGTGTAGCTTGCCTTCCTATCATTATTAAAATATATTTGTGCACAAATCAGTTTAGGAATGAAGAATTTGAAATGGTTAGTTGTAGCAGTAATTACACTGTTTAGTACTAATATTAAAGCCTCTCACCTTTTAGGAGGCGAGATCTATTGGGAATGTACCACCAATGGTCAATATATATTTACCTTAGTACTTTACCGAGACTGTACCGGAATCTCTATTCCTACCGGTACGCAAAACGTTCAAGGCCCATTTGGTAATATTCCCTGTACTTATGTTCCGGCCCTTTCGGGAGATGTATCCCCAGATTGCCCTAATTCAACATTCGACATCAATTGTTCATCTGGAGATGATGGTGGAATTGAAAAAGGGGTCTACCGCAGTTCTCCCGTTTCCTTAAATGGCGTTCCGCCCGCTGCTGGCTGGGTGTTTAGCTGGACACAATGCTGTCGTCCTTTTTTGGTAAACACCAACGCATCGAGTTATTTCCTTCGTTCTAAATGTATCCTTATACTCCTCCCGGTGCTACTCAGCCATTAAATACGAGCACTTGCTTTGATAATAGCCCTGTATTTGCTCAAGATGCGAATGCAGTAAGCACCCCTAACTACCTTTTTGAATTTAACCACTTACCATCAGATAAAGATATTGACTCCTTAGTTTTGACTGGGGTCAGCCTTGGGATGCATCGAACTCTAATATTTCTTTTCAATTCTGGTTATTCCAATATCGCTCCCTTTCCTGATGGAACCGAAAATGCAAGTAATGGTCCTAACACTTTAGACCCTCAGTCAGGAGAGCTTACTGCTTTAGCAGGCAGTAGAGGTTGGTATGCAGTTGCGTGGTAGTGAGAATATCGTTGTAATCAGCTTATCGGAGAGGTTTTCCGTGACGACACCTGTTTATTATTTAAATGGTACCCGTTGCCCAACTAATAATAGTACCCCAGCCGCAGAAATTGACACGTCGATTTACACCGATGTAGTGCGTACGGGTAATGTATATCGCATTAGAACTTACCCACAAGATACGGTTCAGTTTAAGAGTAGTAGCGTAGTTTAGATCAGTTTGCGAATGGATCATTCCAGCAGATTTGTATGAAAGCGGGGGACTGCAATTAAACTCGAATAACTATGCCATATTTTGGGTTGTAATGGTGCGGCCCCTTGTACAGCCTTAACTTCTTTTAACTCTACGGGAACCTATTGCAGTGTTATTAAAATACGGTAGAGTTTTACTGGATTCCCGATTGTGTTCACCTGAACTTTGGTGGTTGTCATCAATACATATTATTTTACCGTCCGTATGGAGGATGATGGTTTGCGCCGCCCCTAAGGTGGGTCTGGCTACCATTATTGTAGAAGGTTATTGCAGGTGAGACCAAATCCACCTGGACTTAAATGTTCGGATGTGCAGAAGGATGGTTCGGTACGTTTAGGTTGGAGTCAACCAGTAATGGACAGTATTCTAGAGTTTAACTATTGGCGTATTTATGGTTCAAGTAGTCTAATGGTCCTTGGACAGTAGTGGATAGTATCCTCACTTTGATACACTTTCTACTAGTTCCTTCTCAGGGAGCAACGAGTTACTTCTACATGGAAATGAGTACCGGTCCTTACGTTCATTTCTTTACCGAGTGACACGATAAATACAATGACGATGAGTTTAACCGCGGTGCCAACAGGTAGTCCTGAATATGCAGCTCAGTTGGACACCTTATAATGGAGTACGGCGAAAGCGGTTTAAACCCTTTCCATATTAATATATATACGAGGTTTGGGTGGAAGCGCCCGAGTAGTGGCAATTGGCAAAAAGTAGGGGAGACCACAACTACGAGTTTTATCGATACATAAGTGTTTGTGATTTATTTTGATATGACATGATTAGAGTACCCGATACCGTAGTAGGATGTTTTCAGGTTCCACACCAAAGATACGAACTTCTTAGATCGTACCAATAATGAGAATCAGAAATAGGTAGCGTATCGGTTAGTATGAATAATAAGGCGGAAATTAGTTTTGATGCGAGTCAAAAGAAGGATATCGTAAGCTTTTACCTCTTCTATAATGATCCGCTCAATGGCTGGGTGATTGTGATACAATTCCCGCAGGCACGGCTATACCACGAATGGAGGCAGGGTAAGCCGATGAGGTGTTCTGAGCAATTTAAAGTGGTATCGGGAGATAGCTGGCATTAATCAGGTGATGATTTAGCGGTTACGCCATAACACGGTATTTTACGCAATTACATTAATAAGTGTGAAGGCTTTTCTCGCATTAGCTGGAATGCTTACTAAAAGAATTTCAGGAGGAACCCTTATTTATCGCATTAACTGGACTTTGGTTACAGAGCCCGATGGTACGGTAATCGGACCCACATTATTGTTTACGGCTTCGCCACAGGATTACCACTTACCGTCAAAACACGTACTGCAAAAAGATTACGAGTATTGTTATACCATAGAGGCTTTAGATTACGATAAACAATTATCGATATCGAATACAGTTTGTATCAAGCGGAAGTTCCCTCGTCAGTCGGATCAACTGTACATCTCCAGCGTAATAACGATTTTACGCGTAAGTCTTTAGACATTGATATTATTATATCGATGGTAAGGCGGATGTAAGAAGCTTCCAAATCAACATTGCACCAGAGTATTTTGGTCCTTACCGCGGTGCTACTCTTGGTAAGCCTACAGCGCCACCCTATATTATCACTTTCCAAGATTTTGGGGTACAAACGGACGAAGTTCGATTACTTCTACCGCGTAACGGCAGCAACAGATAGCTGTGGTGGATTTATGGCGATTAGTAATATCTCGTAATATGCGCCTAAATGTAAAAGGAGAGCCCGATTTAACGAATCGTTTAACTTGGACTTCTTACCAAGGTTGGGGCGGATATGTAGAGAAATACGAGATTTACCGTCGCGTTGAAGGAGACTTCAACTACGTGAAAGTAGGCGAGAATGTAAACGTGAATGGTGGTGATGATACCACGTATACCGATTACGAGATTGCCGATTTAGTAGCAGCAGATCCTGATGCAGGAGCGTATTGCTACTATGTTAAAGCGATAGAAGGTGGCAATCCCCAGGGTATTATTGACAATTTTGGTAATCCGATGAATGCTTTTTCAAACGAAGCCTGCAGTCAACAAGAGGCGCGCGTATTCTTAGCTACGGCTTTTAGACCGGGTAGTGGTGTAGATGAGAATACCACCTTTGGACCTTCGATGCGCTTAAATGATATTGAGAATTATCAGTTCTATATTATGAATCGTTGGGGCACGAAAGTATTTGAGACGAATGATCCGCAAGTGCGTTGGGATGGAACCGATGCAGGAAATGCAGCTCCTCAAGGAGTGTATATTTACTTTATTAAGTATGCCACTCCGGGTGATGCTCCCACCGAAGAACGCGGAAACTTTACGCTTATCCGTTAGAGATTAAGGTTTTATATTTTGCTTGTTTGATAAAAAGGCTGGACTTTTGGGTTCAGTCTTTTTTTTTGGGCTAAAATCTGATCGAGTCTAACTATATAGCTTAGTATATGAGGGGAAAATCGGTTTTAATTCTTAATTTTGCGCGCAATTCAATTTAAAATTGCAAGCGCTCTATGTCAACTTTTAGCGATAAAGTCATAAGTGAAGGACTAACTTATGATGACGTACTTTTAGTACCAGCCTTTTCGGAAATCTTACCCCGCGAAGTTGATCTAACTACTCGATTTACCCGTAATATAACCTTAAAGGCACCGATTATTTCGGCAGCGATGGATACCGTAACTGAAGCGCGTATGGCTATTGCTATCGCGCAAGATGGTGGTATAGGGGTTTTACATAAAAACATGACTATCGAGCAACAAGCGGTAGAAGTGCGCAATGTAAAAAGAGCCGAGAGTGGGATGATCCTCGATCCAGTAACTTTACCAGAAAGTGCCTTGGTGAAGGATGCCAAGAAAATGATGTCCGATTTTAAAATCGGTGGAATACCCATAGTAAGCGCAGATAAAACCTTATTGGGTATAATTACCAATCGCGACTTACGCTTTGAAAAGCGAGATGATCGTCCTTTAAAGGAGATAATGACTAGTGAAGGATTGGTTACCACTTTAGAGAATACCAGTCTTGCACAAGCAGAAGTAATCTTACAGAAGCATAAGATTGAAAAGTTACCAGTAGTAGATGCAGAGAATAAACTGATCGGTTTAATAACTTACCGTGATATTACCAAATCGCATATCAAGCCCAATGCTAATAAAGACGATTTTGGTCGTTTACGCGTAGCAGCAGCAGTTGGCGTTACCGCAGATGTAATTGAACGCGTTACAGCTTTGGTAGAATCTCATGTAGATGCTATTATTATAGATACTGCCCACGGACATTCGGCGGGTGTAGTAAAAGCTTTAAAGGCTGTAAAAGCCAAATTCCCTAATTTGGATGTAGTAGTTGGCAATGTGGCGACAGCCGAAGGCGCAAAATATTTAGCCGACGCGGGTGCCGATGCGATTAAAGTGGGCATTGGTCCGGGTTCTATTTGCACCACACGCGTAGTAGCTGGAGTAGGAGTGCCCCAATTAACCGCCATTATGGAGGTTAAAAAAGGTTTAGCCGGTACCGATATTCCAATTATAGCCGATGGAGGTATTCGCTTTACAGGCGATATTGTGAAAGCTGTAGCCGCAGGTGCCGATACCGTAATGCTTGGTTCATTATTAGCTGGAACTAAGGAAGCGCCAGGCGAGACCATTATTTATGAAGGTCGTCAGTATAAAACTTACCGCGGAATGGGCTCTATTGAGGCCATGCAGCAAGGTTCAAAAGATCGTTATTTCCAAGATGTGGAAGACGATATTAAAAAATTGGTTCCCGAAGGTATAGTAGGGCGTGTAGCCTATAAAGGAGAAGTAGGTGAAGTAATGTATCAGTTTATCGGTGGTTTAAGAGCCGGTATGGGATATTGTGGTGCCGCAAATGTGAAAGCCTTGCAAGAAAAAGGTAATTTCGTGCGCATTACTAGTGCGGGTATCCACGAAAGCCATCCACATGATGTACAGATTACGAGAGAATCACCAAATTATAGTAGACATTAATTTTTAATTAAAAGAGAGTTTTTCCCTATGAAGAAAGTATTTGCCAGCATTTTCTGCAGTGTTTTATTTCTATCTGCGCAAGCACAGGAGAAATGGGCCAATCAGGTATTGTTTACAGTAGCAGACGATACAGTTCGAGCCGATGAGTATATGGCGGTTTACAATAAAAACCGCGATATTGGTGAGGATATCGATCCCAAAACACCCTTAGAATATCTTGACTTATACATTAATTTTAAGCTTAAGGTACACGATGCCAAAGAGCTTGGAAAAGATACCATGCCTAATTTCTTACGTGAGTTTAGAAATTATCGCGAGCAATTAGTGAAGCCTTATCTTTCAGATAAAGACGTTACTAACGAATTAGTGCGTGAGGCCTATACCCGCATGAAGTTCGATATTCGTGCTTCGCATATTATGGTGAAACTCGATAAAAGTCCTAGTCCAGAAGACACTCTAGTGGCTTATAATAAGGCACTTTCTATTCGCAATAAGATTGTAAAGGATGGTATGTCTTTCGAAGCTTTAGCCGCTAGTTCAGACGATACTTACAGTGCCCAACGTCAAGGTGATTTAGGATTTTTTACCGTTTTCGATATGGTCTATCCTTTCGAAACAGCTGCGTATACTACTCGTATGGGCGAGATTTCAATGCCCGTGCGTAGTCAATATGGTTACCACCTAGTAAAGCCTACTGATAAGCGTGCCGCTAGAGGTAAGGTTACGGTGGCGCATATCATGTTAATAGACAATGATAAAACCACCGACGAGCAGAGAGCAGATGTGAAAACTAAAATCGAGGAAATTTACAGCAAGCTTGAAGCTGGCGAAGAGTTTGAAACTTTAGTACGTCAGTACAGTGAAGACAAAACCTCCATTCCGCGTGGTGGGCAATTAGATCCATTTGGAATCAATAAAATGTATCCAGAATTTGAAGATGCAGCTTTTGCCATTTCTGAGATTGGTGACTATACTAAGCCCGTTAAAACCCCGGTGGGCTGGCATATTATTAAATTAATTAAGAAAGATGAGGAATTAGGATTTGAAAAAGTACAAGCTGAAATTAAATCGAAAGTAGAGCGAGATATTCGCGCACAACAAAGCGAGGTAAGCGTGATGAAGCGCATTAAACAAGACTATAACTTTAAAGAGTATCCCCAACTGTATAAAAAAGCATTTGCCCAAGTAGATGAGGAAAGCTATAACAAAGGAGAATGGAAAATTAAGAAGCTAAAGAACGGCGATGTTGTATTGTTTAGCTTCGACAATAAGGAGTATACTATTAAAGATTTTCTTACTTTCTTAGAAAGCAGTCAAACCAAATTCCGTCGCGGTAGCACTTTAGATTCTAAGCTTTATAAAGCGATTAAAGAATATGCAGATGCTGAACTTTTGGCTTATGAGAAGAGCCGCTTAGCGATCAAGTATCCTGAATTCCGCTTACTAGAGCGTGAGTACTTTGAAGGTATCTTACTTTTCGACCTAACCGAAGAAAAAGTATGGCGTCAGGCAATGTCTGATACCAGTGGATTAAAAGCCTTCTTTGCTATGAATGCGGATAAGTACCAGTGGCCTACGCGCTACCAAGCTTATAAAGTAGATGCATCCTCTAAAAAGATTGCGAAAAAAGCAGTGAAGCTTCTTAAAAAGGGCAAGCTAGAAGCGGAAGTTTTAGCAGAATTAAATGAAGATTCTAAATTAGATATAGCGATTGATAGTGGTTTATATAGTTCAGAAGAATTAAACTTGACCTCGGTAAAGGAAATGAGCAAAGCGGGTAAATCTGATATTGAAGTTCAGAACGATCGTTTTATCCAAGCCTACGTGCTTAATATCGAGGCGCCAAGGGCTAAAACATTTGAAGAAGCAAAAGGAAAAGTAATCAGCGACTACCAAGAGTATCTGGAAGCCCAGTGGTTAGAAGACCTGAAACTGAAATATCCAGTACAGGTAAATCAAACAGTACTCGATAAAGTGGTAAGCGAGCTTGAATAAAAGCCTCTTCCATAGCGTCCTTTTTTTAAGCCTAGTTTTCTTTAGTTCTTGTGATAATATTTTCAACAAGGGCACCGAAGAGGAAGGAGAGTTGGTTGCGCGGGTTTATGAATCGAAGCTTTATCAGCACGATATTGTAGCCGTTCTACCGGAAGGTTTAAGCTCTGAGGATAGCGCTACTTTTGTGCAGAACTTTATTAATGTTTGGGCTAAGAACGAATTGATGGTTTACAAAGCCGAATTCAATTTAACGGACGAGCAAAAACAATTTGAGGAGCAAATTCGCAATTACCGCAACGACCTTTTAAAGTATGCCTATCTACAGAAGTATGTAGACGACAGACTGGACACCAGCATTTCGGAATTACAGATAAAGGATTATTATCAGGCAAATAGCCAAAACTTTTTATTAAAAGAGAATATCCTTAAAATCCGTTATATCGTGGTTCCCCAAGATGCGCCCGAACTGCAAGATCTGAAAAAATGGTTTAAATCGAGTGAGGTAAAAGATTTAGAGGCCTTATTAGACTATAGCCTTAGCTTTGCGCGTTCTTTCTCTTTGGAAGATACGGCTTGGATAAGTTTCAATGATTTTAGGAAGCTCATACCGATTCGTACTTACAATCAACAAGACTTTTTAGCGCGCAATAGGTGGATTGAGTTGGAAGAAGAAGGCTTAATTTACTTGGCGCAAATAAAGGAGTATAAGATTAAAGACAATGCTGCTCCGATTTTTTATGTAAAAGACATTATCCGCAATACCCTTTTGAATAAGAAACGATTGGACCTTATTGCCGATTTAGAGAAAAACTTAGTTAATGATGCTCTTAAAAAGAAGGAATTTGAAACTTATCCCTAATACCGCTGGCCTCGTGCTATTTATTATTGCTTTATTCGGTCCTACGCTTTCCGCCCAAGGAGTTTTAATTGATGGTGTTTTAGCCGTAGTAGGTAAGAATATTGTCTTGAAAAGTGACTTGAACCAAGCAATTGAAGCGCAGAAAAAGCAGAATCCACAGTTTGAAGTGGATCAATGTGACGTATTTGAGGAGTTGCTTTTAGAAAAGCTTCTGCTGCACCAAGCGGATTTAGACAGTGTAGAAGTTTCCGAGGAAGAAGTGCAAGCCAATATCGATCGTAGAATTGAGGTGTTTATTCAACAAATTGGCAGCAGTCAGAGGCTAGAGCAGTATTATGGCAAATCTATCCTTGAGATAAAAGAGGAGATGAGTGAGCTAATCCGCAATCAAATGACCGCGCAGCGTATGATGCAAAACATTAATGGTGATATAGAAATTACGCCTTCAGAAGTGCGTTTGTTTTACAATGACATTCCTAAAGACAGTTTACCATTAATTAATGCGGAAGTTAAATACGCAGAAATTGTAAAATTCCCTAAGGTTAGTGAAGAGGCCAAGCAAGAGGCCATTGATCAATTAATTAATATCAAAGAACGCATTCTTAACGGTTCCTCTTTTAGTACTATGGCGGTGCTTTATTCGGATGATGAAGGAAGCTCGAAAAACGGGGGAGAGTATAAGGGGATTAAGCGGGGACAGTTTGTAAAAGAGTTTGAAGCCATTGCTTTTAACTTATCCTTAAATGAAATTAGCGATCCCTTTAAAACGGAGTATGGTTATCATATTGTTCAATTGCAATCCAAACGTGGTCAGGAGTTAGACTTGCGTCATATTTTAATCAAACCGAAGATTTCGGCTGAAAATTTAGAAGCTTCTAAAAGAGTAATAGACAGTTTACGCGCCTTAATTTTAGAGGGTAAAATTAGCTTTGAAGAAGCGGCTAAACAGTTTTCAGACGATGAAGACTCTAAACTGAACGGTGGATTAGCGGTAAACCCACAATCGGGCGAGTCGGTTTGGGAAACGGGTCAATTGGATAAAACCATTTTTTATGCTTTAGAGAATATTGAAGAGGGTACGATGAGTCCTGCTACCTTTTTCCGAACCCGCGATGAGAAGGAAGGATATAAATTAATTAAACTAATTGATCGCACCGAGGCGCATACCGCCGATTTAGGGGCAGATTATCAGCGAATTCAGCAGGTGGCCAAAGCTCAAAAGCAACAAAAAGCTTTAGAAGATTGGGTAAACGATAAAATTGGTGAGACTTATGTGCGGGTGAATAATGAATATTTGTCGTGCACCTTTAAAAGAAAATGGCTAAACGCTTCTCAATATGCAGAATAATACAAATGATGTAGATGCGGTTAAACAGTTAGGTGTAAAATACCAACAGTTAAAAGCGGAAATTGGGAAGGTGATTATTGGTCAAGATGATGTTATTCATCTTTTGTTGATGTCTATCTTCTGCAAAGGCCACTCTCTATTGGTAGGAGTGCCAGGATTGGCTAAAACTCTTTTGGTAAATACGGTGTCTGAAGCGCTAGGTTTAAGCTTCCGCAGAATTCAGTTTACCCCCGACTTAATGCCTTCGGATATTGTGGGCTCTGAAATATTGGATGAAAACCGTCAGTTCAAATTTGTGAAAGGTCCCTTATTTGCGAATATCATTTTAGCAGATGAGATTAACCGAACGCCTCCTAAAACTCAGTCGGCTTTATTGGAAGCGATGCAAGAAAGATCGGTTACAGCAGCGGGGCACACTTATGCCATGGCTAAGCCATTTTTTGTGTTGGCTACGCAAAACCCCATTGAACAAGAAGGAACCTATCCTTTGCCAGAAGCGCAATTAGACCGTTTCATGTTTAATATAGAAGTAGGATACCCTAGTTTTGAGGAAGAAGTAAGCATCGTTAAAAACACCACTGCAGGCGTTAATGCTGTGGTTAATGAAGTGTTGAACGGTGAAGAAATTATATTCTTTCAAAATTTAGTACGTAAAATTCCTGTACCCGATAATGTGTATGAATTTGCCATTAAATTGGTGCAAGCCAGTAGGCCTAATACCCCTAGTGCGGCGGCTATTACTCAAAAGTACATTTCTTGGGGAGCGGGACCGCGTGCCTCGCAAAACCTAATTTTAGGTGCCAAAGCGCATGCTGCGTTAAAGGGAAAATTCAGTCCGGATAAAGAAGATGTTTTGGCAGTAGCCAAGCCAATATTACGTCACCGCTTGGTGAAAAATTACAAGGCAGAGGCGGAAGGGATAAGTATTGAAGAAATCATTGATAGCTTGTTTTAATTTCTCCTGCTTAAACCCTCATTAATTACTAGCTTTGCGCCGTCTTTAGCCAATTCAGCTAATATTATATGCCTTCAACAAAATACATTTTCGTAACCGGTGGGGTTACCTCTTCTTTAGGGAAAGGTATTATCTCCGCCTCGCTAGCTACATTGCTACAATCGCGCGGTTATAGCGTGACCATCCAAAAGCTAGACCCCTATATCAATATTGATCCCGGTACCTTAAATCCTTACGAGCACGGGGAGTGTTTTGTAACCGACGATGGGGCAGAAACCGACTTAGATTTAGGACATTACGAGCGATTCTTAAACCGACCTACTTCCCAAGCCAATAATGTTACTACCGGTAGAGTTTACCAAACGGTAATTAATAAAGAGCGTCGGGGGGATTATTTAGGCAAGACAGTGCAGGTTATTCCGCATATCACTGACGAAATTAAACGGCGCATTCAACTTTTGGGGAATACCGGAGAGTTTGAAATTATCATTACAGAAATAGGAGGAACGGTAGGTGATATTGAAGCCCTTCCTTACATCGAAGCGGTACGTCAGCTGCGCTGGGAACTAGGGGAAGATAGCCTGGTGGTGCATCTTACTTTGGTACCCTATCTGGCCGCGACCGGTGAATTAAAAACGAAGCCCACCCAGCATTCCGTGCAGAAATTGCAGGAATCCGGAATACAACCTGATATTTTAGTTTGTAGAACAGAGCATGATTTAGGCGAGGATATTCGTCGCAAATTGGCTCAGTTTTGTAATGTGAAGAAAGAAGCCGTAGTACAAAGTATTGATGCGGAAACCATTTATGCGGTGCCCATTTTAATGCGTAATCAGCATTTAGATGAAGTGGTGCTCAAGCGTTTAAACCTGCCAATCGACGACAATCTTGATTTAGTAAACTGGAAGGATTTCTTATACAAATTGCGCTATCCTAAACTGGAAGTGGAAATTGGTTTGATTGGGAAGTACGTAGAGCTTCATGATAGCTATAAATCGATAGTAGAGTCCTTTATTCATGCCGGTGCTAGCAACGAATGTCGTGTTAAAATTCGTTGGATCCATTCCGAAAACCTTTCTTTAGATAATATTGCCAAAACCTTAGATGGTTTAGATGGAATTCTGGTTGCCCCAGGATTTGGCGAACGCGGTTTTGATGGTAAAATTGAAGCGATCCGTCATGCCCGCGAATCTAAAATACCATTTTTAGGTATCTGTTTAGGAATGCAAGCAGCGGTGATTGAATTCGGTAGAAATGTTTTAGGTTGGGAAGATGCCAATAGTACTGAAATGAACCGCGAGACTTCTTATCCCGTAATTGACATTATGGAAGAGCAGAAAAACGTTACCGATAAGGGCGGAACAATGCGATTAGGAGCATGTGCTTGTGATTTAAAGGAAGGTTCTAAAGCATTTGCGGTTTACCGCCGAAAAGGTATTAGCGAAAGACACCGTCACCGTTTTGAGTTCAATAATAAGTACCTAGCTGAATATGAGGCGAAGGGTATGATTGCCACCGGTATAAACCCAGATATGTCTTTAGTAGAAATTGTAGAAGTACCCGAACATCCTTGGTTTATGGGCGTACAATTCCATCCAGAATATAAGAGTACGGTAGCCAACCCGCATCCACTTTTCGTGAAATTTGTTGAAGCTGCCATAAAGTACAGCGAAAGTTTAAAAGCATAAGATGAAGTCAAAGTTTGATATAAATACGGTAGTAGGTTTTCTCTTAATTGGAGCAATATTTCTCTATTTCGGTTATTTTTCGCCTACTACGCCTGTGGCGGCAGATGAGGCGGCAATCGCCAATGATAGCACCACTAATGAAATTGTAGCGGAAGACAGTGTTAGTTTAAATTCAGGTGAGAATAATCTTTTAGCGGCTTTAGCTAAGGATAGTATCGCCTTGAATACCGATACCTTAAAGTATCTAAAGTATCAGTTAGAGTTTGGCCCTTTTGCCCAATCGATGCTGGAGAACGAAGAGACAAAGACCTATAGCTTAGAAAATAATTTGCTAAAGCTAAGCTTCTCCAATAAGGGAGCGCAGTTAATAAAGGCCGAATTAAAAGACTTTCAGACTTATGATTCTTTGCCTTTAAATTTAATTGATTCCAACTCCAATTTTAGTTTGCTTTTAGAGGATGAGCGTCTATACAACACCGCCGACTTATCCTTTAAGGTAATTGAGCAGACCTCCAATACTTTGAAATTTGCGCTTCAAACTGATGCAGGTGCAAGTTTGGTATACGAATACAGCTTAGTAGCCGATGCGTATATGGTAGATTGGTCGGTGGAGACGAACGGTATGGCTCCTTTATTAAAGCATGATCAATCGGAACTCATCTGGGAGCTGCAAGCGAACCGCCACGAAAAAAACCGTGAAAATGAGATTACCCGCACGGAAATGCAGTTTCAATTAACGGTAGATGAGGATGTTGATAATTTTAATAGCAGCAGTGCCGACGAGGAGTTGGTGGAAGAGGCTTTAAACTGGGTGGCTTACCGTCAGCAGTTTTTTACCACTATCTTACAATTGAAAGGAGCGAGTTTTTCGAAAGCCGCTTTAGCTATTCGTCCTTTAGAAGATGAGGCGCATACGAAATATATGGCCAGTAGCATTAGCTACCCTAGCAACGCTAGTGGCGAATTAGATCTAGAGATGGGTTTGTATTTGGGCCCCAATAAATATGAAATTTTAAAATCTTATGATGCGGGTTTTGAAGAGCTTATTCCTTTAGGATGGGGGATTTTAGGTTGGATTAACCGCGGTATTGTTTTAAATATCTTTAACTGGTTGGAGGCTTATGGCTTAAACTACGGATTAATCATTTTAATTATCGCCTTGATTATTAAGATGATATTATTCCCACTTACCTATAGTTCTTACCGTTCGATGGCGAAGATGAGAGTTTTAAAGCCTGAGATTGACGCTTTGGCCGAGAAGCATCCGGATGCCATGAAGAAGCAACAGGCTACTATGGAGTTGTATCGCAAGGCGGGTGTTAGTCCCTTGGGCGGCTGTTTGCCGATGCTTTTACAGTTTCCGATTTTGATTGCGCTCTTTCAGTTTTTCCCTGCTTCCATTGAGTTAAGACAACAGTCTTTTTTGTGGGCGACGGATTTATCGACTTATGATTCTATCTACGACTTACCTTTTAATATTCCTTTTTACGGGGATCATATTAGCTTATTTACCCTATTAATGACGGTTTCTACTCTGATTTATACCTATATGAATCAGCAGTTAACGGGATCTGCGCAAACGCAGCAGTTTCCACAGATGAAGTACATTATCTACTTAATGCCGATTATGTTCTTAGGGGTTTTTAACAATTATGCATCTGGCTTAAGTTATTACTACTTCGTAGCCAACGTAATTACATTCAGTCAGCAGTTTGCCATTCGTTCCTTTATTGATGAGGATAAGATTAGGGCAAAAATAGCTGAACGTAAAGAGAAGCCGCAGAAGGAAAACCGCTTAATGCGCAGAATGCGTGAGGTACAAGAGCAGCAAAACCGTCAGCAAAGACGCAGTAAATAGCATGAAGTTAAAGTTCAATCTTTTAGTTTTAGCAGCCCTTAGTTTAAGTTTCACAGCTTGTAAATACAATGCCGTGCAGCTTTTAGCTAAGGCAGATGCTAGTTATATCTTAGAGGTTGAAAGTGGCGCTTGTTATGGTACTTGTCCTACCTATACTTTTAGCTTGGATGAAAATCACAATTTAGATTTTAAAGGCGGTAGGTATTGTGCTTTTGAAGGAGATACTACCATTGTGATTAGCGCCGAGGATTATCAAAAACTAAAGGAGACTTTAATTAAAAAAGGCTTTTTTGGAATGGACTCGGTATACGATTACGAGGAGATGATGGATGTTCCCAATTATATTATATCGGTTAGCGATCCTAAAGGCAAGTTTAAAACCCAAATAGTAAGAGGCCGCGTGGAATATCCCGATGAATTTGGCGATTTAAAAACGGAGATTGGGGAATTGTTGGTTAAGTATGGGATGCTTGGTGGGTAGAATTGAGTATTGAGTATTGAGTATTGAGATTGCGGTATAGCTGGGACTTTCATTTTTTTAAACACCGCTGAGACTGATAGGGACGGATGGTCACAGATTGGCTTTCGAAAGGTGTATATTTTACGTTTTTTTACGGAATAAGATGCTGAAACAAGTCCAGCAGGACTTCTTTGGTATTTTCGTTTTTTAATGATGCTTCACGATACTGTCTAAGACAACAAGACGAAAGACAAAAAGACTGGAGAGGGATTTCGGATTAGTAAAAGTTTAGAGCGCCGTAGGTGCGACATCTCGATAGTTTCATTGATGGGCAGGAACCCAAGCGCCGTAGGTGCGGCATCTCGATTTTTGGGATTGATAGACGTAGCTCTTTATTTACCACAGAGTACGCAAAGCAGGCACTAAGGACACGGAGGGATTTCGATAGAGTGATTTTTTCTTGATTTTTTAATGGCGAAGATGCTGAAACAAGTTACCCATGACAGATTAAATTTTCAATCCGTTTTCTCAATCCTATTCCTCTTCAATATAATGATTATCAATACATTATGTCGTTCGTTTTTTGCTTGATCAAAAAAGAACCAAAAAAATCAAGGCTCCAATTCCTCGCCTTAAAAATTGCTCAAAGAAGGAGTTTAGACTCGTGGGGAAGAAAGAAGAAAGGCGGAAAGGCGTCATTATTAATACTGCCTTCTTGTTTGGCAGTGATGATCTGCAAAATCTGATTACTAATAAGCAGGGGATGCAAATCTCGATAGAGTCAATGCTTAGATAGAGTTGTAGATGCGTTGGGCAATAGTATAGGTAAGGCTGGAAAGGGGCTTGGGTCCATGATCGGTGCCGCACCAAAAGCAAATTTATATTCAAGGATTTTCGGGCGGCAGGAAAAAGAAAGGGGTAGGTCATGGGCAATATAACTGAGCTGAGCATTGCCTTTAGCGGAGGCTGAGCTAAATATCTTTTCAATTTGAAGGAGGAAGCTTGAAAACTAGTTTCATCCTGATAGGGTTTAAAACAGCGGATAAAGGCCAGGTATTTTCGTCGCCGTCTGTTCTAATAGTATCGGTAACAGTCTGTGTTCGGATTGGATAAGCTGAATGCTTTGTTCGAGCGTGAGCTGACTTTCGCCATTTTTTGGGCGATAGGCGGTAGCGATGGACTTGCGAGGGCATCACTGAGCCAATAAGCAGATTTACTTCTGGGCCGAGGATATCTTGCAGAATACGAAAGGTTTTATTTGAAGTATTTTTCTTGCATTCTGACTTTATAGTAGATAGTTTTGATGCCACTAGATAATGGGTATGATAGGGATTTTTAGGACCATTGCGTGGTTTGTGTTTGACCAGGGTTTGGGCGAGCAAGGGTACAGAGGGCTTAAAGGCAGGAGAGAGGTTTGAGAATAAATCAAAGAAGGCGGAAACCAGAAGCCGTGAATATAATTGACAGATTCAAACAGAGGTTTGGGTTTTTCTAGTTTGAAAGAGGAAAAAGACTGAGGGGAATCAAAACTACTAATTTTTCTCATTTTGGGAAAAGGGCATCAATTAGGATTCAAAAGCTGTTGATGAGTCAGGGACACTGAAGCATGCAGCGGTGCCTTGATATCAATGATGAAATTCCCAAGAACCGAAGGGTTTCAGAGTCCACAGGTGCTTAATTAGAGAAGAGTACTGGGAGGCACTGCTGGCATGGAAATCACCAGCAGCCTGTAGAAAGTTAGACAAGATGTGGTTTTTCACAGTTATAAGTAGAGATTTGCAATTTAAAGTTTAGAGGTTTGAGGACTGTTTTCCTAGGTCAGGCTGTTTGGGATGTTTTGGGAATCAGGATGAGGAAGCAGAGAGGGAGACTTAGGTTTTGGGCTTGAGGAGAATCTCAAGGAACCTATCGATACCTATAAGCCCAGAGGCCCATTCTCATAGGCTCAGATTATTGTGTCTGGAGACAACGCAATGGGGTGTCTCAGTCAGGAATGAGAAGGCAAAAATTCAGAAGAAGTTCCTAGTAGTATTAGAGTTAGAGTTCATGTTAGAAACCTTAAGAGTCTAAGGGGAAGGGGAAGAGAAAGATTGTAGTATGTTTTTTCCAGGGAGAGTAACAGAGGATTTTTATAGGAACAGCCTGGTGTTAAACTGTCTAAAAAAGTTAAAGCACTGGTAATGGCAGCGAAGAAGGCAAGGAGGACTTTTTTACCACTAAAGTACTGATTTACAGAAAAATCATTTCTTGCTGCTAGTACCAAAGCAGTGACTAAAGTCATTGGCCAGACATGAATGTCTGATAGCAGCATGTAGCTTAGTAAATGCCACAAACATATTTGGATTAAGGTGGCAGGAGGGTTTGCAGTGAGTCTACTGGCATGTACTTTTAGTACTTTTTAAATTATAGATAGTATAGAAATAAATCTATATACTTATTTGTCATAGCACGTTTTGTAGATGCAGTGTAATCGTCTATACCCACTTGTAGCATACTGATTATGATAGATGTTATAAAGTGAGAGCTCTTTACTTTTTTGTACAACAGGTTGCAGGACAGTGGCAAGAAAGTGAACCACTGTGCTGTTTTGCAGAGGCAGCAGCAGGATTACTAAGTGCAAAGGTAGTCTGTGCTTTATTGTTGCCTAGAAGGTGTAGATTGGTGCAAGTGGTCTATGCTTTATTGTTACTAGGGTCAAGAAGGTTTGGAACAACAGAAGCAGTTCTATAATTTTATTCAGTCTATATAGCAGTGCTTAAGACATGGAAGCATGGGCAATTACTAGCATGTTATATAATGTATAGTTGAAAGTGCAGGAAATTACAACTGTGTTAGTTAGTAGAGCAGGGGGCAGAGATTTGCCTAAAAAAATATATAGAAGCAGGCCACAACATAGTCTCATGTCCCAAGCAGCAGAAAGCTCAGGTCTAAAATGGCAGGCTGAGTTACTTTAGAGTTGTTTTTGGGACGGATTGGCAGACCCAGTAATCTGCCGGCTGAGACAGGAGGACCTGAGGTGGAGTTCAGGTAGTTTTGAGATTAAGGAGTTTAAAAGTTAAAGAGGGACTTTAGAGGTTTAGAAGTTTGAGGCTTGGAGGTGGGAGGTGCCAGGATTGGGGAACTGGAGGGATCAGAATAATCTTAGAACTTATATATTGAGTTTCAGATTAAAGTAATGAAGCCATACTTTTGGCACACCAGCAAAATCAGGGTGGAGTTGCAGGGGAGTGGTAGGATAGTAGTTTACCCTAAAAACGAAATTCGCCTTTATTATCTATTGGCCATGAGGGTTGGAAGGCTTTAGTTCAGTATCACACGTTTCTCTCCCTTTTTTGAAGGCAGGAGGAGACTAATTTGTAAAGAAGATACCATTTTGGGCAGAGGTTTATTAGGAGTCTCAGGAGACAAACTAAAATCAATTTACAAGAAAGAGTATGGAGGATAGGGCAGAAAAATATGGACGGAAGTAACTTAAATATAGCTTTATAGAAAGGCACAGAGAAAGCCATGAGATCGTTTTCGCAAATCTGCGAATGATTCTCAAGCACTGCGTACATCTTACAACCATAATTTTAAATCGTTTAATTATAGAAAAGTTAGAACGCAATCGCTTATACATATTACAAGCGGTAATTAAAGTGGCAGAAGCCCACAAGAGCAATGGCAAGACATAACTGGGTTCCGAAGCTTCACCAGCCAGATGCCTACGAGGCGAAAATGCGAGAACTGATTCAACGCAAGGAATTATTAAGGGACGGCTTACAGAGGAATGAGAAGGCGGTTTGCAGTGCGGTTGCTTTAGTGATTGGTAAGCTAGAGGCGTATTTCACAGTAGCCAATAGAAACAATGACCGTAATTTGGCCTTAGTGACCGACTTCACAATTATGGTTTGAGTACGCATAGATGCACAAAGACTTTAGCTCTAGCTGAAGTATCATGGCTTATACCACGATCAGTACTAGAGCAGGTTAGATTCTTTTGATAATGCAAACGACCTAGTGGAAAGGCCAAGAGCAAATTCTAATCTTTAAAGAGAAGGAAGTTTAATCCCAAGCGAGCGAAGCATTTGGAAACCACGGAGCAGATTAAAAGCTGGGACATGAGGTGATGGATTTCCTGAAAAGGAGTTGGATTTCTTAATGCCTTTATTTTGTGGACGTGGCGCCGGTGTTTCTGATGCCTTTAAAAATGCATCAATTCCTAAGTTAGGCAGTACTAATGCAAAGGCCACTTAATTGGGAATGATGGGTCAGTTGATTCGGGCAGTGTTGATGACAGAGGAGATGATGGTAGTTTATCCGCTGGTAGATGATGGATCGGCACACCTATTGGCGATGACGATGGGATTTTGATCCTGGGAGGATGATGATGGCGATACTGTAAATCCGCTGCGAATCCGCCAGTTTAGTTTTCAGTGAATTTTTTTTAGGAAGGCCGTCCGTTTTGGGCCGGTCTTTTTGAAGCAGAGATGAGGCAAACGACGAGGCAGAGGTTTTTCTTTATGAACCTGCCTGATTTTACTGTTGAGAGATTAACCATCTAAAGCAAGAGGAGTTTTTGTTAATCTAACTACTGCACAAACCATTTATACTAGTATTAAGAGCGGAAATAAAAAAACAGGAGTCAAGACTTGGAGTAATATAGTTACGGTATTCTAAGTACATGACAAAAACGCTATGACATTGATACTAGATTGATTTTCAGAGTTCAGCAGTACGCTGGCGATAAAGCTGAGTCCATATTTAAAAATAGTTTTGGCCTTTCTACCATGTGCTTTTAGCCAAGATAGAGAAACACGTCAACGTGCAAGTAGATTCCCACCTTATAGCACCAAACAAAGCAATCATCACTATCAGGATAGAAGTTCTCGAGTCTTTCCATGTCTCTTGTAGATGCGTTTCTAAATCAAAACCGCTGGACTTCATCGCCTTAAAGCACACATTCTATTTGCCACCTCTTTTTATAGTGGACTTGGGCTTTGTCAGAGCAGTAAAGGATACGATAATAAGGAAGTCTTGGCACCCATTGCGGATACAAGCTTGCATCCTGATAAATAGCAAAGCTGACCATTGGCGTTACAGACGTTTGGGTAATAGACAAACTCATTGATTCCTAAAACTGTTGAATAAATGAAAGCCTTTATTCTTGGCCTTTGTGGGGTACTAAAGACTTTAAATTAAGACGAATGCGGATGTAATATTTGAAGTTGTTATCATTGGAAAAACCCAACCATCTTTCCCCCACAAATTCCACGATCAGCTACAATCGATTCGATAGCCTCTTTTCAGAAAGACGGATAAACCGGTTAATAAGATCGATTCGCTCTTGGCTGTTTGAGTTGCCGCTTTTAGTTAGCATACTGAATAATAGCAAAGGGAAAACGCACCAAATGTAGACAATACCAAGCATTAATATATTGATATCAGGTCCTACCAAACTTCCAGTTAAAGTTTCCGGTCCATACTTAGGATTAGTTTCCCTTGGTTTGGTAAGAGTCCATGCAAAATAAGACAGGGCGACATAATCAGAGTCCCAGCTTCTACCAATCCGAAAAAGCGCTATGCCTTAAGGAAGAGCTAGACTCTACAGTTCTTCAGCGGGTTCAATATGAATAAACACCTGACCCAAATTGGGGATTTCTGCCATTAGGTAATCTTTAAGGTGATGGGAAATGGTGTGACCTTCTTTTACGGAGATATTGGCATCTACACGGGCGTGGAGGTCGACGTGATAGCGCATGCCGATTTTGCGGACAAAGCATTTTTCGGTAGCGAGTACACCTGGCACGGCAAGGGAGTGTTTTTGCACGAGAATTTGAATATCGTCGTAAAGGTGTTCATCCATTAGTTCTGCCACAGCGGGGCGAAATATGAGAAAGCTATTGTAGAGGATGAAAGCACTAGCGAGGAGAGCGGCCCAGCGGTCAGCATTTCCATTCTATTGGGGAGCACAGAAGATTCCTTTTAGCTGTAGCATAAGTGGTAAATATGCTGGGTACTTTGGATTAGCGTAAATACGCGTAAAAGACCCACTACTCGTATAGCTGAAGTCACAAATAGCTAATTCCCCTTGAATTTGGAACTGATAGCGTTCGCAATAGGGAAGGTGTTCTATACCAACAATTAGCGTATCTGAATCAAGTTGGTTTTTTAGGTACTGAAAGAGGCTTGAAAGGTTTTGGTTATCAGTATTATACTCGTAGGATTCTAATCTTTTACTATTGTTAGAGTTTTGCTCCTTTATGGGTAAGTAGTGATTAAAATTTTGGTAAAGTGAAAGAACCTCCTTTTGCAATTGGGTAGAGTTGGACTGCTGTGGGTTTATCTGCATTTTTGAACCAAAGGCACCACTTCCTTTAAGCCAATATTGTAGGCAAAGCTTTTCATCATCACGAGTAAAATGATAGTTCACCTCGTAGTTTTTTCTTTGGTAATTACTTAGTTTAATGCTTGTCCCTTTTAGACAAAAGAAGTGTTGTAAAAAGTGAGTCTGAACGGTAATTGTTTCTTGTTCTAATTGGAAGTTTAGAAGAGCTTCACCTAATTCAGTGGGATCAATTACTGGCTTCTCCGTTGCTGTTCGATTTTCAATTTTTAGCATTTTCTCGTCGAAATACATTTCACTAAAAAGGTTAAAATGAGGGGAGCGGAAAAGATGTAATGTTTTCGAAGCGCGGGTAATGGCGGTGTAGGCCCAACGATAAAAATCAATATTTCTAATAGAATTATTTGAGTTTTGTTGGTTTTGATGTTCCCAAAATATAAATGCGTTATCCCACTCACCGCCTTGTGCTTTATGGCAAGTTACGGCGTAGCCAAAGCGCACCTTCAAAGCATTAAAGAAAAAGTCTTTACTCAAAGCTTCGGAAAACAAGACAGAACCATTTTTAAGATTTGGGTTGCGAATGATAAAGTCGATGTACAAAGCTTTACTCAGCAAATAAATGTCTAGCTCAGCATTGTAAAGAAAGTTTTCTAGAAAGAGTGTTTTCACCTCTTCAAACTCGTTGTGCTTCTTTCGGCTCAGAAGGGTTATCTCACGCCATTTCAGCACTATTTCCTTGGTGCCAACTTTAATCCTTCTCTGTTCGCGTTTTTCGCCAAGTTCTTTTACTTTAACGAATTCGCCGTTCATTAGATTGGTTTTGTAATTATTGGCACTTACCATTAAAATGTCGTTTACTTGAACCTCTGCAAGTCCTGGAAACTTGATTTGCCGGACCTCTTTGTTAAGCTTCGCTGCGGTTTTATTTTTATAGCAAATAATAATCTTTACACCTTTGGTGCTATGGTACTGTTTTAGGAATAAGTCATCTTGATATTCCAAAATAGTGGCATGGCTTGATCGTAGATCGAAAGTCGAGAAATTTTTGCTTTCAATCGAATTTCTTAAAGTGCTTGCTTTGTTTAAAATATCACTTTCTGCACTTTGTCTTTTCACCTCCTTTAACAGTACTTCTCGGCCTATTAAGTTGAAATTTTCGGCAAAGTATCTTAAATCTAAAGCAGGAGAATAGTTCATGCCAATGGGCGGTAGTTGTGCGGGATCACCAATAAAAACAATTTTAGTATTCAAAAAAGCTTCCTTAACCCTGCTGTAATGTACTAAGTCGCTCAGTAGTTTACCGCTGCCAAATTGCAAATATTCTTCTCCAGTTGGTGCATCTGAAATTAGCGATGACTCATCAACAAAAATAACTTTTGTTGATGTAGTATTATTTGATTTTAGTGCGAAGCAAAATTTATGACTACCATCTTTTATAGTCGTGTGTTCTTCTAAGCTGATAAGTTTTTCAAAATTGTAAATGGCCTTATGGATAGTTTCGCAGGTATTATCAAGTTTGCTTTCGACAATTTTAGCGGCTCGCCCCGTGGGGGCCATCAGTTGAGAGGCGAATTCTTTTTCTTTAAGTATTTCTAAAAGAAAACTCAGTAAAGTGGTTTTTCCAGTACCGGCGTAGCCTTTCAGTAAAAAGACTTTTTCATCTGATTCTAAAAAGTGGGAGAAGCTTTGCAGCGCCTTCTTTTGATCTTCTCCTAAAAAGGCTATATTGCTATTCGTCATGTGTCGTTCGAAAAGAGAGTAAATTTAAAAATATTTCAGCTGTAATTATTTCAGAATGGAATTTGATTTTAACATTCATGACCATTACAAAGCTCTGCATTAATCGAGTTAGATTAATGGTGAAATTTTCAATGTTAACGTGTTAATTATAGTATTTGACTTTGTTTGCCAGCCTGTGTTAGCTAATCAAAAGAGGAGGGTAACTTTCATGTTGATTATGATTAACAGTTGTGGTTACTAGTTTTAAAAGAATAGGTTTCGGCTTTGCTACTTAGTAAGTCATTAATAATTAAAGCAATAGGATTAATTTTTAAAGTAAATTCGGGTGGCTAGAAAAGGTTTATTCTCCAGCGGAATTAGATTGGAACAGAAGTGAAAAACAATCAAACTGCACTAAAACTGCATAGTAGTTACTTTAATTTGTCAAAAATAGCTTAGATCCTGATAATGATCCAGATGCTATTTTAATGAAAATTATTAGTTGTTTTTAGGGTCTACTTTTGTGTAAAACATCTACCTTAGGGCTTCTGTTTTTACTATTAAAAGAAACATGAAATTGTTAACGGATACTTTTAAGGGAAATTATGAAAAATCAGAGAAATTGAATAAGGAGATAACTTATTCATTATTAAACTTTAATGTAAGTTTAGCTTTTGCGGACGTAATTCACTTTAGAAAGGTGTTTACTCGCGCTTATGGTGAACGTAGTGATCTCTTTCATAATCATCAAAGCCATGACGCGGTTATTTATCGTTACCCGCTTCTTCAATACAAGATTTACAATAGTCGCTTGGCAATTTTAGCTTTGGCAGAAGCGGTGGGTTTCTTAGATGAAATTTTGGAGAAAGGAATTGATAGTCTAGAAATGGGGCAAATAAAAGGTGATTTAAGTCTACACTCTTTTAAAAAGGGCGTATTTAACTTTAAGGGTTCAAACGCGGTAAATCAATATCGACTAAGTGATTGGTTAGCCCTTAATACAAAAAATTATAAGCTTTTTCAAGAATCCATTTTTATGGAAGAACGCGTAGCCATTTTAAATAAAGTATTAATGGGTAATATTCTTAGTGCTGCCAAAGGTTTAGACTGGCATATCGGTAAGGAGATTTGGGTCGACATACATGCGATTGAAAAGGCTTGCTGGCTAAAACATAAAGCGCATAAGATGCAGGCTTTTGATATAGTTTTTGCCACGAATTTGAAATTGCCCGCGGCTATTGGCTTGGGTAAATCCTCTTCGGTGGGTTTTGGAACATTAAGTGAAATTTTATAAGCATGGAAAAATATCTCTACGGTTTTAATGTCTTTGGAATTCAGGCATTTATTGGTAGTACTAGTAAGTTAAAGGAAATAGTAGGCGCTAGTGAATTGGTCGAAGCAGTCTGTAAAAAGTTAGTGCCAGAATTGGTTGAAGGTATGGGTGCGGCTATGGATCAAATAGATGTCCATCAAGCTGCTGCGGGCCATTTTAGATGTGTTATCAAGGATGAGCAACTAGCCAAGGCATTGATTAAGCGGTTACCAATGGAAGCCGAAAAGAAGGCACCTGGGATTGGTATTGCGCAAGCCTTGGTGAAAATAGCCGGCACGCTTACCAAGGAAAATTTGGATGACTTAGAAGCTAAGTTGAGAACCCAAAGAAATAAGATAGCCAACCCAGCTTTTAGTAACTTAATGATTATGCAAAATAGTCGTAGAAGTGGTTTGGCAGCTGTTTATGATGCTTCAAAAGGGAATGATTATTTAGACTTGTCCGCTTATGCCAAAGAAAAAGCGAAGGGCGACTTACTATCCAAGGCCATGCCTGAAGAATGGAGAAATCAGGGTCTAGAAATGTGTAAAGATTTTTCCGACATAGCTAAGGAGGGTGAGTGGCTGGCAGTAGTGCATATCGACGGCAATGACCTCGGTTTAAATTTGGTTAAACTGTGGGAAAAATGGGAAAAATCGACAGAAATTGAAGCGAAATTGCAGGTTTTTTCTAATGAATTAGAGCAAAGTACAGTTTATGCATTTAGACAAGCAGCAGTTGAGGTTTTTGGCGAAAGTGCCAGCGATATTCTTAGGTGTAAAGATCAGTCTAAGTCCAAACTTCCTTTTAGGGTTTTAGTTTTAGGGGGTGATGATCTTACTTTAGTTTGTTCGGCTAAGGATGCTTTAAAATTGAGTACAGCATTTATAGAAGCCTTCGAGAAGGAATCACATAAGATAAATGGACTTAGTGATAGCTTGACCGCTTGTGGGGGTATCGCTTATATTAAGCCACACTATCCATTTTACTATGGCTTGCACATGGCTGAGGCTTTATGTAAAAAATCTAAAGAAGCTTCCCGTTCTAAAAAGGCAGCAGGAGAAGCGACACCATCCACCTTACTTTTTCATAAAATCCAAGATAGTTATGCCGAAGATTTTGAGGCCTTAATGGAAAAAGAGTACCATATAGTCAAGGGGGAAAAAACTTTCATGGCAGGCCCCTATTCTCTTAGTCATGAAGGCTTTACTAAAGTAGATGTATTATTAAACTTAGCT
>JAGYKI010000040.1 GCA_018401735.1 Schleiferiaceae bacterium
ACAATGGCACGCTTTATAATTTCACTTTATCGGGCACGAGCTCCAATTTTGTAATAGGTAGAAATCTCATGCCCAGCACTTCAATTACCAATATTTCCGATACCATTTGTAATGGCGCTGTTTATGTTTTAGGAAGCCAAAATATTACTAGCGCGGGCACTTATACCGAAATCTTCCCTGCCGCCAATGGCTGCGATTCTACCGTTAATTTAAATTTAGCCACGGCGCCAGCCATTAACGTTTTGGTTAATGCGAACAAGCCCGATAGCATGTATACCATTAATCAAAATCCAGGCGTAACTTATCAGTGGTACGATTGCGCTACTGGTCAGCATTTCCCTGGGGCTACCCTCTCCTATTTTCAACCGACTTACACAGGTACTTTTGCGGTAATTATTAGCGAATATGGCTGCAGCGATACTTCCTTTTGCATTGCAGGTAATAATGGCAGCGGTGTAGGCTTAGCTAGTTTAGCTTTCACTACGGTAGATGTGTACCCACAACCAGCGGGCAATGAATTGAAAATCGATTTAGCCTATACCGTTCAGCGTTTGGGCCTTCAGATCTTTAACAGCAGTGCGGCTTTGGTAGCTGAAGCAAGTTATACCAATTGCCAGTCTATTACTTTTGATAGCTCGAAACTAGAGAGCGGTTTTTACTTCTTAAAACTCCATTTAGATGGAGCAATAGTGGAACGAAAAATAGCCATCGGTAGGAAGTAAAAATTGTTTCGAACACCAACAAAAAAAGCCCCGGTTTCCCGAGGCTTTCATTTCTATTCTAAGACTACAATTTAAGTTTAGCTAGGCATTCATTTTCGCTAGACTTTCCTCCAAAGCTTTGATTTTTGCTTCTGCGTCGGCTTGTTTTTCTTTCTCTTTGTTTACCACAACCTCGGGGGCACTGTTTACAAAGCGCTCATTAGAAAGTTTCTTTTCTACCGATTTCAAAAAGCCCTGCAAATAATTCAGTTCTTTTTCAATTCTGGCCTTTTCAGCTTCTAAATCAATCTGATCGCCAGCGGGCACAAAGAACTCGTATTTACCCGCTAAGAAACTGAAACCAATTTCTTCTTGCACTTCCTTCAATTCTACCTTGGCTAAATTCCCCAGCTTAATTAAAAGGGGTTTTAATTCTTCGCTTACTGCTTCCGCAGATGGGATATAAAGATCCAGTTGTTCTTTCTTAGCAATATTCTTCTCTGCTCGCAAATTGCGGATACCATTTACCACGGCTAGCATTTGATCGAAGTCTTTCAGGTAATTCTCCTCTACCGTTTGAGTGGCCGGCCAGGGCGTTTTACTCACACTATCGCCCGTACTGCGCTCTCCGAGGTTATGCCAAATTTCTTCCGTAATAAAAGGCATGAAAGGGTGTAATACCGCTAATAAGTCTTCGAAGAACTGAATCGTTTGATCGTAAACGGCACGTGAAATTGGCGCACCATAAGCGGGTTTAATTGCTTCTAGATACCAATTGCAGAAATCGTCCCACACCCACTTGTAAGAAATCATTAAGGCTTCTGAAATTCGGTAGGAATCGAAGCTCTTCTCTAATTTATCTAAAGTTTCTAATTTCTTTTCGGTAAACCAGCGCATAGCGGAAATTGAGGCCGCATCGGGTGCTTCGTCGCTGATCTCCCACATTTTCACCAGCTTTTGGGCGTTCCAAATTTTATTGGCAAAGTTTCGACCTTGCTCGCATAATTCCTCATCAAAGGGTAAGTCGTTCCCCGCAGGTGAAGTCAATAACATTCCCACGCGCACACCATCGGTGGAGTATTGTTCCATTAAGCTTATCGGATCCGGAGAATTACCGAGCGACTTCGACATTTTACGTCCTTGCTTATCGCGAACAATACCGGTTAAATAAACATTACTAAAAGGTTTCACGCCGCGGTTTTCATAGCCGATAATAATCATACGTGCCACCCAGAAGAATAAAATCTCGGGGGCCGTTACTAAGTCTTGGGTGGGATAATAGTAATTGATTTCCTCGTTTTCGGGCTCTAAAATGCCGTTGAAAACTGATAGCGGCCACAGCCAAGAAGAAAACCAAGTGTCTAATACATCGGGCTCCTGCTCTAAATCGTCCATCGATAAACTGCCGTCTTTAGCCTGTGCTTTGGCAAGGGCCTCATCTGCCGTAAGAGCGACTACAATATTGCTGCGATCGCCTTTGATATACCAAGCGGGAATTTGATGTCCCCACCAAAGTTGACGCGAGATATTCCAGTCCATCACATTTTCCATCCAGTGGCGGTAGGTGTTCTTAAATTTCTCGGGAATAAGCTTCACCTCTGCATCATCGGCCATTACGGCATTTAAGGCGGGCTGAGCCAAATCCTTCATTTTAAGATACCACTGATCGGAAAGTTTGGGTTCGATTACCGCGCCCGTTCTTTCACTGGTACCTACTTTATTGGTATAGTCTTCTGCCTGAGCGAGAAAACCTTTTTCTTCTAATTCCTTCGCAATGGCCTTGCGCACCACAAAGCGATCTTGCCCTTGGTAATGCAATCCATGCTGATTTAGTTTACCTTCATCATCCAGCACATCAATAACTGCAAGGTTGTGCTTTTTCCCGATAGTATAATCATTAATATCGTGGGCGGGTGTAATTTTCAAACAACCTGTTCCAAATTCCAAGTCTACATACTCATCCGCAATAATGGGGATTTCCCTTTCGCAGATGGGTACGATTACGGTTTTTCCGATAAGATGAGTATAGCGCACATCCGCGGGATTCACACAAATGGCTACATCGCCTAAAATGGTTTCGGGGCGAGTTGTCGCTACCGTAAGGCTGCCGCTACCATCACTGAGCGGATAATTGATGTGATAGAGTTTTCCGTTTACTTCCTTGTAAATAACCTCTTCGTCGGAAAGAGTAGTTTTCGCGCTTGGGTCCCAGTTCACCATTCGGTATCCACGGTAAATTAAGCCCTTTTCATACAGATCTACGAAAGTTTTTAAAACCGATTCACTGCGGATTTCGTCCATGGTAAAAGCCTCACGATCCCAGTCGAAAGAACAGCCCAGTTTTTTCAGCTGTTGCTGAATGATGCCCCCGTGCTTATGCGTCCATTTCCAAGCGTGTTCTAAAAAAGCTTCACGACCAATTTCAAACTTGTCGATTCCCTCTTCTTTGAGCTTGTTTACCACCTTTGCCTCAGTGGCAATAGACGCATGATCGGTACCGGGCACCCAGCAAGCGTTAAAGCCGCGCATACGAGCACGACGGATAATCACATCCTGTAAAGTATTGTTTAGCATATGCCCCATGTGCAAGACGCCGGTAACGTTGGGTGGTGGCATTACTATGGTATATGCCTCACGCTCATCGGGTTTCGACTGGAAAAACTTCTGATCCAGCCAGTACTGATACCATTTATCTTCGGCTGTTAGGTGATCAAATTTGGGAGATATGCTCATGAAAAATAATTTATTGCGCTTTTTTAACAAGGTGGGCAAAGTTAATATTTAGCTCAGAGGCTGGTAATTTTTCTTTGGTATAATTTTCGCAAGCTAATTAGCTGTGATAAAATCGTATTTTACATTAATTTTGAACTTTAATTAAAGAACAATTATGAAACAAGTGATCACTATCTTGGCAGTGGCCATTTTTGGATTTGGTGCCATGGCACAAGAAAAGAAAGCCGAAAATCCCAATGCTCCCACCATTAGCTTCGAATCAGAAGTAGTAGATTATGGAAGCATTGAGCAAGGTGCTAACGGAGAAAGGGAATTCAAATTCACTAATGAAGGAAAAGAGCCCTTAATTATTACTAATGCGAAAGGATCTTGCGGTTGTACGGTTCCTAGCTGGCCGAAAGAGCCTATTGCTCCAGGATCAACCGCAGTAATTAAAGTTAAGTACGACACCCAGCGTGTTGGACCAATCAACAAAAGTGTAACCGTAAATTCCAATGCTGCTACTCCGGTAAAAGTTCTACGTATTAAAGGTCAAGTTAAAAAGCCTGAGCAAGTTAAAACTACTCCAGAAAAAGAGCCAAGCTCTTTAATGGCTAAGTAACATTTTCCAGAAGAATGAAAAAGCGATTGTCTGAAAAGGCAGTCGCTTTTTTTTTTGGCCAATTTAGTTTCATTCCGTGGGATTTGAAATTGGGATTCAAAAAAGTTTGATTCGATTAGAGAGCCAATCTCCAATCTCAAAGGAGCGTGGTCTACTATCTCAAAGCGCCTGCGGCCTCAACGAAACCATCTGGGAATTTACTTACCCCCTTATGCAAAAGTCCCAGCGGGACGACATCTCGATAAAAAACATTCGTCCTTGATAGCCATCGGGTTTTGAAACCGAGAACGCAGATTTAGCAGATGGCCAGACTAGATCTCGCGCGTATAAAAACCATTTTCTCCTGAAGTCCGTATTGAAATCCGAGAACGCAGGAGATTAGCAGATGGTCACAGATCAGCGTAAACTTCTTTTAGGAAAGTGAAGCCTATCGCAAGGCGGTTTATCTCAAAGCGCGGGTCTCAACGAACATCGTTACTTACCTAAGTCGCGGGACGAACTCGATAGAAAACCATCATCGGAAGAATCCAGCCGTAGGTGCATCTCGATAAACCATTCCCCCTTATAGCCTCAACAGGTTTTGAACGAACGCAGATTTAACAATGTCAGATCTGCGCGTTAGTAAGCGCGTCTACAAGGGTGTTCTCGAAAGCAGCGCGGTATCATCTCAAAGCGCGCCCCGAAACATCGAATTTACTTACCTTAAAAGTCAGCGGGTTCGATAAAACCACCTCCTGATAGCCTCAAGCATCGGTTTCAAAACGCGAGACGCAATTTAGCAGATGGTCAAGATCTATGCGCGTTAGTAATGCGCGTTCTTTTAGCAAGGGGAAGCCTTCGCAAGACGCGGTCTACATCTCAAAGCAGCGGTCTCAACGAAATCATCGATTTATTACCTTATGTAAGTCCGCACATCTCGATAAAAACCATTCTCCTTGATAGCCTCAAGCATCGGGTTTTTGAAACGCGGAGGAACGCAGATTTAGCAGATGGTCACAGATCTATGCGCGTTAGTAATGCGCGTTCTTTTTAACAAGGGTGAAGCCTATCGCAAAGCAGCGCGGTCTGCTATCTCAAAGCGCCAGCGGCCTCAACGAAACCATCTCAGAATTTACTTACCCCTTATGCAAAAGTCCCAGCGGGACGACATCTCGATAGAAAACCATCATCGGGAAGAATCCCAGCGCCGTAGGTGCGACATCTCGATAGAAACCATTCCTCCTTGATAGCCTCAAGCATCTGGTTTTTGAAACGCGGAGGAACGCAGATTTAGCAGCTGGTCACAGATCTATGCGCGTTAGTAATGCGCGTTCTTTTTAGCAAGGGTGATGCCTATCGCAAAGCAGCGCGGTCTAAAATCTAAGAGCTCCCGCGGGTTCAAAACAATTGAACTTTCCGCTCCGCCACGCTCTTCTTACTATCGAATTACTGCCGAGATACTATTCTCACCTTCAAAAGCACCACAAGCTAATATCTCTTCATAAATTTCCTCGCTCAATCCTAAGCTTCTGCTACCTTTGCCGCTTAAATTTTGAATATTTAGAATATGCCAGCTATATCTCTTAAGGGTCAAACCATGCCCGAATCTCCTATCCGTAAATTAGCACCCTTTGCAGAGGCCGCTAAATTTCAAGGCAAGGAAGTATTTCATTTAAACATTGGTCAACCCGATATTCTAACACCGCCGCAAGCGATTCGCGCGGTGAAAGAAGCCGATCTTAGTATCCTAGAGTATAGTCCTTCCGAAGGATTTAGCAGCTATCGCAAAGCCTTGGCCGCTTATTATGCCAAGCATGATATTAGTATTACTGAAAGTGATCTTATTGTTACCACTGGTGGTTCCGAGGCCATACTTTTTGCCTTGAGTGCGATTACTGATCCGGGCGATGAAATTATTATCCCCGAGCCCTTCTATGCCAATTACAATGGCTTTGGCATTAGTGCTGGTGCACATGTAGTGCCGGTAACCTCGCAAATAGAAGACGGATTTGCCCTTCCTCCTATCGAATCCTTTGAGGAACTAATTACACCGCTTACCAAGGCGATTATGATTTGTAATCCAGGTAACCCAACGGGGTATTTATACAGCCCAGAGGAATTAGATAAATTGCGCGCACTTGTATTAAAACACGACCTCTATCTTATTGCGGATGAGGTATACCGCGAGTTTGCTTACGATGATGCCAAGCACTACTCCATCCTCAATTTAGAAGGCTTGGAAGATAATGCGATTGTTATCGATTCGGTTTCAAAACGTTACAGCATGTGTGGCGCTCGCATTGGCTGCATGATTACCCGCAACAGTAATCTTATGGCTACCGTCTTAAAATTTGCCCAAGCGCGTTTAAGTCCACCCACTATGGCACAAATCGCGGCCGAAGCAGCCTTAAATACGCCCGAAAGCTATTACGAAGATGTAAAAAAAGAATACCAAGAACGTCGTGATATTTTAGTGGACGGACTTAATGCGATTGAAGGCGTGGTTTGTCCTAAACCTAAAGGCGCCTTTTACGCTATGGTGCAATTGCCTGTTGATAGTGCTGAGCGTTTTTCACAGTGGCTTTTATCGGCTTTCGAGCACGAAGGGAAAACCCTGATGGTTGCTCCCGCTGAAGGCTTCTATTCAACCCCTGGCATGGGATTAAATCAAGTGCGCATGGCCTACGTTTTAGAAAAGGACAAACTGAAGCAGTGTGTTGCGCTCCTTGAAAAAGCTTTGGCAGTATATCCGGGAACTCATTTCGATAGTCATGCCTAAAATTGAAGAAAGGGTAAACCTAAAAGCTTATAATACTTTTGGCTTATCTGCCGAAGCGCGCTATTTCTTTCGTTTAGAAAAACAGGAAGATATTCATTGGCTCGTAGAGCAGGAAGCCTTTAAATCACTTCCCACTCTTTGGTTGGGTGGCGGCAGTAATATGTTGCTTACGCAAGATTTCCCCGGACTGGTAATTAAGGTAGAACTACTGGGCACCCACTTAGAAATCCTTTCGGATGATGAGGCCCTTTTCAGTGCTTATGCGGGCGAAAACTGGCATCACTTTGTTTTAGAAAGTTTAGAAAATAATTTAGGTGGCTTAGAAAATCTCAGTCTCATTCCAGGTAATGTGGGTAGTTCACCCATCCAAAATATTGGTGCTTACGGAGTAGAGATTAAAGATCATGTGGAATGGGTAGAAGCCTTCGACCTAAAGGATAGGTTAATACGTCGCTTCTCCGCGGCCGAATGTGAGTTTGCGTACCGCGATTCACTTTTCAAATCGAGGGAAAAAGGTCGCTATGTTATTTTGAGAGTTAGCTTTCGCTTGACGCGTAGGAACCACAAATTACGTGTGGATTATGGTGCTATTCGTTCGCAATTAGTAGAGCGAAATATCCAACCCAGTATTCACAGTATTTCCGAAGCGGTTATATCCATTCGCAGCAGTAAATTACCTGATCCTGCCCAAATTGGTAATTCGGGTAGCTTCTTCAAAAATCCGGTAATTAGCGAAGAGCATTATCAGCAGCTTAAAGCTGAGTTTCCGGAGATTGTGGCTTTCCCTGCTGGAGAAAAGCAGATGAAGCTTGCCGCCGGTTGGCTGATTGAAAAAGCAGGCTGGAAAGGATTTCGAAAAGGAGATGCAGGAGTGCACAACAAACAGGCCCTGGTGCTTGTTAATTACGGAAAAGCGAAAGGCGAGGAGATAAAGTCTTTGGCAGAAGATATTCTCCATTCGATATATACTACCTTTGCCGTTCGCTTAGATATAGAAGTTAATATTATATAATTACTATGGCAGTTTTTTTAGTAGCAGTAGCACTTTTAGGACTTGGATTTGCCGGAATCGCTATTAAGATTTGGGCTAAAAAAGACGGAGAATTTAGTGGTACCTGTGCCAGCAACAGCCCCTTTTTAAACGAAGAGGGAGAGTCTTGCTCTTTCTGCGGTGCCTCGCCGGAGGAGAAGTGTAAGAAAGAAGATAAGAGCAATCCGCAAATTTCTACCAGCGGAATCTAATTCACCAACATCCTTTTAAAACCTGGACTTTGGTATACCTGCCAATTTCCCTCTTTATCACTATAAATCAAATAGACTTCCAGACCCTTATTTTGGTCTAAATATTTGATGGATTTCTCTAAGCCCATTGCCATAAAAGCAGTGGCATAGGCATCGGCGGTGCTTGCTTTAGCTGTAATTACCGAAGCACTCAGTAATCTATTTTTAGCGGGCCAGCCCGTTTTGGTATCAATGGTGTGGGAATAGCGCATCCCGCTAAGGCTATCTACCCAAAACTTGCGGTAATTACCCGAAGTGGCCAAAGCAGCACTATCTAAAGCTAAAATAAACTGAAAGCGATCTTGCTGATCAATTTCTTCTGTCGGTTTATCCACACCAATGCGCCATTTCTTTCCCTGGTAATTTTCACCTAAGCAACGTACCTCTCCTCCTACTTCTACCATATAATTGCGGATACCTTCTTGTTCTAAATATTCCGCTAATAAATCAACCGTATAGCCTTGAGCAATGGCATTAAAATCGAGGCTCATGCCGTGCGGAAGTTTTAAGGTTGATGCCTGATATTTCAATTTATCGAAACCTATAAAACTTAAAATGCTATCTACTAAGGTTGTATCCTTAGTAGTATTCGCCTGCGGACCAAAACCCCAAAATTGTACCAAAGGAGCGATGGTAGGGTCGAAATAGCCCTTGCTATTGACAAATACTTCTTTAGACTGATCGAGCATTTCTCTTAAATGCCCATCTATGGAAATACCTACTCCTGCATTGAGCTGAGAAATAAGCGATTTCGGATCGTAGGTGCTCAGCGACTTATCCACCGATTTTAAAATGCTATCAATTGCTTGACTGCGGTCTTTGGCTTCTCCTTGAAAAAGATAGGAAATGTGAAAAGTGGTGCCTTGGGCGTAACCATTATAGTTCTCTTCTTTTAACGCCTTAGTATCAGAGCAAGACCAAAGTAAAAGGGAAAGAGAAATAAAAAGTAAACGCTGCATAACTTTAATTTTTGGCGAAGTTAAAACATCCTGCGCGCTATTTCCATAACTGCGTTTTTGATGCACTAATTTTTTAAGAAGATAGGCTAAAAGCGTCCTGGTGACAAGTTTAAAAAAGCGCTGTTTAATAGTTTAGAAATAAATACCTTTGCCGCGTTTTTAAACCCTCTCAATTAACAAAAAATGGCTAACAACCACAACTACGAAGCGACTGTGGCTCAGCGCATCGCACAAGAAAAAGCGGCCGTTCGCTTTATCAAAAACATTAACGACCTACATTTAGACAAAGGCATTGAAACGGTTTTATTCCGCAATACCTTAATTGACCAACGCCCTAGTGAAGTATTAAACTTACACGAATACGCCCGTCAAATTGTTGGTCAGGATATTACCATCGAAGATACCGTGGCTCTTTTAGACGAAATGGTACAAATGGAATTAGCACCCGCTCGTATGGATATTGGCCGTATTGCCAGCGAGTGGCTTAACGAAAAAGAGAATTTCGATAACATTAGCGCTTTCTTAAACAGCAAATTAGCTGATTTTATTGGTGCCCAAAACATGAGCAGCACTACTCCTAAAGACGTTGTTCTTTACGGTTTTGGTAGAATTGGCCGTTTGGTAGCACGCGAGTTGATGGCGCAAGAAGGTAAAGGCGAACAATTGCGTTTACGTGCCGTAGTTTCAAGAAAGGAAACGCCCGAAAGCCTTGAAAAAAGAGCTTCTCTTTTAAGAGTAGATTCGGTACACGGCACCTTCCCTGGAACGGTAATCGCCGACCCCGAAACTATGTCACTTATTATTAACGGCCGTCGCGTGCAGTTTATCTCTGCCAATGCGCCCGAGGATATCGACTATACTTCTTATGGCATTAACGATGCTTTAATTATAGACAACACTGGAGCTTTTCGCGATGATGTTGCATTAGCGCGTCACCTAAAAGCTAAGGGTGCTTCTAAAGTATTATTAACGGCTCCTGGCAAAGGGGTTCCCAATATTGTGCACGGTGTAAACCAAACCGATCACGATCCTAAAACGGTAGATATGTTTTCGGCGGCAAGCTGCACCACCAATGCCATCACGCCAGTTTTAAAAGTTATTGAAGATAATTTTGGTGTAGAACGCGGCCATATTGAAACCGTACACGCCTATACCAACGACCAGAACTTGGTAGATAATATGCACAGCAAATATCGCCGGGGTCGCGCGGCTGGCCTTAATATGGTTATTACTGAAACTGGTGCTGGGCAAGCAGTAGCTAAAGCATTACCAGTAATGGATGGTAAACTTACCTCTAATGCCATCCGTGTTCCCGTTCCTAATGGATCCTTAGCAATTTTAAATCTAGAAGTTAGGAAAACTACTAATGTAGAAGGGGTTAATGCCGCTTTACGCAATGCTGCCTTAAAAGGTGATTTGGTAGAGCAAATTCGCTACTCCATCAGCAATGAACTAGTTTCTAGTGACATCGTTGGCGAATCTTGTCCTTCAATTTTTGATTCTCCCGCTACTATTGTAGATAGCAATGGTAAGAATATGGTACTTTATGTTTGGTACGATAACGAATACGGCTATAGCCGCCAGGTTATCCGCTTAAGTAAATACATCGCACAAGTACGTCGCAAGCGTTACTATTAGTAGATACCCATTAATAGGCATAAAAAAAGCGGTCGCGAATATTCGCGACCACTCTTTGATAAACAACGTGAATTCGACCCTATAAAATCTGAGGCTATGATTTATCGTTGAACTCACGTTAAATAGCACTGAATTAACCTTTATAAAAAGGAGGCTTTGCCACTTTTGCTTTCAAAGCTTTATTCCGCACTTGGATAAATATTTCTGTGCCTTCTGTTAGGTAATCCTTTTGGAGATAAGCCATGCCGATGGCCTTGCCTAAACTAGGCGCTTGGGTACCACTAGTGACCACGCCTATGGTTTCGCCATCTGCGTTAAGCACGGCATAATCGTGACGAGGAATACCGCGGTCTTCCATAACAAAACCCGTTAGGCGACGGCTTAAACCCGCTTCTTTCTGTGCCTTTAAAGCCTCTGAATTAATGAAGTCCTTCGTGAATTTGGTAATCCAAGCCAATCCCGCTTCTAAAGGAGATGTGCTATCGTCGATGTCGTTGCCGTATAAGCAAAAACCCATTTCTAAACGCAAGGTATCGCGGGCACCCAAACCAATTGGCTTAATATCCCAATCAGCGCCTGCTTTAAAAATCGCGTCCCAAACTTGCAAAGCGTGCTCGTTAGGAACGTAAATTTCAAAACCACCTGCGCCGGTATATCCGGTAGCCGAAACTATTACATTATCGCATCCCGCGAAAGCGCCTTTAGCGAAAGTGTAGTACTTCATGCCCGCTAAATCTAAGTCGGTAAGCGATTGTAGTGCCTCAGCAGCCTTGGGGCCTTGCACGGCAAATAAAGACCAGTTATCGCTTTGGTTATCAATAGTTAAACCTTCCGGTAGATGCGCAGCAAGCCAATTGTAGTCCTTCTCAATATTGGAAGCATTTACCACTAAAAGGTAGGAGTTTTCGGCCAGGCAATAAATTAAAAGATCATCTACTATACCGCCTTTGTCGTTCGGCAAGCAGCTGTACTGAATTTTTCCGGGCGTCAACTTTGACACATCGTTAGAACTCACTTTTTGTAGGAAATGGAGAGCCTGCGGACCTTCCACAAAAAACTCACCCATATGACTTACGTCGAAAACACCCACTGCCGAGCGCACGTGTAAATGCTCGGCATTAAGGCCTTCATATTGCACTGGCATATTAAAGCCCGCAAAATCTACCATTTTACCGCCAAGGTCTTGATGAACCTGATCTAAAATTAACTTTTTCATTGTTTGTATTTGAGAGGTATATTCTTATCCGTGAATGAGCTCTTTGTTGCCAAAATCTTTCATTACTTCCGCTTCAAAAGTGAGAAGATTATCCCACATTTTATCCACGTCTTCGCGCTTTCCATACTGACGAGCGAATTTTAAAAACAAGGTATAATGATTAGCTTCACTTACCATTAACTTAGCGTAAAAGCTTGCTAACTCTTGATCTTCAATATTTTCAGAAAGTACCTTAAAGCGTTCGCAGCTGCGTGCTTCAATTAAAGCCGCAATTAACAAACGGTGCACCAGGCGCAATTTGCGATCGCCTGTTTGGGCGAAAAACTTGGTAACCCGCGCCACATATTCATCTTTACGATCGCGACCAATAACAAAACCGCGCTTTAAAATATGCTTGTGGACCATTTCAAAATGGCTCATTTCCTCGCGCGCGAGAGCCGACATTTCGGTTACTAAATCGCTGTATTCGGGATAGGTAACAATTAGTGATATTGCCGTGGAAGCCGCTTTCTGCTCGCAAAAAGCATGATCAGTTAGAATCTCTTCTAGGTTCTTTTCCGCCACATTAGCCCAACGTGGATCGGTGGGTAATTTTAATCTAAGCATGTACTTTCTTTAAAAGATCCGAAAATAAGACTGCAAAACTAACCATTTGCTTTATCTCACTGATTGTTGCATGCCGTTCTTTCTCAAAGATTAATAAAGCTTCGCCATTGCATTCTATATGATAACTTTTATACTCTTCTAAAAAGTCGATTAGAGCGCGGTTCAAGAACGTCTTAATGGCCTCTTCATCCTCTCCTTTCACTTTAAAGCGATTGGAGAAATCGGGGTGCAATTCAAAAACGATGTCCTTAAAACCCGCTAAAAAGGCCACTTTGTCTAGGAGACTTTCCCGGTCAATTACAAATAATGGTGCTTTGGTGCCTAGGGGAATTCTAAGCATACTAGCGTGTAGATCCTGGTTACCATAAAAGCCGCCTTCTTGATAATGCACATCGGCCAAAAGCCAAGCTAATTCTCCTTTAGGAGAAAGGCGATTACGAAGCAAATTGATTGGTTTAAACTTGAAATAATCAGCATTTTGGAAACCCAATGACTCGTCAACTGCATGATAATCAAATTGATATTCATAGCTCAGGGCAAATAGCCGTAAAGCCTTTTGCCGACGAGTTAAGGTATAAGTTCGCTTTTCGAAAAACTTACGCGGATGGCGATTAGCCATTGGATGCGTAGAATTGCGACCTAAATCATCTAAGCCGATAATCTCCAAGTGACCTCCCCCATTCTGGAAATTGCTTTTGTATTGATGCAAATGCTCTAAAACCGAATAATCTACAGAAGTGGTTAAACTAAAATCAACAATTACTTCTGCCTGAGTGGAAAGGGTGTCGAGATGGTTTTTGATACGAAGGAAATTTAAAAAGGTGGCAAAATACCTGACACTTAAATGGTACTTATTAGATTCCTCTTCATATAATAAGGTATTGGGCCTAAATAAATTACGGAAGAAAATAGTAGACCTTCCCATGCCAAATAATTGCCAAATTAAAGTAGCGAAGATGCCAATTAAAATACCCGTAATTAAATTGGTAAATAATGTTGAGAGGTAGGTTATGATGAAAAGACTGAGTTCTTCCCAACCCACGGCGGCCATAGATTTAAATTGACTAGGGGCGGTTAATTTATAACCCGTGTAAACCAATATAGCCGCCAAAACAGAGAGAGTAATAAATTGGAGTTGCGTACTAAAAAGCAAAAAAAATAATCCTATAAAAACACCTTGAAAGAGATTAGACCATCGATCTGTGGCGCCATTATTTACGTTTACCGAGCTACGGGCAATCACTGCCACGACATTTAGTCCACCAATAAATCCCGAAATTATTGTGGCCAAGCCCAACGCGCGTAAATCCTTATTAACATTACTGCGTCGGTTTAGAAGATCTAATCTATCCACTTCTATAATACTGAATAAGGACTCAATCGCAGCGATAAAGATTTAAAAGATGGTAAATTCATCCTTTAAATGGAGTGACTATGAATGAATAATAAATCGCTCGGCAATTCCGAAAGTATGTACTCTAAATCGTGTGTAAAAACACGATCCATAAAGCCCAATTTGGTATCGGGTGAATTTAAGACCAAAAGCTCAGCGCGGCTGGATTGGGTAAAATGCCCAATGCTGTAACCAGGTTTGCCTAAAACCACTTTTGTTTCAATTTCTAAGTTGGGCTGATCCAACTGCGCTAGGGTAAGGTTTAGGCGGTGCGCTTCCCTTTGTTCGATAATATCACGCCAGCGGTTACAGCGCTCTAGTTCCTTATTATTGGCTGCCCTTTTCGTGTTTTTATCGGGAATCACTTCATCAACAATACTCAATTTTCTTGCGCCTAGTGCCTCGGCCACCTGAATGGTTTTTTCGATAGTATCAGATGTTTTAGGATGCTTATTGCCTGTTACTACAATTTTAGAATAGGCCTTAGGGAATAGCCGCGGATTAGTGAGCAATAAAATACTAAAGCTTGATTTACGTACTAATTGGCGTGCCACCGAACCCATATAATAACGCAGCAGTCCTTCGCGTGGCAAAGCACCCGCTAGAAGCAAATCGACCTTTCGAGCTTCACATACTTTAATGATGCTTTCGCTAATATCTCCCTGTTCGAAGCAAACTTCATAACTAATATCTGCTAAAACTTTAGTGTTTGCCAATTTCGCCACAATATCTGCAACAGTGCTACACGACTGCGAATTAAGGGCTTCCACATGAATGAGGAATAGCTTTTCACCCAGTAAGGCACAAAGTCTTGCCGCCTCGGTAATATTAGCTTCGATACTTGGGCTGAGGCCAATACCAATGGCCATGTTTGCAAAGGGTTTCAAATGTGAAAAATTATTGTTTTCTAACGAAGCCTAAAGGTACAAAGGCTTTTAGAACCTAGTCTAAATTTAAACGCTTCGTTTTAAACCACTATATGCTCTTTAATTACTAAGAGTTTAGCAAGTTAAAATTTAAATACCTACATATCAAAGCCTTGAAAACTTTTCAGCGGCCAAGGTCATCTTTTTTACTCAAAGCCCTTGCAAGGTATATTTCAATAGTTAAATTTGCAGCCCCAAAACAATGAGACGTTTACCATTAGCCAGGTAAAAAGAGTTTAGGGATCGAATTGGTGAGATGGGTGAGTGGCTGAAACCAGCAGTTTGCTAAACTGCCGTACGGGTGACCGTACCGCGGGTTCGAATCCCGCTCTCACCGCCACGGGGCGTAGCGTAGCCCGGTATCGCGCCTGCTTTGGGAGCAGGAGGTCGTAGGTTCGAATCCTGCCGCCCCGACCCAAAAAGCCTTGAC
>JAGYKI010000041.1 GCA_018401735.1 Schleiferiaceae bacterium
ATCCTGTGTCTGATTTCTTGAATCTAAATCACGGATCTACATTTGATGAAATTCGTTTTTACAATCAAGCTGGCAGACTAATGGGAGCAAGTCCATATTCGGAGGATAGAAGATACTCCACAGAGTTTTTAATTCCTGGTATATATTACCTTTCTATAATGTCAGGAGACAGTGTCCTTGCCAGAAGGAAGTTTTTGAAAATAGATCAATAGCAATCAATTTTGAATTCTGTTAAAATTGGCTTTAAGGTGAAGCCTATAAAGCTACAATATTATAGTTAAGACCCTTGTAAATCAATAAATTAGTAAGGTTTTTTTGGTTCATGGTGTAGAAGCAATTGTCCTTAATTAGCAAGAAAAAAAGAAAGCATAATTTGCTTAATATCAATTGGTAGACTTAAATTTTGGCATTAATATAGCACAATAATCTACAGGCTATTAATAAACCAAGCAACAAGTGTATGAAGAAGCTATATTTAATGCAGCTCGTAATGGTCGTTGCTATTGCGGCGAAGGCCCAAGGAAATTCAGATTCTCTTTACTCTATTTGGGAAGATGAAACAAAAGCGGACTCGATAAGGGTATTAGCCTATTATGATTATATATGGGGCGGCTTTCTATTTTCAGATCCAGATAGCGCCTTAGTTTTAATTGCCGATTTAGATAACTATTCGAAAAACAAGAACTACCCCTTAGCCTCTGTTAATGCTTACAATTTATACGGCATAGCTCATCACTTAAAGGGAAACTCTTCTTTGGCCTTACAATTCTTTAAGAAGAGACTGGCTTACAGTGAAAAAGAAGGAGAGAAATTATTAGTTGCGGGAGCACTGAATAACGTAGGGATGATTTATGACGAGCAAGGCCAATATGCTAGTGCTTTGGACTGCTATAGGAGAAGTCATACTATTTATGAAGATCTTGGGGATAAAAAGGGTCAAGCGATGGGATTTAATAAAATGGGCACTATTTATCAAATCCAGAAAAATTTTCCATCAGCCTTAAAGTACTATCAACTTAGTTTGGCCTTAGGAGAAGAAACGGGTGATAAAAAAATAATAGCGATTAGTCTTAATAATATCGGTATCTGCTATCATGCGCAAGAGGAATTTCTTGAAGCCCTAAAATGCTATCAGAAGAGTTTGTCAATCAAGGAAGAGATGGGAGATTTACGTGGCGTGGCATTAACTCTAAGTAATATTGGTAATATATACGAAAGCCAAGGTAAGCCTATGTTGGCTTTAGAATATTACGAGAAAAGTTTATTTTTATTTGAGGAGATGGGCTTCAAAAAGGGCATTGGCTCTGGCTTAAATACTTTAGGTCTTCATTACCAAAATCAAGGCGATGCTTTACAAGCAATTAAGTATTGCTTACGAGGTTTAGCTTTGGCCGAGGAAATCGATCGGTTGAGTGATCAAAAAACCGCTTGTAATTGTCTTTACAAGAGTTATAAAGATTTAGGCAACAATGCTAAAGCCTTGCATTATATTGAAAAGCTGAGCGTTATCGAAGATAGCTTGCAATTTGAAGAGACCTCCAAAAGACTAGAACAAATGGAGTTTGCCAAAATTGTTCTCCAAGATAGTGTGGCTAGAGCCGAGGAGGTACGATTAATTGAGGAAGCTCATCAAGAAGAAGTGCGTGAAAAAAACCGCACCAGTACCTTGTTGGCTGGAAGCGTAATTTTTGTTTTGCTCTTTGCTGGCTTTATCTACAGTCGCTTACGTTTTACTAAAAAAGCAAAGGCTGATATTGAAAAAGAGAAAGATAGGTCGGAGAAGTTATTATTGAACATACTTCCATCAGATATAGCTGCAGAACTAAAGGAAAAGGGGCGAGCAGAGGCGCGCGACTTTGACAAGGTTTCTATTCTTTTTACCGATTTTAAAGGTTTTACTGCTGCCAGCGAAAATTTGAGCGCACAGGCTTTGGTAAGTGAGATAAATACCTGTTTTGAGGTTTTTGATGGACTGATGGAAAAGTATAAAATTGAAAAAATAAAGACCATCGGAGATGCCTACATGGCCGCGGGAGGTATTCCTAAGCCCAGCGACGATTCAGTAAAAAATACAGTGCTAGCTGCATTGGAAATGCAAGCCTTTATATCCCAAAGGAAATTAGATTTAGAGTCTCAAGGTAAAGCCTTTTTTGAAATGCGCTTGGGTATACATACCGGCCCGGTGGTTGCAGGAATTGTTGGCGTTAAAAAATTCGCTTACGATATTTGGGGAGATACCGTAAATACGGCGAGTAGAATGGAGAGTAGTGGCGCTGTGGGACAGGTAAATATTAGTCAATCAACTTATCTCATACTAAAAGATGATAGTGATTTTAAATTTGAAAGCCGAGGTAAGATTGAAGCAAAAGGGAAAGGAGAAATTGAGATGTATTTCGTTTCTAAACGAGAATTATAAGTAAACTAGTGTAAGTAGCCCACACTAATAATTGAATTTTAGAGTAAAAAGATTGCACATCATTATCTGCTTCGGGTAGGTGGTTGATAAGCTTTAGTTTGCAAAAGATTGCGGATTAGAAAAAGAACTCCCATAGTATGTAGATCATTTCTGTAAATCTTCCTATTGAATGCTCTGTGTATATTTTTATCTTTCGCAATAATTTGGGCAAATTAATTTGCCCAGCGATTACTTAAGATTTTTACAAAAAAATAGAGAAAACCAACACAAGAAAAGCTGGAAGAAGGGGAAAAATGATCGCTTTTTGTTTAGTATTTCTGATGATTCATTCAAGTTCTTTTCCTTACTCAGGAATCACCTTAAAAGCAAAGGATGGCGCTGTTGTCGTCTCACGCACGGTAGAATGGACATTAAATAACGCCCAAAACAATAAAATCCGGGTAGTTCCGCGGAATAAAACATTTAGAGGTACAAAACCCCTAATCGATTATTTGGATTTCCAATAATTTCTTAAATAAGCTTGACACTGGCATACATTTTTTAATTGGTGTATCTATTTTCATTGGCCAGTTTAAATTAGCGAAAATTGCATAATCTTATTGGCTTGGTAATAGAAAGGATATCTAGTGGTAGATTTGTATTTATTGCAATCTGTTTTACTGTTCTTGGATTTTGGATAATTGAATAGAGACTGGCTGCTTATCGGAATCTACCAAAGGAAATTTGCAAGGATAAAATTATATTTTTTATGATTATTAATTGCTTAACACAGGGATTTGTAGTATTTAAGCTTGTGATTGGACTGTTAAAAGGCTAAATTGCCTCATCAATAATACCTTAACTTAAATTTTAACTCATGAGAAAAAAAGTTATTTCAATTTTAGCTTGTATGCTGATTAGTACGACCTTAAGCTTTGGTCAATTCACCTTCGGAGTTTCACCTGGCCTCGTACTTAATACTGCTTATTTCGGTTATAAAATGAATAAACTTGTGCCCTATTTCGGTTTGCAGGTCTTAAACGCAAATTTCGGTTATGAAAACACTGGGCAAGAGTTTGATTATAACTTAGGTCAAGTGGTACCTTATACAGAATCTTCAAATTTCTCTGGGAGCCTTTTTATCCCTAACCTTGGCTTAAAGTACTTTTTAAAGGAGCATAACAAAATTCAGTCTTATGCTTCACTTAATGTATCGAAACCTTTTCTCACGGGAAAAATTGAATATGATGGAGTGGAAGATCAGAACTTTAAGGAGACGGTTAAAAACATTAGTCTCTGGGGAGCAGAAGTTAGTTTCGGTGTAGAGTATTTTTTCGATGAAAACTTTAGCTTGGGAGGTGAATTCGGTTTAAGATATTTTCACCTTAGTTATGAAGATACGACAGATAGGGAAATTTATAATCCTAATTCGGGTGATACTCAAACCGTACAGATTGAAGACAGCTTTAAGTTTAATATGAGTCCTACCTATTCTAAAATTTCGCTTAACTATTATTTTTAAGCTCAAGCATCCCGCAAGATTGACTATTGAGTCATTTTCAAATAAATGGTTTTTTAAGTCCAAAAAGAAACCCCTGCTTTTCCTAAGAAAAGTAGGGGTTTTAATTAATGTCATTGGCTAAGATTAGCTCTTAACCCAACGGATTTTTTCAATACTATTGTCTTTTTCTACTTGGATGAAATAAACTCCGCTGCTTAAAGCGGCGGCATCAACATCAGCTTGAAAACCATTTACATTTTGACTAATTACCAATTGACCGGTAGTGTTGAAAACCTGTAGACTTTTAATCATGCTTGGGCTTTCGATATGAAATTCACCTTGACCTGGATTAGGATAGATTTTCGCAGTACTTGCTGCTGTTTCATTTAAGCCAATGGTTGCAGCATCACCAAAAACATTATCAAAATAAATAACTTGGTCAGAACCACGTGCTTGGAAATCTGGGAAAACCACTAACTGATCGTAGTCTGGCGTTAATCCAATATGAGATGAAAAGTCGAAGGTAAGTTGTTCCCACTCGTTAACTTTCGTGTTGGCTACTTTAATTTCACCTAAAGACCAGCTATCAGGACGAACCAATTTAATACCCACGTCGCTAATTTCAGATTTCCATACCATGATGCGGATTTGTGCATTATTTGCGGTGATAGCGAAAGAGCCAGTACCTGCACCGTGCAAGGTTTCGCAACCAGCCCATGGCTGACCTGCTTGTAAGGCAGTAAACTTGGCAACTGTTGCAGACGTGTTCAAGCCCGTTGGGTCGGGATTGGGTACAATCTCTAAAGCAGGATTTACGTCATTTTCAAAAACTGTCCATGTCCAGTTGCCGCCTTCGCCGCCTGTTTCAAAATCAATGGGTCCGTTTTGCGCAAAGGCAAAAATGGGTAGAGCAAAGGCTAAAATAGTTCTAGTAATTTTATGCATATTGTTTTTTTTACACGCTCCCTTTGGTGGGTTCGTTATGGTAAATATAACTATAAGTACTTAAAAAGCAAGCTTTTTTTTAAAGTGTACCGAAAACATTTCAAAGCCCTAATTTTAAAGGCTTAGGGCGGTGTTAAGAGCAGTTTTGTGAAACTCATATTTGTTGAAACGTTTAGTCCGTATGCTTTTTAAAGCTTTGATGATGTTAGGGTTTAGAGTTGAATTTATTTTTCACTGATTCTGCTTAAGTGGAAAATAGAGGTTTTGATAGGCTTGAAAGATTAATATTTTCCTCCTTTTCTTATAGTTGTTTTTACTACAAGTATTTTTTTTAGCTTGCGCAAGAATTGGTTTTGGTACTTCTAAAGATTTTTAATTCGTCATATTTCAGTTATTGACGCGGCAAACAGTATTAGACTCCATAACGGTTATTTATTGTCAATAAAATATTAAATTAGAAATGAAGAAATTTTTACTTTTCCTGAGTCTTATTAGCTTTCAGCTAGGCTATTCACAAAGCCTGCCTTTTGATTTTGAAAGCGCTGCAAGCAACCCTAGTTTCGTCGATTTTGATGGCGGAGCAGTAAGTATTGTCGCTAATCCTTTATCAGCTGGTGTAAATACTAGTAGCTCTGTTGCACGCATGGTACGTAATGGTGGTGCTATTTGGGCAGGAAGCAAGGTGGTTTTAGCCTCCAATCTTAGCTTTGCGGTGCTTACTAAAATAACCATGAAGGTCTACACTACGGCTCCCGTGGGTACGGTTGTGAAAATGAAATTAGAAGGTGCTGGCGGTCCCTCCGTAGAAGTGGATGCTTTTACTTCTGTTTCAGGTGCTTGGGAGACGCTAGAATGGATTTTTGCCGGTACACCAAATTATCTCAATGAAATAGCTTTCATGTTCGATTTTGGAAACGTGGGTAACGGTAGCGCTAGTTCTACTTTTTACTTCGATGATGTAGCTCAAGTGCAAGGTCCAACCGCTCCTACTTTAGTATCCTTACCAATCGATTTTGAAAGTGGTTTTGCTAATACCGACTTTCTTAACTTTTCAGGAGCTATTACTAGTATTGTTGCCAACCCCGTAAAGTCTGGAATTAATACGAGCGATACCGTTGCCGAGTTAATTAGATACGGTGGTGATATTTGGGCAGGAAGTAAAATCTTACTTAATAGTGAACTTGATTTCTCAACCATGTGGCATATTTCTATGAAAGTATATACCACCGCTCCCGTTGGAACTCGTGTTAAATTGCAGTTAGAAGAACCAACAGGAATGGAAAGTTTGGATGTTTTAACAACGGTATCTGGTGCTTGGGAAACATTAACTTGGAATTTTTACGGTCAGCCTAGTAATACCTTTAATCGCATTGCTTTTTTATTCGATTTTGGAAATGTTGGCGATGGTACGGCGAATTCCACCTTTTTGTTCGATGATATTGAGCAGTTTGTAGGTCCTGCACCTGCACCGCCCGTTCCCGCTGCTATGCCAATCGATTTTGAGTCCAGCGTTCAAACCTCAGATTTCATTAATCAGTTTGGAGCCTATACTACTATTGTTTCCAATCCTGCCCCGACAGGTATTAATACCAGCGCCACGGTAGCGGAATTCCTTAAAAGTGGAGGACAAGTTTGGGCCCGTAGCTTATTACAATTAACAAATTATCTTGATTTTTCTAATCTTAGTGCCATCACTATGAAAGTTTATACAGATGCGCCTGTAGGCTCAACTCTTAAACTAAAAGTAGAAAGTACTACCTCGGGCGCCGCTAATGAAAAAGATGTAGTAACCACGGTTTCAGGTGCTTGGGCTACTTATACTTGGGATTTCGCTGGAGATCCTCCCGTTTATAATGTGATAACTTTTATGTACGGCTATGGAGTAGTGGGAAATGCCTCTCCAACTTCTACATTTTACATTGATGACATCATTCAGACAAATGCTAATGGAACGGTTGGTTTAGAGGATTTGAAATCTACTGATCAGCTAAAAGCTTTCCCAAATCCTGCTAAGGATTATTTTACCATCAGTGCAGATTCCGAAATTATCCAAAGGATTTCACTCTACGATTTGATGGGAAATCAGGTTTTGGAGGATAAGCCTAATAGTAATACTACTACTTTAAATGTGGCGCATTTGCCAAGGGGCCTTTATGTAGCAGTTGTTCGCACGCCAGCGGGTGAGAACAGAGTTAAATTACTGATAGACTAATACTTGCATTAAGACCAGTTTAAGGTATTATTTTGCCTTACTCATTTGGTTTTTTTTTAAGAAGCTTAGTTGTCCGTCTAGTATTTGCGATAGTCTTCGCATATATTGGGCGGATTTTTTGTTATCCAAAAATCTTTAAACGATTTGGAAGATTTTCCTAAGAACGAATTAAGGAGAATTATTATCTTCAATTATCTGTATTTTTTACCATTCCTAATTATTTTTGGTCTAGTATTTGCCTTGCCTTTTGCGATCTAAATTAAATTGATAAACACATAAATTATTTATTCATGAAGTACTTATTCTGGTTTTCGCTCTCCTTTTTTACTGCGCACTTTGCATATGGTCAAACTCAAAAGGGAAGCAATTCCATTGGCGGGTCCTTGAGAATGAATATCGGAAACGATTTGTCATCCGTGCCAGGCTATAATAGTGATTCCCAAAATTTTAGTTTTCGTATATCTCCTTCTTTTCAGCATTTCGTAGCAGATAAAGTTTCGCTTGGTACTTTCCTTAATTTCGACTACGAAGAGGACTTAACTACGGGAAATAATGTTGCGCTGGGTTATCAGTCTACTACTTCTAAATTAACGACAACAACTTATGGCGCAGGACTATTCTCTCGCTATTACTTTGATATAAGTAGGAATTTGAATTTCTATTTAAACGGTAGTTTGTCTTATTCTAACGCTAGTTTGGATAGGGTTTACACTCGGCGTACTTCCCAGATAGATGAGCCTAGTGTAGATGAATCTCAATTCAGAAGTGATAGATTCTTTATTTCTTTAAATAGCGGGCTTATTTATTTTGTTAATCGTAATTTGGGTCTTACGGCTTCCTTCGGTAGTGTATATTATAACTATTCTATCTCTACGAATTTGAGCAATGAGGAAGAAAATAGCCGGCGTTCGGGAGACTTGGTTTTAGATTTCAGTCTTAGCTCGGTCAACCTAGGTTTGAGTTATTTTTTCTAGAGAAAATAGCTTTGTGCTTTGGCACTAGGTTTTTTAGCATTTTGGCTTGGCTTTCTCTCGAACTTTTTTAATCGCTGTTAGTTTAATTGATACTTAATTACCTTAAAATTAATGATTAAAATAAAGTTAAAGGTAATATAGTGTTAAAACAAGGTAATATGCTATCTAACCACATCAATGTAGCAAAGTACTTTTCTTAGACTAAATGATACTGATTTATGCCAACAAGCCGTAAACCCGCTTTTGAAAAAGTTAGTGCTGCCTTTGGTACTTCCTTTAATGTAAAGTTTTACAATGATCCTTCTCCTCAAGAAAAGCCACCCTTCTGGCATTTCCACCCCGAGGTAGAACTGGTTTATGTAAAAGGAGGAAATGGAATACGCCATATTGGTCATCATCTTTCCTATTACCAAGAGGGTGATTTAGTAATGATTGGCTCCATGCTGCCGCATGCTGGTTTTACGGATCGCTTAACGGGAAACGAATCGGAGACGGTAATTCAGTTTAAACCCGATTGTTTCGGTCCGGAGTTCTTTCAGCTTGCGGAGATGCAAGATATTCGTCAATTGCTGGAACTCTCTAAGTCAGGCATCTCCTTTAAGGGTGAAACCAAAGCAAAAGTAGGGGCTTTAATGGAAGCGCTAGTCACTAAAAACAAGTTTAGCAAGGTTTTAGAGCTTCTGAAAGTTTTAAAGGATCTCGCGCTAAGCGAAGAATATGAATTGCTTAATGCAGCGGGTTATGTTTTTGAAGTGGAGCACTCGGATAATGATCGTATTAATGTGATTTACGATTATGTGCAGAAGCATTTTAAGCAAAGTATTTCACTCGAGGAGATTTCTGATATCGCAAATATGACGGTGCCTTCTTTTTGCCGCTATTTTAAAAGGATCTCGGGTAAAACTTTTACTCATTTTGTAAATGAAATACGCATTATGCACGCGTGCAAGTTACTGAGTGAGGAGCAGCAAAGCGTTTCAGAAGTTTCCTTTGAAAGCGGTTTTAATAATTTCTCTCACTTTAACCGGCAGTTTAAGGAAATCACTCAGAAAAGTCCTTCCGAATATCGCAAGCAGTTTTTCCAGATTTTAAAAGATGAGCAGTAAAAAAAAGGCCGATCGCAATGACCAGCCTTTTATACTAACTGCACAGTAGCAATATTTTAGCGATAAGCTACTGTGGGGGTCCATTCTATTAATTCACTAAATTCTTTATTAACCATTTGATTTTCAATGCCCACCGTAATAGAATAGGAATCTTCCTTTAAATTGGAAAGATTAAATCGCCTTTCCAAGGTTCCCTCTGGCTTTACCATTTCTGAGTAAATCAATCGCCCTTCACTGTCGTGAATACTGAGCGACACTTTTTCGTTCCAATTGCACAGCATGTTTAAATCGATAAACTGCGAGTACCTGCGAAAAGTCGGTTGGAAAATAGTGTGTTGTGCTGACTCAGCTAGCTTTATAACCCCATCTACTTTAGTGAAAGATTGCACTTTCAGCATTTTATCAAAACCAACAACAATAGTGTATTTACCAGCAGGTAGCGCCTTTAAGTTATACTGTTTTTGCACCAAGCCACTTTGCTTAAAAGATTCTTGGTGAACTGTTACACCCTCTTCATTTTTAATAGTTACTTCAATTTCGGAGTTCTTCTCATTGGTCATTTGCAAGGCCAAAGCGTTTTGGCTACTTGCCCTTAGGGAAATCTCCTTTAAGCCCTGTGGAGCGGCAATACTGTTTGTTGCGCAAAATATAAGAAGGGCCGCTAAAGCGTTGTTTTTGGTTTTCATCTGCAATTAATTAAAATTAATAGGTCATTTTCTGAGGCAAAGATGTCGTTAGTCTTTACAGTGTACTACCACCATTTTACCGACTTCCTATTGCATATTACCCTTAAAATCACCTTGGGTTAATAGAGTAGAGTGGGGAGGTAATTTACTATCAATAAGCAAGAGGTTTGCGGAAAGGCCAAAGCGGTTTCTGCTAACATGGTTTCAATTTGAATAGCCATGAGATTATTGCTGGAACTTTAATGATTCTTTTATCATATTGGCAGTGATGTAAAACACTACAATTTAAGCACAGAAAATACATTGAAATCTACGTATTGAATTGCACGACCATTGTTGGAACTTGAATTTTTTAAGGATAGGCCCAGAACGGTCGTTAAAAATCTTAAATTCGGGGCTTAGATAAATTTGTGAATACCTTTTAATCCTAATGGTAAAATATGAAAAAGCTTACGCTTGCAGCCACATTTCTGGTACTTCTTCTGTTACTTACTTTTTCTTTTAAACCAAGTGAGCAAGCCTTCCTTATTTTAGTGGACCCCGGTCACGGAGGGAAGGATGCAGGTTATGTTTCGGATGAAAAAGGACTTATTGAAAAGGATCTTAGTCTAAATTTTGCCCAAAGGTTGATAGAAGTATCTAAGGCTTACTCTGACATTAAAATTATCTCTACTCGCAATAGTGATGAGTTTCTAGATTTGAAGGAAAGAGTCGCGATATCTAAAGCGCTAAAGGCAAATTTGTTTATTTCCATTCACATGGACGCTCACAATAACGCTAGCATGCAGGGAATGAGCCTAATGATTGACGAGAATTCTAAATATAAAAGTGAAAGCTTGGCTTTGGCAGAATCCATTATCAGTCAACTAAATGCAGATGCTTCGGTGAATATGCAATCTGATGTATCAGATTTTGATTCTTTTGTATTACAAAATGTCGATTGTCCGGCAATAATGCTCAATCTTGGTTTTTTAAGTAATAGCGCGGATGCCGATTTTATTAATGCCGACGATAATATCGATGCTTTATGTAAAGAGTTAATTGAGGCACTCTTAGCAAAAGAATAATTTGACATCTTCAAAGTTGAGACAGGTCTTCGTACTTTTATTTAGTGTTCTAGCAATTTTGGCAAAAGGTCAGGTAACTTGTGTAAAAGAAATCCTAGTAGAACCCTATTTAGTCTTTCAAAATTACGAGCACTTTAAAAGGCTCTGCCTTAGCTCACCCAACTCGGCGGTAGAGTTTATAGAAGGCTTCGACTTTGCTTGGGGTTATCACTATCAATTAAAAGTGGAGGAAACTAAATTAGAGTCGGCCCTTTCCGATGGTACTGAATATGAGTTTCGATTAGTAGAGGTGCTTTCTAAAACCAAAGTGGCAGATTCTACTGAGGTTAGATTGTTTCTCGATGCTAAGCGGTATTATCACGATTTAGATAGTAGTGAAGCGGCTATGAATGGTACTTTTCAAGCGATTAACGATAGCTGTTACCTCTATTTTGATGTGGTAGTAATCGAGGTGCCTCAAAAATTACAAGCACCCTTCCAGCAAATACTCCGCGGAGAGAAAAGCCAAGAAGGGCACTTTGTGTTTTTAGAAGGCAACCGGATTAGGCTGCTTAAGCTTTAAAGCGATGTGCAGAAAGTTTATTGCTTCTGGCTTAAATCCTTCATATCGGCAAGAGCAACATCTAGTTTGTGGAGTATGCCACCGTACATTAGCTTTACATCTTTGCGGTGAATGGCTTTACTGAAGATGCTCATGATAAGGGCGAAAACCAAGACGAATAGGGTGGTGTAGAGATGCATTCCGAAAATTAAATTATCGTTGCTCTCAGCAACTTTGAGACGTAAACTGCCCAGTAAATCTGAGAACCATAAGCCAAAATAAAAGATCAGAATAAGCCCTGGGTATACCACCCGATACATTCTGCCATAACGTTCGATAGAGTTTTCTATCCAAGCTTTAAAGGTCTGTAAATAACGAAAACTGTTTTCACCTTTATCAATTTCTTCAAGTGCCTTTAGTTCATGGTAGGCGGTGTAGGCCACATAGCTCATCATCAGGAATTGTAACAGTCCGGCTAGAATGGCCCCTGCAAAATAAGCGGCCACTAACAGAGCCAAGCTACCCGCTATGATCCAGCGGATATTGGAGGCAAACATCTTTTTAAAGCGATCAATCAAGTGGACTGACTTCTTGGTGTAGAGGTTATTTACTTGCGGAGCTACAAGGGCTTCATTTTTTAAAAAGCCTTCTTTCCAGATATTTTCAATCGATTTTTCCATCGAGTATTTTTTTTAATCGTTCTTTAATTCGTTTAATGCGCACACCGATATTATTGGGATTGGTACCAATAATCTCCGAGATTTCTTGATAAGACTTCTCCTCTAAATATAAGAGTATGACCGCCCTATCGATTTCTGATAATTGCTTAATAGCGGAATAAAGTTGAGCGAGCGATTGATCGGAAAATCCTGTGTTAATTTCCTCGGGCCTATCTAACACTTGTGCGTCAGAAAGCGCAACCGATGGCGATTTTTTATCCTTCTTCAATAAAGTAAGACAAACATTTAGGGTCAAGCGGTAAATCCAGGTAGACCATTCCGACTGCTGTTTAAAGTTGGCGCGACTCTTCCAAATTTGCAAGCACACCTCTTGATAATAGTCTTTAAAATCTTCCTCGCTATTGGTATAAGCGCGACAAATTTTAATGATTATCCCCGCATTCGGCAAAATGGACAAGGTGTAGAAATCGCTACTCAATTTTTATTTTTTATTGGTTAACGTGATTTCGACTAAAAATCATGGCCTCTGATTTTCAATTTTATTGGAAAATCCATT
>JAGYKI010000042.1 GCA_018401735.1 Schleiferiaceae bacterium
TGAGCGGATGGTAGCAGGTTGGTTTTCGGTAGGGTAATAATTTCGAATTTTAATTGAAGGGGGTATTATCGAGATGTCGCACCTACGGCGCTTGGATTGGGTTGGGTTTGTGAGGTATTATCGAGATGTCGCGCTGACGGCGCTTGGATTGTGGTGAGAACCAAGAACCAAGAACCGAGAGGGATTGCGTTTAAGGAGGGGATTTGCGGTTTTGAAGGTTTGAAGTTGGGATGTTTGAATGGTTGTCATAAAGACTAGAGACGAGAGTACTTAGTACTTAGTACTACTAAATACTCTCGATAAGCTATCTTTGCTCAAATTCAATTTTCATGTGCGGAATCGCTGGTTTTATAGACCCACGCATTACTAGCAAAGACAGGCAAAAGGAGCAAATTACTAGCATGCTTAAAAGCATGGAGCATCGCGGTCCTGATTACAGTGGCCATTGGCAAAATGGTTCGCTAGTTTTGGGTCATAATCGCCTAAGCATTATCGATTTAAGTGAGGCGTCGCATCAGCCTTTTCATTATCAGGATGTTAGTATAAGCTTCAATGGCGAAGTTTATAATTATCTTGAATTAAAAGAAACCTTATTAAATGCGGGCTTCAGCTTCAGCAGCAGCTCGGATACCGAAGTTATTTGTGCCGCTTATAAATATTGGGGCGAAGACTGTGTGCAGCATTTTATGGGCATGTGGGCCTTTGCTATTTGGGATGAGAAGGAACAGAAACTTTTTTGCAGTCGCGACCGCTTTGGGATTAAGCCTTTTTACTTTCAGAACCTGGGCGAGCAATTTTATTTCGCTTCGGAATATCGCGCGCTAAAATTAAGTCCGCTTCATCGCGAAGAATATAATGAAAACCATCTCTTGCGCTATTTGCAATTGGGATGGCTTACTTATCAGGATGAAACTTTTTACAGCGGCATCTCGGCTTTACCGGAAGCGCATAATTTAATTTATCAAAAAGGGAAAATCAGGCTAGAACGTTATTGGGATCTTTCTTTAAAACAAAATAATATTAGCGCGGCAGAAGCCAAAGAGGAATTCAAAAGCCTCTTTATGGATAGCGTAAAATTACACATGCGCGCGGATACCCCAGTTGGGGCTTGCTTGTCGGGAGGTTTAGATAGCTCGGCCATCTGCAGCAGCATAGGACAACTTTACCCACAATTGGATTTTAAGACCTTTACCATTTATTATGGAGGTAAAGATGAGGTAGACGAGCGGCCTTGGGCCAGTATGGTGCATCGCGATTACCCGAGTTTAAAAGCGCATGATTATTACCCTAAGGGAGATGAGTTACTAGAGCAGTTTGAGAATTTTTTCGATCATTTTGAAGTTCCGCCCGCCGGCTCTTCGCCTTTATCGCAGTACTTCGTGATGAAATTAGCTAAGTCTCAAGGCATGAAGGTGCTTTTAGATGGACAAGGTGCGGATGAGTATTTAGCGGGTTACGATCATTCTTTTTACCGGCTGGCCGCGGGGAAATTAAAGAAGGGTCAAATAGGCGGATTTATTAGCGAGTTGGAAGCTTTTCAAAAATTACGTCCCCGCAGCATGGGGGCTCATATAGCAACTTATGCCAAGTCGTTGGTAGCGGCGGTAAGCTCGGAAGAGCAGATGTATGGCTTAGAATATCGCAAGTATCATCCATTTATGGGTAGAGAAGTAGCGCAAGCACCGACCCTTTGGCAACCGGAGGGCGGCAGTCGCCTCAATCAGTTTTTATATCAATTAAGCATGCGAAGCTCATTGCCGTCGCTTTTACATAATGAAGATCGCAATTCTATGGCCTTTTCCATCGAATCGCGCGTACCCTTTCTCGATCATCGCTTGGTAGAATACAGTTTTAGTTTACCCGACGAATTAAAATTGCAGCAAGGCTGGAGTAAAAAAGTATTACGCGAAGCCATGCGTGGAATTATGCCTCCGGAAATTATTGACCGCAAGGATAAAAAAGGTTTTGTTACTCCCGGGGAAAGCAAATGGCTGCGCGGTGGAATGAAGCATTTGGTGGACGATTTATTAGCGCGCCCGCTGCATTTTTTAGATGAAGCGGCAGTGAAGAAGGTGGTGCAGGAGTATCAAGCAGGCGATAATCGTCATGCCCGTTTAGTATGGCGTTTAAGTATGTTGCGCAAATGGATTGCTTAAGAATAGATGGGAATAGTAGCCAAGCAAAGTTTTTTTAATAGTATTAATGCTTACCTCGGAGTAGGAATTGGCGCTTTTAATACACTTATCCTCTTTCCGCAGGTTTTTGCCGATAATCCCGAATTTATGGGACAGGTAAACACGCTGCTTGCGGTGGCTACCATTTTTAGCACTTTTAGTCATTTGGGGGTTCCTGTTAGTTTGGTTACCTACTTTCCGCGTTTTAGCGCTTTACAGCAGAAGCAGTTTTTTAGTCTTGCTCTCCTTTTAAATATTGCCAGCAGTATTTTATTATTGATCGGCGCTTTTGCTTATTACCACTGGGGCCATGTGGATGGGCAGCGTTTGGCGATGGGTTTATTGATTACCCTCGGAATGGGGCTTTTTGAAGTCTTTGCCAGTCTTAGCCAGCATTACCGCTTGGTGATATTCCCGCAATTTCTGAAGAATGTGTACCGTCGTATTATTATTGTTGTGGCTTTGGCATGGACTTATTTTCAAGACGATGGTGGCGAACAGTTTTATGTTATTCTCGGCTGGGCTTATGCCTTGCAGCTTTTACTTGTTATAGGATATGCACTGCCTAAAATTCCTGCTTTAAGTCTGCGCTTTGATGCGCTGGATATAAAGGATATTCTTTCTTATGGACTTTTTATCATGCTGGCCAGCGGATCTATTTTACTAGTAAATAGTCTGGATGTTTTGATGATTAGCCAAATGTTGGGCGATGCACCGGTGGCTTTTTACCGCATTGCCTTTTTTATAGGCAGTGTAGTAGCGGTGCCCGTAAATGCCATTTTAGTTTCCTTGCGTCCTTTTATTGCCAAAGCTTGGGCCGATAACAATTTAAAGGAAATTGAAAAGTTGTATCGCAAAAGTGCTCAGGCCCAGTTGCTTATAACCAGTGCCTTGTTTTTGCTTATTTGGATTAATGTGGAGGTGGCTTTAGCACTTCTACCGCCTAAGTATCAAGATCCGGGTGCCTCTATGGTGGTATTTCTGGTAGGTTTAACGCAAGTGTTGGCTGGTGCAACCGGCGCCAATGGACTAATCCTAACCATCTCCAATAAGCAGCGTTATAATTTTTACAGTGGCCTCTTTCTTATAGTTTTCACCATTGCATCGAACTATCTTTTTATTCCTATTTATGGCATCAGCGGAGCGGCGGCGGCCAGTCTGCTAGCGATTGGCACTTTTAACTTCATCAAGTATTATTTGGTGAAACGCTTTTATAAGATTAGTCCTTTTGGCCCCGTTTTTTACCGCACTTTGGTTTATTTCTTAATCGTATTATCGCTTATCGCGATTCTAAAATATTTAGCTTTACCTATGCTTTGGAGCTTGATTCTCGGTAATTTAATTTTTATTGTTTTTTACGGGATATTGAGTAAAGGGAAGATGAATATTAGAGGATTGCTCCAAAAAAATGGATAGGCATCTACCGAAAGGTAAAGCAAAGTTTACCGCTTTTGAAAGCTTAATTTAAAATGACACGATGGAAAACCCATACCGGCAGATTATAAAACAAGCCCTTGCCGAAGACATTGGTAGTGGCGATCATAGTTCCAATTGTGCTATTCCTGCCAGCGCTCAGGGGCAGATGCAGTTAATAGTAAAAGAAGACGGTATTTTGGCGGGAGTTGAAGTAGCCCGAGCCGTTTTTAACGAAGTAAATCCCGCCATCCAGTTTGAGAAATTACTGGACGATGGAGCCAAGGTAAAGAAGGGCGATATTGCTTTTTATATTGCTGGTCCTATCCGCGCCATGCTGCAGGGCGAGCGCATTGCTTTAAATTTAATGCAGCGCATGAGTGGCATTGCTACCTATACCCATTCGTTGGTGCAGCTGATTAGTCATACCAGCTGTCGCTTGTTAGATACCCGTAAAACCACGCCCAATCTCCGAATTATCGAAAAGGAAGCGGTTTTAATGGGTGGCGGTCACAATCACCGATTTGGTTTGTACGACATGGTAATGCTGAAAGATAATCACGTCGATTTTGCCGGTGGAGTTAGTGCTGCGGTGAGCAAGGCCAAGGAGTATTTAGCCGAAAATAAGTTAAGCATTCCCATTGAAGTGGAAACGCGGAACTTTGAGGAGATTGAAGAGTTACTAGCCTGTACGGGGGTGCAAAGGGTGATGTTCGATAATTTTAGCGTAGCAGATACTTTAAAGGCGGTGCAATTGGTAAATAGACGATTGGAAACCGAATCATCGGGCGGTATTAACGAGCAAACTTTGCGCGCTTACGCCGAAACGGGGGTGGATTTTATTTCGGTGGGCGCTTTAACCCATTCGGTAAAAGGATTGGATATGAGTTTAAAATCTAAGCTTTAATTTTTCCCTTGCGGGAGATGCCAAACAATAGATAATTAAGGTATTAATACCATGCTATTTAAACCTTAAGTGTACGAAATAGCGGTATTCTAATTTACCTTTGATTAATTATGAGCCATGTGGATTAAAAGACGATTACTTAAAAGTTGGGGTCGCGTGACGCGGGCAAGCAAGAAAATTGTACTGCCTCTCTTTGATGGTCTAAGCCTTTATGATGTGACCAGCTTTTTTTACGAAGGGATAGTGGAAGGCAGCGTAACTAATCGCGCAGGATCGATTGCTTACTCTTTTTTTCTGGCACTTTTTCCGGGGATTATTTTCTTTTTCACCCTAATTCCATTTTTTCCAGTAGCCTCTTTAGAGCAAGAGATTTACGCGATTTTTCAGCGGATTTTACCGCCCGATACCTATGACGCCACCTTTAGTACGATTAATGATGTTCTTAGCAATAAAAGGGGAGGCTTATTGTCGGTGGGTTTTTTCTTAGCCCTTATCTTTTCCACCAATGGTATTAGTGCGATTATCAGCAATTTCAATCAGACGATACATCAGATAGAAAGTAGAAATTTTTGGCAGCAGCTGTTGGTATCTTTTGGATTAACCATTGTATTAAGCATAAACTTTATTATTGGGATTATCATAATCATTTTTAGTTCCGATGTTTTAAACGGCTTACTCTCCTTTTTTGGTTTGGAGGTAATTTCTTCTTTTGCGGTAGAATTTACGCGCTATACCTTGCTTTTGCTGCAGGTTTTTATTGGTATTGTCCTTCTTTACAATTATGGTCCTTCGGGTAATCGCGCTTGGCGTTTTATTTCGCCGGGAGCAATTTTAGCGACAGTATTGATTGTGGTTTCTTCTTGGGGCTTTAGTTTTTATGTCGCCAATTTCAATCAGTACAATAAACTCTATGGCAGTATTGGTACCTTAATGGTTATCTTACTTTGGATTTACCTCAATGCTTTGGTATTGATTATCGGCTTTGAGCTCAATGCTTCCATTGCGGGATTAAAACGGCGTGCTTTGGCGATGGAGGATGAGGAAGCGCGAATGATCGAGGAACGCAGGGATGATGGATTGACTTAGCGAACAATTTCCTTTGCGGGGATACCAACTACGGTAGTATGAGGCGCTACATTTTTAGTAACCACCGCACCCGCGCCAATGGTGGCACCTTTTCCAATGCGTAAGCCCGGTAAAATGCTAGCATTGGTACCCACGTAAACCTCGTCTTCTAAAATAACTCCGCCACTTAAACGGGCGCCAGGCATGAGGGAGACAAAATCACCCAATACACAATCGTGACCAATACTAGAATGCAGGTTAATGATTACAAAATCGCCCAGACTGATATTGGTGGTTAAGATGCTGCCCGCGCAAATAATCGCTCCGCAGCCCATCCGAATCGTTTCGGGACTCATTAATAAGGCGGTAGGATGGATAAGGGAAGGAAATTGATAATCCCCTTTAAGAGAAGCGTAAATTTTTTTTCTTTCTTGGGATGAGCCAATGGCGAGAGCCAGTTGCGCTCCCACTTTTAATTCTGAGGGAGACTTTATTCCGGCCTTTTGTTTATAATCATCATAATAGCAACTATCGCTAAAATCACAGGCGAGGGCTAAAGCCGCTACTTCATGGGAGAAGCCACCGGCGGGTAGAATATGGAGGGTTTTTTTGGAGCTCATAATGAGATTCCAAAACTAAGGAAAATTGAGGTGGGTTGGTTAAAGACGAGAGACAAAGAGACGAGAGACGGGAGAGGTTTTGGAGAACCGAGAATCAAGAGCCGAGAACCGAGAGGGATTTCGTTAGAGAAGCGAGAACCGAGAGCCGAGAGCCGAGAGGGATTTCGTTATGGAGGGGATTTGCGTTTTTGAAGGTTTGAAGGTTTGAATGCTAGGAGTACCTATAAGCACCAGAGGTGCGACATCTCGATAGTAACATTCAATGGTCAGGAAGCCAAGCGCTGTAGGTGCGACATCTCGATTTTTGGCAATTTAGTAGAATATTGGTTTGCACATTTTTTTAAACGCGGATTTAAGCCGATTTAGCGGATGGTCACAGATTGGATTTCGTTAAGGAGGGGATTTGCGGTTTTGAAGGTTTGAAGGTTTTAAGGATGAGGAATTGGAGCCTTGATCAAAAGTTTATACAGTAGTAATATTTTTTATACGCTATATGCTCTATACTCTTGCTCACTCCTGATTCTCTGGCCATTTATCTGGGCAAACAAAAAAATAACTTTCCTCCAGCCAAATCCCATCCAAAAGCTTAAAGCGACTAATAAACTGTGGTCCTTTTTTTTCGGCGAAGGCAACCGAACATTGAGCGGCGATTTCGGTGATACTTTGCAAGAATTTATCGTTGCTAAACTGCAAACCACCAATCCAACTGGGTTTTTTACGCAAAAGCCATTTTCCCGAAGAATCACTAATACTGGCGAGCGTTTCTAGCGAAAGCCAAGCCCCTTTGAGGTGATCAGTGCTAACCCCTTCGCTTAAGCTCCAGTTTTGCTGCCAGGGGTAAAAGAAGATGCCTTTTACCATCAGTTTTGGCTCTATGGCGGGATAATCTTTTTGAATTTCATCGATTTGCGAAAGGGGAATTTGCGCCCCTAAAAGCTTCTCCAACTTCTTGCCCAAATTATCGCGCGTACTAGGTCCTAACATGTATTCAGGCTGACTATTATTTTGTATTTGCAGGTAAAACTTAAGGGCAATTTCCCAGTGTTCTATGGCACCCGAACGATGGTTATGCAAAATTAAATCAAGCTCGCCCCGAGTAATTTTCCCATCAAAAATCTGTCGGTTTTCTTCCAATAGCTCGTACTCCGAGTCGTGTTGAATGGCGAAGAAAATGAGTTGCTCGAAATACCGCCCCATGGGCATTGGTCCGAGCTTTTCGAAATAACTATTAATCCTTTCGCCATCAGCATCTAAGTCGCGCAAAACCTCCTGCATTTGCCTGCGGTGCTTCGCATCGAAAAAGTAAGAAGTAGCTAAGGGCAGCGCTAACAAAGCGGGACTATCAAGCGCCCACCAAAGCCTTTGAAGATGAAGGTTTTTTAGTAGATAGAGCAATACTTAGAATGGGGTCTAGTAAGTAGCATAAATATCTTGATCCTTCGCCAACAGGCGATAAGTTTGTCCTCCAAAGGAAAATTCGCACACCAGATCTACCTTAATATTCGGTCCCCAAGTGGGGCCATTGCGCACCATGCCACTTACTTGGTAGGGGCTGGAAGAATCGCTACTATCGAAAGTTTTAGACCAAAGTTCATTCTGATTGATGAGGTACACTTTTTCCAACTGTACACTATTATTGAGGGTTCTTTGGTTGCGTTCGCTTAAAACAACTTGCGCCATGAGGGCACTGCCATTGCTATCAATGGGCGGCATAAAGTTTCGCCAAATGTCGCTTTCTATCTTTAAAAGATAGTTGTTAAGGTTTAGCATTTCTGGGCTCGAAAGTAGGGCGGCAATCTGATTGTCTTTTATCGAAGGCTGATTATCCTCTTCTTTTTCGCAGGCAAAAAGGGTGCTAATTAGCAAGGCGAAAACAAAATAATTTTTAATGCTTGGCATAAAGTAGGGATCCAAATGGTTCTATTAGCCTAACGTTTAAATTGTACACAGGTTGGCTCCCTTACGGTAGATGCGTTCCGCCATAAAGGAGTTTTTCAGTAATAGTTTCGGTCCCTAACCACGATAAGCGTCAGTTTTGGGCTTGTACATAATTAAGATTTGCACCAGTATCGCCAATCCTAATAGGACATAAATTTCCATTTGGGTAAAAAGCTCGATGCTATTCATGGCCTTTTGACTAATTAAAACCAGTCTTTTCCCTTCTTCAAGCTGAATCGCCGCAAGGGCATTTAACTCCGCTTCGATTTCCTGAATTTGAAGTAAGTGGCTTGTATAGTTCTTTTCGGCGTCCTGCACTAGCGTCGCTTCCTTCGCCTGCAATTCGGCAAGACTAAGTTTTAAGTCTTTAAAAATTAAAGCTTCTTTGCTAGTAAGCTTGGTGCTAGTGAACTGGGCTAGAGCCTCTTCAATAAGACGGTTAGTGGCTTGGTTTTCCTGCTGGTAGAAACTGCTATCGGCCTTTATAAGGGCAATTTCCTTGCGGTGAACGTGTTTGGTTATATCGTAAATAATGCTTTTGGCAATTAAACGATCTTCATAAATGCTCGCAGTGCTATCTTTTATCCGCAGAAAGTTATCGCGATCGATAAGGTTGGTTGCCAAGATAATGAGGAAGACTAAGAGTAAGCCAAAAATCCACTTTAGTTTGTTGAGAATTGCCATAATTGTGTTTGTTACATTCTAATTTTTAAAGTGCTTGGCTTTGAACTTAGGGTTCGAAGCTAAAATACATAATTTTAGGTCGAACTCAGCTTAGTAAGCTTCGTGAAGGAGACGGGTTATTTGGTGGCTAAATATTTTCCTTAGGGGAGATGTTTATTCGAGCGCATCTAGCGAAAGCGAAAAAATAGGCTATAGACCTTGACTACCTTTGGGTCGAAAGGGAGTTTCCCATTTATTGCGCACGGCTAAAATGCGAATGAAAATAACGAGAATAACCGCCATGAAAGTGATTAAGGCCGGTGATAGTGCGGTTTTGCTGAGTAGTAAAAAACTCAAGCCTCCAATAAGGCAGGCCGAAGCGTAAATTTCCTTGCGGAAGATCAGGGGCACTTCGTTGGTTAAGACATCGCGCACAATGCCGCCAAAGACCGCTGAAACAATGCCCATAATAAGGGCGATTATGGGTGATAAACCGAGGCTTAATACTTTTTGGATGCCGAGAATGGTAAAGATGCCGATACCGATGGCGTCGAATAAAAAGAGGCTGCGACGTAGTTTTAAAATTTGATCGTAAAAGAGGTAGGTGCAGAGCATGGCAACGGGAATGCAAAAGAGGTAATTGAGGTCTTGCATCCAAGCAACAGGACTGGCCCCGATAAGAATATCGCGCGTAGTGCCACCGCCCAGAGCGGTTACAAAGCCAATAATGAAAGCGCCTACCACATCGAAGCGCTTTTCTACCGCTAGCAGAACGCCGCTAATGGCAAAGACAAAAGTCCCAAGCAAATCGAGGTAGTAAATAAAGTCGCTGAGCAGCATAAGTTTACATTAAGAAACCGTTTTCTGCTTCAAATTTGAGCGGAATGTTGGTATCGTTGATCATTTCCCGCAGGTCGATTTCTATGCCGCGGGCAATGGAGGTGATGGGTACGTCATTATAAGTACCTTCAAAAGGGTTTTCAGAATAATCGCCAATTTTCTCCATCAAAAAGAAAATCCAGGTAATTAATCCCGAAACAAAGGCGCAGAGGACTAAAACCCAAATGCTGCTAGTTTCGCTAAAAACATCCAGTAGGCCGAAGGGTAAAAAGGCGCAAAAAACAAGGGTGAGCCACAAGGCGGTAGAGGCATACTGCCGCGGAAAAGGGAAGTTTTTGATGCGCTCGGCCATGCCTTGATCAGCATAAAGCTTATCGAGAATATGAAAGAATTCCATGTGGCGAAAATCTTCAAAAAGATTTTGGTCGCGCAATTCTTGCAGGCGGACATTTTGCCTTTTTAAAATTTGAGTGGCTCTATTGCTATGTTGGTCGTAAGTGGCTACTTCTTCTGCGCTGAGGTATTGGGCTAATTCTTTATCGAGCTTATTAGTGTAGTCTTCACAGATGGTAGGATTGTACAATTTATTTAGGCGTTCATCGGTATGCTCCCAAGGCTGACTAAGGCGTAATTGATGGCGCAGAGCGGTCATCCAAGCAATATGACGGTAAATGAGTTCTTTCTTATACTCTTCTTCTTTTTCGCCCTGCACAAAACTGCAAACGGCGGCACCAAAACTACGACTGTTGTTTACTATTGAGCCCCAAATTTTGCGCGCTTCCCATGTACGATCGTAGGAACTATTGTTTTTAAAGCCGAGGTAAAAGGCTACGGCAATACCAATAACACTGAGGGGTTCCCATGGAAAGCTCAGGCTTTGCTGGCTGAAATATCCCAAACTACCAATGAGTAAGGCATAAATAAAGCCCCATAAAAAGGGCTTGTACGACCAGGCAAAGGTGCGGAAAAGGCTATAATTTCTGTTTACAAACATGGCTGGGCTTGCTTTTGCTAAGATTGGAAGAAGCGGTAAAGGTCGGAAATAGTAATTAGTATTTAGTAGTGAGTATTTAGTAGGTTTTTCAATTGACGGAAGGCTTGGGCTTCGGAGGGGAGGGAGGGATTCGAGGAGAATTTCGATTGTAATTGGGGGAAAGGAATTGTTGAGGAAGGGAAATTCGGTTGTAGTGCAGCGGGTCTTTAGATTTAGAACGCTTTGCTTTTAGATTGCTTCTGTAAGCATCTATAAATTTCTATTTCAAACCTCTATGTCAGCATTAACGATTCCTCAAATTAAAGTACCATTTCACTGTTAATGCGCAGGCTGAAAGGCCCAGCGGGCCCGCATCTCGATAGAAAATGATTTTAATACCCAATTAAAGTTTAGGGGATCTCAATCATTAACATAAAAGTGAGTTTTAGTATTGATCACTTTGCGCGGATATTTAGCTAAGCGATCTTGCAATTGTGGTTTAACGGAGACCAATTCGCGTATGCCCTTAGCCGCAACAAAGTCCCCACAAATTTTGTTGCGAGGGAAATTGTATCTATCGATTACTACAATGCGTAAACCGCTTTTTTCTAAGGCCATTGCGCAAGTGGCAACGGCCGGACCGGCGCCAGCAATAATTAGATCGAAATGCTCAGTTACCATTGGGGCCTGAATTATTGTGAAAAGGGCAAAACACTTAAAATCAAACTCCATTTATCCATTGAATTTTAGAAATAATTCAAGAACGACCCTTTGGGGGATAAATGCCTTATAATGAGGGGTGGTATTTTTCCCTCAAAAGGTCTGAGGCCTAATTTTACATTGAACTCAGGTTCGAACTA
>JAGYKI010000043.1 GCA_018401735.1 Schleiferiaceae bacterium
GTTGTAGGGTCTTTAAGTGGTTCGTCCCTTAGCGTTAGTGGTCCTGCCGCGGGGTTAACGGCCATCGTATTAAACGCCATCACTACCCTACCCACTTTTAATGCCTTTTTGCTAGCCGTTGTTATTGCCGGGGTTTTTCAGATTATTCTCGGTTATATAAAAGCCGGCCTTATTGGTTACTATTTTCCTAATGCGGTTATCAAAGGCATGCTCTCCGCCATCGGCTTGATTCTAATCTTAAAGCAAATTCCCCATGCTTTTGGCTATGATGATGAATTTGAAGGTGAGGAATCCTTCTTTCAGTCTGATGATCAAAATACTTTCAGTGAGATTATTCTCGCTATTCAAAATCCTTCAGCGGGAGCGGTAATCATAGCTGGACTGGCACTAAGCCTGCTCATCCTTTTTGAAAGAGCCTATTTTAACAAGATGAAAATCATTAAAATCATCCCTCCTGCCTTATTTGCGGTGCTTAGTGGCGCTGGCTTAAATGCCTTATTCAGCCAATATTTCCCTAATCTCGCCCTTTCGGGGAAACATTTAGTGAACATTCCCATAAATACCAATTTCAGCGACTTCTATGGGCAGTTTAAAATGCCGGATTGGTCCCAAATTACTAATACCGATATTTATATTATTGCTTTTACCATCGCTATTGTGGCTAGTATCGAAACATTATTAAGTATCGAAGCGGCCGATCGAATAGATCCCCTGAAAAGAGTAACACCCGCCAACCGTGAATTAAAAGCCCAAGGTCTCGGTAATATTGTTTCAGGACTGATTGGTGGCTTACCGGTAACCGCGGTAATAGTGCGTTCTTCCGCTAATGTAAATTCGGGCGGCAGAACTAAGCTTTCCGCTATCTTACATGGTTTCTGGATCGCCCTAAGCATAATTTTCCTCGGAACCATTCTCAACTACATTCCCTTAGCTGCCCTCGCTTCTATTCTATTAATGGTTGGTTACAAACTCATCAAGCCCGAGCTTATAAAAGCTATGTATGCCAAAGGCTGGTCGCAGTTTATTCCCTTTATCGTTACCCTATTTGCTATTCTTTTCACGGATCTATTAATCGGAATTGCCATTGGAATGGCGGTGGGGCTTTTTTATGTAGTGAAAACCAATTTCCACCGTGCCATTCGTATGGTTGAAAAAGAAGGTAACTATCTAATTCGTTTAAATAAGGATGTGAGCTTTTTAAATAAAGCCTTGCTTTTAGAATACTTCGGAAAAATACCGGAGGGCGCCGTCGTACATATTGATGCTAAACGCGCCGAGTTTATTGATAAGGATATACGCGAGCTAATTGACGATTTTTATATTACCGCCGCTGAAAGAAATATTAACCTAAGCATTGAAGGCTTAAAATAAAACCGGTTACCATGGATAATTACGACAAACTGATCTTGCAAAATAAAGCGTGGACGGAAGAGCAAAGCGAAAAGAATCCTAATTATTTTAAGGATTTAGCCGCTTCGCGAAAGCCCAAGTTTTTATGGATAGGCTGCAGTGATAGCCGCGTTCCTGCAACGCAAATTACCGATACGGAACCGGGGGAAATGTACGTGCACCAGAATATTGCCAACCTGGTAGTGCATACCGATTTAAATCTTCTTTCAGTTTTACAATATGCCGTTAGTACTTTAAAAGTAGAACATATCATAGTTTGTGGCCACTACGATTGTCATGGTATCATATCTGCCTTTGAGCACACCAATTTGGGCCTAATGAATAAATGGTTGCGCAACATAAAGGACGTATATCGCTTTAATACCGCAGAAATAGATGCCATCGAAAATAACGAAGCCAAAATCTCCAAACTGGTAGAGCTTAATGTTCAAGAACAGGTGCATAATTTGGCGAAAACAAGTATTGTGCAACAAGCCTGGGAAGATGGACAGAAACTAAGTTTACACGGCTGGGTTTTCGATATTGCTACGGGGGAAGTAAAAGAGCAAATCAATATAAATGAAGCGGAAAGTGTTCAGGATATTTATCGTTATGATTTAAGCAAGGGACTTCAATATTAAGCTGCCTTTAGAAAAGCCTATTCTCTGCTAAATACCTTTCTACTTCGTCCTTATACTTACGGCTAATGGGTAAATCCTGGTCTTTTATGGTGATACTTCCGTTAGTATAGGCCTCGATCCATTTCACATTAACTATATAAGATCGATGGATTCGTAAAAATCCCTCCGGTAATCTCTCCGCTATTTGCGAGATGCGTTCTCTGCTGTTTAGGCTTTTCTCCGAGAGATATAGAACAATCTGTTCATTGGAGCTTTCAATATAAAGCAAGTCCCGCAGGTTAATTTGCTGTCGCTTACGATCAGAGACAATCTCAAACCAAATGGCTGCGGTAGAATCGTCATTTGATAAGCGCTCCTCCTTCTTGAAAATCCGATCTTCCAAAAGGGTAAAAAACATCATATAAAGCCATAGGAAAACGGGATTTACCAAAACCTTGGGCATAGCTTGAAATTGCAGTTCAAATACCAACCAGTAGGCAATTAGCATTCCTAACCATTCTACGTACAGTGTGAAAAGCAATAAGTAAACTAAATGCAACCAACGCCATTTACTTTTACTGCGATGCCAATAACGCAATCCAAGAGACATAATCGCTGCGCCAGGAAGCAATAAAGTTGCTAAGGTTAGTGCTCCCGAAAAGCCCCCTAAAAGACTGCTATAAATAAAGGTCATTACCAATAAGGCCAATAACCAAAATGAAATTCGTTTTAGTACTTTCACGCTTCAAAGATGCGTTGAATTTCCGCTCGCAGCAAGTAATGGCCGGTTTTAACCGCTTAACGTCGGGTTTTAAATTGGCGAAGATTACATAAATTGATGTGCTTTGAATGAATCAAAAATCACAAATTATGTTTGAATTATTTCAAAGAGGAGGTACCTTATTTATGAGCCTCATTAGCTTGGCACAAATCGGAATGTTTGTAGCTATAATTTTACACCAACGTGGTAAGGCCACGGAAATAGCGGTACGCGAGTTCGGACTGCTTGCCTTAGCTTTGGGTATTTTAGGGCAGCTAATTGGCCTTTACTCGGCTTTTATAGCGATTGAAGGAATGGGCACTATTTCCACTGCTATGTTAATGGGGGGACTAGAAGTTTCTATGATTACTACTCTTTATGGCTTAATTGGCTTTATTATTAGTAGAATCTACCTTCTTTTTAGTGGCTTTAAAAAAGGTCAAGCCTAGATGGGCTTTTAAGAACTATCTTAATTAAAAACAAAGCATAAAAAAAGCGGCCCGAAAGCCGCTTTTTTTTATTTTCTTAACCACCGAAGTCGTCAAAACTCACATTCTCTGGAGGTACTCCCCAATCGTCAACCATTTTAAGAACGGCTGCGTTCATCAAGGGTGGTCCACAGAAGTAGAATTCAATTTCTTCTGGCTCTGCATGCTTCGATAAATACTGATCAATAACTGCTTGGTGAACGAATCCCAAGAATCCGTCGCCTTCTTTATCGTTTACATCCTTTTTCTCTACCCAGTTGTCTTCTGGAGCAGGCTCGGAAAGAACAATATGAAATTGGAAGTTAGGAAACTCTTGTTCGATTTTTTGGAAATCATCTAAGTAAAATAACTCACGCTTAGAACGACCACCATACCAGTAACTTACTTTACGACCTGTTTTTAAGGTGTGAAATAAATGGAATAAGTGTGAACGCATCGGCGCCATGCCTGCTCCACCACCGATGTATAGCATTTCAGCTTCAGTTTCTTTAATAAAGAATTCTCCGTAAGGACCTGAAACGGTTACTTTATCACCAGGTTTTTGATCAAATACATAAGAAGAACAAACCCCAGGATTTACATCCATCCATTTGTTTTTAGAACGGTCCCATGGTGGAGTTGCAATACGAATGTTCAACATTACGATATTACCTTCCGCTGGGTGGTTGGCCATAGAATAAGCTCTAAATAAAGGCTCATCATTCTTCATCTTCAAGTCCCAAAGACCAAACTTATCCCATTCTGATTTAAAATCCATTGGGTCTCTACCCAAACGAGGGTGAGAAGTAATGTCTATATTCTTGAAGTCAACTTCTACTGTAGGTACATCTAATTGAATATAACCACCTGCTTCAAAGTCAAGGTGCTCACCTTCTGGAAGACGCACTACGAATTCTTTAATAAAAGAGGCAACGTTGTAGTTTGAAACCACTTCACATTCCCACTTCTTAATGCCGAAGATTTCTTCAGGAACGCGAATTTTCATATTACCACGTACCTTCACCTGACAGCCCAATCGCCAGTTGTCTTGCGCCTCTTTACGGGTGAAATATCCTACTTCCGTTGGAAGGATTTCTCCGCCACCTTCCAATACTTGACATTTACACATGGCACAAGTACCACCGCCACCACAAGCAGAAGGCAAAAAGATTTTCTCTGATGAAAGAGTTGTTAATAAAGTATTTCCTGAGTCTACCTCACGGTCTTCGCCGTTGATATTAAGTACTACCGGTCCACTTGGAGATAACTTAGCCTTTGCCCCTAAAAGTATAGATACTAATAAGATAATAAGGATAAAGAAAACTACAATGCTGGAGATAATAACCGTACTGGTTGCTAATACTATCATCTAATTTCGCTTTCTAATTATAATTTAATTCCCATAAATGCCATGAAGGCAATTCCCATCAAACCTGTCACAATAAATGTGATTCCTAAACCTCTTAGAGGAGCGGGGATATTAGAGTAGCGAATTTTCTCACGAATTGCGGCAATAGCCACAATAGCTAAAAACCAACCCACTCCACTACCTAAACCAAATACGGTTGCTTCTCCGATAGAGTTATAATTACGCTCTTGCATAAAAAGCGAACCTCCTAAAATTGAACAGTTTACTGCAATAAGAGGTAAGAAAATACCTAAGGCACTGTATAAAGCAGGAGCGAACTTTTCTACAATCATTTCTACCAACTGCACCAAAGAGGCAATTACAGCGATAAACATGATGAAAGAAAGGAAGCTAAGATCTACCTCGGCGAACTGTGGTCCTAACCAAGATAAAGCACCTTCTTTAAGAATATAATTTTCTAACAAGTAGTTAACCGGAACAGTAATGCCTAAAACAAAAATTACTGCCGCGCCAAGGCCCACACCCGTGCTTACTTTTTTAGATACCGCTAGGTAAGAACACATGCCCAAGAAATAGGCGAAAATCATGTTCTCTACGAATATCGATTTTACAAAAATGTTTATTAGTTCTTGCATGACTTATCGCTTAATCTTCTTCAATTAAAGCAGTGTTTTTAGAACGCTGCACCCAAATAATAATTCCTACGGTAATAAGGGCCATAGGAGGCAATAACATTAAACCGTTATCACTATATACGCCACCTTCCGTTAAGTACCAAGCTTTGGGTACTACTTGATAACCAAATAATTGACCAGACCCCAAAAGCTCTCGGAAAAAGGCTACCGCAAGAAGAATCCAAGCATAGCCGAAAGCATTTCCTAAACCATCTAAGAAAGATTTCCAAGGACTGTTCGCTAAAGCGAAGGCCTCAAAACGTCCCATAATAATACAATTCGTGATAATCAGACCAACGAATACCGATAACTCTTTACTAACATCATAGACATAGGCTTTAAGCACTTGGTCTACTAAAATTACCAAAGAGGCCACTACTACTAATTGTACGATAATTCGTATTCGGTTAGGAATATAATTACGCATTAAAGAGATGATAACGTTACCAGCAGATAGTACAAAAAGTACTGAGATGGACATTACCAGGGCGGGGTATAATTTTACCGTAATCGCTAATGCAGAACAGATACCTAATACTTGAACAGTGATAGGGTTACTATCATTCAAGGGATCGGAGATCAGCTGACGATTTTTCTTACTAAAAAGCGCCTCGCGCTCTTTTGCTTGTTTTTTAACTTCTTGTACTTCGGCCATAACGTCCGTATTTAGTCGATGCTTGCGATAGGGTTAGAATTGTCACTATTGGTGCTAGCAGTATTGCTAGCTTCATAGCTTTTTAAGAAAGGGATGTATGCCTTCATACAATCTTGAATCATGTCTTGTACCCCTACTGAAGTAATAGTACCACCACTGATACCATTTACTTGATGAGATCCTGATGCATTTCCTTTCATTACGGTAATACCAGTAAATTCACCAGACTCATCTAATACTTCCTTATTGGGAAATAAGCTCGTGAAAACCTCGGTTTTAATTTCAGCTCCAAGACCCGGAGTTTCAGATTTATGATCGAAAGTAGCGCCGTAAATAGTGCTTGCGTTCTGCTCTAATGAAATATATCCCCAAATAGGGCCCCATAATCCTTTACCTCTTAAAGGTAAAATGAAATAGGTTTTTCCTTCTTTCTCGGCAATATAAAGAGGCGCATTGCGCTCAGATGGTGTTTTAACTACCTCTTTCGACAATTCAATGTCAAAGGCGGCAATTCCTTCCACGGGCTGGAAATTATTTACTACCAACTCTTTCTTTATATAGTCTGTATAAACCGCCTCTGCTCCATCACGCTCCACTTCTACATTGATAGAAGAAAGAATGTTTTGCATTTTCTCTAAGCGGATATTATTGTCTTGTTTTTCCTTTAAAGAAGTGGCGGCAAAAGATAATACCGCAGCCACTACTATTACCATAACGGCAGCAAAGGTGAAAGTGTAACTGTTTTTGTTTACATCCATGATTAGGCTACTTTAACTTTAAGACGTTTTTTACGCTTGTTGATATTTGCTTCCACTACATAATGGTCAATTAATGGAGCCATTACATTCATGAATAAGATAGCGAGCATGATACCTTCTGGATAAGCAGGATTGAAAACGCGAATCATAATGGCAAAGAAACCCACTAAGAATCCGTATATCCATTTACCTCGCGTAGTTTGAGCTGCTGATACAGGGTCTGTTGCCATAAATACTAATCCGAAAGCAAAACCACCCATTATAAGCTGTTGCCAGAAAGGAACCGCCATAAAAGATTGCTGCTCTGGTGAAATCGCGTAAGGAGCCACTGCATTAAAAATCAATCCCATAGCAATAGCACCAAGCAATCCACTTAGCATAATTCTCCAGCTACCAATACCTGTAAAAAGTAAAACTGCTGCACCAATTAAGATGGCTACTGTTGAAGTTTCGCCTATAGAACCCGGGATAAATCCTAAGAACATATCCATGGTAGAATACTGAGTAGAACCACTGGTTGCTAAATCACCTAAAACTGTCGCACCAGAAAATCCGTCTACAACAGATTGACCTTCGGCAGTGCTGGTGTTAATCCAAACCTTATCACCACTCATGTAACTTGGATAAGCGAAAAAGGCAAAAGCTCTCGCTGTTAAAGCCGGATTTAAGATATTCATCCCGGTTCCACCAAAAACTTCTTTACCAATTACTACTGCAAAGATTACACTGATAGCAACCATCCATAATGGAATATCAATAGGCATGATAAGTGGAATAAGCATCCCCGAAACCAAATAACCTTCTTGAATTTGATGTTTTTTAATGATACAGAAAACAAATTCTACACCTAAACCAACACCATAAGAAACCACTACCATCGGAACGATTTTCATGGCTCCCCATAAAAACTTATCCATAAACGCTACGCTTTCGCCTAGAGCATTGTAGTGTAAGTTACCGGCATTCCACATACCGAATAATAAAGCCGGAATCATCGCAAGAATAACGGTAACCATTGTTCTTTTCAAATCAATACCGTCTCTCACATGCGCACCAGAATGACTAGTGTGCCCCGGAACAAATAAAAACGTTGCAAAACCATCATAAACTGGGTAAAGCTTTTCAAGCTTGCCCCCTTTTTCAAAGTTGGGTTTTACACTTTCTAAGATATTCTTAAATAGTTTCATCCTTTCGCGTATTAATCTCCTAATTCATTCAACATTATATTCAAGCCTTCGCGTACGGTTTCTTGAACAGGAATTTTGGAAGTACAAACCACCTCACACAAAGCGAAATCTTCTTCTGCAACCTCATAAATCCCTAAGTTTTCCATGGCTTCAATATCTTTAACCATAATCGACTTTAAAAGTTGAACGGGGTAGATATCAAATGGGAAAACTTTTTCATACTCACCAGTAACAACAAAAGCTCTTTCCTCTCCATTCATATTAGCATTTAGCTTTAGTGCTTTATTGGGCATTAGCCAATTGTACAAAGCACGAGAAATACTAAACTGATCTAAATTTGGACTTATCCAACCAAAGAAACGGTCTTCACCACCTTCGGGGATAACGGTAACCTGACTATCGTAAAAACCTAAATAACCTTCTGAGTTCACATGGCTTCCGGTAAGCACATTACCAGAAATAATGCGATTATCAGTAGGCTCAAGACCTTCACCTAAAAGGGTCTTAAGGTTCGCACCAAGTATGACTTTATAATAACGTGGCTTTTGCACTTGCGATCCGCAAAGAGCAATACTACGCTGCGCATCATATTTGCCGCTTTTAAAAAGGCGACCAATAATAATTACGTCTTGGAAGTTCACTGTCCACACCGTTTCTCCCTTATTGATTGGAGAGGTAGCATGAATTTGAACACCTACGTTCCCCGCTGGGTGAGGTCCGTTATAACGCGTAACTACGGTATTGGCGATACCTGTAAAAGCTTCGGAAGGATTGTTGCTTCCATCAACCCCTAAATGCACTTTACCATCGGTAAGTTGCTGTAGAGCTTGAATTCCCAATTTAAACTCTTCTTCTTGACCATGAACCACAAAATCCGCATCGGGAGCTAAGGGTGCACTATCAAAACAAGAAACGTAAATATCACGCGGCGCGCGATTTGGATTAGCAACAATGTTATAAGGACGCTGTCTTACAAAAGGCCAACAGCCTGCATTTAACATTTTTGCTTTTACGTCCTCGCGCGATGAGCTGCTTGGATTACTACTTCCGAAATCACGGTATTTTGTTTCCTGATCGGCAAGAATACGAACTTCGAGAATTTTGCGTTTCTCTCCGCGTACCACCTCTACTACTTCACCACTAACTGGTGATGTGAAGAGAATGTCGCTACGATCTTTGTCATAAAATACCGCATCACCGGCTTGAACTTCGTCTCCCTCTTTTACTTTAAGTTTGAGACGGATGGCTGGAAAGTCTCCAGGCTTAAGGGCGTAGGTGCTTGGAGCCGCCGCAGAAGCATAAATCTTCTCCGCTGATCCTTGTAGCTTTATATCTACCCCTTTTTTAATTTTGATAACCTCTGGCATTCGGATGTAATCAAAAAATTGTCGTTATTATTGACTGCAAATTTAAGACGAAGCATGAGCCTGCCTAACTTGCAAATAATTTAGAGCATTTCTAAATTGAGCGCGAAGGTACAAACTGAAGCATTTAATTCTAAAGCTTGCAAAGATTTTTTAGCAATAATTATGAAGATAAGACCCTTAATAAAATCCCTCAGCCTTTTTCTAGCAGCGACCACGCTCGCTTTCTCTCAAAATCAGAGTCCTGCCTATTTTACTGGTGGCCCCCTTATTTACGATGATCATGTATATCAAGAAGGAATTTTGAGCGTGCGTTTCGCACCTGCAGGTAATGATTTGGCCATGCCCATTATCGCGCTAAACTCTGGGCAGCAACTCGAACTTAGTTTTGATGACCTCTACGATGAGTTTACCGATATGTCCTACACTATTTACCATTGTAATGCCGATTGGACTCCCTCAGACTTAATGCGCAATGATTACAGCTCCAACCTAGCAGATGAATACATTCAAAGCTTTGAGTATTCGCTCAATACCTTCATTCCCTACACTAATTACAAGCTTAGTATTCCGAATCAAAAAGTACGACTATCAAAATCAGGTAATTACCTCCTAGCCATTTATCGAAATAATGATCCATCACAACTAGTTTTAAGTCGCCGCTTTATGGTTTACGAAGAAATTGTAAAAGTGGGAGCCTTAGTAAAAAGAGCCACGCGGGTGGAAAAAATGCAAAGCCACCAAGAAGTCGATTTTGAAATAAACCATAGCAATTACGCTATTCCCAATCCTTTTACCGACTTAAAAGTGGTGTTGATGCAAAACCAACGGTGGGATAATAGCATTGATCACCTTAAACCACAATTTCTGCAAAACGCGAAATTAATATACCAATACGACGATGAGAATACTTTTACAGGTGGAGCAGAGTTTCGATTTTTCGATTTAAAAAATCTCTTTTCTTTAAGTATGAATGTTAGAAGAATTACACAAGATAGTTTGTTTACTGCTTACCTTAACCCTGATATTTCCAGGGGCATAGAAAACTATTCTTTCATTAATGATATCAACGGTCAGCTTCGGGTCCGTCGCCTGGATGCCTCTAACTCCGATAGTGAAGCCGACTATGCTTTAGTAGACTTTTATCTAGACTACCCGCAAGAAATAAGCTCTAAAGTCTATGTTTTTGGCGAATTAAGCGATTGGAAAATGCTTCCTCAATTTGAAATGT
>JAGYKI010000044.1 GCA_018401735.1 Schleiferiaceae bacterium
AAGGGATTGGCTCCCTGCGGTCGCTGATCCCAACAAACTCCTTCATGGAAACCAAATAATTACCGAGGCCATAACACCAAAGTCAAGCCGCTAAGCAAGCTATTTTGATGCAGGAGGGTTTTACATCTAAATCCTCGACTTAACAACTCAAATTTAAATGTTTTGATCTTGGGCTCATTTCTCTACCCCCGACATTTTCCAGCCAAATTAAAACTATATGTTAAAGCATATATTTTAAGTCATGTTAAGCATATTATATCTTTTTGCATATATTTTTGTATATTTGAAGGGAATTATATCCCTAAACATATAATGAAGGGCTTAGCTGAATTTGTAAAACAACGTAGAAAGGATGTCAATCTTACCCAAGAAGAATTTGCTGAACGGGCGGGAGTGGCACTTACTGTTGTTCGTAAAATAGAGCAGGGAAAAACCAATCTCAATATGGAAAAGGTCAACCTGGTGCTAAAAATGTTTGGCCATGAACTGGCTCCTGTAAACAGTAAAGAGCTTCTTGAATGAGACAGGCTAAGGTACTATACAAGGGTTTATTAGCGGGTATTCTCACGGAAACCAATGATGGGGAATATGTATTTCAGTACGATAGGAAATATGTGGATCAGCATCCCAATGGCTTCATCACCTTTACAATGCCGGTTACATCAGACCCTTATACGGACAAACGACTCTTCCCATTTTTTGAAGGATTAATTCCAGAAGGATGGCTCTTGGATATCGCTTCAAAAAGCTGGAAGATCAATAAGAGTGATCGCATGGGATTACTCCTGGCTTGCTGTCAGAATTGCATTGGTGCAGTGAGTGTTGAACCAATACAGGGTGAAGATGGAGAATAAATGTTTGTACTGCTATGGTTCCATTAAAAGTGAAAAAGACTTTCATGAAAAGTGCTCTGTGGAGTTTTTTGGAACCCCTAATCCTCCTCAAATAGAATATTCATTGGATCAAATGGATGAGCTTGCTAAAAACGTGGTAGAGCGAAGTGTAGCGGTTCCAGGAGTGCAACCCAAGTTATCCATGTCGCTGGTGGCAGAATCTACTAACCTAACAAATGCCAGACTTACCCTTGTGGGAGCATTAGGCGGACAGTATATTTTCAAACCACCTTCTGATCGCTTTGCGGAAATGCCCGAAAATGAGCATCTCACCATGCGCATGGCAAAAGCTTTTGGAATACCGGTGGTGCCCTCTTCCTTAATTCGATTAGCCTCCGGTGAGTTATCCTACCTGACTAAGCGGATCGATCGCTGGGAAACAGGTGAAAAGATCCATATGCTCGACATGTTTCAGATTACGGAAGCTTTTGACAAGTATAAGGGCTCCATGGAGAAAGTGGCTAAGGCATTAGATGACTATTCGAGTAACACTGTGCTAGACAAGACCTATTTCTTTGATCTAGCCCTATTCTGCTTTCTTACTGGAAATAATGACATGCACTTAAAGAACTTCTCCATGATTGAGACTCCCTCGGGATGGGGATTGGCTCCTGCCTATGATTTATTGAATGTGGCCTTGGCCTTCCCAGAGGATAAGGAAGAGCTGGCACTGACACTGCTTGGGAAAAAGAAAAAATTAAAACGGGAACATTTTGAGCAATTAGGCGAAGGGGTAGGCCTCACCCCAAAACAAATCAAAGGAACTTTCAACCGAATACTAAAAAACAAACCAAAGGCATTCAGTTGGATTGATCAGTCATTTCTGTCCGAGAATATGAAGTCTGCTTATAAGGAGGTTTTGTTAGAGCGATATGGCAAATTAGAAGTATTGAGGTAGCCTTCCATAAACTGGGTCGTCCACGACTCTTGCTTTGCTATCAATTTACACTTTACCCATATTCTCCAATAAAGCCTGAAGGTCCTCTTCAGTGGCTTCCTTAACGACTTCAGGCTCGAAGATCACTGAGCCTTGGTGCTGTTGAGCAATTAAATTTAGCTCCTCTAGGATATCTTCGCCAAAGTCCACCAGTAGGTTGAAGTTCTTATGGTCGATTCGCTGAAAGTCTTTATGGCTCATCAATTTTCCCACCGCTTTCATCATAGCTACTTCGTTGAGCATTTTTACTGGTTCCATGAAAAAGCAATAATGTGAGTACTGATCCAAGGCCACAAAAGTTGGTACATCTCCCATCTGAGTAGGCAGATAAATTACTGTCATACAAATGGTTTCATTGGGCTTGGAGGGGTTTATCATTTTGTTCGATTTAGTCCACTACTAATGCTAATTAACGACTATAAAGTAACCAAAAAAATAGAATGCAAGTTGCTTTTGTTGCGCACTAAGTTTAATCCCTAATTGGAATTAGCTCCCTTTGGTCGCCTTTGCCAGTGAAAATACCGCCACCAATAATCCCTAGGCCTCGCTGAGGGGCTTGGACTCCCCTCTCATCCCTTCTTCTTCACTTCCATTAGAAGGGATTCTTGCCAAGAGGGAGATGTTTTTGAACCTAACACCCGTTTTATGATCATTACCAAATAATTACCGAGGTCAAAATATCAATTCAAGCCGCTAAGCAAGCTGTTTAAATGCAGGAGGGTTTTACATCTAAAACCTTGACTTAGCTGCCCAAATATAGCATTAGATTTCACTTTTCAATAAGGTTCATTCCTATAACCACACTAAGATCTTATTAACTTTTCCTTTCAAAGACTTGCCGCTAAAACTTAATTGTCACTCTTCCAAGAATTGAAAACGAAAGCCTAAGGCGGACGTCAGTTTGTACCCTTTTGACGGAAAAACCCAAAATTCCGTGGGACGATAACCTAGACGTGTTAGGAAATGGCGGAATGCCAAGGCTTTTGGTTTATTCGATTTCGAATGTTGAGGTTTGCCCGGCAAACGGGTAGCGGTTTATTAGTTTTTCTCTTAGTATTCCTTGATGTCTAGTTCTATTGTACTTACGGACAAAAGTTTGTATTCCCTGATAAAGGTCTAGGCCGTAAGATAGGCTTCGGAATTAAGAAGAAGTAAATTTTAAGTTACTGTATGGATTAAAATTTTGCAGAACATTTTTACGAATCTCAAATCATTTCTTCAAAATCTTATGTAACTCGATCTTTCCGTTAGAATACTCCAGCCTAACAGTGTAAAAGCCTGGCTTTATGAAAGGCACTACCAAGTTTAATTTTGTTTCGTTAATGTAGTTCTTACAAAAAACAACGCGGCCATGAGCGTCAAATAACTGAATTAAACTCACATCCCTTAAAAACGGACCTTCAATGTAGAGTACACTTGTGAATGGGTTCGGAAATACCTTAGTAACTGTCCCTGCAAAATGATTTCCTTCAACGCCTATCGTACCGGGTTTTGAATATGGCGCTTTAACCAAATAATATTTGTCATCGTCTCTAATGGCCATATAGCAATTCTGACTATGTACATCAACTGTGATGCTTGCCAGGCTATGAGAATTAACTTGCCCGCCTCTCTGGAAGTCCAAGTCTTTAGATTGGAGAACTGAATCCTTTAATATATTTATATACTGAAGTCTTAAGTACTGGCTCTCTCTTGGGTACAATTGGGGCTTCCTGTGAACCACCAGTACTGAGCTATCTCCTATCCTCTTGATGCTTGATGCATACACTAAGTTGGTAGCTTCTGAATAGTTTTGAGCATCAACTATCGGATACGAAAAGGTATCGAGAGGCTCGCCTAAAACACTATAAATATAAATGGGTCTTCGCCAAACGCCGTCTCTAAGGTAAGCTGTATCAGGACCTACATAAAAAAAGTTAGGATCCCTGGAAAATGAGGAATTAAATTTAAAAGGAATGGTCTTGATTAATTCCAATTCCAAGTCAGCCTCACATTTCCAGATTAAGATGTCGGTGTACAACTTCGATGTATCCTTCGACACTAAGCTCATCACTATAAAGGAACTATCAGAGTAGAATGCCTGAAGATTCCTGACTGCTAAAGAAATGGAACTACCGCCACTAAGGGAATTACCTATAGAGTCGTAAAACCCTTGCAAACTAATTTGATTTTCAAGTGTGCCATTAATGATACTTCGCGTTACTAAACCCTCCTGACCCCAATAAAGAAAGATGGAGTCATTCCAACCTATAAAGTTATAAACCCGAAAGGAAGTGCCCATTATTCGCCACACTAATCCTCCTGATAAGTCAAACATCTCAAGGCTAGAAGTATCGTCATACTGCAGATCATAATTTGTAGCTCGAAAAACTAGACTATCACCAACAAAGTAGGAGCTGCTGAAATGGTTTCGACCAGAAACAGATAGATTTGGGAGATCCGCATGATTAAAGTAATTTCCAGACGTATCGTAGGAGTTTATATGTACCTTATTATACGGTTGACCGAGAAACCCGTGTTGAGAGCGACTCAAGTCAATCAAAGTCGCTCCTTTAATTGCTAGGTCAAAGTTAAAACTCCCTTGATTAGGATACACAGAACCATTCTGATGAGGTAAGCGCACCCATTGCCCCTTACAACTAAGACTCATAGCTATGACAAGTGAGCAAATGAAGAAATACTGTTTATGTAAATTGATAGCTATCAATTTTCAATAATTAGTTTTTCTACTGCTCGACTGCCATCAATAAATACAATCTCGATGGTGTAGAATCCATTTTTCAAAAAAGGTAGCTTCGCGATGGAATCATCATTCACAAAAGCTTGAGAGACCAGTTTTCCCTGCAAATCCCTAATGAGAATTGATCTGACCCCCAATTCTCCGCTTATCCTTAGCCAATCGCTTGTTGGATTTGGGTAAACTTCAATTTTTGATTGTTCAAAACTAGCAGCGGTTAAAACACCATTACCGCCATACGTTCCGCATGCGATATTTGTTTTATCTAAGAAATTTTTATCCTTCAAACATTCATATCGAAACCAAGCAAATGCACTAATGAAAATATTGTTTTTATGAGTAATGTTAAAGTTGCTATGCATATTAAGATAATGGTTTTCCACTGAATTGAAATCATTCCCGACATAAGTGCCTGGATTAGCGGGAGGTCCATCTAGATATTTCCCAAGAAAATCCGTTGAACTGTTATCGCCACAAAAGTCATTACTTGATTTCCAATACTCCGCACTAAATAAAGGGATAATGTTTGAGGACGCAGTTTGACTACCAAAATCATTTATTCTGAGGTCCCAATCTTCACCTGGTACTAAGAAATCTAACCCATTATTCCACTGGTTGTTTAGATAATAAACGGCCAGTATGTAATCAGACCTACTCTCAATACCTTGAATAAATGATAATTGAGCTGCCGTGCTATTTCGATCGATGGCATTTGCACCGCCTCCAGCCTGCGTATTCCAAGCATGATTAATATATCCTAAAGTTTTCCATGCATTAGCATTAGTTGGCTTCACCTGATTCATATAATCCAACAAAGTGTAGTGGTCTTGTCTTAATTGAAGATAAAACAAGTCAATATCCCCAGAATAAGGTGCGTCAGAAACGGACTTATTATTCAAGTCGGTCATATTTGAAGGATTCCAAAGTTCATGTTCCAACATCATAAAGTGCAATTTTCCTGCACTATTATAATTCATTTGATTGTATTGAAAAGTCATGTCGATAAAATCATTTAGGTCATCGATTTTATCCTCATCATAACCTGCAACCATTCCACTTCTCACATTTGCACCAATTAGTAATTGCAAAAGAGCATCTATATGGTTCATAGCAGTTTGGTGGTCAGTGGTAGAGTACGTCGGATTTTGCTTCCCAATATCTTCCAAAAGCAAATCAATACCACTAAATAGAACAACTTGTATATTGTTTTGGACAACATAATCTCTAAATGCGATTCTAATCGCATTTGTACCTATGTTTGATGTAATTGTGCCCGCTGATGCGTCATATTCAAATGGCTTCCAAAAAAATATGATTCTTGGGATATAACAATTGCTTGCACCAGAAAAGTTGTTTGTTCCAGTTTTGATTCCACATAGATATGCATTACCTGAATTCGCAATTAAATGATCAGGTCCAAGACACACATCATAGAACTCCTCGTTCCCAGATATTCCATAATACTGAATGCCATTAATAGATCCAAACTGGTCTAACTCCACTAGGCTAGCATCTTTTTCATCTTCAGAATCTATCCTGTATCCCGAACTAACTAGCCTGTTCGACACCGGGCTCACTAAAATACCAAAGTAATAATGATCGATAAGGCTGGTGTATTGAAATAGATTTAAAATCAAACCATTCGTACTCCACACAAGCTGCGAGGGGTAATGATTATCCAAATTATTAATAATCGTGACGTAGGAATTATTCCATTCCAGAATTTCCGTTGCCACACTGCCATTCCCACCAGAATAATAAGGGCTTGAAACTCCTATCAGACCTACCCCAATAGAAACAGAAATATACTCAACCCCAATTCCCGCACCTGACTGATTAGTGTTTAATAGTATTACTTTACTTTCACTTGGACCCTCAATGATATCCGCAGGCGCATGCCCATACCCAGAGTTCGCATATCTATAACTCCACACAACTGAACCTAAGGCATCAATAACTTTTACTATCACAGCATCTCGAGAAAAACCTCATTTTTGGTGTAACTTGAACTCTCGTGCAGAGTCACATAAATTAGATTATCAGCATACAAGACAGAGGTAGCAACTAGGTCCTTTTCTTCCTCAGTGAATGTCAGACTCCATTTGAGCTTGCCAATTTCATTCGTTGACCAAATGGCAGCATTATAATTAGATCCTGCTGAAATACTTTTCACCCAACCAACGTGGACAATGCCGTTATTAACTTCCTGAAGCTCCAAGGAATGCTCCTCACCCTCTCCCCCATAGCCTTGCTCAAAAAATTGTCCAAACTCAATTGTGAATCCCTCTTGTGCCTTAGCAATTGGAGTCACGTAAATAACTAATAAAAGACAAATAGCGATTTTTCTCATGATGCAAATTATTGGTTTTAACAAACTTAATTAAAATAGCTTTAAGTACAAACCAAATTACATCATGCTAATGTTTCTATTAAAACCTGATCTACCCCCAATGTTTCGGACAGTTTTTGTTGATTTATAACTCATCAAGCGAACGCTTAATTCGAAGAGGTTCATTAGTGGAGGGTTTTAGTCCGGAGAGAGGGAGGGTTTTGAACCCAGGTCTCCAATATGCTCAATTTCAAATAATTACCGAGGTCATTATATCAAAGTCAAGCCGCTAAGCAAGCTATTCGTGTGTAGGAGGGTTTTACACCCAAATCCTCGACTTAACTAGTCCAAATATAATACTTGCCCTCAAAAGGTTCTATTCTCAAACTCAATTAAATCATGCATAGTAAACCTTAAAAATTCATTATCTTAGACTTTAATAATATAACCATGAAACATCTACTCTGCTTCCTTTTGCTACCATTATTGGGTTTAGCCCAACAAGACTTTGGCAAAAACGCCATTTGGTACTATACCTTTTCTGAATCCGGATATACTGGATATAAAAAAGTAAGCCACTCGGGAGATACCATTATGTATGGCATGTCTTGGCTCCGCTTCGAAGTAAGTGGGCTAAGCCAGATTCGCACCGGACCAGGGCCAAATGACCTTATTCAAGACACTACCGCCACTTGGCCGGATATTTTTTTAGCCACCCGCAATGACTCGGTTTTTAGACTCACTAGTCAAGGGCCCTTCTTACTTTATGATTTCAATGCTAATGTTGGCGATTCTTGGCAATATGCCCCCTTAGACACCACATTTGGTTGTCCTGATACACCGATCGCTACTGTCACTGCAAAAGGAACGGAAACCATAGCTGGAGTCAGCTTAGATTATTTCGATATAAGTGTGCCTATGGATACGCTGATTATCAATGGTCAGCCCAGCTACCAAATTAGCGCTTCTTCTTTTTTAAATCAGCGGATATACCCTAAACTGGGGGCATTGAATTACAGCGCCCTTTTTGATAGCCAGCCGAATCTTTGTGATGGAAGTTCTTTTAAAATAGCTTCCCTACCAAGTCATAATCTACGTTGCTATTCAGACAATGACCTATCTCTTAACCGTAGCACTAACAACCAGGCTTGTGATTACTGGTCTTTATTATCCAAAGAAGAACTAGAAATATCCCAATTGGATATATTCCCCAACCCTAGTCATGGTGTTTTTAAACTAAAAACAGACTTGGAAATTAACTCGATAGCGCTTCTAGATCTAAATGGAAGAACGCTGCGTAATTATTCAATAAATGAAACTGAGTTAGAACTACCTAGCAACAAAGGACTATACCTACTTCAGGTAACACTTAAGAACGGAGGGCAGTATATAGTTAAAGTTCAACGGTTATAAAGACCTATTGAACTCCGGATCCGATAATAATTTTTTGAGAACCTAAAGCAACTCCCTTGGCCCGTGATTTCAGCATATAGACACCAGGGGCGATTCCTGAAAGATCTATTCTGACCTTGTGCTGAAAGTGCCCTGAGCGCATTAGCTGCCCAAAGGAATTATAGAGTTCATAATAAACTTCGTCAGGGAGCTCAGACTCTATATTTAGGACATCATAGCTAGGGTTTGGGTAAGCGCTTAATCCGGCTGGCTTAAAATGGGACTCCTCGATTCCAATACTCTGACAACCCTCTTGTAAACAGCCATAGGAATCGGTTTTTAGCATGTAGAAATGAAGCGTGCGAACCGGATCGATATCATTATCAACATCTATTAACCTTCCAAGGTGCAAAAACCCTGAATCTGGTGCTTCCTGAAAAGCCCAGATGTGATTACGATCAGCTGAGTCATTCAAATGATAGTAGGAGCGCATCCAGATGCTATCCCCCTGTGGTGTGAATTTGTAAGCTGTGATTGGAAAGCTTCCAGGAAGCACCTGTATATCACCCGCTACATAGAAATTACCGTCACTGGTTCTTATTAGATCCTCAAACCGAAAATAAGGTAACTCAGGTCCAATAGCAGTGTCGTAAACAACATTTCCTAAGGTATCTATACGGCCAAACCTCATTCTAGTGGGGTACGCATAGTTTACAGTATTAGGCCAAAAACCTAGAATCTCCATACGAGCAAAGCTATACGTACCATCCCCATTATCTAAAGCTGCAATGTTTTGACTACCTAAATCCTGGTTGAAGGAGTAAAACCATTTTAAGGCTCCAGTTTGGAGATCAATACGAGCAGCAAAGGAATGATCGGAATTCGATTGGGTTGGAACAAAATGGTTCGCTCTACCCGTCACTAAACATGACCCGTACTGGTCAATAACTAAATCCCTCCCATAATAACCGCCACTCATACCAGGGATTGTATCGGGGATTCTAAGCTCCCAAATCGGTTTAAAAGCCGTATCAAATTTGGCAACCCATAAATCATACTTACTATAGTTGGTCAATCTGAAAAGTAATCCTGTTACAATGAAGGTTGTATCAGTGTCAAAAACGAAGTCATGAACTTCTGGGGTTCCACCTTGATACTCCAGATGTTTTACAGTGACTATGGTATCTAAACTATAATTGAACTTGGTAAATCTCACGAAAGCAGAATCATTCCTGATAAAGTCTGTTTGGGCAAAATAATAGGATCCTTTATTGGCTTTTAAACATTTAAAACAAGGTGAAACCCTTCTCACGGAATCTGGTGATTCATAATAATCATAGGACTTGTGAAAAACTTTAGTACCAAGGCTATCGAATAATCCAATCTGTAGAAGCCCTAAGGAATCCTGATCTTCATCCGCTATCACGATTGCATTATCTACAAAATGTAAAGCTGGTCTATTTGCTCCTCCAAAACTAAGGTCCGTTTTACTGAACCTTTGTGCCTGAGCAGAAAGGGATAAAATGTATAAGAAAAAGACTAATCGCATATTAAGGGTTAAAAAAAGGGGGCATAAAACGCCTTAAATTAAGATCCGATAATAATTTTTTGAGAACCTAAAGCAACTCCCTTGGCCCGTGATTTCAGCATGTAAACACCAGGAGCGATTCCTGAAAGATCTATTCTGACCTTCTGCTGGAAGTGCCCTGAGTGCATTAGCTGTCCTACGGAATTATAAAGTTCATAATAAACCTCATCTAGGAGCTTAGACTCTAAATTTAGGACATCATTGCTGGGGTTTGGGTAAGCGCTTAATCCGGCTGGCTTAAAATGGGACTCCTCGATCCCAATACTCTGACAGCCTTCCTGTAAACAGCCATAGGAATCGGTTTTAAGCATGTAGAAATGAAGCGTGCGAACCGAATCGATATCATTATCTAGATCTATTAACCTTCCAAGGTGTAAAAACCCGGAATCCGGTGCTTCCTGAAAAGCCCAGATGTGATTGAGA
>JAGYKI010000045.1 GCA_018401735.1 Schleiferiaceae bacterium
GGTATTATCGAGATGTCGCGCTGACGGCGCTTGATTACGGGATAATGTAATGGTTATTCAATCGTAATTCGGTGGGAAAATAAGTGGGTTACGGAGAGGGAATTCAATTGTATTTGACAACGTAAAACCTCGTGAATGAGGTTCTTGCAGGCAAAGGGTAGAAAATCCAATTGTGGAAATGAGTAAACAAACATTTATCAAAAACGCTTAGGGCGGATGTGGCTTTAATTTGCTTTAGTTTTAGCCTTGGATTTAAGAAGGCTTGTTGAAGAGGGTTGAATTAATCGTTTTTCGCGCGGATTTTATCGAGGAGAAGGCTGAGGGTTTCGGCTTCTTCGGTACTGAGATTATGCAGGGCTTTATCGATAAGGATTTCTTCTTCGTCGATTCTTTTGAGCTTGTCTAGGCCTTGGGAAGTGATGCATACATCGACTAGGCGTTTATCGCTGGCGCAGGTGATTTTTGTAACGAGTTCTTTTTTCATTAAACGATCGACAATGCGGGAGGTGTCACTCATTTTATCGAGCATACGTTCGCGAATTTGTAGGGTGCTTAAGGGATTGGGGTAACTACCACGCAGGATGCGTAAAACATTGAACTGCTGAGTGGTAAGTTCTTCACCTTGCAACAGGCCGCGCATTTGTTCTTGCAGCCAATTGTTGGTGTACATGATGTTAATAAAGGCCTTTTGATAAGAACTGCGGAAATTCTTCTGCTTGATTTCTTCTTGAATCCCCATGCGGCAAACACTGTATTTTATATAGACTGCTAAAATACTGTTTAAACATCAAATAACCATGACCGAAGATTTTTTACACTATTTATGGAAGTATCAGAACTTTAACAGTGCCTTCAAGCTAAGCAGCCGGGGGCAGAAATTAAAGGTGGTTCACCCAGGCTATCACAATCATGATAGCGGTCCCGATTTTTTAGAGGCTAAAATTTACCTCGATAATCAACTTTGGGTTGGGCAGGTGGAATTACATGTAAAAGCGAGTGATTGGTACAAACATAAGCATCAGTTTGATCCGGTTTATCAGAATGTAATCCTACACGTGGTCTATGATGATGACCAGCCGGTGTATCTCAACTCTGACGAGGAACTACCTTGTATAAGTTTAAAAGGTTGCTTTGACGAATACTTGTATTGGCGCTTCGAGCAGTTGATGCAAAACCAAGAGAGTATTGCCTGCGCATCTTCCTTTAAGGGGGTAGAGGACATTTTAAAAAGCAGTATGATTGATCGCTTAATTGCGGAAAGGTTGGTGATGAAGAGTGCGGTTTTGGAGCAGATTTTAGTAGAAACGCAGGGTGATTGGCAAGAGAGTTTTTACCGTTTCTTAGCTTATGGTATGGGGCTAAAGGTTAATGCCGAACCGATGTTGCTTTTAAGTAGGGCTTGTCCGGCAAAGCTTTGGCGACCGCTGCGGAATCAGACCAATCAAATGGAGGCCTTGTTTTTTGGTCAGGCGGGAATGTTGGGCGAACAAGATGATTATGCGCTAGAATTAGGGCGGGAGTATCGCTTTCTGAGCGGGAAGCATAATTTATCGCCTCTGCCCGGGGAGCTGTGGAAGTACTCGCGTATGCGACCGCCGGCTTTTCCAGATTTTCGCTTGGCGCAGTTAATTGGGCTTCTGCGCAAGCGGGAGTTTTTAGCCAGGGAAATTTTAGAGATAAAAGAGGAAGGGGAATTAAGGCTGTTATTGACTTTTGATGAAAATGGGTATTGGCAGCGGCATTACCGCCTGGGGAAGGCATCTGCCCGCGAGCATAAATTGGCGATAGGGGAGCAAGGTTATGAGGCGATTGTGATTAATGTGGTGGTGCCGTATTTATTTTTGTATGCCAAGAAAAAGGATTGGCAAGAGTATCAAGAACGGGCCTTAAGTTTGTTGCAAGCGCTTCAAGCAGAAGGGAATAAGGTGGTGCGAATTTATCAGCAATTGGGCTTTGAGGCGAAGTCGGCTTTGGAGTCGCAGGCTTTATTGCAATGGCATAAGTATTATTGTACCGCTAAAAAATGCTTAAATTGCAGCGTCGGAAATCAACTGATAAAAAGCTAAACATGGACAAGATTAGAGATGTTTTTGAAAGATGGGGCTTTGAAGTATGCGCCCGATCGGGTGAACGCATGGGCATTTCGGCCGGTGTGGTACGCCGTTATTTTATTTATACCTCCTTTTTAACTCTCGGGTCGCCCGTGATTCTTTATCTTATTTTGGCCTTTTGGATCCAAATTAAAGATCATTTACACAGCAGACGTTTTTCCGTTTTAGATTTATAGACGCATTGCAACAGGGTACTCTTCTCCGCAAGTTTAGTATTATCGTTTTTTTACTAGTGGGCTTGATTCTCATTGGGGTAATGGGCTATATGGGCTTTGAAGGCTATAATTTTTCGGAGGCCTTTTACATGACCATTATTACCGTTAGTACCGTGGGCTTTGGGGAGGTGCACCGATTAAGTGCGACTGGGCAGTGGTTTACCTCCTTTCTAATCATCGGTAGTTTTGGTACTTTCGCTTATGGCTTAAGTTCTTTAACCCAAGCCCTTATTTCGGGCGATTTAGCCAGAGAATTTAAAAAGCGCAATTTGAATAAAGCGATAGACAATATTAGTGATCACGTGATTATTTGCGGATATGGTCGCAATGGCCGTAGGGCCCAGCAGAAGCTTAAAGCTTACGGGCAAAGGGTTTTGATAATTGAAAATGATCCGAATATAATTGAACAACACTTACGCAGTGCAAATATTCTATTCTTAGAAGGGGATGCCACGGAAGATGCGGTTCTAGAGCAAGCGGGTATTACCCGTGCGCGGGCTTTGGTGAGTACTTTAAGTAAGGATGCGGATAACCTATTTGTGATTATTTCTGCACGCAATCTCAATAAAAACATCCGTCTTATTAGTCGCGCATCTAGCGAAAGCACGGAAAAGAAACTACGCAGGGTAGGAGCGGATTCGGTGGTAATGCCCGAAGGTGTAGGGGGAGGACATATGGCTTCTTTGGTGGTGAATCCCAATACGGTAGAGTTTTTAGAGCACCTTTCGGTAGAAGGGAGTTCATCGATAAATTTGGAAGAGATTGAACTGAGCGAATTGATTGGGAAGGCGAGTTCTTGTAGCTTGAACGATTTGCAAATTCGGCAGAAAACGGGCTGTACGGTGATTGGTATCCGCGACCCGGAAGGGAATTATCATATTAATCCCGAAATCAATTTGATTTTAGCGGCGCGCTCGAAACTTTTTGTTTTGGGAACGGCGGCGCAGATTAAGAGCTTAAATCAGCTTTTGGACGAAAGAACCAACAACAAAATTTAATAGCATGAAAATATTAATTACGGGCTCGAACGGATTATTGGGCCAAAAGTTAGTACATCAATTAAGTGCCGATAATGAAGTAGAATTGGTAGCCACCGCTAGGGGTGAAAACCGTTTGGAGCAGCGAGAGGGTTACCGCTATCGATCTTTAGATATTACCAATGCGGCAGAGGTCGCAGAGGTTATTGGGGAGGAAAAACCGGCGGTGATTATTCATACCGCGGCCATGACTAATGTGGATATTTGCGAGTCGGATAAGGCGGGTTGTGATGCCTTAAATGTGGATGCGGTGGGGTTTATTGTAGAGGCTTGCGAAGCGAATGACGTGCATTTGGTGCATCTTTCGACGGATTTTATTTTCGATGGTGAGGAAGGTCCTCTGGATGAGAGTGCCGTGCCTAATCCGGTGAGTTATTACGGTGAGTCGAAGTTAAAAGCAGAGCAGATTATTCAAGCTTCTCGCGTGAAGAACGCGATTTTAAGAACGGTTTTGGTTTACGGCGTGGCCGAGAAAATGAGTCGTTCGAATATTGTTTTATGGGCGAAGGGTGCTTTGGAGAAAGGGGCTCCCATAAATGTGGTGGACGATCAGTTTCGCACGCCTACTTTGGCAGAAGATTTAGCGCAGGGTTGTGTGTTAGCGGCCAAGCAAAAAGCGGAGGGGATTTATAATATTTCGGGCCCGGATTTCTTTAATATCATTGATATGGTAAGGGCTATCGCGCGTTTTTGGAAATTGGATGCCTCCTTAATTGGGGCGGTGTCTTCTGCCACGCTTAATCAGCCTGCTAAACGTCCGCCGAGAACGGGTTTTATTATTGAGAAGGCGATGCGGGAATTGGGTTATCAACCGCATAGTTTTGAGGAGGGGTTGATGTTGGTGGAGAAGCAGATTAGGGAGGAGAGTGTTTAGTAGTTAGTAGTTAGTATTAAGTAGTTAGTATTTAGTAGGTATTTCGGTTGGGGCAATGGGTGGTTCTTCGAGGATGTAATTAGATGGAGGATTGCGTAGATGGTGAAGAGCGGTAAAGGCCCAGCGGGCCGACATCTCGATAGTAAAGGCATTTAAGAAGAATGAAATCTATGCGACCCATTCTGGGTCGTGTTATGGGAGGGATTTTTTTCTACAAATATTCAATCCCTTCGGGATTGGGAGTCGATTATAATTCGGTGGGAATTTATAGGAAGGGACGAGGATTTCGGAGAGGGGAATTCGGTGGATTTTTCAACGAGTTATTTCTGTTGATAATACTAGCCATGACCCAGAATGGGTCAAATATTTGTAGAAAACGGCCCAATATATATCAACGACCCAGAATGGGTCGCATATAATTTATCACATGGGTGAGTTAGAACGCGGATTTTCGCGGATTGAGCGGATGGTAGCAGGTTGGATTTCGGTAGGGTAATAATTTCGAATTTTAATTGAAGGGGGTTTTATCGAGATGTCGCACCTACGGCGCTTGGATTGTGGTGGGATTGGGTGGTATTATCGAGATGTCGCGCTGACGGCGCTTGGATTGTGGTGGGATTGTGAGGTTTTATCGAGATGTCGCTCTGACGGCGCTTGGATTGTGGTGTGATTGTGTGGTTTTATCGAGATGTCGCACCTACGGCGCTTGGTTTGGGGTGAATTTGTGTGGTATTATGGAGATGTCGCTTTAGTCTACGACCCAGAATGGGTCGCATATGATTTATTACATGGGTGAGTTAGAACGCGAATTTTCGCGGATTGAGCGGATGGTAGCAGGTTGGATTTCGGTAGAATAATTTCTTTGGTGAAGGGGGTTTTATCCGAGATTTCATTGATTGGGAGGTTTGTGTGGTTTTCGCTTTAGTCTGACCTAGAATGGTCGCATATAATTTATCACATGGGGATTCGCGGATTTTTCTTGGCAGTAGCAGGTTGGTTTTCGGTAGGTAATAATCTCTTTAATTGAAGGGAATTATTATCGCGACGGCTGGAGAGTGGTGGGATTGTGTTGTGCTATCGAGATTTCGCACCACGGCAGGTTGTTGGGTTTGTGGTATTATGGAGGAGTCCTTTAGTCTACGACCCAGAATGAGTCGCATATGATTATCATGGGTGAGTTAGAAGATTTTCGCAGATTGAGCAGATGTGTAGTTGGTTTTCAGTAAGGGTAATAATCTCAATTTTAATTGAAGGGGGTATTATCAGAGATGTCACTGGCAGCTGGGATTTGGTGGGTTTTGTGGTATTATGGAATGTCGCTTCTTCGACCCAAGAATGGGTCGCATATATTATCAGAAGGTGAGTTAGAACGCGGATTTTCGCGGATTGAGCGGATAGCAGGTTGGTTTTCCGGTAGGGTAATAATTCTCAATTTTAATGAAGGGTATTATCGCGATGTCGCGCTGACGCGCTTAGTTGTGGTGTTGTGTTGTATTATCAGAGATCTCGCGCTGACGGCGCTTGGATTGATGTTGGTTGTGGTGCTATCGAGATGTCGCACCTGAGCGCTTGGATTGTGGTGGGTTTGTGTGGTATTATGGAGATGTCGCTTTAGTCTACGACCTAGAATGGGTCGCTATAATTTATCAGAATGGTGCGGTAGAACGCGGATTTTCGCGGATTGAGCGGATGGTAGCAGGTTGGTTTTCGGTAGGGTAATAATTTCGAATTTTAATTGAAGGGGGTATTATCGAGATGTCGCGCTGACGGCCGTTATGGGTTTGTGTTGTACTATCGAGATGTCTCGCACCTACGGCGCTTGGATTGTGTTTGGATTTGGGTGGTTCTATCGAGATGTCGCCCTACGGCGCTTGGAATTGTGGTGGGTTTGTGTGGTATTATGGAGATGTCGCTTTGTTCTACGACCTAGAATGGGTCCGCATATAATTTATCAGAATGGTGCGGTAGAACGCGGATTTTCGCGGATTGAGCGGATAGCAGGTTGGTTTTCGGTAGGGTAATAATCTCGAATTTTAATTGAAGGGTATTAGGGCTTATTTAGGTTTTGTTTATCAGAGATGTCGCGCTGACGGCGCTTGTGTTGGGTTTTTAGGGTGGATGTTTTCGATTTTTAAAGGATTGAGATGCTGAAACAGTTACCCATGACATCTTTTTAATGCACTGATTTTTCAATGGATATTTCATGATAAAGAAATACTTCTCTCAAGATCATTCTCTCCCTTTCTTTTTCGGTTACGAACAGTTACCCTCTTTCAGAGGAGTTCGTGATTTCAGCTTCGCCTCAATTACAAACAGTATTCTATTTTTAAAAGGAGTTTTGAGCTCGTCGTTTCTCTCCTCGATTACAAAAACGGTATTCTATTTTTAAAGGGAGTTTGTGGCTCGTCGTTTCTCTCCTCGGTTACAAACGGTATTCTATTTTTAAAGGAGTTTGTGAGCTCATCCTTTGCTCTTCGGTTGATCGCAAAAGAAACAACCAGGCAAGTAGCTCTGCCATTCCAATAAAAAAACATGCATGGCAAACCAGATGAGCTCAGCATTCAAATAAGATAATACACTAAAAAATCAGGCTGCAATTCCTCATCCTTAAAACCTTCACAAAAAGTAAGCTCCGGGGCGAGCTCCCTGTGTCGTAGCTAACTCTAAACTTTTTGTTTTTGTTTTTAACTCTTGTAACCAAGCGCTTTGCTCAGAACATTCCAATAAAATTAAAAGTTCCGTTCTTAATTGAGGCGGAAACCTACTAATAATGATTTCGATAGATTAATGATGTAGATCCCGAAACAAGTTTCAGGAGGACGTTAAAAGGAAAAGGGCTTCTAAAAGCTCCAATGATACTAAGAGGAGGGTTTTTTTCTTCTGTGTTTCTTAGCCTTCAGGGCCAGGCACTGAATGTGTCACTAGATACTAGTCAGCAGAACACCTGGCCTTCGTAAAAGCATCAAAGTATTAAAGCCCTACTAAGTACTGAGTACTAAATACTAACTACTTAATTTTTCACGGTAAAGTGAAAATGGTAGCTTCGAATGCTTTTTCTGGGTAAATGTCATCAAATCTTCTTGGTTTTAAAAGCTAAAACTCATTACTCAGCATGACGGTAGGGGAGATGGAGGGGTGTGGGATTGCGAAAACATAATTATAAGAGGGGCAGCTTGAACTGGTTTGGGGGTCTTTTCTTGTTTAGGGCAGAGGATAGATTCATTTGGGAAGCAAGGGGTAAAAGCTTTAGAAAGACTAATTTAGCACGGGATTGGGTGCTTATTGGGTGCTTAGTGTAAATAGGAGGGAAATTTTTTCACTTAGTCTTTTTGCAATTAACAAATTAGCATATATTTGCAGCCCGAAAAACGAAAGAAGCGCAGCGCATAAAATTATAATACTATGAAACGTACTTTTCAACCATCAAATCGTAAGAGAAGAAATAAGCACGGATTCCGTGAAAGAATGTCAACGGCTAATGGTCGTAAAATTGTTGCTTCTCGTCGCGCGAAGGGCCGTAAAAGGCTAACTGTTTCCAGCGGAAATCACAAGGGTTAAGATGCTCTTGCTTTTATAATATTAAGGTGTTGCCATGGCAGCACCTTTTTTTTTGACTAGTCCTTCGTATTTTGCAAATTCTTATCTCTTAAATATTTAACATGCCCAAGGATAATTCCATCAAACATATTCTCATCATCGGTAGCGGCCCGATTGTAATTGGTCAGGCTTGCGAATTTGATTATTCTGGCTCTCAAGCCGCGCGTTCTTTGCGCGAGGAGGGAATTGAAGTTTCCCTGATAAATAGCAATCCGGCCACTATTATGACCGATAAGGTGGTAGCGGATAATGTGTACTTATTGCCTTTGGAGGTGTCTTCTTTAGAGAAGATTTTGAAGGAACAAAAGATTGATGCGGTGCTGCCAACCATGGGGGGACAAACGGCCTTGAACCTTTGTATTGAAGCGGATAAAGATGGTTTGTGGGAAGAGCATGGGGTGAAAATTATTGGGGTGGATATCGATGCGATTAATATTACGGAGGATCGCGAAGAGTTCCGTAAATTGATGGGAAAGATCGATATCCCGATGGCACCGGCGAAAACGGCGACGTCCTTTTTGAAAGGGAAGGAAGTGGCACAGGAATTTGGCTTCCCGCTTTGTATTAGAGCAAGTTATACCTTGGGAGGTTCGGGGGCAACCTTCGTGCATACCAAGGAGGAGTTTGAAGAAAGTTTGAGTCGGGGCTTGGAGATTTCGCCCATCCACGAGGTGATGATTGATAAGGCTTTATTGGGTTGGAAGGAATTTGAATTAGAGTTATTGCGCGATAGCAATGATAATGTGATTATTATCTGCTCGATTGAGAATATGGACCCGATGGGGATTCATACGGGTGATTCCATTACGGTGGCGCCGGCCATGACTTTATCGGATACGACCTATCAGCGTATGCGCGATATGGCGATTAAGATGATGCGCTCGATTGGGAATTTTGCGGGAGGCTGTAATGTGCAGTTTGCGGTGAGCCCAGATGAGAAGGAGGATATTGTAGCGATAGAGATTAATCCGCGCGTTTCGCGTTCCTCGGCCTTAGCTTCAAAAGCGACGGGATATCCGATTGCGAAGGTAGCGGCGAAATTAGCGATAGGTTATAATCTTACCGAATTAGACAATCAGATTACTAAGACCACTTCGGCTTATTTTGAGCCGACTTTAGACTATGTGATTGTGAAGATTCCGCGTTGGAATTTCGACAAGTTTGAAGGATCGGATCGTCGTTTAGGCATACAGATGAAGTCGGTAGGCGAGGTAATGGGTATTGGTCGTTCTTTCCAAGAGGCCTTGCACAAAGCGGCGCAATCGTTAGAGATTAAGCGCAATGGCTTGGGAGCGGATGGCAAAGGCGAAACCGATCAGGAAACGATTTTAGAAGCGTTAGAGAAAGCGAGCTGGAATCGCGTATTTATGATTTACGATGCGATGCAAATGGGAATTCCTCTGCGTCGTATTCACGATATTACCCGCATTGACATGTGGTTTTTACGGCAGATGCAAGAATTGGTGGAAATTCAGAAGGATATAGAGAAGCATACGCTGGCGGATATCCCTTATGACTTGCTCTTAGATGCCAAAACGAAAGGCTTTGCCGACCGTCAGATTGCCCACATGATAGGGGTGCTAGAGAGTGAAGTGCACGATAAGCGCA
>JAGYKI010000046.1 GCA_018401735.1 Schleiferiaceae bacterium
TTATTGGATTGTTTGCTACAAAGTTGTAAGGAGAAAGACCCTGATACTCATGCGCCAACGGATCCACGCTCAACCACACACTCACCTTAGGATCATAATATCTCGCTCCGTAGTAGTAATTCCCGGTTTCTTCATCCCATTGCCACCGCGGCAGGCTCGCTCCTTCGCTAAAATAAGCCACTGGCTTATTTCTTAACGCTTGGCCCTCCCATTCTTTACCGTTAAAACGGAACCTACTACTAAAGCTGGTATAGTTTTTAGCATACTGGTTTTCTATCCCGCGCGACAGGCTGGCCCCGGCGCTAAAAAAGCCTCTCAGGCTTTTTTTAAACGCTTGGTCCCCCCAAGGCGTATTTAAGAAAAATTGATAGGGTTCGCCGCGCATGTCTGTTATAAATTCTACCGAGCCGAGGTAATCGGGGTGATAAAAGTAAATGATTTCAATTTCATCGCAATTAGTCTTCTAAATACTTTGCAAAAGAGCTTGGCTGATTTTACCAATCGCCTCCTCCCCTTGCTCCTTGGGGGTATTCGCAGGCGGTCCTTGCGGCGTATTATTTACATCTACGATATAAATTTTACCATCGTCTTTATTGCGTAAAACATCTAGCTCGCCGTAGTCTAAGCGCATCCTTTGGCAAAACTGATTGATGAGTTGAATCTCCTCGGTATTAAAAATATCCTTAATGGGTTTTACTTCGGTTTTTACGGTGGTGTTTTTAAAGCGCTCCTTAATATCGCGGTATTTCAAATACACAAAGTCTAAGGTTCCTTTCACGATGGGAACGCGGATATCTAAGACCCAATTTTCATCAAAGCCATTATCAATCAAAATCTGGTAAATAAAGCCCTCCTCTTTCTTGGCCAAGGGTCCCTGTAAAATCTGACCATCGTGAATAGCATTGACATCATTTTTCTGGACAATCTTGCCCGTATAGGTCTGCGCATCTACGAAAGTATTGTACTGAAATACCTGCAAATGCGCTCGGTCCACCGCCACCTTGCTAATATCGCGACTGTGCAGATTTAAAACTGGTATTTTGGAGGCTAAACTTTCTAAAACTTGGAACTCCTCCCGATAGGTGGCGTATTCCCAATAAACCGCTAAATTTTGATACTTTCCCACCTTATTGCTTAAAGTATAATTAAGGGCGCGCCCGGCCTTGTATAAGGTAGAACCGCGACTGGGATAATGCGGGTGTACCAGTATGCGCTTACGCCGAAAGCCATTCTTAAAGAAATTTCCCAAAGCAATAAAGCCATGACTAAAATCTTTAAGTAGTCTTTCGAAAAATGGCATTTTTTTATGGTAGCGATTGAAAATACCGCGTTTTAAGGATTCACTGAGACTCATCCTCTGATGATATTTAATTTACTTAAACCTTCGTCAAATTCGCCGTACCAGGCCAAATGCGGACTACTTAATCCACAACCATCATACTCTTCGGGGCAATAGGTTTTATCGTGATTGTAGCCGCAGTTATTACAACGACCTAAATTGTCGAACATATCCATATCGCTGCCGCATTCGAGGCAGTGCCAAAGTTTTTCAGCGCTTGGTTTCCAAGCGCAATGCGGACAGTGTACTTTTTCTATCATAACTTAAGGCTACGAAATAAATCAAAATTGCTGACTCCTATTTAATAGCAGTCTTAATAATTCTTATAAACTAAAAATTCTCTTTCGGTTTTTAAGCACTAAGCCCATTATTCTGCTTAAATTTGCCGCCTCAAAAAATAGGCTATGCTTAACGTAAATAATGTTTCTCTTCAATTTGGTAAACGCGTTCTTTTTGAAGACGTTAACTTAAAATTCTTTGGTGATTCTTGCTATGGTATGATCGGCGCAAACGGTGCTGGTAAATCTACCTTCTTGAAAATCTTAAGTGGAGAAATTAGTCCAAACAGCGGTAACGTAAGTATGGAGCCCGGTAAGCGGATGGCGGTTTTAAGCCAAAATCATTCGGGTTTTGATAATGAGCAGGTCTTAGACACTGTGTTAATGGGCCACAAAGAGCTCTATCAATTAATGAAGGAGAAAGATGCCCTATATGCTAAAGAAGATTTTAGCGAGGCGGATGGTATCAAAGCTTCTGAGCTGGAAGATAAATTTGCGGAAATGGACGGCTGGAACGCCGAAAGTGACGCCGCTTCACTCCTTAGTGGTTTGGGAATTGCCGAAAGCAGCCACTATTCTAAAATGTCAGATTTAGAAGGTTCGCAAAAAGTTCGCGTGCTTCTAGCGCAAGCTCTTTTTGGAAACCCCGATGTGTTAATCCTCGATGAGCCTACTAACGACCTAGACCTTAAAACGGTAGGCTGGCTAGAAGATTTTCTACTTAATTTTAAAAATACGGTTATCGTTGTATCGCATGACCGTCACTTCTTAGATACCGTTTGTACGCATATTGCGGATATAGACTTTAAGAAGATTTCCCTTTATTCGGGTAACTATACTTTCTGGTACGAAAGTAGCCAATTGGCTATGCGCCAGAGAGCTTCGGCCAATAAGAAAGCGGAAGACAAGAAAAAGGAATTACAAGAGTTTATTCAGCGTTTTGCGGCCAATGCTTCGAAAAGTAGACAAGCCACCAGTCGTAAAAAGCTATTAGATAAAATCAATTTGGATAATATGCCGGCTTCGAGTCGTCGTTACCCCGCAATTATTTTCAATCAATCGCGCGAAGCGGGCGATCAAATTTTGGAAGTAGAAGGCCTAACCGCTCATTCGGAAGACGGCACCTTATTATTTAAGGACCTTTCTTTCAAAATGAATCGCGGCGATAAAATCACTGTAATTAGCGATAACAGCCTGGCCATTACCGCTCTTTTCGACATTATTAACGGCGATCGGAAGCCCGAAGCGGGCACTTATAATTTCGGACAAACTATTACCACTGCTTATTTACCGAACGAGCATGAACACTTTTTCGATACTAATGACAATCTAGTAGATTGGCTAAGAGAGTATTCAGAAAACAAAGACGAAGTTTATGTACGTGGCTTTTTAGGCAAAATGTTATTTACTGGTGAGGAGGTGCTTAAATCGGCACGAGTACTTTCGGGAGGTGAAAAAATGCGTTGCTTAATGTCGCGTATGATGCTGCAAGAGGCCAATCTTTTAACTTTCGATGAGCCTACTAACCACTTAGACTTGGAATCGATTCAAGCGCTAAACAACTCTCTACAAGAGTTTAAGGGATCTATGTTGTTTACTTCGCATGATCATACTTTCACGCAAACTATTGCCAATCGCGTTATTGAGATATTCCCGAATGGAATCTTAGATAAATTGTTAGAATACGACGACTATATCCAAGATCCGAAGATTCAAGAGCAGCGGGAAGCGCTGAGACCCTAGTTAGATATTAGTAGTGAGATTTGAGTATTGAGACCGCTACGCTGAGGGATTGGTGAGCGTTTAAATTTGGTGTTTTTACTAATAATGTTTCCAGTTATAATTTACGGTTGATCTGATGGCTTCCGTGTTAGCACGCCTTGTTTTTATTTGAAAAAAAAGCCATTTTAATAGAGGCAATTCTTGAGTCTCTGAGTCTTGGGTCTGCGGGTCTTCAATCGGGTTGAAGACCCGATTTAGGAATCCTACTATTCATTACCGCAAACCACAAGGGAGGAATGCTTGCTAAGAGCATCATACCGGGGTAACCAGTGGGTAATTGCGGACTTTCATCGAAGTGCTCTAAGAGTTGATATTTCTTATGGGGATGCGCGTGGTGATCGCTGTGACGGCTTAGCTCAAAAAGCACCATTCTCCCGATAAGGTGATCCGAATTCCAGCTGTGCTGCGGATTGGCGCTTTCATAACGGCGCGGACTTATTTTCGCGCGTTTTAAACCGTAATGCTCAATATAATTTACCGTTTCCAAAAGAATAATTCCCAAAAATGCGGCGGTAATAAAGGCTTGTAAGCCAAACCAGCCGAAGGCGTAAAATATCAATCCTAACAGAGCAGCTTGCGCAAGATGAATATTTAACATTTCATTACGCCACTGAATGAAATGTATTTTAAACCAATGTACGGAAGTCGGTATTTTCGGTTGCGCCTTCTGGGCTTGACGCAGATAGGATTTCACAAAATCACCTTGAATCTTCCAGGCATCCCAATAGGAAAAGAAAATACTACGCATCCAAAAAACATAAAGCATTTCATTTTTCCTTGCCGTAGCAGGATCTTCGGTGGTAGCCACCCTTTTATGATGCCCGTAATTATGCTCTACGAAGAAATGCCCGTACAAACTACTGAATAATAAGAGCTTGGCAAGAAGTTGTTCCCCCTTACTGTGACGATGTCCTAATTCGTGACCTACATTAATACCGATAACGCCGCAAAGGATACCCATAGCCGTGCTTCTTCCCCAAAAATCAAGGCTACTATTGGTATCTGTGATAACCACTAAAAACCAGAATAAGAAGAAATATTGTAAGGGTACTAAAAGGTATAAAAGCCAATCATAAAAGCGATCTTCCCTTCTTATTTCCTTTTCAATCTGCTCTAAATTACTTGGATCGGCCTTGAGCAAAAGCTCCATGCCCGGAATAAAACCAAAGGCATAAATAAGGGGAATAAAAGTGAGCCAGCCATCATGAATAAAAGAGATGGCTACCGTAAAGGGTAAACTATAGGCAAGAAGGTATTTTAGGGCTCTCAAGTTCTTGAAATTCAATGCCCCAATTTAATCACTTTTCAGATAATTAAGCAAGTCCATTCCTTCTAAATCTTTTCCAAATAGAATCTCCGCTGCCGCAGATGCGTTTTGTGGTGGATGCCTTTGGGCGCGAAAATGAACAAACTTCAAGACCTTAAATCCGTCCCACCAATAGTAAAAGTTCTGGGCAAAACTAGCTTCTGAACTTCTCTCTGCTAAAGCCTGAAACGACTGCTTAAACTTTGGTTCCTGCTCTAAAAAGTCGGTCCAAAAAGACAAGCTTTTCAAGTTTTCGTTACCTAGACTAGCCATTTCATTAATCGATTTTAACTCATTAAAAATTAAGGCATTATATACTAGAGAAAAGTCTTTGTTCCCAGCCTCAATTTCCGCCATGGCCCTACCCGTTCCAAAAGGAACCCGATCGCTAATGCGCGCTTGTGGAAAAACGGTTAAATCCTTCAATTCAGCATAATTAGACATGGGCATCAGCTTGTGTAAAAAGTAAAAATCTTCGCCCGCCTTGCGGCGATTCATGCCCCCAATCTTAGCGTAAGCGGAAGCCCGCACCGCCATACTGCTACCAATGGTTAAATAATGAAAAGGAAAGCCACTCCACTGCAAGGCGCGCGCATAATAACGCAACCAAATTTCGTAATCGATAATGTTCTTTTGCTCCCTCGCTTCTAAACCTGCTAATGGGTGTTCAAAGTGCAGCGAAGCCGCGTTTATATTGAATTGTTCCGCTTGAAGAAGTTCCTGCACATAGTTTTTAGAAACCTTACAATCGCCGTCTAAACCAACGATTAAGCCATCCTTTCCAATCTGCGCCAAGCGCGCTAATGCCTCGTCCATAGCGATTTTACGGGCCAAGCCTACTCCTGCCTGTTTGGGATCAAGATTTAAGGCACTAATCACCCGCAAAGGAATACCATTCTTAAGAGATCGCTTTTTTAAAGCCTCCACTTGCTCTCGGTGAAAACCGAGCAAATCGGTGCGATCGGCCGCTTGATTAACAATGGCAATAACTTCAATTTCCGCGGGAGCATTAACCGTGCATTCTTCAAGGCTGGAGAGAATATATTCGGCCTCTTCTTTAAAAAGCGGAATGGTTATAATTAGCCGTAAAGCTGCTAAAGGCGCATCTGCGCAAGCATACTGAGCCCTAAAATTGGGAAAGCGTTTGAAGTAATGCTCGCCGAGCGCTTGGATAGACATGAATTGACCTTTCGGGCAAAGGTATTAAGCGAATATTAGAAGAGCTGCTTTTATTGTGCCGAGGATAAAGCGTGATTATTCGTTTTTTTGCTTTTAACTTGAGTTCGACATAAAATTAGGCCTCAGACCCCCTGTAAATATTGGGTTTTAAGCCAAATCGCTCAATTATTAGCGGGCTATTGTGAAGGGCTAATGCGCAAAAATTGCTTTTTAGAAGAGGCTTAAAGTTTTTTCCAATAAACGTGAAAATCCTGAATCTAGCTCATTTGCTGTAACCCGCTCCAGATTGGTCTTTTCCCTTTCTTGAAAATCTGAGACTGTAATTTATTGTCGAATTCACGTTAAATAAGATCTAGTAAAACAATGGGCACTACAGCGCCACTGGCAACTGCACTTTTAAAGTTATCTCTAGCCATATTATAAGCGGTGTAGCTTTGACCTAGGTTGGCATCATTAAGTGTAGTTAAAACTTGATTAAACAAAGCCGGGGCAACGGTTTCTGTCTCTGACTGTAAATTACCCGTTAATCTTTCCCAAGGAATGTCACTTAAGGTGGTTTGAGGTATTATGCCTGTAGAAGAGAGGGGTATTAAGGGCGCAAACAACTGATTCCATGCAGTAGAGTCAGTAATTACAAGGGAGTCGCTTTGGGCAAGACTGGAATAGGCCATAACTATCCCAGCCAAAATGGTTAACATTTTGATTTTCATGGTTTTAAGAATTAAAAGTTAAAAATTAATACTCGATTAAAAGGGTGTTTACTTGATGCGGTAGGCAGGTAATTTTTATGGGGACATAATCACCATCACCAGGACCGTCACCGGGTCTATATCTATGAGTACTCAGGGTTAACTCAGTCCCACCGTAAACAGTAAATTCATACTCTTGATCTACATACATGCCGCTTACCCCAATATCATTACCTAATGGGCTACCAGCAGGCGTGTTCATACTAAATCTATCATAAACGCCATCTTTATTTACTACGCGTACTTTTAAAATAGCGCTGGGCACCAAGCTCAAATTAAATACAAACTTGTCTTTCCATGGGTTATGGTATTGAATGTAGGGAGCGTGGGAGGTGGGGCGGTTGCCGTTAAAAGTCCAGCTACCCCAAGTTATACCATAATTAGTATAATAGTCTTTGGCCACGGCACTTACATAATAAGCAGAATCTAGGTACGCTTTAAATTTATAGGAGTAATACCCATTGCTGTTGGTTACATAGGTGCGGTTTACGAAGCCAGGATAAAGGCCACTTCGCGGGCCGCTATGTATCTGTACAATGGCGCTATCAATAGGCTCTTGACTATACACATCTATGGCGCGCCCCTCTACGGTTACCTCAATAAAGCCTTGCTTCTCGTAATCAGGTTCTTTGTCACAAGCGCTATTCAACACCAGCAGTCCAAAGGCCAGTAAAATTTGGGTAAAAATGTGTTTCAATTTTCTCATCGTTAAAATATTAAATTTCACTTCAGGTAAAAAGCTTGTATTGCTAAAAAGGATGGTTTTGTTACTTATACCCGGTTTAAATACAAACCAAATTTACATTCAATTCTTGGCCCCACCTGTGCGTTTTTCGCAATAGGGTGAGGCAATTCATGCGGCTTTCGCAAAAATGAAGAGGGCTGTTTGCGGTTTCGGCAATAATGGGCAAGTATCTGAAAAAAATAATGCGGTATTCGCAAAATTGGGCAAGACTATTTGCGATATTCGCAAAAGTGTCAGATATTGCCTTTCATAAAAGTAGGCTAGTCCCAGCTTTATTGATATGCCTTTTTTAGCTAACTAAGTATAAAGCTAAAAGTGTGGTTCCTTTTAAATGTATGCTGATGCAAAAAAGACTGCTTGAGAGTTTAAAAAAGTTGCTACCCGAACACCAATCGCCCAACAAATGGCTGGGCGAAATACTAGGAGTAGATGAAACCACCGCCAGTAGAAAGTTTAGCGGCCGTTTAAAGCTTAATGTAGATCACCTAGGGCAGTTGCTTAATGCAAAACCTGAATTACTCAATGCGCTTATACCTAAGAGCACAGAAGATAGAATTCTAATGGGTGAATACGTTTATTTTTCAGATGCCAGTACCATTAAAAATTATTTGCTGAAGATAAGATCAGTATTTGAACTTGCAGCCAACAAAGGATTAACCCTTCATTATTTTGCCAGAGATTTACCGTTGTTGCTATTTTTAGCGCATCCCGTAATTTTTAAGTACAAGTTATGTATGTGGTGTAATAATATGAGTATAAAAAACTTAAACCAGCCGCATTTCCAATTACAAGCCTTGGCCCAAGAGGTGTATGAAGCCTTCTTAGAGATAAATACCGATGAGATTTGGTATAAAAATTTGGTAAACAACCAGTTATTTCAACTGGATTATTATACCAATTGTGGTAAAATGAGTGCCGAACAAAAACAGGCAATCCTAGCTGCTTACCAAGAAATATTTGAGCGCGGCCGTAATTGGGCCAATGCAGGTAAGAAGTCTACAGGCACCTACTCTTTAGGAATATCAAGCTATGCTTTGTTAAATAATGGCGGCGTATTAAAGGACAATGATGAGCCAATAATGCTTATGACCTCATTAAGCAGTGTGTTTTTTTTATCGACCAACCACAGCACCACGGTAAAAACTTTTTGGGATGAGTTTATCTTTCATAAGGCGCGATCCACTACTATTACAGGTACCAATGAAGCGCAGCGTTTTGGTTTTTTCTCAGGTTTAGATAGGCAACTAAGGGCATAGCGGAGGTAAGCGCTGCACCAGCAGAATCAAAGAGGTCTTTTGAGTTTTTTAAGGAAGTGCGAGACGAATTCAGCATTGTTTTAGGATTTTTTGCTTATCTAACTTATTAATTCTTCACAAGCAAAACTACAAAGGAGGGGGGGTGATTTATATTTACTCTAAATAATAGGTTACCCAGTTCAAGAACCTAAGACCCGCGATGACTTAAGTTATACCGAATGTGATTTTAAATATCGCCTAAATGCGCAATCAATATTGGGCTATTGTGAAGGGCTAATGCGCAAAAATTGCTTTTTAG
>JAGYKI010000047.1 GCA_018401735.1 Schleiferiaceae bacterium
ATCCTCTAATGGTACGTCATTAATGGAGTTGCTTTTTGCTTGTCCACTCAATATCATGTCTAGTTTTGATTTTGTAAGCCGCATTGTTGAAGATATTTCACTTTTGTCTTTATCAGCGAATTTTTGAATTGCACGAAGCATTATGCGCTCTGCTGCGTCTTCTGGTTTATCGGGTTGGCTTTGTCAACTTTCCGATTTTGAGCAAGAAAAAGCAATCATCAGAATAAATAAGAATCCAAGGTGATGTGTAATTTTCATATGAAATAGATTAAATTAGTTATGATGCAAATTTAAGGATATTTAACGAAATTGTAAAATTCAAAATATCATTACTTGTATCTATCTGTATATTTAATAGTAATTTTAACTTTCTATTCTTCACTTAATCAGATTTTTACATTTGTTCTACAATAATTTTTATTAATTAAAAAAAATAAAATTTAACATTATCAGCGTGTGGATAGGTGTGAATAACGGAAATTTAACTTGCATATGTGAACTATGTACTACTTTAATGTTCAAGTTAATTTAGCTAGAAAAGGCGGCGGACTTGATGGTATTTTGAATACACTTTTAGCTGCTTACACTTATTAATTGCTTCAAATAGTGGCCAAGATAAGCGTATGTGCACCTTTGCGATTTGAAATGCCTAAAATTAGAGTACCCGATAAAAATATCCTGTCCTATAAGGCCCTTTCCCTGCCTCCTATCTTGCCCAAATGAATTCACTTCGTATCCCCTTTCGTGGCAAGGTTTACCATTTTCAGTTTGCTTCTACTTGGGATGAGCTAAAGCCCAAAACCCTGCATAAGCTACTGCCTTTAATCGCAGAAACGCAAGCCGCTTTCCACATTTACCAAGAAGACAACTATAAGGAAGCTGCCGATTTAAGGCTGCAGGAACTGCGCATTAAAATAGTTTGGCTGCTTTTAGATTTGCCCTGGTATGCCTTTTTTAAGAAGCGTGCTTTTCTTTCTTTATTCGCTGATGAGCTCAGCGATATATTAGATGCCTGCGATTTTCTGCTTGAGCAGCCCCAGCGTAATGCACCGCCTTTTGCGGAGATTAAAGCGGGCAATTTGCGTCTATTTACTTTAGGAGATGCTTTGCGAAATCTTTCTGAACTGACTTTCAATCTCAGGAAATAGTCTTTAATAATACCACTTGATTATGTGGTAATTTAAAAATGAGATACTACCTCTTCAATCTGGTTCACTATATTCATACCTGATTAGATGTTACGGCAGCTTAGCCATCTACCGAAAGGCAAATAAAACAGGGATAGGCAAAGCTTGTTGGCTCACTGAGTCGCTAATTTTAAGCGACTCCATAGTTCGACTCCTTCCAAGGTCACGCCTGTCAAAGCGAGAAGAACTTAAATCATCCACCCTCCATCACAAAAACAACCTAAAAACCAAAAAACCCTTGTTAATCTATTGACTAACAAGGGTTTTAAATTTGTTTTGTGACCTTGGAAGGAGTCGAACCTTCAACCGCTTGATTCGTAGTCAAGTACTCTATCCAGTTGAGCTACAAGGCCATTTTGTTCTTAACACCAATCCCTTTTGTAAGGGGCTGCAAAGATAAACAGAATATTTACTCTGCCAAGAAAAAAATAAGAATTACATAATTTCTGCGCTGAGGCCTCTTTCCAAGAGATTTGTGCAGCGTGGTTCCAAATCTGCATATGCACCCGATTTAACCACACACTTGCCTTTATAGTGCGTTAATATAGCGCACTGTTCCGCTTGCTCGGCACTATGCTCGCATACTTCTATTAGGCTACTAATCACCCAGTCAAAACTATTTACCTCATCGTTAAAAAGAACGATCTTTAAAAGGTCTTCCTGTTGTTCCAACACGGCCGTCTCCTGCTCGGTGGCCGGGTTTAGGTCATACTTAATGCTCATGTCGGTTTTTTCGTTGAAAATTAACTTTGGATTCTTCGCCACGCAATAGCCTACGTAAATTTTTACGATGGGTGATTACCACTAAAAGCGCAATGGCGAAACTAAATATTATTAATACTTGCGAGGGCTCTTGAAAGCGGTAAATCAACCAAAAGGGTAAAGACATTGCCGCCGTCATACTCGATACTGAAACTATACGAGTAATCAATAAGCTAGCGATAAAAACGCCCATCGCCATTAAGGCCGCTCCACTATGCAGGGCAATTACCACTCCTAATAAAGTAGCAATACCTTTCCCCCCTCTAAAGTCGGCAAATATGGGAAACAAATGCCCCAGTACTGCAATAAAACCTACTAAGAGAAGGATACTAACCTTATCTGCGTAAAGCGGACTAAGGCTAACTAATTTTACCGCGACAAAACCTTTCAGGGCGTCGAGGATTAGTACCGCCGTTCCCGCTTGCGAACCTAAAACACGATAGGTATTGGTCGCTCCCGCATTGCCGCTTCCAAAATCGCGGACGTCTGTCTTATAAAACCATTTACCTATCCAAACGCTCCAACTCATGGAGCCAATGAAATAGGCGGAAAGGATATATAGAGCTATAATCATAAGGCAAAAATACGAATCCTTTAAAGATAAAATAAAAAAAGGGGTAAACCACTGGCTCACCCCTTTTTACGATTAAAAATTACCGTTTATTTCATTTTATTGCCTAAAGCATTATCGTAAATTTCAGCATAGTCGTTTACCATTCCCCACTCTACATCGTCAATGCGAATAGAACCTTTAGTTACGTGTCCTACTAAATCGAACTCTACGCCATTTAGCATCATTAAGTCGATGAAAGCGTCTTCGTTTTCAGGATTTACCGAAACCACTACCCTACTTTGCGCTTCACCAAATAAATAGGCGTCACGACGAATAGCCGAATCAGTAGTAATATCGAAACCTAAACCATTAACCATGGCGCTTTCCATTAAAGCTACAAATAAACCGCCTTCGGATACATCATGAGCCGAAGCCAACATACCTTTGCGGATTAACATTTTAATCTGCTCTTGGTTGGCATACTCTTCTTCTAAACTAAAGAAAGGCACCGTGCTCTCCTGCACGCCGTGAATATTCACCAAGTACTGAGAAGAAGAAATATCATTGCGGTTTTCACCGATCATATAAATTAAGTCACCCTTCTGCTTAAAGCCTAGAGACGTGATATGTTTCTTATCCTCAATAATCCCAATCATACCAATCGTAGGCGTTGGGAATACGGGCTCTGTTTTACCTTTAGAAACGGTTTGGTTGTAAAAACTTACGTTCCCGCCAGTTACTGGCGTTTGAAATTTCTCGCAAGCTTTACCCATCCCTTTAATGGCATTAACAAATTGCCAATATACTTCGGGCTGATAAGGATTTCCGAAGTTTAAGCAATTGGTAATCGCAGAGGGAATACCCCCACTTACTACAATATTTCGGGCGGCTTCTGCTACCGCAATCATCGTTCCTATCTCAGGATTGGCATGCACATAACGAGCATTACAATCTACTGTCATCGCTAAAGCACGATTGGTTCCTTTTAAGTTAACAATAGCTGCATCAGAAGGATTATTGGTACTCATATTTACCGTTCCTACCATGCTATCATACTGCTCATAAACAAAACGTTTCGAAGCAATATTGGGGTGACCCAGCATTTCTTTGGCCGTAGCCATAAGATCTTCTGGAACGGTAATATTGTTAATATCAAATTCTTGATACTCCTTAAAATAAGCTGGTTCTTTGTGTTCGCGGTAATAAACCGGAGCACCGCCCCCTAATACCAAAGGATGGGCGGGGGTTTCCGCAATTAATTCACCGTGCCAGTAATACAATAAACGATCTTCGGCAATTACTTCTCCAATCTCCGCACAGGGTAAATCCCACTTGTCGAAAATGGCCAGAACCTCTGCTTCGCGACCTTTTTCAATAACCGCCAACATGCGTTCTTGGCTTTCGGAAAGTAAAATTTCCCAAGGCTTCATATCGTCCTGACGGGTAGGAACTTTATCCAAATGAATGATCATTCCTAAACCTCCTGCAGCACTCATTTCGGAAGTAGAACAGGTAATTCCTGCCGCTCCCATATCTTGCATCCCCACAATAGCGCCGGTTTGCGCCAGCTCCATAGTGGCTTCTAATAATTTCTTTTCTTGGAAGGGATCACCTACTTGCACCGATGGAATATCATCTGCGGAAGCGTCGGTTAAATCTTTGGAAGCAAAAGCTGCTCCAGCAATACCATCTTTACCGGTATAAGAGCCAATAATAAAAACTGGATTACCTGGGCCGCCACTTTTGGCGCTAATCATCTTATCCTTTTCGGTATTTAAAATACCAGCCGAAAAAGCGTTCACCAAAGGGTTTTGCTCGTAACAAGGGTCGAAGTATACCTCACCACCCACGGTAGGCACGCCAAAGGAGTTACCATAATCGCCAATGCCTTTGGTTACGCCCTTTAAAAGCCATTTCGTTCTTTCGCTATCGGCTGAACCGAAACGCAAGGAGTTCAACTGCGCAATGGGACGGGCACCCATGGTGAAAATATCGCGGTTAATACCCCCAACTCCGGTGGCAGCGCCTTGATAAGGCTCTAAGGCCGATGGGTGATTATGACTTTCAATCTTAAAGGCACAGGCTAAACCATCGCCGATATCTACTAACCCGGCATTTTCTTCCCCTGCTTTCACAAGCATCTGAGGACCATCTTTGGGTAAGGTTTTTAACCAAACAATGGAATTTTTATACGAACAGTGTTCACTCCACATTACCGAGTAAATACTCAGCTCGTTGAAGTTAGGCACGCGTCCTAAAATTTCGTTGATTTTTTCAAACTCTTCGGGCAGTAAGCCCAATTCTTTAGCGGTTTCTACCGTGGTGGGTTGCAAACTTTGGTCCATGAGGATTTTCAAAAATGAAGGGCAAAGATAAGGCGAATAATAAAGAAAGGAGCTACTAATTGCACTAGAGAATCGTGCTTTTTACGTACTTCGCGTCGTGATTTGGTCGAAGAAAAAGTTCAATATCCTCGTGCTTGGCTCGGGGCGAGGTGGTACATCGCTTATCGCTTCACTGCTAGATGCGCATCCGCAACTGGAAATTGCGCTGGAAGCGCATGCTCAAAAGCATTTGGTTTTTTCGGCTCAGGGGCCAGATGAGCAGGAATTAAATAGGCGGCTAAAAAATTTCATAAAGGCCTGCGAGAAAGACGCAAAGCAATCGCATTTTCCTCGTTGGGGCAACAAAATTACCACCGAACAATTGGGCTTTCTCGAAGCGCTCGCTCCTCCACTAACAGCGCGTAAACAGATTTATGCCAAACTTGTACAAAGCAAAAAAATAATCTTCATTACACGCGATGGCCGTTCTTGCATACAGTCTAAAATGCGACGCACCCAATGCGATCTAAATACCGCCGTTAACTATTGGAAACACAGCGTGAACTATTTGGCGTTTTTACGCGCGCAGGCAGATGCGCAATTATTCACCCTGAGGTTTGAAGATTTACTGCTACAACCCGAAATAGAATTGACGAAAGTTTGCCGGTTTCTCGACTTAGATTACCATCCTCAAATGCTTACTGGTACTGCGAGCAATCGCATTCACAGCGATTATCGCCAAGGTGAAATTAATAGCGAAAAAGTAGTTTTAAATGCCGAAGCTCTCGCTATTGGTCAACACATTAGCCAGGAGCTAAATTACCTTGGCTACACTTTAACATTTGGTCCATAAATTCAAAATATTTCTAAGGAGCCGAATCGTATCTTCGCGCATCAAAACTCTGGAGATGAAACATTTTTACCTTTTTGCCTTTTTACTAAGCTTTTTCGCTAGTAAGGCCCAAGTCTTTAACATGACTCGTAACAGCAGCGATACCAGTACTTTATGTAATGGTACCCTTTACGATCATGGCGGTCCTACCGGAAATTACTTTAATAGTTCTAACGATTACTTTTATATTAATCCTCCTGGAAGTGGCACCCTAACTATAACTTTTACCAGCTTTAGTACTGAGAATTGCTGCGATAGAGTTTGGATTTATGACGGCCAAGACTTTAGTAATTTGGTTAATTTCTACCGGGGTTCATCCATACCCAATGGTGGTTTACCTATTACCTTAACATCGGGTTCGGCAATTGTTAGATTCACTTCCGACGGTTCTGTTACAAGTTCTGGTTTTAGCCTTACTTGGTCTGCCGGTAGCAATCTAACACCAACCGCATCCTTTACTACTAGCACCAACAACCCTGCTTTAAAACAGCCTGTTACTTTTATTTCCACTTCTCTAAACTCGGGACAAAATATATGGGATTTTGGCGATGGTAATTTTGGGGTGGGTGACACAGTTTCGCATGCCTACCAAACTGCTGGTAGCTACACCGCTAAACTTGTAGCCAGTAGCTGTAGTAACAGCGATTCCACCACGACCAATATTACCGTGCAAAATGCAGCCTTGCTTAGTATTACTCCAGACACAATTAATGGTAACGTAGCCTGTGGCTTGAATTACGGTGATACTATTTACCTCCAAAACACAGGTGGTGGGGCCGCTTTCGCAGATGTTTCAGTTAGTAGTCTGAGCGATCAAACCCATTTTACCGCCAGCTTCGAAACAGGCACAAGCCCCTTCAACCCTACTAGCACCAGTACCTTACACAATGGTAGCGCTGTATTAGGTAATGCGGCTGTAGGCAACGGATCATTAAGCCTTACGGGCAATGGTTCTTTTAGCAATAATATGGAAGCGAATTTTGGAAGCAATCAAGCTAACTATATCAGCTTCTATGTAAATGCTAGTGCCACTAACTCGCGGTCTTACCTCACTTTTGGCGAAGAAATTGGTACAAACTTTTATGGAGCTATGGCCTTTGAAGTTTACTTTGGCTCCTTTAGATTTTATACCGGTTCAAGTACACAGGTTTCTACACTATCTGTTGGGATTTGGAACCATATTGAGTTTAAAAATATTGACTTAATTGCCAAAACCTTCGACGTTTATATCAATGGGTTATCCGTTTTCCCTGGCTTGACTTTTCAGAATAATACCACCGCTAATTTTAATCAAATTAGAGTGTATAATCTAGGTAATGCCCCTGCCACTAATTACGATCAATTCGAACTAAAAACCCTCGGTGACAATTCAAACTTCATTTTGGCTAATACCAACTTTAGCACTACCAGCACCGTAGCTATTCCCTTCACCATTAATTTGGCTAATTCAACCGCGGGCTTAAAACAATACTTGGTTAATATTCGCACCAATGCCTTGGGAAGCGATTCATTAATTTCTGTACCTGTTAACCTTAATGTTACAGGAGCACCCGCTTTTAGCGCTACTCAATCTTGTATTAATTTCGATACGCTATTTGTAAACCAAAGTGCCACCGATTCCATTTGGATTGCGAACACGGGTTGCGATAGCCTCGATTTTAGCAGTATTACCGCCAGCAGTGCGATGTACAGCTTAACTCAATCAAGCTTAATTATTGCTCCCGGCGATAGTGCCCTGCTCTTGGTTAGTTATAACGCCTCTAGCGCGGGTACTTTTAACGACACCCTCCATTTAGTAGGAAATCTCGATACCATTATATGCCTATCTGCGGCAGCGTCAACGGCGCCAAGTATTGCGGTTGATAGCGCCAGCTACACGGTAAACAGCTATGGTTGTAATGATTCCATTCCTATCAACTTAACATTATATAATAGTGGCACGGGGAGTATTCCTTTAAATTGGTCCATCGGCGCTTCTTCTTCCCTTTTCGATGATTTTGAAGGCGGCTCTACTCCTAACCCAGCGATTTGGTCAACCATTGGTTCCAATGCCATTTTTAATGGTTGCTACGAGCGGTCGGGTAGCTTTGCAATGTCTATGAACGGTACTAACCGTATAGCGGAAACTGTAATGCTCAATGTTTCCGCAGGAGACTCGGTGGCCATGTGGGCTTTCCCAGGTAACAGTGGCGGAACAGGCTGTGAAAACCCCGATGGTGGTGAAGATGTATTTGTTCAATACCGTTTGAGTGGCAGCTTTAGCTGGATAACTATCGGTACTATTTTCAATTACAATTTAGCAGCACAACGCTATAGTTTTCCAATCCCAGTAAATGGGAGTATGCAGATTAGACTATTTCAGCCTAGCCACAGTGGCAACAATTTCGATAATTACCGAATCGACGACTTTGAAATAATTTCTAATAGCGCCGGTAACTTTGTGCCTTCTTCAGGGGCCTTGGTTTCGGGAGATTCTATCCAAACTACAGGCTATCTTTCTACTGCCGGTTTAGTTAGTGGTTCTTATTCTCGTAATATTCTTATCAATTCGAATGATCCTTTTTACCCAGACACGATTATCAATGTAACCTTAAATATATTTGGTGACCCTTTGTTAATGCAGTCTGCCGCTTGTTTAGGCTTTGACACACTTTATACAGGCGCTAGCCAACTAGATTCAGTTTTGGTATGGAATGATGGCTGTGACTCTGTCCACGCCACATCCTTAAACTTTATTGGAACTCAATTCTCCACCACTTTAAGCTCCTTTAGCTTAGGTTTAGAGGATTCCCTTTGGATTCCCATTAGCTTTAATCCTAGTGCTGGAAATTTAGGTGTACAAAATGATACCCTTTCCATCATCAGTAACGATAGCCTGCGCAATATTTGCCTAAGTGGTTTTGCTATTGGAGCGCCTGCGGGAAGCTTTAATCCAGACTCCTTATCCATTAACATCACCAACTGTGGCGATTCCATTAGTATTCCCGTTTACTTGCGAAATACAGGCCTCAGTAGCTTAAATTACCTCCTACCTCAAGCCGGTAATAGTAATAACGGGTCTAATAGTAAAGTTAAAGTGCTACACCTAGGCACTAGCGCCTATACTACTGAAAGAATAAATATCGGGAATATTCTTAGTACTCGACCGGATGTAGATTATCAA
>JAGYKI010000048.1 GCA_018401735.1 Schleiferiaceae bacterium
CGCCAGTGGGGGCGTACCAAAAGTACTCGTAAGGCATCCCCGCTAAATCGGTGAGGTACTCTACATTGCCAAGCCCATCGCTATGATACCAATATAGCTCGGGGAAGAGATCGCAATCGCGACCGGCTTCTTGGGCTTGTATTGGGTCATTAATGCACTCGCAATAAAAGATTTGAAAATTACTGGGGTCATTTGGTCCTGTTCCGCTAAGATAGGCGCATGCATCACGATCAAAAGTAGGACTAGAATATACTAAACGTTCATTTAGGGTTGCAAAATCATACCAATGGCTTTTATTAAAATCGAGCATTAAATCGCGAAGGCCTGCATTTAGCACCACGTTATTGGTGCGAGGTGGGGTGTAAGTTCTTAACTCCCCTGGATCATCTGGATTAAAGTGATTGAAGAAAGAACCAAAGCCTTCTGGGTCGGCAGGTATTTCTCCACCAGGCTCCTCCATATTGGGCTCTTCGTAACCTTCAGGTACGCGGTTTTCACTTAACACGCGAGAGGCAATACGACTGCCGGCAGCTCCGTAATAATGCTTAGAAACTCGCACAACGTTTTCAAATACCTGAAATAGATAATGTGGCCCTGCATTTACCAAATAGGGCTGAAGATTTACTTCGGAACCTATTAGTTCGCCATTTTGATAAATGTTATTACTAATCATTTCGGCTTTCATTAAGCGAATGCCGTAAGGGTCGTACACATTATGTTGTAACTCATCTTTTTTTAAGCTACCTCTTAATCGTTGCTCCTCATCATAAAGATGTGATAATTCACTCTTATTGTTTACTAAAACCTCCTTTAGACTGCCAAAAGCATTGTAATTAAATTGGTAATTTTTGTTTGGCCCTGCGTCAATCTCACTTAATGCATTTTTGGCTGGATCATTATATTGATAGGAAAAGTCATAATCGGCAGTACCGTGTTTAACCGCGGCTGCATCCGTAACCGCCTGCGTTTTCTGGGTAATTCTACCATTAGCATCGTAGCTAAAGTTTAAACTATAATTCCATTGCTGAGCCCCATCTCCATTCCAAAGGCTTTGAGCAGTATGTAGCTGGTTAAACTCATCATAACTATAATTAAAACTATAAGACCCTCCTAATTTGTTGTAATTGAGATCTAATGCTGGGGCAAGATTCTGTACTTGGCTTATATTTCCAGTAGCATCATATTGATAGTTCTTATCTAAAAGTTGCTTGGCACTGAAATGACTATTTTCACTAGAACTTAGTAAGGCGTAGGTTTCCAACGAACCTGTTAAGTCATTATAGGTAAAATTGGCCTTAGTACCGTTACCCAACCTTTTTTCTAAAGGCTGTCCAAAGCCATCAAAGCCTACATATTCTAAATAATAAGAAGGGTTATCCGCGTCTATAAAACGGGCCGAAGTTTCAATTTTTTCTAAGTCGCCTCCAGGCGCATAGTGATATTGCAGTTTTTCTCCATCAGGGTATCGCATGTGTTGCACTCTTCCCCATGAATCATAAACATAGTCGGTTACCAAACGTTGCTCTCCCATTTGTGGTACTGCTACTATACGCTCCTCTCGCGCTATTTGCCCCATGTTTGTATAACGAAACTGTTCTTGCAGAACATAAGCACCTGGTCCACCTTGTTTTACTTTTCGAACACGACCTAGTGAATTACCTGCTTGACCTGGCCTACCATATTCCAGTTCCAAGTTATTCATTTTTGAACTTACTGGATAAGTTTTAGTCAGTAGACGGTCGTACTCGTACTGATAATTAATTTGATGTTGAAAAACCGCTCCGTTTACAGTTCCCGAAAAATCACTGCTTAGTACATTATCGGCTAAATCGTAGGTAAAGACAGTTTGTCCTCTATCAGCATGAACTTCCTGAGTTAAACGCCCTTTGCGGTCGTATTGGTAAGTTGTGCTAATTCCTGCCGGATTAATAGAGCTTAGCAATTGACCGATAGGATCATTCGTATATTGTGTGATGCTTAGGTCGTTTGCCGCACCCTTTACCAAGGCCTGAACATGTCCAAAATAGTCGTAATAAACACGTTCTTGCATTTTCTCATGCCCGTAAGTAATGAGGTCTCCAAAGGGAACCAGTTTCGCAGGGTTATGTGGCATACGCCCCCATCCAAAGTCTTGTTCAGTTTTGGTATAATTGTTCTACTTGGTCACTATAATCGGATAAAGTGTAAACCGATGTGTCTTCAAAGGGTCAATATGAGAGATAGTGGCCGGCATTCGATTTTCAAAACGAGTAACCTCTAAAGTGTATAAATCACTTTCTTGCGGATAATCACTGGTTGCAATACTGCCATATTGAAAAGACAATTTCCCGAAATTATCAAAACCTAAAGGTCCTGAAATACGTCTCCCTTTAACATTTGCGTTTTGTGATGCTCCCTCGATACTTACTTCTAGCTGGTTTTGTAAAACACGTCCAAAGCCATCTACAAGTGTTGCACTTCGGCGTAATAATTGCGAGTGCCATAAAGGCTCAGACTTAGAAAGATCTGCCGTTAAGTTTAAATTAACTGGTTGCGAACTTGGGTTAGCTCCTAATTCTGTTTCGTTAGAAGGACTGCCTAAATACTGTTTGGACATAGCCCAAGCAGGTCCTTGGCTTAAGTCTCCATCCCAATACTTAAAAGCTAAGGTATAAGGCGCACTGGGGTTATTTAACTCCCTAGGGCCAAATATCTTATGCGGGCGATAAAAATTATCATAATACAGCTCGGTCGCCTGCCCATTAGGATCTACCACTTTGTTTAGAAGAGCTGTTTGAGGATCTATTACGTAATGGCTGACCTCATCCCACTGACTACCGTCTTGTAACTCGTAACGTATAATTTGCTCTACAGGGAACTGCTCATGCTGCGTATCATAATTGATTAAAACTCTTTTTTCATCTCCCTTATGATTAGCAGGCAATTTTGCGCTTGCTAAAGAACCATTTTCGGTATAAGAATATTCTGTGAAACTAAAGACACCTGCACCATTATCAACACCCGTTTTCTCTGGGGCTAAGCCATTAGCATTTAACAAATTTACGGTGGACTGCCTAAGCAAGGAGCTTGCCGAAACGGTATCGCTTTTAAACAAGCGATAACGGCTTATTTGTCCTACTCTGTTAGCGGCATCAATAGGATTATAGTAGTGAAATAATGCGATTAAATCTACTCTATAATCAGGGGTATAAACTCTTTGAAAAATACTACCTGATTCATTCCTATCAATTTCGTTCCAACTTTCTGTCCCAGGCCCATCGCTGCCATTAATTACTGCTCTTTTTAAAAGCCCCAGTCGATTATAGCTAAACTCTATTCTACGCGATTGAAATTTCCCAGCGAAACCGGGTGCCGTGGTATCAATATAGCTTATAGTTTCGGTAGCCTTTAATTCCGGATAAATACAATTCGTCTCGGAAATTGCATTAAAATTAAACTCATTCGCATCTTCTAAATTAATAGTTTTCAAATCTAAGCGGTCACTTTCTGTCTCTGCCATAAACCACTCATGGTAGTCGTACTCATAGTTGCGAACTTCCATCATATGGCTTCTCCGTTCCACCATCCCAGAAGGCATTATATAACCCGCCAAACTTGGTCCTTCCAAATCTCTGTCTATGAAGGCAATCTGATAGCTTTTTTGCATTAAGCCGGCAATATATCTATGCTTCACACGCTCTTGAAAATCAGAAGAAGTAGGCTCTGGGTATTGTTGAATACTTAAATAATGTAAATTTTCATTACCTGCAAGCTTCGCTGATACGCCCAAATCTCCAGTAGGGCTTTCTGGGTTAAAAGCTTTTCCGTTATATAAATTTTGTACATTATACATATCACTTAACACAGCAATACGGCTAAAGCCTAAAAACTCACGCTCCCGTCTATCATGCACACCACCATCATATAAAAAGGTATAAGAAATAATATCACTTCCATCATTTAAATTTGGAGAATACCCTTCAAAACCATCATTAAGCGAAATGGTGCTAAGCACCCATTTAGAATAAGGCATATCCCAGTACACCTCGTTTTCAGAATCATAGGGTTTATTTTGATGATTCAGCAGATCACGCTGGTAAAAACCGTACTTATTACCGACTCTTTTATAATCTAAACTTATAGTACTTCCTTGAGCATTATTTATAGTTTTTAGTAAGTTCGATTTCTTAACTGCACAAAAGTATACCTCTAGATCACCGTTGCTCTTTTCGACAACATGATCAGGATAACCATCAGCATTCATATCTCTAAAAGTACTTTCTTGGCTAAAGGAACCGATGGAACCTCCGGCTCTTGCACCAGCAACTATTTTTGCCCAAATTGGAGAAGGAGGTAAAGGGATTACAAATTGGTAGTCACCTTTGACTCCTCGTTGTAAATTTTGCGCTTTGGAATTATCCGAAAAATGAGATAAAACTCCGTAACTTGGGATAAAACGAGTCCCTTCGTTTAAAAAATAACGATATTCACTTCCTGCTTTATCGTAGTAAATCAAATCCACTAAACCATCCGCGTTAATATCGCGAAAAAGTCCTTTAACTTCCTGATTTTGCCAATTAACAGTACGTGAACCTCCAACTCCTGCAACTTTTGTAATTTCAGCAGGATCTAATCCGGTATTGGCACTTAAGCCTCCCCCATTGCCCACCCCGAAGGACCCTCCCTCTACATAATGGGCATTGAGTTTTTGGCCGAAGCTTATCCAGTTACCAGGTACAATAGTTTTCCCTGTATGCATTGCTACCCTACCCGGTTGCGGCGGATCTTCTTGAAGAGGAGCTTGATCTAAAAGATCAGGTAAACCATCTCCATTTATGTCTATCAAGCCTTCTACAAAGCTAGATTCACTGGTAAGACCCCCTAAGCTTAAGCCGCCAGAAAGAGTTTGATTAGGTAGTGAAGCACTCGAAAATGTTAGGCCGCCATCCACCATTAACTCCCCATTTAAACCAGAGGACTCAAAATCATTACGGCGCATGTGGATGCCATAACCAAAAGTACTTCTTGCCCTGTCACCTCCCATAGCATCAGTTTGCATTACTTCTAGTCGGCCTAGAGTTTTATTTAAAAACAGTTTATCAGGGTATCCATCGGCATTAATATCCAAAAATGATTCGGTAACTTGATTTCCCTTATCATTGTCTTTGGTGTCTGTATTGGATAAATAAGATAGCCCCGCTCCTAGTTGAATATTACTAGGGACACCTGAAGGTGCAAAGGAGGCACCGCCTCCTGCATTAAAAGAAGTGTTGTAAGCTTTAACTTTTAATACCGGTGCATTTTTATCTTGGCTACTAGCTGGCTGATCGGCAAGTTGAATCTGACTTGCAGATGGCTGTTCACCTAATCGTGCCAAAGACGCTGAGCTTCCCGTAATTCTTGCAAAGCCTTGAAATGGATGTAGGAAGGCATCTTGTTGCTTACTAGTTAAAGGCCCCAATGGCAAAAAATATTCCTTAGACTCATATTCTCCTCTTTGACCGCTTAATGGACGAAAAGGGTTTTGGGCTAAATCTGGATTAAGGCCAAATTGATTTGCTAATCCTTGTAAATTGGAAGGGTTTAGATTTTGTATATCATTGGCATTTATTGAATTCCCATTGGCATCGGTGCCAAAAGTCATTTTCGCAGGATCGATAGGAGTCTCGATTCCATTCCAACCAAACTGCCCCCACCCTAAATACTCAGGCCCAAATAATCCTGAAACCGCATTAGAATAGATAGATGGAATACCATTCTGCGCAAGCCCACTGCAATCATATAGGGTATTTCCATCATCCTGGGTGATTATAACCGATTCAAATTGAAATTTTGTGTATTGCCAAATCAAATCCGCTAAAAGCGGCTCATTTGTACAAGCACTAAAGAATAAGTTTTGTTGAGTCGCATCAAAAGTAGATCTATCCAGAATAAACAATGGATTGCCACACTGTGCCCAATTCTCTCTGTCTACCTGTGGAACATTACAGTCTTTAATTTTAATGGCTAATGGATTGGCACTAAGCTCAACCCGGTAGGTTCTAAGCAGCGAATGTTCAGACTTTACTTTAATATTAAAGCTTACAAGGTCTGTTGTTGCTGCTTGGCTGTAATAATCTGCAACTAATCCAAAATTAATGCTAGGCAAAATTTTAAACGTGTTTTGCCCATTTGGCAAAATCGTGCTAAGTGCTATGGAGTTTTCTATGGTATGGACCCTACTAAACATTCCTTTTTCCACTACAGGGTAATTAATAAAACTGGCTTCTGAAATATCGGCTTGGGTTTTATCACTTAAAATTGGACGCCAATCTAAAGCCTGCCAATTCACATTAGAAGGGCTCTCCACCTTAAACCAAACACTGGCTGCATCAAAGGAACTAAAATCTGCGCCACTACCATTTATCAAACCATTAAAAGTATTGAGGCTAAAATCGTTTAAACTTAATATCTGTGCGGTTCCGTTGGGCTCGATAACTTCTTTATATTCATACTCGTTGATAGTATTACCATTAAATGTTTTAATTTGAATGGCAAATACTACCGTATCGCTTTGGGCTGGAATGGTTAAATCATTAAAAAACAGATGCACAGTCGATTTATCCACGAGCGAAACGCCATCTGCAGCACTTAAAATAAATCCGTCTGAAGCATAGTTAGTTCCAAAGTCAACGTCATCTGCATTTTGAAAGTTAAAACTTGAATACGTCACTTTTGGGTTCCAAGACAACAAATCATGGCGTCCATTTTCCTTTGTGATTAATCTAAATAGGATAAGATCATTCTTGCTTACCTGAATTGAGTTTAGAGTTTGTGGATTAACAGTTTGTCCTGCGTTAAGCGTATTAAAACCCGCTAAAACTATATTTTGCCCTCCGCTTATTTTCTCAATGGCATAACGCACACCATCAATAGACTGGCCATTTAAATTAATAAAGTTCTCAATTGTTATTGCTCCATCCCTATGGGCTCGCCAAGAACGTACTACCTCAGTTTCAATTTTAGTTTCATTGTCTACTGTTGGCAAAAATGTTGTGGTATTATAGATCGGGTTGGGACTGGCACTACTTGTAGTTCGGTAGGTAACCGTTTTCGTTACTGGGTCAACATCCCCAAATGAAATATTGCCATTTTCAACTAAATCAAGAATTCCATCGCCATTAGCATCTGTTTGATAACTATAAACTTCAGAATTATTCCAATTCCAACTATAGCTAGTGTGTCCATAAATCGTCGCGCTCCCGATGACACCCGCAACTCCTACCTGATCTGTTCTATTTTCGCCATAATGAAATCTATTATTTCCTATGCCTTGTACTGAGCTTTCAACTGTTTTAGCTTGTGAATTAAAACTAGGGATCCCTAAATAATCTAACGTACCTGGATAGTATTTAAGCGCAGAGTTTCCATTACCCTGAATGAGCAAATCATTTATCCCATCACCATTAATATCTGTTATTGTGCTGCGACCGTAATTATAGGCTTTCCCATAATTATAAAAGCCAAATATTGAATTACTTAAGGACTTCATAACAGCACTAGCGTCTACTGTAGCTACAACACCTGCTCCAGCAAGTCCGCCCAAATTGAATGCTATTGAAGAACTCTCACCCAATAGGCTCTCATCGATATCGCTTGCAGGCCTTGGAATTGTTACAGGTGTTGATTCAAAAGAAAAGGTGTTTTCGAAATATTCAAAAGTTTGTTCGTAAAAGGACTGACCGCTAACTTTTTCCTCGATCTTTTGCAAAAGCATTTTATTGAAATCTCCATTTTTGTAATGAAAGTGATAGGACCTTATTTCTTCTTCATCGCCCACACTTGCAGGATCTGGGTCATAGGAAACCTTTAAACTATTAAGCTTTTTAAAGCTTCCACTCTTAAAGGCGGCATTATAAGCAACTCTTGCGTCAGATCGGTAACTGTTATCGTAGTTAAACTCCACTAAATAAGGAGGAGCTAAATTTTTAGTACTGGATTCAAAGCCCGTATAGCGTATTTTAACTGGTAAGGTTTGCTTAGCATTATCCAATAATGGTTGGGTAGGAATGTCGGCTTCAAACACTTCATATTCATAGTCAACATAGTTACCCCACTTATCTTCGACTCTAGTCAACTTCCAACTAACAATATTATCGTCGTCATTTTTAACGACCGAAGCATTATCCAAAGTCAAACCATCTTTCGTTCCAAAAAATAGTTTGCTCTGATCTTTAGAAGTTACTACCCAGAAATAATCCCCTGTTCCATTACCTTTACGTTCAATCTTCTGCCATTCTTTTCGAATCTTTGGGAAAAATGAAACTGTCCCTCCTGTTCTTGCGGCAATATTTCCATTCACATCCCGTCTGTTTCCCTTAAAGCCAGACTCCATACTTAAAGACTCCCCATCCAAAGTATAGACTTCAGTCTCTAAGCTCTGACCAAAGCGAGGTACCCCCCATTTCAAATCTACGTCGATAGATGAAATAGGAATATTCCAACCAACTCCTAATAATCCATTTTTAAGTTCAGAGTTATAACTAGCGCCTAACTGCAATCCTAAGCCATTCCTACCTGGAGGTAAATTAAATGCGAAGCCAGTACTAGCACTTCCGCTTTGGTTAATTTGTGGCGGAGATATTGAACCATAACCTTCAAAAGGATTGGGGTTACTTAATTCAGAAAGAGAGGGGTTCAAATTTAAATTTCC
>JAGYKI010000049.1 GCA_018401735.1 Schleiferiaceae bacterium
TAAACTGCGCGCGCGCGACTTGCTGGGCATGACCTTTATTAGCAATTTTCGTTACGAGGATGAAGAATACGTGGGCGGTAAAATTTACGATCCCCAAACGGGTGATACCTACGATTGCATTATGTGGCTGGAAGGAACAGACCTTATGGTACGCGGCTATATGGGCTTTTCGATGTTTGGTAGAACGGAGACTTTTACGCGGGTTAAATCGTAAGCCATTTTTACTTTACAAAAGAAGAAAAAAACTGGCGCCTAGCCTTAAGCACTGTGTGACAAAAGGAGCCCTTAAGTACCTATAAATTAATTATCAACTAATTTTAATTGGGAGGAAATCGATAAGTAAAGACTAAAAATTATTCTGGATGAATTCACTGTTTTTTAGAAAAATGGTCGTTGCACTAACTGGTCTTTTTCTTTGCACTTTTTTAATTGTTCACCTCTCTGCAAATTTTATTTTATTATTGCCAGAGTCAATGGCCAGGGAGCTTTACAATTCTTATTCAACAACTTTACGTGAAAGTCCCCTAATTAAGATTATTGCCTATGTTTTATACGCTGCAATTCTCCTTCATGCATTTTACGCACTGCTGATTACGCTGCGGAATAGGAAAGCAAAACCTGAAAAATATGTAGTCAATCATTCTAATGAAAATAGCACTTGGACCTCCCAAAACATGGGCTTGATTGGTACGATAATATTGCTTTTTCTAGTTTTACATTTAGCCAATTTTTGGGCTCGGATTAAGCTAGGCATAGGCGAGGAAGTGGGTCTAGACGCCCTCGGAAATAGAGATGTTTATGAAGTGGCTTATACCCTATTCCACAACATATATTATGTGATCTTTTATACCCTTATTTCTATTCCTTTGGGCTTGCATTTGCATCATGGTTTGAAGAGCGCTTTTAAGAGTTTAGGGTTTTACCATAAAAAAGGCTTGCAACTTTTAGCAAAAGTCTCCGTGATATATGCAGTTATAATGGGAGTTGGCTTCGGAATAATTCCCATTATCGTTTACTTCAAATAGCCAGCGCATGAAATTAAACTCAAAAATCCCTGAAGGACCACTTGAAAACAAATGGCGAAATTATCAAGTCCAGTCCCATTTGATTAATCCCACTAACAAGAAAAAACTCTCGGTTATTGTGGTTGGCTCGGGCTTATCCGGCGCAGGAGCCGCTTCTACCCTTGCGGAACTAGGCTACGATGTTAAATGTTTCTGCTATCAAGATTCTGCAAGAAGAGCGCATTCTGTAGCTGCACAGGGCGGAATAAATGCCGCCAAGAATTATCAACATGATGGCGACAGTATTTACCGCATGTTTTATGACACGCTAAAAGGTGGTGACTTTAGATCACGGGAGGCAAACACCTATCGCTTAGCAGAGTTGTCCGCTCCACTTATTGACCATTTCGTGCAACAAGGCGTTCCTTTTGCCAGAGAATACGGGGGCACCTTAGACAATAGAAGCTTTGGAGGTGTGCAAGTGCAACGGACTTTCTATGCGCGAGGCCAAACCGGTCAACAGTTGATGTTGGCCGCTTATTCCCAATTGTATAAGATGGTTCGGGCTAAAAAAGTAGAGATGTTTCCACGTAGCGAAATGTTAGACTTAGTGGTTATTGATGGCAAAGCCAAAGGCATTATTGTACGAAATCTAGTTACAGGAGAGTTACAACGCTATGCTGCAGATGCAGTTGTGCTTGCCACTGGAGGCTATTCTCGTGTGTTTCGCTTATCTACCTTGGCCATTGGCTGTAACGGAAGTGCCGTGTGGAAAGCCCATAAAAAGGGGGCGTTTTTTGGCGCGCCTAGCTTTACCCAAATTCATCCCACGGCATTGCCACAATCGAGCGAAGCGCAATCGAAATTAACCTTGATGTCCGAATCCCTGCGAAACGATGGCCGTATTTGGGTTCCAAAAGAAATAGGTGATACACGTTTACCCAATAAAATTCCTGAAGAAGAACGCGACTATTACTTAGAAAGACGATATCCAAGTTACGGCAATTTGGCCCCTAGAGACATTGCATCTCGTGCAGCTAAAGAACGAATTGATGCCGGATATGGCATAGGGAAATTAAAAAATGCCGTTTATCTAGATTTTAAGCATGCCATTGAAAAATTTGGTTTGAAGACAATTAAAGATCGCTATGGCAACCTGTTTAATATGTACCAAAAAATAACTGGAATTGATGCTTACAAAGAGCCCATGCAAATTTCCCCTGCTGCACATTTTTCAATGGGCGGATTGTGGGTGGATTATGAGCTAATGACTACTATTCCTGGCTTGTACGCCGTTGGTGAGTGTAATTTCTCAGATCATGGCGCGAATAGGCTCGGCGCAAATTCTTTGTTACAAGCCAGTGTAGATGGTTATTTCATATTGCCCAACACGATTAACAACTATTTAGCGACCGAAAGCAAAGCCGATCATCCGAGTATAGATCATCCAGAATTTGGAAAGGCAGAACAAGAAATTAGCGAACATATTACCCGCATTCTAGCCATAAACGGAACAAAAACAGTAGATCATTTTCACCGAGAACTGGGAAGAGTAATGTGGCAAGAGTGTGCTATGAGTCGAAATAAAGCGGGATTGGAAAAGGCAATAAGGGAAATCAAGCAAATAAGGGAAGCCTTTTGGAAGGAGGTAAAAGTAACTGGAAAGCATAATGAAATGAACCCTGAATTAGAAAAGGCTTTACGCTTAGCCGATTTCATAGAACTTGGTATCCTTATGTGCACTGATGCCTTAGAAAGAGAAGAATCTTGTGGAGCCCACTTCAGAGAGGAGTTCCAATCTGCGGAGGGAGAGGCTCTTCGAAGAGATGAAAAATTCGCATACGTTTCTGCCTGGGAATATGACAAGGGTGATTTTAAGCTACACAAAGAAGCCTTAGAATTTGAATTTGTGAATCCTTCTGTTCGAAGTTATAAGTAATTCCTTATGAAAGTAATATTCAAAATTTGGAGGCAAGAAGGTCCTAATGAAAAAGGAACCATAAGAGACTATGAAGTGGATGGCTTAAATGAAGACATGTCATTTTTAGAGGCGCTTGATCATTTAAACGAGTTACTTGTCCTCAAAAATGAAAAAGTCATTGCTTTTGAATACGATTGCCGTGAAGGCATCTGTGGACAATGCGGTGTATTTATAAATGGAAGAGCGCATGGTCCACATGACAATATCACTACCTGCCAATTGCATATGCGCAGCTTTAAAGATGGAGATACTATTGTTGTTGAGCCTTGGCGTGCGGCTTCATTTCCGGTGATTAAAGATTTAATTGTAGACCGCTCCGCCTTGGATCGCATTATTGAACAAGGCGCATTTATTACTGCTAAAACTGGCACTGCCCCAGAAGCCAATTCTATTCTCATACCAAAAGAGACAGCTGATAGAGCAATGGATGCCGCCGCTTGTATTGGTTGTGGAGCTTGTGTGGCCACCTGCAAAAACTCTTCAGCCGCCCTCTTTACTGCCGCAAAAATTAACCACTTTAATAGCTTGCCTCAGGGCAAAGCAGAAGAACACAAACGAGTAGCGGAAATGATGTTTCAAATGGAAATTGAAGGATTCGGAAGCTGCACATTTACAGGCGCCTGTGAGGTAGAGTGCCCCGAAAGCATCTCAATTACAAATATTGCGGAAATGAACGCCCGTTATGTAAAATCTAAATTATTGAAGTAATAAAAAGTAGAGTCGATAACCTAAACAGCAGTAAAATTAGTTTAGCCCCAACTAATTAGAACACTACGCAAAAAAACTCTCATGAAAAAGAATTTAACCCACATAGGCTCGCTATTTTTATTTCTTTGCTGTATACTTTTCCCTTCAGCTATTTTCGCCCAGGAAAAAGCTCTTAATCTCGACCAAGATGCCTATTACGGCGTTAAAGCTGGGCTAAACTTTGCGGAACTTTGGGGCGAACATGCGCTGCCAGAAAGTGACCGAAAAGTTGGCTATTCTATTGGTGTTTATGGTACTTATAAGATTTCCAAAAATTTGAAATTGCAGCCAGAAGTAATCTGGTCTCTGCAAGGAGAAAACTCCGAAAAAAGTGGCCGGTATAAAATTTCTTACATCAATATTCCCCTTATGTTGAAATGGGCCGAGGGCTCCTTTTATTATGAACTAGGCCCTCAATTAGGTTTACTGACCATTAGCACGACCGAATCAGTTCCTGAAGAGCTAAAGCTTAAGAATTTTGAAACTTTCGATTTTTCGCTAAATGCAGGCTTTGGTTACCAAGTAGCAGAAGATTGGGCAATTGGTTTGAGATACAGTCAAGGAATTAGCAACATCGTTAGTAATCGTGACTTGAAAAACAGTGTGATTTATGTGGGACTTGCTTACCAGCTATTCTAGCAAGATGAAAATTGGAGAACCATGACCCGGAAAGAATTCATTGAAAAAAGCCTAATGATGGGAATAAGCTTGCCCTTCCTTTCTTCTATGCTCGGCTTGTTTTACCGCAAAGAACACCTTTTTATTTCCCATTCAACAGCGAATTTCAAGGGCAAAGTAATCATAATTGGGGCTGGAGCCGCTGGCCTGTCGGCGGGTTATTTACTTAAAAGTTTGGGGGTTGATTTTGAAATTTTAGAAGCAGCTCCTATTTATGGGGGAAGACTTAAAAAGGCTGCCAATTTTACTGATTTTCCAATAGATCTTGGCGCCGAATGGATTCATGTAGAACCTGAGGTTTTAAAGGAGATTGCGAAAAAGCCTATCATTGATAGTCGATTTGAAACCATCACTTATAATCCGCAAAGTATCCAGGCTTGGAAAAATGGGAAATTAAAATCGCACAACTACATTAAAAGCTTTTACAGCGAGTGGAAGTTTAAGGGCAGTACTTGGTTCGACTTTTTCGAGCAAAACATCGTAGCCGAAATTTCAGAGAAAATTCTAGTGAATAAGCCGGTAGTGGAAATAAACTATGCCTCAGAAAAGGTATTGGTTAAAACCGCAGATCAGCACACATACGAGGCCGATAAAGTGCTGCTAACTATACCCATTAAAATTCTTCAAAACGAAACCCTAACCTTTCTGCCCGCTTTACCGCCTGAAAAGAAGAAAGCTTTGAATAGTGTTTTCATGGGTGATGGCATTAAGATTTTTATAGAATTTAAAGAGCGGTTCTACCCCGATATTTTAGCCTTTGGAAATATCTTTAAGGCTTTAGCTGAGGAAGAAAAGTTTGTATATGATGCCGCTTTCAAAAAAGACTCAACCAAAAATATCCTTGGTCTTTTTGCCATTAATGAAAAAGCATCCGCTTACACTCATTTGGAAAGTGAGGAGAAAATCATAGCGAAGTTTTTAGGAGAGTTGGACGAAATGTTCGATGGCAAAGCCTCAAGCAATTATATCAATCATATTATACAAAACTGGTCTAAAGAACCTTACATACAAGGAAGCTATTCTTATTCCTTTGAGGCTAATGAAAAAGACATCATTAATACTCTTGCCGAACCCATTAAGGAAAAGGTTTATTTTGCTGGGGAAGCACTTTCTATTGATAATCGCGCAATGGTGCAGGGTGCCTGCGAATCGGCTTACCATACGGTAGCAACTATGGTGTCATTTTCATAGTTTTAATCCTCAACGTGCTGTCACCCTGAATTTATTTCAGGGTTTGTTTTACCACCAAGCACACGAAGAACACGAAGGGGTTGTCGGTAAACTAGGCGGCTGAGGCGCTCGATGCGGTTTGTTTTTTTGTGTGGAAATGAGATGCTGAAACGAGTAAGCCATGACATCTTTTTAATGCGTTGATTTTTCAATGGATATTTCACGATAAAGTAATACTTCTCAAGATCATTCTCCTTTCTTTTTCGCTTGATCGCAAAAGAAACAAAAGATCAAGGCTCAATTCCTCTCTTCAAAACCTTCGCAAAGGCAAGTTCGGTGGGCGAAACTCCTCCCCGTCAGCTTCCCGAGCTCAAGAACACCCAAAAAATTAAAGTTCCGTTCTTAATTGAGGCCGGATTACCTACTAATAATGATTTCGGTAGATTGAAAATTGGAACTTTCTATGCTTTTGTTTCCTATTATGTCATCAAATCTTCTTGGTTTTAAAACCTAAAACTCTTCTCTTAGCATGACACTAGAGTGTAAATCGGTATTCTAAATTTTAATCCTTAAGGTGCCGTTACCCTGAATTTATTTCAGGGTCTGTTTTACCAAAGGTGTAAATTAAATAAGGCTAAAGACTTTATAAAGCAATTCAACTCTAATTGAAAATCCATTCGCGCAATGCAATGCGCTAATTACCTATTTTTGACCCATGACCAGACTCATTCTTTTTTCATTTCTAATTCTATTCGCTAGCGCTAGCTGCACCATCAGTAAACGTCAACACCTAAGCGGTTATCATGTAGACTTAATCCCTGCTTTAAAAAAGGGACCTAGTAAACCCGCAGCCACAGCAAAGGAGGCCCCCAACAGAGCGAATGAAGAAAAGGCTCTAAAAGAAATCGTGCCTTTAGCTTCCCTTAGGCCTGGTTATAGCACCATTAAAGAAGAGCCGATAAACTTATACCACGCGCCTCAAGAAAAGGTCGCTACTGAACTACAGCAAGCTAGCCCGGAAAGCAGCAGCTTTGCACAAATCACTCCCACTCAAGCGCAGGACGAAAGGGCTTTCGCGGCCGCAGAGCCAAGTCCAAAAACTGCACCCACCGACCCAAAACTGCATCAAGGTTTTTTAATTGCCGCTGGTATTTTAGCGCTCTTAACGGGGCTATTTTATGCCCTATTGATTAACGCTGCCGTATCAGGCGCCAGTTTCGTCCTGCTCTTTATATTCGCTGCCCTTGGATTTTATGTGAGTATAATCCTGTTTGTTATCGCCTTATTAATCGGGCTAGTCCTATATATAGTTTACGCCGTTGAAAAGGAGTGATTTTCATCAATAGCTAAACAAGTTTATCCATAGTTGCGCTTGCGCAGATGCGCAGGAATGAAGAGTAGGCCCAAAATTAAAATTGCGGGAGCCGGCAAAATCCTGCAATGGCTTCTAAAATTAAAGGAAATTTAAAGCATCGCCTTTAGAGGCAGCAGGAAGGGGCTAAAAAAAGGAAATTTAGGCGGCCATTTAAATTAGCTTAAGCCTGTTTCTTTACTAAATCCTATCTTTAAAAAATAGTAATCTCCTTTATTACTCTGCCCGGTCATGAATAAAAACTTCTTACTCCTCTTACTTTTAAGCACTATTATAAACCTATCTAGCTGCAGCGAAAACAGCCCCGAAACCTCTGAAACTAACTTTCAAAACGAGAAAGCGGAGCTGATTGCCCTCGGCTCTTATCCCGATTATTATTACAATTTGGCCCAAGAGCTCGTGTATGCCGATCGCCGCGAGGAAGCTGCCGAAGCCTATCGGCAATGCATCAGTACCAGTCCTTCCCAAACTTTCGTAGAAGACGCCATGTTCAAGCTCTCGGCCCTTTATTTCGAAAACAAGCAAGACACTTTGGCTTATGCCTTAATGGATAGCCTCATTGCCCGGCGCTACACTTGGCTAGAATGGTATAAACAGGTGGATGAACAACTGTTGCAATCTACCCCTTACCAAGCGCGCTTAGCGCAGATCGACAGCCTTGCCCAGCTGAGTCAAGATCCAAAAAACTGCCGTTTCCACTATGAGGATGTGGCCCATTTTATCACCGCTTTTAAAAAGAGTAGCCAAAATTGGGAGCAGGCGCCCGCCTATTTCTACCACGATTATTTCGCCCCTGCTTCCAAGGCTTTGTACTTCTATCAGAAATATAAAATTCAATCTTCCGCCCACCTTTTCGCCTATCGAGTTGAAGACAAGCAGAAATACTTCGAATCGATACTACCCAATCTGCAAAAGCTCCCCGAGCAAGAAACTTTGATCCGCAGCTATCTCGACCAATTCGAAGAGCTCTATCCCGCCGCTATTTTCCCCGACATTTACTATACCGTGGGCTGTTTTAATGCGGGTGGCACTTCCAGTCCTTTCGGTTTGCTAATTGGTGCCGAAATGCACAGCAAAGCCTCTGATTCTGACCTTAGTAATTTCAACAACTGGGAGCAAGCGGTGGTGCGCGATTTCGCCAATCTACCCCTTATCACGCTGCACGAATTAGTACACATTCAGCAGAACGAAAATTTTGAAAACCTCCTCGGCAATGCCATTTACGAAGGCGCCGCCGATTTTATCAGCGCCTTAGTTTGTGGTCAGCATATTAACGAGCACGTCCACACTTGGGCCAATCCCCGTGAAGCCGAAGTTTGGGCCGCTTTTAAAAAGGAAATGTATGGCGAAGAAACCTACAACTGGATTGGCAATGCCGAAGAAGCCCAAGACCAACCCGCAGACTTAGGTTATTATATCGGTTATAAAATTTGCGAAGCCTTTTACCAAAAACAAAGCGACAAAGCCGCCGCCGTCCAAGCTATTTTAAAGATCGAAAATTGGCAATCGTTTTACGAGCAAAGTGGCTATGGGGTTTAAGGGCGCTTGCGCAGATGGGGGGGAGTAAATTATAAAACAATAAATTAA
>JAGYKI010000005.1 GCA_018401735.1 Schleiferiaceae bacterium
GTTTGGGCCTACCTGAAAAAAAGAAGTACTTACGCCTTCGCTTTCTACCTTCTCTACTTTATAGTGCTCCTCATCGAAAAGGGCGGCAAAAACTTCATTGGCGGCTGCCAAGTTTTTCACGGCTATGCCGATGTGTTCAATCTTGCGCATCTTAAATATATTAGGTGAAACTTTGCATTTCTACCAATTTGTGATAAATCCCTTGCTTATCCAGCAATTCCTGGTGACTGCCCTGCTCGGCGATTTCACCCTCATTTATCACTAAAATTTCATCCGCATGCTGAATAGTACTTAAGCGATGCGCAATAACTAAAGAAGTGCGGTTTTCCATTAAACGGAAGAGCGCATCTTGCACCAGCTTTTCCGACTCAGTATCGAGTGCACTGGTGGCTTCATCTAAAATTAAAATAGGCGGGTTTTTAAGCACGGCGCGAGCAATACTTAAACGTTGCTTTTGGCCACCACTAAGCTTTCCACCCGCATCACCAATATTGGTATCATAACCTTTAGGCAAGCCCTTAATAAAATCGTGGGCATTGGCAATTTTCGCGGCGGCAATCACCTCTTCACGGGTAGCTTGGGGGCGACCTAAAGCGATATTATAAGCTACGCTTTCGTTAAACAACAAGGTCTCTTGGGTAACAATTCCTAATTGGGAACGCAAATCGAAAAGCTTCACCTTTTTAAGGTCAATGCCATCGATTTTTAAACTGCCACTATTAATATCGTAAAAGCGCGGCACCAAGTTGGTAAGCGTCGTTTTTCCGCCACCACTCTGCCCTACTAAAGCTACGGTTTTCCCTTTTTTAACAGTAAGGTTTATATTTTTTAAAATCTGCTTTTCTTGATACGAGAAACATACATCTTTAAACTCTATGGCATCGCTAAACTCGGCCAATGACTCGGCCTCGGGATGATCTTGAATGGGATTCTCAGCATCTAGTAATTCCAATACCCTTTCACTAGAGGCGTTACCCTGCTGTATCTTGTAGCTAGCCTGAGATAAGCTCTTACTCGGTGGAATAATTTGGTAAAAGAAAAGAACATAAGCTATAAAACTTTCCGCGGTAAAGTCCCCTTGTTCCAAAACTAAAGAACCGCCGTACCAAATAATTAGGGCCATTACCAAAGAACCCATAAACTCGCTGATAGGCGAAGCTAAATCGTTCTTGCGCAATACCTTATTCATTAAAAAATAATAGTTGCTAATTGCTTTCTCGAAAAGGTCGCCTTTTTGCTTCTCCGCCGTAAAGGCTTTAATCACTTTTAAACCACTTACGTCTTCTTCCGTAAGGGACAGTATTTCACCCACTTGCTCTTGGGCTTTTTTGCTTGAACGTTTGAGGCTTTTGCCGATGCGTGTAATTAAGAGCGACACCAAAGGCAACAGTACTAGCACAAAAAGAGTGAGCTGCGGACTCATCCAAATTAAAACGCCTAGGGAAGTTAATATCATAATAGGCTCTCGAAATAACATTTCGATGGTGGCTAGCACGCCATTTTCTATCTCCTTTAAATCGGAAGTCATACGCGAAATAATATCGCCTTTTCTTTGTTCGGTGAAATACCCAATCGGTAAAGCCAATATTTTTTGATGCAAGGCTCTGCGTAAATCGCGGGTAATTCCATTGCGCATGGGGGCCAGTGTGTATTGCGCCAAATAGCGGAAAATATTCTTAAAAAAGAAGGCGCCTACCACTAAAAAACAAACGTATAAAAGGGCTTCTTGCTGCCCCGTATCGGCCATGCGGGTGCCTATTTCATAGGCGAGAAATTCTTCTGCGTAGGTGAAAAAATTAGCCTTGTAAACGGGAGCCTCAGCTGCCATTGGAGCATTATCAAAAATAATCTGTAATACAGGCACCACCAAGCCAATACTAGCGAGGCTAAATACGGTTGCCATCAGGTTAGCGAAGACGCTTAAAATTATTTTTCCTTTATAAGGATAAGCATAGTGTGCTATGCGCCAAAATGGTTTCATTGGGGCAAAGGTAGACATAACAATAGATAATATAAATGCAATTATCGCTAAGGTCTTGTCAATGCAAATTAGCCTCTTAAAAAATTTAACTTTGCGCCTTAAATCGACCTATCTAAGCTCTCTATAAAATGAAAAAAAGACAATGGGCCATAATCGGAGGCCTACTTATTCTTGTTGCCGCCTTTGGCTTAAAAAATAAACTCTCGCAAAGTACCGAAACGGAAACCCCTAAAAGCATTACCCGCTTAAAGGCACTGCGGGTAGATGAAGTAAAAAACGGACCGGTATTTCTAAATATCAGTGTCGATGGACCGGTGCAAGCGCAGCAAAAAATTGACCTCTTTGCCGAGGTTAACGGCGTTTTAAGTTTACAAGCCACCAAGTTCGAGGCGGGACGCATCTACCGCAAGGGAGAAATACTTTTAGACCTTGATAATAGCGAGGCCAGCAGCAGTTACCGCGCTTTAAAAAGTCAGTACACCAATGTCCTGGGGCAAGTGATTCCCGATATTAAAATTGACTTTCCCACCCATTTTGACACTTGGTACAAACATTTGCAGAATATTAGCGCCGGCAAATGGGAAGCGCCGAAAAGCACCAATGATGAAAAGTTGCGCTTATTTCTGAGTGCGCGAGGTATTTATAGTGCTTATCAGAATGCCGAAAGTGCTCGCCTTCGTTTGGAGAAATATCAGATTCGTGCCCCTTTTGATGGCAGCATCACCGAGGCTATGGTCGAGCCCGGTCAGTTGGTGAGGGTAGGACAAAAATTGGGCGAATTTATGGGTCAAGGAAAATTTGAAATGCTCACTTCTCTCAGCACCACCGAGGCGCCTTTGGTTAATATCGGCGATACCGTTTATTTGTCATCTAGCGAAAGCGGCCACGAATACAAGGGCATTGTTTTCCGTAAAAATGCTAAAATTGACCCCAGTACCCAGCGCTTAAATATTTATGTTCTTTTAGAAGATGCGCGCTTGGTGGATGGTGAATATTTAAAGGGTACTATTTCTGGGCCGAGCCTAAACAATGCCATGGCCTTGTCGCGTAAGTTGCTGCACAAGCAGGCTAGTATTTACGTGGTTAAAGATTCCGTTTTAGCGGAAATAAGCTTAGAAATCTTGCATCAAAGTCCGGAAGAAGTAATTGTACGCGGACTAAAAAATGGTGATTTGATTCCCCAAAAACCCATTGCTGGTGCCTATGTAGGAATGCCCGTGAAAATTATTAGTCAATAAGGATGAAGCGTTTCCTAGAATTTTTCATCAAGTACCCCATCACCGTTAATGTGCTCCTTTTCGGATCATTAATTTTCGGAGCGGTAGCTTGGACCCAACTTAATTCCACCTTTTTCCCGCTTATCCCCGAGCGCTTTATTATTGTAAACGCCATTTACCCTGGCGCTTCACCAGTGGAAATTGAAGAAGGGGTGGTTAATAAAATTGAAGAGAACCTCAAAGGCATTAGCGGCATTGAGCGTTTTACTTCGAGCAGCAGCGAAAACTTGGCCACCATTACCGTGGAAGTGGAGCGTAATGCCAATAGCAAAGAGATTTTAGACGATGTAGAAAATGCCGTCAACCAAATTAGTTCCTTCCCCGGAAACATGGAACCAGTGACTGTGTTTCTGCGCGAAAATCTTACCCTTACCATTACATTCGCCCTTAAGGGAGAAGGCTTAAGCTTAAGCAGTCTTAAAAATACCGCACGCAATCTGGAAGATGAATTGCGTAAAGTAGATGGCATTAGTAAAGTGGAGCTTTTAGGCTTGCCCAATGAGGAAATCGAAATCGCCCTTAATCAGGAGAAAATGCGGGCTTATAGCCTAGATTTCAACACTATAAGCAACGCCGTGGCCAGCAGTAATTTAGATATTACCGGCGGAAAAGTTAAAACCGAAGAAGAGGAACTTCTGATTCGTGCGCGCTATAAAAGTTACGACCCTACCGATCTTTTGAAAGTAGTTATTATAGCCGATCCCCAAGGGAAAATTGTACGTTTAGGCGATGTAGCCGAGGTAAGACGACAATTTGCCGATGAGCCGGCCGGTGTGGCTCTCAATGGTAAAACTGCTGTTAAAGTCCTCATTAACAATACCGATAGCGAAGATATTCTCAGCACCGCCACAAAGGTAAAAGCCTTTGTTGCCCAGTTTAACGGTGAACAAAAAATTATTGAAGCGACCGTGGTTAACAACCAGGCAGATCTCTTGCAACAACGCAAAGAACTGCTTATTGAAAATGGCCTTATCGGGATCGTTTTAGTATTAATCCTCCTTTCCCTATTTCTTAATTTTCGTGTGGCCTTTTGGGTTGCCGCTGGCTTACCCATCTCCTTTTTTGGGATGTTTATTATTGCTACTTATTTCGGCATCACCATTAACGTAATTTCCCTTTTCGGGATGATTGTAGTAGTAGGCATTTTGGTAGATGATGGCATTGTAGTAAGTGAAAACATTTACCACCATTATGAAAAAGGAAAGTCTCGAATTCAAGCGGCGGTAGACGGAACTCTGGAAGTTTTACCTGCCGTAATTTCGGCGGTTTTAACCACCATTATTGCTTTTGCTACTTTCTTCTATATTAATGGTAGAGCGGGCGATTTCTTTTCGGAAATGTCCTTCATCGTTATCGCCACTTTGGCGGTTTCCTTAATTGAGGCCCTCATTATTTTACCCTCGCATATTGGTCATTCTAAGGCCTTAACGCATAAGTATAAGAAGAATAGACTGGAACGGGCTTTAGAAAATGGTTTAAACCAAGCACGCCTTCGTTTTTATCAGCCCATTTTAGAATTTGCCCTACGCTATAAGTTTCTCATCTTCTCCTTTTCCATCGGCCTCTTCCTTATCACTCTGGGCGCCATGGAAGGGAAGATTATAAAAGTGAGTTATTTCCCTTTTATTGACCGCGATAATTTTGCAGTAAACTTAAAAATGCCCGCGGGCACACGCAGCGATGTTACCAATAGCTATTTAAATAGGGTGCGCCTTGCGGCAGATGCGGTTAATGATAGCTTGCGTCCTTTAATTCCAGGCGAGAAAGATGTTATTCGCTTGGTAGAGCAAAGTTTGGGACCGAGTAGCAATGAAGGCAGTCTCGATATCATCTTATTAAACTCCGAAGAACGCGTAATAAGCAGTACCACGGTGGTAAATGCCTTGCGGCAAAAGACGGGCCCCATTTACGAAGCCGAAAACATTACTTTCGGTACGGTAGGAGCTTTTGGAAAACCGGTTTCCGTTTCCCTTTTAGGCAAGGATTATGAAAAGCTAAATGAGGTGAAAAATCGTCTTAAAGCGGCCATGAATGAGATTCCAGACCTACGCGATATTATTGATACCGACATTGAAGGCGTGCGAGAAATAAACATTGAACTAAAGGAAAAGGCCTATCTCTTAGGTTTAAATCCCGCTTCGGTGATGAGTCAAATTCGCAATGGCTTTTTTGGTTTGGAAGTGCAACGCTTGCAAATTGAAGAAGACGAAATAAAGGTTTGGACGCGCTATGATGACGCCACTCGAGCTTCTCTTTATAATTTGGAGGATATGTTTATTCGCAGTCCACAGGGCGGAAAATACCCCTTGCGCGATATTGCCAACTACGAAATTAGCAGGGGGGCGCTAACTATCAACCATTTGGATGGTGCGCGCGAAATAAAGGTGGAAGCGGATTTAGTGGACCCCAATGGTTCGGCGCCTGATATGATTGCCAAAGTGCGCGACGAACTTTTACCGCCCATACTTGCCAATTTTCCCGAAATTGAAGTACTCTATGAAGGCCAAAATCGCGAAGCACAAAAAACCATTGAATCGGCGAAGCTTACCCTGCCTTTGGTTTTGGTATTAATTATTTTGGTGATCACTTTCACCTTCCGCAGTTTTTACCAAGCGGTGGTAATTTTCACCCTCATTCCCCTCAGTTTAGTAGGTGTAGCCTGGGGACATTATTTGCACGGTATTCCGCTCAGTATCTTCTCCTTTTTAGGGATTATTGCCCTTATAGGGGTGATTGTAAACGACTCTTTAGTGCTGGTTAGCAAGATGAATAATTACCTGAAAGAAGGTTTAGACTTTGCCGATGCAGTAGCACAAGCAGGTTTGTCTCGCTTCCGCGCGATACTCTTAACCAGTGCCACTACGGTAGCGGGATTAGCGCCTTTAATTTTAGAGAAAAGCGTGCAAGCGCAATTTTTAATTCCCATGGCCATTTCTCTTGCTTATGGAATTGTAATGGCCACCTTCTTAACTCTGGTTTTATTGCCGGTTTTACTGAGCTATCTCAACCACGCCAAAGTTTATGGTTTATGGTTTTGGTCGGGCCAGAAGCCCAATCACGAAGAAGTAGAGCCTGCCGTAATTGAAATGGAAAGTGAACATGATTAAATATATCCTTCCCCTCGCATTCATTCTAAGCATCTCGGCGCAAGCCCAAGAAAAGCTAAGCCTAAAAAATGCCGTAGCCCGCGCTTTAGAGCAAAACCTTAGCATTAAAGTGGCCGAGCAAGATTTACGCATTGCCGATAAAAACAATAATTGGGGGAATGCGGGACTCTTACCCCAGTTAAATGCCAGTGGCTCTTTTGGTCACTCGCAGGTAGATCAGCAGCAACAATTGGCCGTGGGTGGCGACGGTGCTCCACTGGTAGAACAAGAGTTTAAGGATGCGGTTTCTGATAATTATCAAGCGGGTATTAATGCCAGTTATGTCCTTTTTGATGGCTTAGGGCGCCTAAACAATTTAAAGCGGCTCCAGCTGCAAGAAGACCTCTCTGATGTGCAATTGCGCTTCACCATCGAAAACACCTTGCTGAACGTCTTTAACGCCTATTACAACCTAGCGCGTCAAGAGGAATTGATGCTTATTGCCAAGGAGGCGATTAAGCTTTCGCAAGAACGCTACGAAAGAGCGGAAATTGCGGTAGAACTGGGTAGCAGCAGTCGTATTGAAGCTTTAAGTGCTTTGGTAGATTTACGCCGAGATAGTGTGACCTATTTAAACAGTCAGCGCGATTTCCAGCAAGGCATGCGTCAGCTAAATTTCCTGCTGAACTTTCCGGTAGATACTCTAGTAAAAGTCGATACCCTAGTTGAGCTAAGCAATAATTTAGAATATGTGCCTTTGCATCAATCGGCCATGCAAAATAATGCAGCCATCATACAAGCACAGGTAAACCGCGAATTGCAAAAACGCAACCTGAACGTAGCCTGGAGCGATCGTATGCCTGAGGTAGCCGCCAATGCAGGCTATAATTACAGTCGCCAAGAAAACGAAGGCGGATTTTTACGCTTAAGTCAGAGCACCGGTTGGCAATATGGACTCAGTGCCCAGTGGAATTTATTCAACAGCTATCGCAGTCAAACCGCGGTGGAAGTGGCACGCATCGCCGTTTTTCAATCGGAACTAGCCACCGAACAAGCCCGTTTACAGTTAAAAACAGACTTGGCCAATGCTTGGTTGAATTATAAGCACGCGCAAAAAATTTCCGCCATGGAAAAACGCAATTTAGCGGTGGCTTTGCTAAATTATCAGCGCACCAAAGAGGCCTATCGTTTAGGACAAGTGAATAATGTGCAATTGCGCGAAGCGCAGATTAACTATATCAACTCTAAAGCATCGCTAAACAATTTGCAATACCAAGCAAAGGTGGCGGAGATTGATTTGCAACGAGTGGCGGGGACTTTGATGGATGCGGGGTAGTTGAAACCAACTCGGGAATTGAGCTATTAATAAAGAAATCGTAAAAGCCGCTTAAAGTAGAATGATTGAACAAGAATACATTTGGATAATTGGTGCTACTGGCTTTGTAGGCAAAAAGTTAGCTAAGAAGCTAATTCCAAACAGCGAACTTGTTTGCTTCGGTAACAAGCGCCTCGATTTAGAATTAATGGAAGAAAGCAACCTTATAATGAGTCCCTTAGAGGACTTTGATTATGATTGGTTTCTTCGCTTCCCTCCTAAGGTTATTTTCCATTGTGCACGTTTGGCTGGTTCAAACCCCACAAAGCGACTTAGTGCAGCCCGTAAAGGCGCAGTTGCCAATCAAAAAATGATAGACTTTATTCAAGATCTTAGTAATCCACCAATCGTTGTTTATTGCAGCGGCACTTTGATGTATGGGAATCAAAAAGAAGCGGTAAACGAAACAGGAGCCTTAAACCCTATTGCTTATGCAGAGCAGTATCAAATAGCGGAAAAACCATGGTTAGTGGCACAGAAACAAAGTGCACTCGACATCCGCTTTGCACGTCCCGCCTGGATTTTAGGGGCGGATTCCTGGTTTTATCACTATTTTCTAAAACCGGCATTCGAAACTGGCACCGTGCCGTATTACGGAACTGGGCAACAAAAAATGTCTATCCTTTCTGTGGAAGACTGCGCTGGGCAGTTATTCCATTGTTACCGTAATGGCAGTCCTAAATTTGACTATAACCTTTACAGTTTTGCACCCATTACGCAGATAGAATTTGCGCAGAAAATAGGACAGCATTTGCATTTAGAAACCGAGGCTATCAGTTATGCCGAAACCGAGAAGCGCTTTGGACAAACTGAAGCCGCAGCTTTATGCTCGAATATTCCTGTTTATAGCCAGCATCAAGACTGGAAAGCCCAGTATCGCAATCAATTCGACAATTTAGAGGCGCTTTTAATTCACGCCTTAGCGGAATTCAAAAAAGAGGCGTCAATGTACACGTAAATCATAAAGGGCATACTCTCCGAAAGAACCTAAAGGGCCTTTAGCAATGGCTCTATCCATCTGCCATAAAATATGCAAACCCTTAGCTGGTATAAGTTTATGTAAACGATGATAATACCAAGCAGGATAAAAAATACTAAAGCCTTCTCGCTTTAAGCACTTCAATTGAAGCGCTTGGGAAATACCTTTAATTTCGCTACTCGAATAGCAACGACTTGCTAAAAATTCAGTGGGAGAATAACCTCCCCAAACCTTTTTTAAACGACTAAAAGCTTTTTTGGGTTTTAACTTCAAACACTCCCAAATCATCCCACCTACATACCATTTATTAACGAAAGTGAGCACCATTCTTCCTTGAGGATTTAAATAAGATTTTAGAATCTCTAAAGCTTTGGCCAAATCCTCCACCGTATTCAGCGCACCGAAAAAAACATAAATAAGGTCATATTTTTGGTTTGGAAAAAGCGCTCCAATATTTTCTACACTTCCTACGGCTACTCGAGCATTATTGGCGCTTAAACTTTTGAGTTTAGAATCTGCCAGATTTACCATTTCTGATGAAACATCTATACCGTCTACCTGTGCTTTTGGGAATAGTTTCGCGAAGTGAATCAAATCAAAACCAGGCCCAATGCCCACTTCTAAGGCACTTTGAAAAGGCTCACGCTTTACCTCTTCTCTGAAAGCTTGTCGAATGCGTTGCAGAGCCTTATTATTCCAATAGCGCTTTTCAAAATCTTTGGCGTCTTTATCGTAATACGCGCCTACCTCCTGGTAATATCTCATGCTTGACTTGTCTTAGAAGTATACTCCAAAATAGCTCCGAAGGACCAAAATAATAATGCTCCGGCGGGCTGATTCAAGAAGTTATTGAAATTCATGTGAAAGAAATACGTTATTAAACCCAAGAAAAAAGGCAGTATTAAATCTCGTTTTTCTTTGTCGGGCCAAAATCCAAAATAAAACCAACGCCCAATAATGAAGAGAAAGATCAATAAAGAAGGCCAGCCATTTTCAGACAAAAGAAGCAGTAGCTCCGAATGTGCAGTTCCACCAGATCCCTCAGGTGGATAATCGGGATTCTTAACGGTTAGGCGGTTTTCTAGTTCTTTTTCCTGAAAAGGTATATAGGTAAATTGGTAGGTTCCTGGGCCAAATCCTGTATGAGGTCTTTCAACAAACATTTTTAAAGCCGAAACCCACCTATTTAAGCGCTCAACATTACTCGCATCTGTTTGCACATTAGTGACCGACATAGAATTTTCTACTAAAGTGGCATTAGGATCATGACTCTGGTACTGGTTATAGGTGAATACTTCCGCAATTTTTTGCAAACCCCCGAAACTTAAGCCACCCGAAATTAATAGCAGTGGCAGAATCCATCTAGTTCTCGGCCCTAGCTGTAACAAAAGAGCAAAAGCAAGCATAGCAACTAAACTCCATAGCGCCGCTCTAGAACTGGTAAAGAGGGTAGCGAGACTAAAAAATATCGCTGCTAAAAAATACCATGGAGCCGCTTTTATTTTCCCCCAAGCAAAAGCCGCCAAAAACGCTAGGCAGGCCCCTAAATAGGTATGAGAATAAAAGAAGGGTTTGTAAAGACCTGAAACCGTTATGGGATTGTAATCATAAGCCGCATAATTTATAAACCCATAAACAAGAACCACCATTAGGCCCAGTCCAAAGGCTTTCATTAGATTGATATACTGCCCTCCATTATCTCGCCAATCGAGCAAGCCATAATAAAAAACGAGTACGTATAAGCTATTTAGGATGAAATACTTGAGTGAAACCGCTAGCATTTCACTATAAAATAAGGCCGGGAGAAAACTTAAAACCCAAAGAGCTGGCCAGGGGTACTTTTTTAATAGGGCAAAAGACTGTCGATAATAACGCAGCAGGACTACCGGAGCAATGACCAAAATCAAATATTCTGTTGGAACTATAATTTTGGCCGACTGAAAAATGGTAAGGCCAAAAGAAATAGGGCTTAGTCCAGCAAGAACAATAAAAAATGGACCAAAGCCATTTTTACGATCTACTATCACGCTAAGTAAAAGGGCGCTAATTGCAAGAAAAGCGCTAAGCATAAGGCGCTCAAAAAAAATAGCCGCTCCAAATAAACATAGCACCAAAACCCCTAAAAACCTAAATAAGCCCTGATGCATCAACTAGCTTGCTTGGGAAGTATGGTATACACGTAAAAGCCGAGAGCAGAAAGAGCCGCACCCAAAACACCAATAAGAAACGCTGGTAATCCGGCAGGACTTTCGTCTGGACGGGCAAAATAAATAATGTAGGATTTGGGTGCAGGAGCTTTGAGGTGGGCTTCAAGACGCTCCTTCCTTACTTTTAAATCGCTCATTGCACCTACCTCAGTGCCGTAAAGACGTTCATACTTAAAAACCTCTGATGCTAAACGCAAAGAATCTTCAACTGCTTCGAAACGAAGCGAATCTAGATGCCCCTGCAGGCTAAGCATTTCTACCAAAGTTTGATTGAGGTTAGCCTTAACGAAATCCAGCGATTGCTGAACATTCTGGACTAACATCGCCTGTTTTAAAGAATCCGTAATAGCAATTACTCCATTAGCAATATCAGCAGATACCTTTGGATTACCCTTAGCTTCTACTTCTACTAAAACCGCCCCGTTTCGCGTACGCGACACCTCATAATCAAATTCTGCCTCTGGATAGAGTACTATTAATTCATCCTTTACTCTTTGCGAGCGCATTAATTCGATATGCGCATCTACCTCAGCAGGTGAACCAAAGCCAATTCCATTTTGGCTGATTTGCTGCTCTAATAAGGTTAAAGGCACAAAAATAGAAGCCTCGGCCTCGTAAGATACTGGCCGTAGGTAAGCGATTATAAAAAATAGCAGACCTAATATCAAACTAAAAACTACTGCACTTTTCTTCATTTTTTAATTTCGAATTGAGTAATAATGGCGCAAGACCCGCCCTTGAAAATTATTCGGGAAATAAGCCGAAGACTGAGGACTCATTTCAAAATGCGAATCTTCCTTATACTCCTTTTGTTGAACATGATTTTCAAATCGTTTACGACACCATTCTTCAAATCGTGGTCCGATAAGGTAAGCTAAGAGCCTCTCACTAAGGCTCATTTTGTGTCTAACTTTAAGTGGCTTTGGCATTCTCAAGTTCGGGAAATAATCAAAAACCCACTTATTTGCCATCAACAAGCTACGCCAATAGTTTGGACGACCAATGGGAATTAAGGATGCGATTTCTGTGGCGATATAGATATTTCTTCGATCAAAACTCAAATGGCCTTCATCTCTTAACAAGTTGATGCAGAAGAACTTATGCGAATTAAAAAGAAAGACTTTTTTAAATAGAATTAAAAAAAACTTAGCCGTCCAAACACGCTTAGGTGCTACCACCAGAAAGAAGTCGATATCGTCATCCTTACCTCTTAAGCCCTGCTTAGACAAAGAGCCCGATATAAAAACAGATCTTACAAATGGGAACAGAGAAATTAGCCGTCCTATATAATGCGCTATTACTAACCATTTGCGGTTACGTTTCTCATTCTTCAGGCGAAAAATAATTGAATCAGAATTTTTGGCGTAGAATCCCTGCTTCTCATGAATAATTTGATCCTCTACCAGCTCGGTTAAAACCTTTCTTAAAACTGAAACGCGAACCCTTATGCCAAGGTAACGGTGAATTTCCCGCAGCGCTAGCGCATGCTGGAAATAATCGAAGTACCAGATTGTGTTCATAATCTCATTTTTGAGATTCTCCTCTTCTATTAATATTGTGTTTTCACGATACATCATCCTTGCTTAGTCATTTTTCTCCCAAAAAATCGGTCAGAATTTCTTTAGTCATAATCCTCATTTCGTTATTTCAAGCTTTACAGCGCACTTTTATGGAAAATTTGAATTCTGAAGTTTTTACCTATAATTCCCCTCATTTTTCGGTAACATTCGCAAGTACAAAGTTGCCTAATCTACTTAGATTAAGCTTCACGCCTAGACGTGAAATTAGTTTTATTGGCGATTTCATAGGTTTTGAAAGCAGGTTCAGCTGAAATGAGGGCAGCTGCTCATCCCCACCTTGCCATAGCGCGACTCTTTTAGCTTTTTAAAACCCAGACCTAAAATGGAAGCTGATTCTTAAGAAATTTCTCTTGCTAGTTTTAACCGACAGAAATTTTCATTACTTCCATAATCAAAGAGGTTTTTTTATAACGCGACTCTTTAATATCAAAAATTTGATACATCCTGCGAAGAGAGGAGCCCAATCCGTCAATTGACAAATGAACTGCATCTGCTAATTGTTGATTAGATAATACGGGGTCATCTAAAAGTAAATTTAGTACGTTCCAATCGGTTTCGTTCAACTTGCGATCAATTTTGGCTTCTATTTTATCCCGCTTTAACTGAAAGGATGCTGCAGAAACCGCTAAGGAAGACTCACGCCTTTTTATCTTTTCAATTTCTTTCAACAAGAACTCTTGTTTTTGCTTGAGAGCTCCAATTCTATAGCGAGCAAAAAAGCTAAGCGCAGCGATGAAAAACACGCTTAAAAAGAGAATGAGGTAGGTTTGTTTTAGTTGTTTCAGCTTTAGGCTTGCTTTTTCATTTTGACTCTTCAGCTCACTTTTATGTAATTTTTTATTGAAGTCGCTATAAATGGCAGTTCGTATTACTGCGGCATTATTACCCTCTTCGAGCTCCTTAATGTGAAACTGGAGATAAAGTTCATGCATTTCTAGTGCTTTCGCAGGATTGCCTGTAGCCTTATAAGATTGGTGTAAAACTTTATACAATTGCGTTAAACTAGCATTGCTCTGAGAAGCGATAACAGAATCCTTCAGTTCTAGGCCAATTATTAAAGCCCTATTTGGATCTCGATCGGCAATTAGTTCTGCATAAAACAACTGACAATCCAGTAAGTTAACTTTTTCGTAGGCTAGATTCAGTTCAATGGCTTGCTTAATTTGGTAAAGCGCCGAATCAGTGCGGTTTAGCTTTTTATACAATTTTGCTAAATAAAAATGTGTATTAGCTTTAGATACAGCACTCTGATTTTCATTAAAAATGTGGAGTGCTTTGTAAAGGTAAATTCTAGCATTTTCTACATCAGATTTTTCTAAAAACAAGGCCCCAGTATTCAACCAAATATTCCCACTATGTTCTTCTAAAGTTCCCGCCTGAGCGTATTTTGAAAAGGCTTTGGTATAACAATTTAAGGCGGAGTCGAGCATACCAACATCGTAATAAATTAAGCCCAAATTATTCAACAAATCAGCCTGATAAGCTATTTCTTCCGGTTTTTTCTCAATAAAAGTAAATCCCTGCAGAAAGTATTCAATGGCTTTTTGATGATCATTTTGAGCTCGATAGACATTCCCAATATTGTTATTTAAAAGCGCTACCTGAAGGCTATCACCAAGTTTCAGTTGAATTTGCAGAGCCTCTTCTAACATTAGCAAAGAAGAGTCTATACTACCCAAGAGGTAATAGATATAGGCACATTCGTTTAAGGCCTTGGCGATCTCTTCCTCAGAATTTTGCCTTTGCGCTAATGTTAAGTGCAGGCTTGCCAATTCTAAAGAGGACTCTGGCTTATTGTAAGTTAATAAAGGATAAGCCGCATTAATAGCCTCGATTTTAGCCTTGTCGGTCTGCCTTGAGTCTAACCAAATGAGACGCAAACTATCTAGTTTTGATTGCGCTATAATGGTCTTCGGCAAGCTTACTAAAGTGAGTAAAAATAAAAAGAGGCTAAGTCTAGGGCTAAAAATTGACGTTTTTAAAAACATAATTGTACTAAGGTAGAAAGGCTTTCTAACAAAGTAGACGTTTTCTTTGGGTAAATGGTTTATTTAAATTCTAAGCTGATTTCGATGTGAAATGAGGCCTACTTTCTTCAATTTTTAAGGAAATAATAAATCCAATCGCTCATCTACCAAAGTGAAAATAACAAAGCACAAGCAGCTTCAATTTATAGGAGGTCTGAGGCTAAATTTTATACCGAACTCATGTTACCCTAAAACAGAGTAATAAACCCTTTCTTTTGAGTATTGCCTAACTGCAAGGTGTAATAATAAACGCCGCTATCTTCACGCTTAGTGCCCAACAGCTATTCGGATCACTGCTGCTAAAACGCTCTGTCCCCAGCGGTTAGCTATTTCAACGGCGAAACAATTTTCAAAGCCTGCCCAGTTCTCAAAACACCAAACACGTTTTGCCCATCGCCATTAGGACTTAAAACATTCGATTAGTTGCGCATCGGGTCTCTTGATCAAGACTCTTAAAACTTGTAAAGAATAGCTACAGCCCTCTATTTCCCGTGTCAACTCAAACTGAAGGCTATCCGATACTTGGTTTAAATTAAAAACTACCGCTGCTCCTTCTTTAATCTGATCTTCAATTTGCCAAGTAATCATTTCATTGGTTAAAGGGATTTTTCCAATGTAGTTCAACTTTTTGTCCTGAACAGGTACTTTCCCTCGATAAAAATTTCAGGATCATCAAAGGCCTGTACCTTAACTTGGGTAGTTTGGGAACTTCACATCCCGCTTCTGGTCTTGCAGCTTTAGTTCAAAACTTGGCTCATTGGGAACGACTATAGCTACCACTCCACCCGCATTTTCTTCCACAGGCTGGACAACGGCCAAGCTATCGTTAATAAGCCATTGCCAGGTCGTATGGCGCAAAGCAGGTTTTAGGTAGAGGGTAATGCCTGGCAAAATATTGTGCCGCTATCATGCCAAGTGGAAAACTCCCTTTAAATTTTGGGCACTAGCCCCTAAATGAGCCTTAAAACTATCCACCGCCAAGGGACTATACCTTCAGCACAAAAGCATAGTTCGCAAATATGGTATCAGGCCGATAATCGGCACTGGTATAAAAGTAACCATGAAAAACCTTTGAGGGCTTTGCACGTCATGCACGCCCAAGCCCACAGTCTCATTTAGGTAGCTCCAAGAGGGGTCACCTACAAAAGTTTGCCAGCTGCTTGCAGGGGGATTGTTATTAATGCTCAAGGAGGCGGTATCGGCACTGCGGCATACGATTTAAAATATTGATTATATCCGCATTTTGGTGCAAAGTAGGCACCTGACTGTGCTTAATTAATTCTTTGGTCGCCATTAGCTTGTAGCGCAAAGGAGATTCTTTCAACCCCATTAGGAGGGGTGTAATTACTGTGGCTATCAGGCATAGGGTGAACTATGGCAACTAATGGGATAAGTAGCGCTGATGCTGATATCTTCGGTAAAAGTATCAAAACGTTTATGTCCAAACGCTTGAGAAAAGCACCATTTACAAAAAATATCGGTACTATCCTCCAAAGCCTGCAGACTTGCTACATTGACCGGCGTAACTTGAAAAAGCGGGAAAGTGATAGGCGGATTCTAAAGCAGACTCGGGTTTAAGTTCTATAAAAGTAAATAAAGGCACCGCATCTTCCAGTAGCATGGGCACCACCCCTTGGGCATTAAACCCTAAAGTATAACCATAATTAGCACTACCCGCAGCTGAATGGACAAAGCTCTTAAAGGGTTTTGCATTTAAGCTAAGGGTATAGCTTTCACTCGGCCAATCTAGCCCACCGAACTGTCCATTTGAGTGAGTCCCCGTGAGACCAAAATACCCCTTCTCTTTGGTTTAGGAAAACAGGATTGTATCCTTCAGGCTCTGAGAGGCTGTCTAGCAAATAGCAATTAAAGTAACTTTCCATGCTATTCGCATCTTCTAAGCTTAAGGCATGATATCCAAACCAGCTACCTGTACGCCGGTCCGTGGATATTTAGTTCATAATTTAAATTTCCTTGGGGAACTGAAAAATTGGAAATAGTTATTGTCGAAAACTTATTGTCGTTCAATGCCAGCGCTATGCTGGATAGATGTCGGTTACGTAAAGTGTCGTTAAGGGTCCTCTAAAATAGACGCAAGTCTAAAGTGTTGCTACCTTGGTAGATACTGATAGGGACATTACTTTAATCTCAAGGGAATTATTAAAAATAGTATCAAAAATTTGGGGTCAGTGGGGTAAGGCTACTAGGTATAATGAATCTTTTCTTAATGCGAGACTCACTGATAATTTAAACTCGCAATCTCAATACTAGCACAACCATTATTTACAAGTGCAAATGTAAAGGTGATTAATATTTAGTCTGCCCTAATCCGTTGACCCATCCGATGGTACAGTAGAAAAAGACTGACCAGCCCTAATCTGTGCTAAAGCCGCGCCCGTTGAAAAGAAAGCATAGCACCCTAAGGCGCTATGCTTTTTAGTAAAGTGTTTCCTTTATTTTATTGCACCTGCAGCTTGGCATAATAAGGTTTTAGAAAGCGTTTTTAATTCTACTAAATATAGGCCCTTTGCCAGACCTTCGACTGGCACGGTATAACTTCCATCGCTAATTAATTGAGGTTGTTCCGAAGCATGTTTCACTTGTCCTTGCAAATTATAAAAAACTACCAAAAGTAATCCTGAAGAACTATTTATCGTAATGGGACCATCCTTAACCGGATTGGGAAAGATACTAAACTCATTTTGCTTAGCGCTTTGGGATATCGATGAAGATGCTTCTTTGGTACCACCCATTTTAAACTGTGCCGTAGAACCCATATCATTCAAAGTCCCTACAAAGGAATGACCGTTTCGATACCAAGTACCATCGGTTAAAACCTTTCCGTCAAAAGACATTAACCACGGCCCTCTTATCCCCGAAATTGAAGGGGGCAGATACTCGAAACCACCACTAAAAGCAAGTTTATTCGGTTGATTTGGCAAACAAACTAATTCGGCAGTTAGGCTATGGGCATATGACGAATAATTCGTAATGGGACTAGCAAAGCTGCCACTTGATTCTTTATCCCATATAGCCATTCCAAAGTTTAAAGGATCTAATTTTTCGATGGACATAACTTTATTGACAGTAGCTAGCATTCCCCCAGAAGGGTCTACAAAAAAGCCGCTCGAAAACTCATTATACATGATGTAATCACCATTGGCACTGCTTGCAAGTGCTATTGGCTTTTTATCAGAGGAGGTCGTATTCGTATTAATCAAGCCTGTAGTTCTATTATAGAGCTCGAGTTTCGAATCATCTCTATACAAGACATAAACCTCATTCGTGCCATTTTTAGGCTCCATATAGGTAGGGTTAGGACTTGCTAAATTAAATGAAGTAAAGCTTAAATTAGGGTAGGTTCCTGTCCCATGATGTACTTGCGTTTCTGTTAAAACATAAAAACCACCGCTACCATCTTTTTTAATACTAATGGGCTCTCCAAAGGGGCTTGGCAGCCCATTTGGCTGAGTTGTAGGTAGACCCGTAATAAGGTCATAAGCCAGTATTGTTGATGAAGAAAATGAAGAGTTGATCCAATCTAAACTTCGCGGTACAATCGAAGGCGAGCATTCAAGATCATATATTCTGCAAGTGATGTAAGCTATGTTTCCTGAAACTACAACACCAGTGGCTAGTTCAGGGTGAATATGACCAGTAGCAATGCTTCCATATGATTGATTATTGGTATTACCGGTTAGCTTATCTATTATCGCTACAAATAACTGCCAAGAATCATCGCTTAATTTCGATGTCCCAGCGCAAGTTGCCGTGACCGATTGAAAGTTAGATGTAGTGCTGCCAACTGAGGCTATTGTATGCCCAACGGCCACAACATCACCATTTGTTTTAAAGTCTAAATCTACAATTTGAAGGCCATCATAATACCTGGACCAAATGAAGGTTCCATCTGAATCATATTTCACCAATAATGAACCTTTTTGATTGCTTAAAACATGGCTATTATTAGGTGGTATGCCCACTTCAGCAGTTGTACTTAACATACCAGATGTACTAATGGATTCAGCGGTTACCACGGCGTAAACGTTTCCAGTTTGATCCGCACGCACTAGCCTATGGTGCAAATCATTGTGGTCACCACTAAAGATATATTGTGGAAAAAAGTTCTGTGGTTGATATTCTTTTAGACTAAAATCATCGCCCCAGATGTAGTTAACGTCTGAATAATTAATAAGATTAGTTGGGGTACTATTTCTTACGCGGAAGGTTGAATATCCAGGAGTAGTGCTCAAATTTGCTGGAGTAGTGAATCTTATCGTCACAAATTGCCAACCATTATTGCTCTGGACCTTATCCCAATATTGAATCTGGGCGGAACCAGCGATATACTCTTTGCCAACGTCTCCAAAAGATATTTGTATCTCCCCTAAAAGATTAGGTTGAAACTGAACCTCAGACATATAAAACCAACCACTAAACTCGTACTCTCGGTCTGGTAGAAGTTTGTAGCTATTTTGCATCGTTGTTTCCACTCCATCACCAGTTAATTTTGATGCCGTATTTGTTGCCGACAAGCCAACCATGCCACTCTCACCCACCAAACCATTCCAACTGGTTAATGGAGGCTGCTTGGTCCAGTGTTGTAAATTCCTTCTCAAAATCACATCGTAATCACCATTATGCGATCCTATTCCAAAAGGTACATAAAAATCAGAAGAGGAAATTACGTTAATAACATCTAAGTCACCAGGCCATAATCTGGGTGCAAAAGAAGTTTCCCAACCATAAACATCTGAGCTTAATACTATTGGATTAACATTAGTATTAATGAAAGCATCATATGGCATAATATATCCAGGAAAACTGCCACCCCATATCGGATGAGCCACCCGCAAAGCTGGGCAATAATCATCAAAACTGCCATTACAAAGTAATTGTGTTGGCGTGAATGTACATGGTGGGCTAGGTTGACAAAAAGCTTCAGACACTGATTCTGGATCGCGGATACAAGTACCCTCGGTCCATTGCGGTGCTAAATCAATATCCCCTGCCCCAAGTATACCTTCAACGTGATCAACACCTTTTGTACATTGTGTGATCTTCCCCGCAAGATTATTAAAAGAAAAGCTTGCAAAAACCTCCTCATGTTGCCCATTGAATGTTTGAAACAAATTATTTTGAATTTCGAGCTGAGTTATCTCGTCCCCAAAAATTCTGACCTCATCTATTACGCCATGTAGGGCACTACCAAGAATAGTAGGGCAATTTCCTATGAAAAATGGCTGGTCATTATGGAATAAATGGTTCGGCATTAAAGCACTGGTAAAAGATATTTGATCACCGTTTATATATATTGCAAGAGCCTCGGGGCTATATACCACAGAAAGGTGATAGCATACCCCAATTTCAATTTCTGAATCTATTTCCACAAATGAGTAGTTGTCCCCCCAACGGTTGTAAACCTGACCGAGGTCATTAACTCCCAAACTAAAAATATCCCCAGTAATTTGATCTACTTGGGATATCAAAATTTGATCATCCTTAAGAGTAGAAAGACTGAAAATTACCTCAATAGTTACTGGCCCATTTTCTAAGTCAGAAAAAATCATTGGCAAAACCGGATCATACTTTACATAATCATCCACTCCATCAAAGTAAAACGCGGTATTTTGTGCTTTTACAGGAGCCAGTAATGCACCAAAAAGTAGCATATTCTAAAAATTTAATCACTAATAACCCAAATCTAGTCATAAATTTTACTAATTTTTAGAATTATAATCAGATAATGACAATAATTAATAGGTGAATATTAGAATTTAAAAGACCCTAAAACAACTAATTAAAAGATTATCAAAAAAATTATTCAAAAGTACTATTCAAACACCTTTACCTCTTGTCGTTCTAGTTCAATAAAAGTAACTTTGAGTTCAATTTAAATACTTTGAGTATGAGTTTTGACGAAAAACAATTAGCCCAAAAAATCAAACACTTACGGGAAATGCGCAATTTCACTCAAGCCTATATGGCACAAGCTTTAGAAGTTAGCGTTAGAGCCTACTCCAAAATAGAGCAAGGGAGTACCCAATTAAGCGTCAGGCGTTTATATCAAATTGCCGATATTCTAACTATTTCTGTCAAAGACATTTTAGGGTTTTCAACCGAGATGATTTTCAATAACAATCCCGTTAAACAATCAGGAGGAAGCTACTTGGCATACAATAACACTGCGATAGAGCAAATTAAAGAACTCTATGAAAGGTTGTTAAGCGAGAAAGAGAAGCAAATAAGCCAATTAACGTGAGTTCGACGTAAAATCCGGCCTCAGACCCCTTGTAAATAGTGGAATTCAAGCCTATGCAGTGAAGCAATAGCGGGCTATTGCAAGATGCAGAGGCGCGGAAAGCCGCTTTTTAGAAGGGGATTAAATGGATTTAATAAAAGTGAAAATACTTCATCTATTCATTTTCGCTTGTGAGCCCGCTATAGCTGCATCGATCTAGACTTGTCTTCTTTCTTTTATTGAAAATCTGAGGCTATGATTTATAGTCGAACTCACGTTAACTACAAACCTAAGCTCGATGTCCCATTTTTTGTTTTTGCTAAATCAAAATGAGTTTTAAAATTGAACAAGAGGCCAAGCTCCTTAGCAAGGAACGGCTACATTTATACTAATACCTTACCCACTAATTAAATAAGTGTACTATTTACACGTATTATTATATTTGCTAAATTTCCGCACAATATGAGAAAAGGCCACCTACTCCTAATCTTTTGTCTGTGTCTATTGAACTCCTCAGCACAAGTCGCTTTGCATGGGCTATATACGCCAGTTCAATTAGGCCAAGACACTACTCGCATACTTTTGAGCGATTATGTGATTGATGAAGAAATATCCTCGCTTTCCTTACCCGAGGGACTGCAAAATATCAGTACTAATCCGCAAGAGCTCGTTTTGGTGGGCCGGCTGAAAGAGAAGATGTCTAGCCTTAGCTTCAATCATCAGGGTAAAACCGAAAATCTAGTATTAGTTAAGCCATCTGCGCAAGCGGTAGAAATAAAAATTCCCCGCAAAGCCATTGGCAAGAAGAAAGAACTACGCTTAATTGGCGCCTTCAATAACTGGAACCGCGGGTCGGCCCCGCTGAAAGAGAAAGGTAAATTTTACAGCGGCACCTATCTTTTGGAACCCGGTCGCTATGAGTATAAGTTATACTTAGATGGTCAAGAAATGGTAGATCCTGCCAACCCCAACAAGGTGAGCAATGGCATGGGTAGTTTCAATAATATTTTAGTGGTAGAAGGCGATAGTATAAAACCAGGCGGCTTCGCGGTAAGCCTTGACCGACAAGTGGTTTCTGTACGAAGAATACCTCCCGCCGAGCCGCATCTTATCGTAATGTGGAATAATCAAGTGCTGGCTTCACCCTGCAAACGCAGTTACCCAAGTAGTTGCATTAGTCAAATTCCTGAAGAAGCTAAAAAAATCAAACGTAGTTATATCCGCGTTTACAGTTACTTAGGCGAAAGTAAAGGCCGCGATCAAATTATTCCGTTGGAATATGGCGAAGCGGTTTCTTCTGCAGAGCAACTAGATCGCAGCGATTGGCATAATGCCCGCCTCTACTTTTTAATGGTCGATCGTTTTAAAGATGGCGATAGCAGCAACACTATGCCGGTAAAAGATTCTATGATTCATCCTAAAGCCAATTATTACGGCGGCGACTTAGCGGGGGTGGATCAAAAAATTAAGGATAACTATTTCCAAAATTTAGGTATTAACAGCATTTGGCTTTCGCCCATTACCCAAAACCCCGACGATGCTTGGGGTCTGTGGAATAAGGGTAAAGTGACTACTAAATTTTCAGGTTATCACGGCTATTGGCCCATTAGTAATATTCGGGTAGACTATCGCTTTGGAAAGAGTGCCGACTTCACGCAAATTATCGATGATGCCCATGCCGATGACTTAAACGTTATTCTCGATTATGTGGCCAATCACGTGCACATCAATCACCCGATTTACCAAAACAATAAAGACTGGGCTACCAATTTATACCTACCCGATGGCACTAAGAACACCGAGAAATGGGACGAATACCGCTTAACCACTTGGTTTGATGATCATTTGCCAACCCTCGATTTACGTCGCAAGGAAATTGTAGACCCCATGGTGGATTCGGCTCTTTTTTGGGTAAAAAATTACGATTTAGACGGCTTTCGCCATGATGCGACCAAACATATTGATGAACTCTACTGGCGCACCCTTACCAAAAAGATTCGTGCCTTGCGCAGCGAGCCTTTCTACCAAATTGGTGAAACCTACGGCAGTCCTGGCTTAATTAATAGCTACATTTCTACGGGAATGCTCGATGCCCAGTTCGATTTCAATTTATACGATGCCGCTGTATCCGCTTTCGCCACGGGCGAAAATCTCGAGCACTTAAAAAATGTTTTCGAAGCCGGTTTGGCCACTTATGGCTATCACCATTTAATGGGAAATATAACGGGTAATCAAGATCGCGCGCGCTTTATTTCTTATGCCAGCGGTGATGTGAAATTTGACGAAGACGCCAAACAAGCAGGTTGGGATCGCGAAATTCCCAAGGCCAATAAACAAGCTTATCAGCGACTCGCACTTCTACACGCTTTTAATAATAGTATTCCTGGTATTCCCTGTACCTATTATGGCGACGAAATTGGTCTGCCGGGCGCCAATGATCCCGACAACCGCCGCATGATGTATTTCGAAAATTGGGATACTAATGAGATGGAATTGTATGCCAAGGTACAAGAGCTTAATAAATTGCGCTCTAGCGAATTAGCACTCATCTACGGCAGTGCGGAACTTTTTATAGATGGCAGTTTAATCATCATTAAGCGTGACTATTTAGGGAAAACAATGGTGAGCATCTTAAACACGAGCACCCAAAGCAGCGCCGTAAAACTTCCTTTTGAAATTGAGGGCCTTAAGCGTATCAACAAAAACACCAAAACTATTCAATCGGATATGGAATACCTTGGCTTGGAAGCTGTTCCGGGCTTAAGTTTTCATATTTATGCCAATTAAAAGTTCACCTACCATTTACACCACTACTATGAAAAAGCTTTTAGCCTTTGGTTTTGCCGCGAGTTTAATCGCATGCAACAACCCAGCAGACACTACTCAAACTGAAAACTCGGAAGAAAATAAAATTGTAGAACCGACAACTCTTATGACGAAGAACACGCCCGCTTGGAGCAAACAAGCCTCTATTTACGAAGTAAATATCCGCCAGTACACGCCCGAAGGCACCTTTAATGCCTTTAGCCAACATTTAGATCGCTTGCAGCAGATGGGCGTGAAAATTTTATGGATTATGCCCATTCAACCTATTGGCAAGGAAAAGCGCAAAGGAAGTTTGGGTAGCTATTACTCCATTGCCGACTACGCTTCTACCAATCCCGAATTTGGCACCTTAGAAGATTTTAAAAACTTAGTGCAAGAGGCACATAAGCGCGATATGAAAGTAATTTTAGACTGGGTGGCCAACCATACTTCCTGGGATCATACCTGGATAAATAGCCATCGCGATTGGTATTCTCAAAATGATCAGGGCGAAATTATTGCCCCTGTAGAAGATTGGAGCGATGTAGCCGACCTCAACTACAATAATTACGATATGCGTAAAGCTATGGAAGAGGATATGATCTTTTGGGTACGCGAAGCAGATATCGACGGTTTCCGTTGCGACATGGCCATGATGGTACCCATGGATTTTTGGGATAGTGCTCGCGTTCGCTTGGAAGAGCTGAAGCCCATGTTTATGCTAGCCGAAGCGGAAGGTCCCGAGTTTCATGCGAAAGCTTTTGATATGAGCTACGGCTGGGAATTACACCACCTAATGAACGACATCGCTAAAGGGCACAAGTCGGTTAACGAAATTGATCATTATTTAGGCAAGCAAGATTCGCTTTATAGCAAAGACGATTACCGTATGTTCTTCATCACCAATCACGATGAAAATAGCTGGAACGGCACGGTGGGCGAACGCATGGGCGCTAATGGTCAAAACTTTCACGTATTAGCCAGTACCTTGCCTCAGAGTATGCCCTTAATTTATAGTGGACAAGAAGCTGGTTTAAATAAAAGATTAGCCTTTTTCGAAAAAGATCATATTGATTGGAGTGACACTTCGCAATATGAGTTTTACACCAAGTTGACGCATCTTAAATTAGAGCATCCCACTTTAATTAACGGCAGCGAGCAAGGCGGTTTTGAAAGAATTGACACCGGTAACGATCGCGTTTATGCTTTTAAGCGCCTGAAAGATGGAGCAGAGTTATTAGTGTACGTAAACCTTGCTGAGCAAAATTTTCAGGCTACAGCGCCCTTAACGGGAGATACGAAATATGAAGATTATATGACAGGAGCGGAAGCTAGTGCTAACATTGATGTTCCGGCTCATTCCTTCAAGCTGATTACGAGCACTCTTTAATTATTGAAATCCAAGTATATGAGCACTCCCTCCTTTGATACGGCCCAAAAGGCCGCCTTGGAAAAGCCAAAACTCAGCCTACGCGCCATAATTAACCTAAGCATGGGTTTTATGGGTATCCAAATGGGCTTTGGTTTGCAGAATGGTAATGCCAGTAGAATTCTTGCCAATTTCGGTGCCGATGTACATCAGCTGAGTTGGTTTTGGATTGTCGCGCCACTTACTGGTTTAATTGTCCAGCCGATAATCGGCCATATGGGCGACAATACCTGGGGGAAACTCGGACGACGCAAACCTTACTTTTTAGTAGGAGCGATTCTCGCCAGTTTGGGCTTGATCTTTCTTCCCAATGCCAATATTGTGGCGGGTGAAAGCATGAGCGCCACTGACTTTATGGGCATCTCCGCCATTTTATGGATTGGCATTGCTTTTTTAGCTCTAATGGATGTATCCTTTAACATTTCCATGGAGCCTTTTCGCGCCCTGGTGGGAGATATGTTACCTAAAAGTCAGGGAACTTTGGGATTCGGTGTGCAAACTATCTTAATAAGCGCAGGGGCTATTTTAGGGTCCTTTATGCCTTGGATTTTAACCCATTGGTTTGGCATTGCTAATACTGCCCCGGCCGGATCGGTTACCCCTAATGTGATTTGGTCTTTTTATGTGGGAGCCTTTATTTTAATGGCGACCATCCTCTATACTATTGCTACGGTAAAGGAATATCCACCCGAGCAATTTAACAAATACCAAGGAGGCGACGGAGAACTTAAGCCCGAAAAGTCGCCTATGAGCGACATTTTTAGAGATGCTTGGGCCATGCCTACCCGGATGAAGAGACTGGGCTTAGTTCAGTTTTTCTCGTGGTTTGGATTATTTACCATGTGGGTTTATACCACTTCAGCCTTAGCCACGCATCATTATGGATTAGACCCGAGCGATACGCACTCTATTGGCTTTAATACGGCCGGTGATCAAGCGAGTTTTCTATTTGGTTGGTATAATGCCTTTGCCTTAGTTTTTGCCTTTCTACTAAATCCATTAGCGAAAGCTACTAGTAGAAAATTTGTGCATATCATCGCCTTACTTTCGGGGGGAATTGGTTTGGTTTCTATGTATTTCATTACCGACCCCTATTGGTTAATTTTAAGCATGGTGGGCATTGGTTTTGCTTGGGCCAGTATTTTATCTATGCCCTACGCCTTACTAATGGATAGTTTACCACCTGCCAAAATGGGCGTATACATGGGGATTTTCAATTTCTTTATTGTCATCCCACAAATCATCAATGCTTTAATTGGTGGTCCTATTGTACACGCTTTATTCGACGATTATGCGATTTACTATTTAGCTTTTGGTGGCGTCTTATTTATACTGGCAGCGCTGCTCACCTTGCGCATTAAAGAACCTCTTTTTGGAGAAGCCGAACATATTGCCGCGCAAGAAGCCGCTTTAGGCCAATCTTAATTTTATTTGATTATCCAAAAAAGCGACTCCGAGATTATTTCTGGAGTCGCTTTTTTTTTATTGGTTGTTATTCGGTAAGGATTCAGTTGTAATTCAGTGGGAAGGAAAACTTGTTGCGGAAAAGGAGTATAGTAGTTTTCTAAGCTCTAAACCTAAGTTAACGTGAATTCGACGTAAAATCAGGCCTCAGACCCCTTGTAAATAGTGGAGTTCAAGCCTATGCAGTGAAGCAATAGCGGGCTATTGCAAGAAGCAGAGGCGCGGAAAGCCGCTTTTTAGAAGGGGATTAAATGGTTTTTCCAATAAAAGTGAAAATACTTCATCTATTCATTTGTCGAAGCCTGCTACAAACTTGCACGATCTAGACTTGTCTTTTCTTTTTATTGAAAATCTGAGGCTATGATTTATTGTCGAACTCACGTTAAGTTAGACCTCAATTTACCGATTTCATTTCTTCTTTTGTAAAATGCTAATGCTCATTTTAGGAAGTTCAATGCTAGTGCCATTAAACGCATCTTGCGAAAGCACATTAACCGCCTCCGTGCCTTGCGGCCAAACTTCTTCAAAACGTTTCAAATTTACCATACGGCTATCATTTTGGTTGGTGTTTACCAACACTAAAACGGTATCGCTTGCGCTGATGCGTGCATACACATAAACATCGTCTACCGGCACAAAGTGAGTGAAAGCACCCTGGGTAATGGCCTCCGAGCTTTTGCGCCAGTTTAAAAGTGTTTTTATATAATCATACGCTTCATTCTCGCTAGCCGTTCTGCCTTGAGCGGTAAATTTATCCAAAGTATCACCCGCAAATCCCCCGGGAAAATCCTCCCGAATTACGCCGTGATTCTCAGTTTCCTTCATTAAAATTTCTGTCCCGTAATAGGTGGAAGGAATGCCTCGCATGGTATAAAGGATGCCTAAGGCAAGCTTCAATTTACCAAGGTCTTCGTGCAGTTCCCCATAGATGCGCGCCTCATCGTGGTTATCGATAAAGGTTACTAGGTTTTCGGGATTCTTATACAGGTAATCTGCGGCTAAGCGGTAGTATAATTTGGCTACTCCACTGGTCCAGCCTTGGTGTTGATCAACACTTTCCTTTACAGCATACTTAAACTGAAAATCAGTTACTGCATCTAAATGCGAGTGATTAGGATTGTAGCGGTTATCGCCCGCGAAATAGCTTTGAATTTCGGGCATGTGAACCCAAATTTCTCCAAAAAGAAAAAAGTCGGGTACTTCAGTTTTTATGCGCGCCCCCAAGTTAGCCATAAATTTTTGGTCGGGATAAGCATAGGTATCAATTCGAAAAGCATCCAAGCCGTATTCCAATATCCACCACAGTGAATTTTGTATTAAAAAGGCGGCCATATGCGGGTCTTGTTGATTTACATCGGGCATGTGATCATCAAACCAGCCATTGTTAAATTGCTTTTTATCAGCGGCCGAAACATGAGGGTCCATCAAGTTTACCGCGCGGAAGTTGCTGCGTACTTTCTTCATATCGAAATGGAAGAAATTGCTATCTGGGGGATTAAGATGTAGCAAATGCTGCGAACCAAAGTGATTGTAAACCACATCCATTATTACTTTCATGCCTCTATCATGCGACGCATCTACGTAAGTGGCAAAAAGCGTATTGGAGCCAAAGCGCGGATCGATAGAATAATGATCCGTAATGGCGTAGCCGTGGTAGGATTCTTTAAACTCATTATTAGTTAGCAGCGGACAAGACCAGGTAGCGGTGAAACCCAGATCTTGGATATAATCAAGTTTAGAAATAATCCCTGCTAAGTCGCCTCCGTGACGACCAAAAGGGTATTCACGACCGTATTTTTTCTCGTTCATACCTTGAACGAAATCATTTTTTGGATCAGCATTTACAAATCGATCGGGTGAAATTAGGTAAATCGCATCGCCAGGATTAAGTCTCGCTGGTTTGGTTTTAGGCTCCTTTAGTTGGTACTCGATCTTGGTTCTACCACAATCAATTTTAAAGCTATTCCCTTCAAAATTTTCCAAGTTCACTTTGAGGTAAACATAATCGTGGTTAGCTGCAAAGCTCGCTTCAGCCTTAATATTGTCTGCTTTACATGTAGGCAAGGACTTAAACCCATCGGGGGAATAGAGCAAAATTTCGAGTTCTTGGTTTTGCAGCCCTTTAAACCAATGTGGCGGAAAAGCTTGGGTTTGCGCGCTTACGCTTTTGATTGTGCCTAAGAGCAAAAGGGTCAGGAGAATGAGGTTGTACTTTTGAAACATTAAAAATTACATTTTAGCTTATGGCAATATTACTATATCCGTAATATTTTTCGTTAATTTGTCTAATAAATGTAATATTTACACTTACTTAATTCATTATCTAAATTTTTTATCATGAAAAAAATCTACACACTGGCGATGGCGATGCTGATCGGTGGTGCTGCGTGGGCCCAGAGCAGTCTTACCTTTCAGGTAGATATGGCTGGCCAAACAGTTAGCGCTAATGGTGTACACATTGCAGGGGATTTTCAGGCTGCTGCAGGTGCTGCTGGTAACTGGGATCCCGCCGCTACCGCCTTAACACAGGTTGGTACTTCTACTATCTACGCTGTTACGGTAAACATTCCTAACGGAGTTTACCAGTTCAAGTTTCTTAACGGTAATGCTTGGGGCGACGACGAAGGCGTTCCTGCGGCTAGCCAAGTAAGTGCAGGATTAGGCTATGACAATGGTAACAGTAACCGTTGGGTTCGCTTAGATGGCAACGACACCTTAGCTGCTGTTTTATTTGGAGGCGCTGCTCCTGCTGGTCATTCTGCCGTTTCTTTAGTATTAGACATGGGCTTAGAGGCTTCTATTGATCCCATCGTAAGTGTTGCGGGTGATTTCCAAGGATGGTCTCCTGGTACTACCCAATTATACGATGTATTGGGCGATAGCATCTACCGTCATATAGCTTATGTTCCTACTAACGACACGATGAATTTCAAGTATTTAAATGGTGGTGCTTGGGGTACAGACGAAGGTGTTCCTTCTGCTTGTGCAGTAAATAATAACCGTCAATTAATTATTGCCGGTGATACTGTATTTGGTCCTACCTGCTTTGCGCAGTGCGGTCCTTGTTTCATACCTGATACCTTTAACGTTACTATTCAAGTTGATATGAGCGGAGCTTCTTGTAACTTCGACCCTGCAACTGATTCAGTAGACTTCGCTGGCCCATACAACGGCTGGGGCGGTGGTGACTTTTTAAGTGACTCTGATGGAGATATGATTTATGACATCACCGTAAGAGTTCCTTCTCCAGAATTTACTTACAAAGCGCGTATTATTAAAGGTGGAAACCCTACTTGGGAACCAGGTGGAAACAATGTAGTTAACTTTACTGGCGACACTTTAGTTCCTGCCCGTTGTTTTGGTGTGGCTACTTCAGGTGCTTGTCCTCCACAGCCTAACCCATCAGACATTACTTTCCAAGTGGATATGAGTAATGGTCCTGCTAGTTTCGTTAAAGTATTTTTAATTGGCGACTTTACTGATCCTCAGTGGCAAGGTGGTGCTATCGAGCTTACTGCTTCCGCTACTCAGCCAGGTGTTTTCGAAACTACGGTAAATCAAATTTGCCCAGGGAAAATCGCCTTCAAATACATGATCGAAGATGGAACAGGAACGCAAGTTGAAGAAAGTTTTATTAACGCTACAAACAATACTTGTTTAGAGCCTTCTGGTACTGGTGACTTCAACCGTTTTTACCAACGTCCTGATGATCAGCCAAAAACTATTTCTGCTCCTTGGGAAGATTGTGCTTCGATTGGCATAGCAGAAGACTTCGGTGCTAGCGTAAATATTTACCCTAACCCAAGTAATGGTATTACCAATATTGAAGTACCTGCTGGAAAACATGAAGTACGCATCTACAACCTTACGGGTTCAGTAGTAGCTTCTTTCAGCAATGTTGAAAACAAGGTACAATGGAATGCTGGTGATCTAACTGCTGGCGTTTACGTGGTAAATGTTTCTAACGAATCAGGACTTACCACTACTCAAAAAGTAGTATTAAAATAAATTTGTTTTAGTCTAATTGTTAAAGCTCGGCCATTTATGGTCGGGCTTTTTTATGCTGATTAACGTGTATTCGACGTTAATTTAAAAACAACTATTTCCTACGCATCTTGGCTTGACCCAGCTTAGCGCAGGTTAGGCCTAAAAAAAGCCGCTTATCCTAAAGACAAGCGGCTTGGGTATTTATTCTTCTTAGAGTCTAGCAGTACTCGTCGAAAGCCATTTTAATATTGTCGGCAATAGCTTCTGCTGCACGACCTTCAATGTGATGACGTTCGATCATATGCACTAAATTACCATCTTTAAACAAGGCAATACTAGGCGATGAGGGAGGAAAAGGAGCCATCATAGCACGAGCGGTGTTAACGGCTTCAACATCATTTCCTGCGAAAGCTGTAATCATACGACTAGGCAACTTGCTGTGCTGCGATGCCATTTTAATGGCGGGACGAGCATTGGCGGCGGCGCATCCACAAACGGAATTGATAACCACTAAGGTCGTTCCTTCCGCTTTAATATTGCTTTCTACTTCTTCTTTGGTGCGAGTTTCAATTACACCAACTTGACTTAAGTCGGCTCGCATGGGAGCAATGATATCTTCTGGGTACATATTATTTAATTTTGGACCACAAAGGTACAATTATAAAGTCTCGCCCCTAAATGATAGGATTATAGAATGATAGCTTAGGACTATGAATTAAATAAAGAAATGCAAGTTAACGGGAGACTTTTCTTGTGCAAAGCTCTCCACTGCTTTTTCGAGCATGGCCAATTTGCGTTTGCTTAAAATGGTAATGGAAAATTTATCCGAAACCTCTTTTCCCTGGGAGTTGATATAGGTTATCACCAATTTTTTTCGATATCCGCTCAAATCAATTTTAAGGTCGGTAATATTCATTTTCGGAACCGATAAGGTTTTACCAAAAACGGTGCTTAAAGCAAGATGGGATTTAATTTTAATACGATCACTTTCTGCATTAAAGCTAAATATAGGAAAGCCAAAAAAGGCATAAAACAATACAATAGCTAAAGTAATAATTGTGGTGAGGTAACCATTGAGTGCCAATCCCCCTAAAAAGTTAGGAACAAAAAGCAGTATTAAGTCGGCGATAATTAGGGTAACCAAGACGATCGGCGCCAGCTGAAGGGTTTTTCGGATTTGGAGGTTAGTAACAAACATGGCTAAAATATTGAGCTATAAGGTACAAAATTTCAGTGAAACTTACTAAAACTCATCTTTTCCCCCTAAAAAATTGTTTCAATAGTTCACTACTTTCTTCACGCATGATGGGGCCAATCAGTTGGGTCTTAGGATGTAATTTTCCCCCTTCCTTTAAAAACCCTCTTTTTTCATCTTCCGCTCCAAAAACCACCTTGCCAATTTGCGACCAAAATAAAGCGCCCGCACACATACTGCAAGGTTCTAAAGTTACATACAAAATACAGTCTCTTAAATACTTAGCACCAAGGTAATTGGCTGCCGCCGAGATGGCCAAAATTTCGGCATGTGCGGTAACATCCAACAAACGCTCGGTTTGATTACGTCCGCGACCAATAATTTTTCCCTTACTAACCACTACAGCACCAACCGGAACCTCATCTTCTTCCATGGCTAATTGCGCCTCTACCAAGGCTTGGCGCATAAAATAATTATCGTCGAAAGGCTCTATCATAATACATTTGAAATTTTGTGCTAATTAAAGCGCTTCAAAAATAGGGAAGCCTTTAGATATTGTAATTTTGCCGGCTAAATATTAATACATGTATCGATCTCATACCTGCGGGCAATTAAACGCCTCATTTATTGGACAAGAAGTTAGACTTAGTGGCTGGGTGCAAAAAATTAGAAACCTTGGAGGCATGACCTTCATCGATTTGCGCGATCGCTATGGCATTACTCAATTGGCTTTTAACGATGGTACAGATGAGGCACTTCTGCTTAAAGCACGAAAGTTAGGACGCGAATATGTGATTAGTATTATCGGCGAAGTTTTAGAACGGGAAAATAAAAACCCTAAAATGTCAACTGGTGAAATTGAAATTAAAGTAACCAAGCTTGACATTCTTAATGCCTCTCTTACTCCGCCTTTTACCATAGAAGAAGAAAGTGATGGTGGCGAAGAGCTCCGCATGAAATATCGCTATTTAGACTTGCGTCGTGAGCCCGTTAAGAAAAACATCATGCTTCGTCATAAAGTGGCTCAAGCGGCCAGAGCTTTTTTAAATAGTGCCGACTTTTTAGAGATCGAAACACCTTATTTAATCAAATCTACCCCCGAGGGAGCCCGCGACTTTGTTGTGCCTTCACGCATGAACGAGGGGCAGTTTTACGCTCTTCCACAATCGCCTCAAACCTTTAAACAACTTTTAATGGTTTCTGGCTACGACCGCTACTACCAAATTGTGAGATGCTTTAGAGACGAGGATTTAAGGGCTGATCGCCAACCCGAATTTACCCAAATCGACTGCGAAATGGCTTTCGTAGAGCAAGCTGATATTTTAAGCACCTTCGAAAAATTTGTGAAATCTCTGCTCAAGGAAATTAAAGGTGTGGAAGTAGAAAACTTCCCTGTTCTTACCTACGCCGAAGCGATGGAACAATACGGCAACGACAAGCCCGATATTCGTTTTGAAATGAAATTAAACCAAATCAATAATTTGGTTCAGAATAACGGCTTCCAAGTTTTCGATGATGCTGAAACAGTACTAGCAATTTCGGTCGAAAACTGTGCAAGCTATACCCGCAAACAACTGGATGCCATTACCAATTGGGTGAAGCGTCCGCAGATTGGCATGAACGGTCTTATTTGGTCGAAATACAACGAAGATGGGAGTTTTAAATCTTCGGTCGACAAATTTTATACTGAAGAAGAGCAGGCCCTATGGCATCAGCAATGCGGATCTAAGCCGGGCGATTTAATTTTAGTTTTAGCAGGCGCCGAAACTAAAACGCGTAAAGCCATGAGCGAGTTACGCCTGTATATGGCCGAAGAATTAGGCTTGCGCAAAGCAGACGAGTATGCCCCATTATGGGTAGTAGACTTCCCCTTGTTAGAATGGGATGAAGAAAGTGGTCGCTTCCATGCGATGCATCACCCTTTTACCTCACCTAAACTCGAAGACTTTGCTCTTTTAGATACAGATCCGGGAAAGGTACGTGCCAATGCCTACGATATTGTTTTAAACGGGAATGAAATCGGCGGGGGGTCGATTCGCATCCACGATCGCGCCGTACAAAGCCGCATGTTTGAAGTGTTGGGCTTCAGCCCGGAAGAGGCCAAAGCGCAATTTGGCTTTTTAATGGATGCTTTTGAATATGGCGCACCTCCCCACGGTGGGATTGCCTTTGGCTTCGACCGTTTAGTGGCACTACTTGGTGGTTCAGAAACCATCCGCGACTTTATTGCTTTCCCGAAAAACAACTCCGGCCGCGATTTAATGATCAACAGCCCTTCCCCCATTGATTCCGAACAATTAAAGGAACTAGGAATAGCTCTAGAGCAGAAGGTTAAATAATGTCTCCGAAGCCAAAATCTTTACTCGGTAAGTTTTTACTGTGGCGCGCGAAACATATTTCGCAAGACCGCTTCGTGCTTATGCTAAGTATTTTAGTAGGCTTCATTACTGGCTTAGTGGCAGTGATTCTGAAAAACACTACGCATTTTATCCAAGAATTGGTGCGCAGTGATTATTTAGACCAATACTTTAATCTTTACTATTTTGCCTTTCCCCTAATCGGTATTATTCTAACGGTTATAGTAAAGCGCATTATTAACAAGCCCATTTCGGAGGGTATTCCTTCTACCCTTTATGCAATCTCACGTCGCAGTGGGTTTTTGCAGGTTTATAAAACTTATGCCTATTTAATTACTTCCGCCCTAACGGTTGGTTTTGGTGGATCGGTAGGATTAGAAGGCCCAACGGTGGGAACTGGATCTGCTATTGGTTCTAATTTGGGCAGAATGATGCACCTAAATTTTAGGCAGCGTATTCTTTTAATGGGTTGTGCTACCGCGGGTGCTATCGCTTCCATTTTTAATGCACCTATTGCGGCCATTATTTTTACCATTGAAATCTTTAGTCTTGATTTAACCTTAGCCTCTCTTGTGCCCTTACTCCTAGCGTCGGTTTCGGGCGCAGTAACTTCCATTTTCATTCAGGGCAACGACTATCTTTTTCACTATAAATCGCTCGCTGCTTTTGAAATTAGCGACCTTCCACTTTATGCCCTTATGGGCGTTTTAACCGCTTTGGTTTCGGTCTATTTTACTAAAGTGTATTTCTATTTCGATGAACTTTTCACTAAGATCAAAAGCACTTGGCAAAAAGTTTTAATAGGTGGTTTATCCTTAGGGCTTCTTATTTGGTTAGTACCACCCCTATATGGTGAAGGCTATGAATTAATCAATACCTTGCTTAACGGCGAAGTTATTTCTATTGTAAATCAAAGCATTCTTTACGACTGGTTTAGTGGCCCTTACATTGTTGTGGCCTTACTTTTAGGATTAGTGTTTCTGAAAATCTTCGCTTCGGTTTTTACTTTCGGTGCAGGAGGAGTTGGTGGCATTTTTGCACCCTCACTTTTTGTAGGAGCCGCTCTAGGCTTTGCCTTTGCCTATTTGGTTAATCAAAGTGGCTTAAGCACAATTAGTACTACCAATTTCTCCCTGGTGGGAATGGCAGGCCTAATGGCAGGAGTTTTACACGCGCCACTTACCGCGATATTTATGATTGCAGAAATAACCGCGGGTTACGATCTTTTTATCCCGCTTATGACGGTTTCTGCCATCTCCTATCTAGTTACCCGTAGTATTTTACCCCACTCTATTTATACGATGCAGCTTGCCAAAAGAGGTGATTTACTTACGCATAATAAAGATCAAGCCATTCTAACTCTGCTTAGTATTGCCACTGTCGTAGAAAAGGATTTCAAAAAAGTAAAACCAGAATTTACCTTAGGGCAGCTGGTAAAGGTGGTAAGCCGCTCGAAACGCAATTTATTCCCGGTAATTGATGAAGAAGGTGTTCTAGTAGGCGTGCTTACACTAGATGACTTCCGGACGATTATGTTCGACCATAGCCTTTACGAAAACACCTATGTTTCGGAACTTATGAGCCCGCCACCAGCCGTGGTAGACGTAAAGGAAGATATGTCATCGGTTATGAAAAAATTTCAATCCAGCGGGGCCTGGAACCTTCCCGTTACCGAGAATGGAAATTATCTTGGCTTTGTAAGTAAGAGTAAACTATTCTCTGTTTATCGCCGCAAACTTATGGAGTTCAGCTAATTCAGCTGCTTATTTTCTTGCCAATTTACTTATCGACCAAACCTATTGTTCGCAAATGCGTTGTTAATAAGCGGCTATTATTCGCTTTTCTCGGCTATTTTAGCGCTCCCGATTAAACCCTTATTAATAATTGTGAACGATTTATGAAGAAGACAACCGCCTTGTCCCTGGCAATAGGTCTTGGAGTAACAGCCTCTATTGTAATTGCCTTTCAAACAAGTTCCGAAAGCCCTCAAGTAGATCGTTTTCAGAAATATGAAGAGTTTTTAGCTAGCCATCCTTATAACGATGATGCACGCAAAATTGACCTAGAAGAATGGGAAAACATGCCTAAAGCAGACCGTCCCGATTTAGCTTGGCAGCAAAATTTCATCATGACTATGGATCCCGCTTTGGGTTATCCTACTCCAGAAAAATTACAACTTGCTAAAAGTAGATTGCAAGGTGCCGCCGCTCGGTATAGCATGAAAAACGCGGGTTTAGATACTAGCAATTTACCCGATTTAATTTGGGAAGAACGCGGTCCTTATGATGTAGGTGGAAGAACCAGAGCCATTATGTATGATCCAAATGACCCAAATTTAGAGAAAGTTTGGGCGGGTGGTGTAACCGGTGGTTTATGGTATAATACCCAAATTAGCAATGCCGCCAATCCTTGGGTTCCAGTAGATGATTTTTGGAAAACTCTCTCTATTAGCGCCATCGCTCATGACCCTACAAATACCCAAACTTTTTATGTGGGTACGGGTGAAGGCTTTGGATCTGGATCAGGTGGTATGGGTGATGGACTCTATAAAAGTACCGATGGCGGTTTAACCTGGAGTCACTTAATCGCTACCACGAATATGAAATTTGTACGCGATATTGAGGTGCGTAATGAAAATGGGCAAGGAGTTTTATATGTAGCGGTGCGCAATGCCGACTATAACGGATTTACTGCCCAAGTTGGCGATGAAGGTTTATACCGTTCTGACGATGGTGGCCAAAGCTTTACTCAAGTTATGCCTCTGGTTTCGGGTCAAAATTATCATTATGCCGTTGGCGATCTCGAAATTGGGCCCGATAACCGTATTTGGGTAGGATCAGTAAATGCTATTAGTACCAACGGAAATCGTGGTGGTGGCGACATTCTATACAGTGACGACGGTTTGAATTTCACCAGAGTTAGAAACACCGATGGAGAAAGAGTAGAATTGGCGGTAGCTCCTAGCAACGCCGCCTTTATCTATGCCCTGATTGAAAAAAATGGCGTGCTAGACAAATTGCTACGCAGCACCGACTCGGGTGCTACTTGGCAGGCTTTAGGTGAGCCTAATGATGATGATCCGGGTATTCCTTCTAGTGATTTCACTCGTGGTCAAGCTTGGTACGATTTAATTGCCCAAGTAGATCCTAATGACGAAAGCGTAGTAGTAGTAGGGGGAATTAATTTATTCCGTTCCCAAGACACAGGTAATACCTGGCAACAAGTTTCCCATTGGTACGGCGGCTTTGGTTACCCTTATGTGCATGCCGATCAACATGAATTTATATTTAAACCTAACTCTTCCAATGAAATTTTAAGCGGAAGTGATGGCGGGGTGGCATACTCTAGCAATTTTAATTCACCCTTCCCTTCCTTTAGCGATCGCAATGCCGCCTATAATGTTACCCAGTATTATGCGGGAGCAATTGACCCCGGTGCTGGCTCTAATGTTATGCTAGCGGGATCGCAAGACAATGGAACCGAAAGATTTAGTCAAACAGGCTTAGGTTTTACTGATCGCGCCACCGGCGGCGATGGTGCTTATTGCTTTATTGATGAAATATCCTCTAACTTCCATATTAGCAGCTACGTTTACAATGCCTACTGGCGTTCCTTTAATAGCGGTAATTCTTTCGGTCAGCGCTTTATTAACAACGGCGATGGCCGTTTTATTAACCCCGCCGACTACGACTCCGATTTAAGCATACTCTATGCCTGTAAAAATGCGCGTAATATTTATCGATACCGTGCGGTAAATGCATCCCATATAGAGGAGGATTTAGAAATTCGTCAGTTGGGCGGAAGCGCTACTAATATTAAGGTTTCTCCCTATTTCGATACGGCAAGTACCGTATTCGTGGCGGGTGGATCTGGGAAACTATTTAAGGTAGATCATGCCGATGGCAGCAAGCCCGAAATTATTACCGAGCTTACTGGCTCTAATTTCCCTGCGGGTTATTTAAGCTGTATTCAGGTAGGCAGAAGCGAAGATGAACTGCTAATAACCTATTCGAATTATGGAATTCCTTCCGTTTTTTACACCAACGACGGTGGACAAACTTGGGAAATTAAGGAAGGGGACTTACCCGATATGCCCGTTAGATGGTCGCTTTTTAATCCCCGCGATTCCAATAATGTTATCCTTGCCACTGAGCTTGGAGTTTGGGAAACGCGCAATTTTATGGATGCTTCTCCCAATTGGATCCCTTCCAATAATGGACTGGCCAATGTTAGAGTAGATATGTTGCAATTAAGAATGAGCGATTATACCATTATGGCCGCCACACATGGCAGAGGCGTTTATACAGCCCAATTTGCAGGTGGCATTGGCATAGATGAGCAAGCACTTGTAAAAGCTAGTCCTGAATTTAATATCTACCCCACCCTTGCCAAGGATTTTATTACAATAGATGGGCAAGAAGAAGGTCTTTGGGAAGTTAATTTATATAACCTTCAAGGACAAACAATCGTAAGAGATCGTTGGACCAAAGAAGCAGGCGGTAGCAAAAGAATCTTATTGCCTAATTTAAAGTCGGGTACTTATATCTTAAATCTAAGAAAAGGTAGTTCGCTAGTTAGCCGCAAAATTCAGGTAAGGGCCTAATACCTCAATTTGTGTCCATACGAAACGCCAATATGAAGGATCTCGGAAAGCTCAAGCAGCTCTTCCGAGATTCTATTTTAAAGAGCGGCTTAGATCACTATACCGAGGGGCAATTAAAGGCTTGGAGCGATAGAGCCGATGTTTCCTCGCGTTGGCTGGGGCTGATAAAAGAACAATATACGATACTACTAGAAGCAGAAAATGAAGTGATAGGCTTTGCTTCCTTAAGAGGTGAAGACTATTTCGATTTTCTATATGTAAGCCAACATCAACAAGGTAAAGGATACGCGAAGCAACTGTATATTGCCATCTTAGCGGAAGCGAAGAAACGCGGCGCCACAAAAATATACAGTGATGTAAGCTATATGGCTAAGCCCTTCTTTCTGGCACAAGGATTTTCCATTCTCAAGGAGAATGAGAATAAACTAGGCGCAGAAATGCTAATCAACTTTAGAGTAGAAAAGGTGCTTTAAGCCTGAGCAGTGGCAGCGATATTGCTAAAAAGGCTATCGAATAAAAGACGGCCATCTTCATTGCCTAAATTAATATCTGCGGCTCTTTCTGGATGAGGCATCATGCCAAATACATTTTTACCGGCATTACAAACTCCCGCAATATTACGAGAAGCGCCATTAAAATTTGCCTCATCGTTTATATGGCCATCTGCGGAAGCATAGCGAAACAGAATTTGATCGTTGGCTTCTAATTGATCAAGCACTTCGTCTGAAGCATAGTAACGTCCCTCGCCGTGAGCTACGGGGATTTTATAAGTTCGTTCCCTATCTAAATTGGCCGAAATAGCGGCGGTATTGCTAGCGGGACTTAAATATACATTTTTGCAAACGAAGGTATGGCTAGTATTGTGTAAGAGGGTACCTGGCAAAAGACCGCTTTCGCATAAAACCTGAAAACCGTTGCAAACACCAAGTACATAACCACCGGCATTCGCGAAATCAATTACCGAATCCATAATGGGTGAGAATCTAGCGATAGCACCAGAACGTAAGTAATCGCCATAGGAGAATCCGCCAGGAATGGCCACCATTTCCACTTGTTTCAAGTCGGTGTCTTTATGCCAAAGCTCTACCACCTCATGACCTAAATTTTGGAGGGTGTAAATCATATCGTGATCGCAATTGCTACCTGGAAATACTACTACGCCTATTTTCATCGCTCGAATTTTTGCAAAGGTAGTATATCCGCAAAGATATCTTTGGCGTAAATGGTAGATTTTAGTCTTCCTTAAAACCCACTATTTACAAAAGGTCTGAGGCCTAACTTCTCATCGAACTCAGCTTTAAAAACTCGGGTTTTCGCCTTTTCGGGTCCTTCCTAAAGTTTCAGTTCACGTATAGCCTGCGCATCAGCATAATTCCAACTACGCCAGCTCTGTCTCCTTTCTGTCAAGAGAAATTGCTCCTTCCTTTTATCCAGGCGAGTTTTAAACTCTTCAATACTATCTATGTAAACCCAACGCACCTCATTTTCCAAATGTCGCTCAATCTGGTATTCGATCCGTTCTAAATTAGCATAAAGCGTTGGGTAAATACGGGGCGAGAGTGTAAGGTAATGGGCTACATCGATTTCATTTGCCTGCCCATGATTTAGATTATATACTGCAACCCGCTGATCCCAGTTTACTAAGCTTAAAGCCGCTAAAAAAGCGAGAGTAAAGCCTGAACTTTGCTTTAAAACATAGCTATTATTACGTTTAGTAGATAGCTTATAAACCAAAAGCCCTAAAGCAAAAAGAATGATTGCGATAAAAACTAGCACAGCAATGCGGCGATCGGCCAAACCATGAAACCCGATATAATAAAAAGTTCGGCGGGCCACGGAAAGGGCCAAGACTGCATTTTGCAAAACCCATATTTGAGCAAGAAACCTTAGCCAGCCATTTTTGGGGTAAAAGTTTAGATTGGCACGGAAGTAATAAAAAATAAGACCAGCAGATAGTACCAAGCTGAAAATAAGATACCCCACTCCCTCATGAACGAAATCTTTTAGACTAAAACTTTCGGGTATATAAAATTGAAACCACACCCACTTTATATCAATAAAATTCACAATAAAGAGGAGCAGATTAAGCATGGTGAAAAGAAGAAATGCACTTTGGTATTCCCGCTTCAAACTTAAGTTTGTAAAAGATCCCAAACCTTTTTTCTTTGATTTTCGGCTAATAAAGTTGCTTTCATTTAGTGTTAAAAATCTTCTGCGCTTGTCTTTGAAAATCCATCTTAAAAGTAAGAGACCGAGCAAAAGAAAAAACAGATAGGTCATGTCTAGCCCATCTAGGTAACTGAAAAAACTGCCAAATACTGCGTCAGACCACTGCCCGAATATTTGGTTACCCTCTTTAAAAAGCAAAAAGAAGACGAAAAATATCAACAGCGGCAGAATAGCAATGCGCATGTAAAGCAAAGCCTTAGAAGGAGCCGCTTTTTTTAAAAGGGGTTCAGGCAATAAAGGGCCACGCAGCGAAAAGAAAGAAATAAAGGAATTAACAAAGGCCTCGAGTACACTAAATGAACCGAGTTGCAAAAAACTTAAGTAAGTACTAAATGCTAGGAAGAAAACAATAATACTAAGAGTGGAATGATAAAGCAGCAGGCTCACACTTGCTAGAATTAATGAGAGCAAAACAAGGCTTTCACTTTTACGAAAAGTCTGCTTAGATTCTAATCTTAAAAAGCCCAGACTGAGTAGAGAGAAAATAATCAAATTTATTCCTAAGCCTTCCTGCCAAAAAAGTATACTATATAAGACTAAAAACAGGAGGTAAATTAGATTTCGCATCGCTAAGTTAATTTCAAAATTAACGCACAATACTGAGCTTTAGTCTTATGGCGAGAATTAAAAAAATATCTCTAGGTGAGACTTGTACCAAAAAAAATAGACGCCCTAATTAAATCAGGACGCCTATTTGAGAGGTCTTTGAAAGGATTAAACCCTTTTAATGGAGCAACCTATTTCGCGGGTATCATCATTAGAGATTTCCTTGCCTGCGTTTAATTGCTCCAAAGCTTCCTTTAAGTAATGCTTGCTCGCTTCTTTCGACTTATTTTCATATTTATCGTTAATGCTACCGCGATAAACCAGCTTCATGTCACCGTCGAATAAAAACACATGGGGTGTAGTTTTCGCACCAAATGAATCGGCCAATTTGCTATTAGAATCAATCACATAAGGCAAATCATAATTCATTTCTGAGGCATGTTTTTGCATTTCCTCCATGCTATCATCACCTTGGCGCTTCTTTTCGTTGCTATTTACTAATACCATTCCGATATTATACTTAGCCGTTAATTCGTTCAAAGCAGGGTATTGATCTTCCCATGCTAAAACGAAAGGACAGGTGTTACAGCTAAAAATCACCAATAAGCCTTTCTCCTTTTTTAGTTGATTAAGTGTAATTTCTTTGCCACTTATTTCGGCCATAGGCAAATCTGCCATGGGCGCTTTCTTTCCTAATGACAATATTTCATTTGGCTTAAAAGCCGAAAATGATGCCACGATCGCAAGGACCAAAAGTCCTGTTTCAATTATTCTTTTCATCTCCCCAGATTTTTAGATGTTAATAATGTCTGTCTAACACATTTGGGTGATGGAAGCTATGCTCTGAAAAAAGATAGAGATTCATCCTTATAGTAAACGGGACCCTCCTACAAATACCGTTTATCACCTACTCTCCCGAACACTAATTTGAAATTACAAAAGTAAAGCTCCCCCTATAATGTACTTAAGACACTTAATTAACTGCAAGAACGACAAAATGTTTTATTGGAGAAAGTTAAATTTTAAATAACACCAAGTTAATCTGCGAAAGTTTTCAACAACGGTTAAAAGAACCGTAGCTTAGAGTCTCACACGAATACCCGGTCCAATTAAAAAGAAGCCTTTCTTTTGTTTAAGCAGGTACCCATAGCCCATATAAATTGGAAAACTCAAACGGTTTTCACTTGACGTGGGATAGAGTGAACCCAAAAATACCAAGCCGACATCACGGTTATCACTATTTTCGGAAAAGTTAAAGGCATCTAAAGCGATAAAGCCCGCCCCCAATTTAAATGGCTGAAGTTTGGCCACCTTGCGAGGATGATAAAAACTCATCTGCGCCATCATCGCAAAACTAATTCCACCAAAATTTGAAAAGTCGTTTTCACCTGCCTTTAAGATTAGCAAGCCCGCAGGAAACGAAACATCAATATTGTAGTTAATCTTGCGCTCTAAATAAATCCGCACTTTTTTGGTAAAACCCTCCCCACCGTGTTTATCCTTCTGATGACTAAACTCTAAATCTATGGTGGCCCATTCGGGTAGATCGTAGGTTTTACTATTAATAACCTCATTGAGGTTTAGATCCTCATAGCGGCAGTCCTTCTCATTATAAAACTTAAAACGGGGAGAGTTAGAGGCGGGGCAAATAACAATATTCTCAATTTCTTGCAGCTCAATTAAAGCGCCACTCTTATTGCTAATCTTAATTTTCAGCTTCAAATATTGTTTACCATGAAGGCCATCAATAGCATCAATTTTTTTTGGGTCAAAGCTTATTAAAACGTCCGCCAAACTCTTATCGTAAAAAATAGGTTTGGCCAATTCATTCAGTTGGTAGCGCTGCAAGCCTAAGCGGATATCAATGAAATCAAAAGACCGTGCTTTTTGGTAATCTCGTAATTGCAGCGATTTACCCAAGCTGTTACCATTTTGAAAAATCTCTATACTCCGAGTCTCTAAATTCATGGGAATTTGTAGCCTAAAAAATGCTTCATTGGCGTTTCGTACCAAAGTGTCGCCCTTTAAAATCGCTGCCCCATAAAAAGTAATTTCCCCCAAGTGCAAAGACTTACCTTCTAGCTTAACGGTTAAATTCTCACCGGGGTAAACCACCGCTCCCTCCTGCCAGTCTTTTCCTTCACGCTGCAGCGAGATGCGTGTAATTTCAGTTTTTGGATTACTATTGAAATTGGTGATAAAACGAGCTTTATCGCCATCTTTTATGTAGAGATAACCCTCCGATTTCCGGTGGTAAGCATAGATACGCAAGAGGCATAAAACCTTATTATTATTGAGTTTACTTTTTGTGTATAACTCCGCTATTAAAGGGCCGCCCTTTTCCTCTTGGTTTTCGATGCGATAAGTTTTCCCCATCGCCAAGAAAGGATGATCCTCCAACTGAATTTCATAGGCTCGGTTATGACCCACTTCCAAAGTATAGTCTTCCTGCATTACGTCTAAAAAAGCCAAACGACTCGTTTTTACGGCAAACTCCTGCTCGGTGGCTGGAAGCTTGAAAACCAAATTGCCTTTTTTTAAAATAGGCTTCTTAGTTTGCAGGCTAAAGTTTAAAATTTGTTTACCTGCTTGCAAGGCCGACAGATGTATCAAAACCCTACTGCCATCCCGCGAAAAGCGATACTTTATGCCTTCACTCTCCTGCCAACGCTGCTCTAAAACCAGATTATCAGGATTATTGGTAATGATTTCAAAGACTTTTTCCTCGCCAATAAACAGCACATCGTCTTTGGGATAAAATGCAACATAAGTTGGATGTACCGCCAAAAGAGGAATCTGAAATTGCGGCCCATCTCCTCGCTTACTTTTAAACTTTAAGGCCAGGAAGTCGCTATTATTCAAATCACTAAAACGGATCTTATATTGTTGCTCATCACCGCTACTAAAGCTGTCTACCACCGCATAATCACTGCTGGGCATCAGGCGAAAGCCTTTTGTACTAGTAACATTTTTAAAGGAAACTTGGGCTAGCGTTAAAGCATCGCTGTACTGAAACATCAAGAAATTCTGCATTTTAAAGCGCCTTAAATCTTGTGGCCAGCGATACTCCGTGGTGTCTACTGACAAGTTTAAATCCTTTATAAATGCAGAAGGGGACTGCCCCCAAAGAGCGGTCCCCCACATAAATAATAATGTATAGCGTAACAATTTACCCATGACTTTAGAATGAAAGCAAAGGAAAAAAATTGCGGCGACTATAAAGGAATATTTCCGTGCTTCTTCTTCGGCATGCTATCCACTTTATTTTCGAGCATCTTAAACGCTTTGATTAATTTCTGACGGGTTTCGTCGGGACGAATAACCTGATCTACATAACCACGAGCGGCGGCGCGATATGGATTGGCGAAGATTTTGGCATACTCGGCTTCCTTCTCTGCTAATTTTGCGGCGGGATCTTCTGCTGCTATAATTTCCTTACGGAAGATGATTTCCGCGGCGCCTTTCGCACCCATAACAGCAATTTCGGCCGATGGCCAAGCGTAATTCATATCTGCGCCAATGTGCTTGGAGTTCATTACGTCGTAGGCACCACCGTAGGCCTTGCGCGTAATAACCGTAATACGCGGCACGGTCGCTTCGCTAAAGGCATATAATAATTTAGCTCCATTGGTAATAATGGCATTCCATTCCTGATCTGTTCCAGGCAGGAAACCAGGCACATCTTCAAATACCAATAGAGGAATATTAAAGCTGTCGCAGAAGCGCACAAAACGAGCTGCTTTAGTAGAGGAATCAATATCTAAAACACCCGCTAAATAGGCCGGCTGATTGGCCACAATACCGATGCTTTTTCCAGCTAATCGCGCAAATCCCACTACAATATTTTGGGCAAAATCTTTATGTACTTCTAAAAAGCTGTTCTCGTCTACCGTGCCGTCAATAACCTCGCGGATATCGTATGGCTGATTCGGGTTGTCGGGAATTATAGAATTTAACACCTCACGCGTTTCGTCGCCTGCCTCATAAGGTAAAGAAGGAGCCTCTTCTTCGCAGTTTTGGGGCATATAGCCCAGTAATTTGCGGAAGCCGTTTATACAAGCTAGTTCGTTTGCATAGGTAAAGTGGGTAACGCCAGACTTGCTACTATGCGCTGATGCACCGCCCAATTCTTCAGCGGTAACCTCTTCGTGCGTTACTGTTTTTACAACGTTTGGTCCCGTTACAAACATGTAGCTGGTTCCTTCTACCATGCCAATAAAATCGGTTAATGCGGGAGAGTAAACCGCACCACCCGCACATGGGCCCATAATAGCAGAAAGCTGAGGGATAACACCACTCGCTCTGGTGTTGCGATAAAAAATATCGGCATAGCCTCCGAGCGATACCACTCCTTCCTGAATACGAGCACCGCCTGAATCGTTAAGACCAATAACGGGCGCTCCGTTTTTCATAGCAAGATCCATTACTTGACAAATTTTCTCAGCATGGGCTTCGGCCAAGGAGCCGCCAAGTACGGTGAAATCTTGGGCAAAAACATAAACCAAACGGCCGTCTATTGTTCCAAAACCTGTTACAACACCATCGCCTAAAATTTTCTGCTTATCCAAACCGAAATCTACCGAACGATGCATTACCAACATTCCCGTTTCCTCAAAACTTCCTTCGTCTAACAAAAAGTGAATTCTTTCCCGGGCGGTTAATTTCCCTTTCGCGTGCTGCGCAGCGATACGTTTTTCGCCCCCACCTTTCTGAGCCTCAGCGATTTTCGCTTCTAGAAGCTCTATTTTATCTTGCATGTTAGACATGGTAATTGTAATTTTTTCGGATTTTAAAAACACCGCAAATTACTAAAGAAGGCTTAGAAGGAAGCTAACATTTGTTAGCTTTTTAATAAAAACAAGAGCCCACTTAGTTCCGTATTAAATATCAAGATCAGGCTGACGTTTATTTTCAGCCCGAACTCAGTTTAAGGGTGATTGCTGGATGGCGACAAAATGAGAATAAGTACTCGAAGCAGAAAGCGCAAAAAAAAAGGGTCAGAATTTCTTCTGACCCTTTTAAAGGTGAAATTGATAGCTTAATCCTCGGGAGTTTCGGTAGGTAATTCTCCGCTTCTGTTTTTGCGCATTTTAGCACGTTTTTTAAAGTGCTGTTGGAACTTTTCAAATTGTTCGGGACTTAAAATTGCCTTCATTTTTTCGGCCATTTCCTTACGATCAGCCTGCTCACCCTTACGGGCCTCCATTTTTTTCTGATGGTGAGCGAGCAATAGGGGCTCTATTTCTTTTTGCTGCGCTTCCGTTAAATCCAATTTCTCGGTCATCTTTGCCATCATCTTATCCACCATTTCCTGTGGGTCATGGTCTTTAAATCGGTCTTGCTTGTTTTGAGCAAAACTGGGTAAGACGAAGAGGATTGTCAAAGCTAAAAGGGCTACTAACTTTTTCATTTTCTTTAATTTTAAATTCACCCCTTAGAATAAAGAAAAGACAAATGGTTTAATAAGCCTCAGCGCTTTAAGTTGCTTTTAACATAAGTTCGACCTAAAAACGTAATTTCTAGGAAAAAACAAGCCTCAGAGCGTTTATAAATAGCCTTCGATTATATAGTTTGCCTAGGGTGCTACAAAACTACATTGCGCAAAGAAAGGCGAACTTCTTTATAGGCTTCTGGGTTTTGAATAACTTTAATTAGCTTGGCGGCAACTGTATCAGCAGAAGCTAATTCATCCTTACGCTTATACTCCACAAATCGATCTACGTCTGGGAAGTCGCTTTTAGCCAAGCGTCGAATTTCACCTTGCATTTCGGTATCCACAATACCAGGCGATATGGCATAGCTGCGCACTTCGGGATGATCGATAGCAAGCACCTCGCTAAACATATCAATAGCAGCCTTACTAGCACAGTAGGTGCTCCAACCTTTAATTGGATAAGATCCGGCCCCCGAGGAAATATTTATAATAACTTTTGGGCATGGGGATTTTGCTAAATTTTCTAAAAACAAATGACTCATTACCGTTGGCGCCATAATATTAATACGATAGCTGCTATCTATTCGATCGGGGTCTAATTTTGCCACTGGTTTAACATGGCCTAAGGTTCCTGCATTGTTCACCAAAACTATGGCCTCTAGATTCTTACTGCATTCAAAGCCAATATTATGATAGGCCTTTAAGTCGGCCAAGTCGATGGTAATATGTTTGTAATTTGGATGCTCAATAACATGCCTACGGCTAAAACCCGTTACCGAATGTCCTTCCGCTAAAGCTCTTTCTGCTAAGGCCTTACCAATACCAGAGCTTGTACCCGTGATGAAAAATTTGATCATAATTTTTACTTTAACGCTTGTTCTAAATCTTTTAGTAAATCTGCCTCATCCTCAATTCCCACGCTTAAGCGAATTAACCCATCCGTAACACCCGTTTTTTCACGTTCTGCTTTGGGAATAGAAGCATGCGTCATAGTAACGGGATGGCCTGCTAAAGATTCTACGCCACCCAAAGATTCGGCTAGGGTAATTAATTTCAAATTGGCTAAAACTTTTACAGCATCCTCTAAACGATCGCCCTTTACTCTAAAGCTCACCATCCCACCGTAGTCTTTCATTTGCGCTTTGGCTATGGCATGATTGGGATGGTCTTCAAAACCTGGCCAATAAACCGCTTCTACCTTGGCGTGATGGCGTAAAAAGTTTGCCACTGCTTTAGCATTTTCACAGTGACGCGCCATTCGAACATGTAAAGTTTTTATCCCTCTTAAAGTTAAAAAAGCATCCATCGGCCCACAAACGGCGCCGCTAGAGTTTTGGATAAAATACAGTTGATCCGCTACCTCTTTGTCCTTTACCGCCAAACAACCGAGCAGCACATCGCTATGGCCCCCGAGGTATTTTGTGGCACTATGCATTACGATATCGGCACCCAATTCAACCGGTTTTTGTAAATAAGGCGTGGCAAAAGTATTATCCACCACTAATAAGGCCTTGGCATTTTTCGCCAAGGCACTCATTGCTTTAATATCGATAATGTTCATCATCGGGTTAGTAGGGGTTTCCACCCAGATGAGTTTCGTATGGGCATTAATATATTGGGTCACATCTTGGGCCTGACCCATGGGCACGAAGTGAAACTTGATCCCGTATTTTTCAAAGATCTGGGTAAACAGGCGGTAAGTGCCACCGTATAAATCGTTGGTGGAAATAAGCTCATCGCCGGGTTGCAATAACTTAATTACCGCATCAATTGCCGCCAAACCACTCCCAAAGGCCAAACCATAGTCTACCCCTTCTAAACTAGCGATAGAGCGCTCTAATGCATGCCTAGTAGGATTGGCACTGCGCGAATAGGCATAGCCTTTATGCACACCAGGCGAAGTTTGCGCATAGGTTGAAGTTTGAAAGATAGGCGGCATTACTGCTCCCGTTGTCTCCTCGAAACTCTGCCCTCCATGAATGGTTAATGAATTGAATTTTAGCTCCTTTTTTTTCATAACCACATCTGCTTTTAAGCAAAGGTATTAATTCAGTCCTGCGCTTCAGCCTTAAGCAAGGATAGACTTATAAACCAGATTTTAAAGGGTTGGAAAGAGCGCAATAAAATGTCACTCCAAAAAAATACAATTAACTACCTTCGCGCATCTCAAATTAAACTAGCAGAATTATGAAAAAACTATTGAGTTTCTTCTTGGCTATTGCCCTCGCTCTTCCGGCGGTAGCAAATGAAGGAATGTGGTTGCCGCTTTTATTAGGCCGCAATTACGCTGACATGAAGGCAAATGGTCTTCAACTAACGCCCGAACAAATTTACGATGTGAACAACGGTAGCTTAAAAGATGCTATTGTTTCTTTCGGCGGATTTTGCACGGGTGAAATCATTTCTTCTCAAGGCCTTATCCTTACCAATCACCACTGTGGTTACGGACAAATTCAGTCGCACTCTAGCACAGAAAACGATTATTTAACCGACGGTTTTTGGGCTTATAGTATGGAAGACGAACTTCCAAACGAAGGCTTATTTGTGCGCTTTTTAGTGCGCATGGAAGATGTTACCAATAAGGTTTTACCGGAGCTAAACGACGATATGAGTGAAGCTGATCGCAATAAAGCGATTGCCGAAATCGGTAAAAAACTAGCCGACGAAGCCATTGAAGGCACGCACTACGATGCCAATGTGAGAACTTTCTTTCACGGCAATGAATTTTACCTTTTCGTTTACGAAACCTTTAATGATGTGCGTTTAGTAGGAACGCCTCCTGAAGCAGTGGGTAAATTCGGTGGCGACACGGATAACTGGATGTGGCCTCGTCATACGGGTGATTTCTCTATGTTCCGCGTTTATAGCGGTCCCGACGGAAAACCAGCAGAATATTCTACCGAAAACATTCCCTTAAAGCCTAAGCATCATTTACCGGTTTCCCTAGATGGGGTTGTAGACGGAGACTTTACCATGGTAATGGGGTATCCAGGTAGCACGGATCGCTACTTAAGCAGTTACGGGGTTAAGCAAGCCGTTGATTTATACGGACCAGCCGTAGTGCGCGTTCGCGACCTCAAGCTAGACGTAATGAAAAAGTACATGAGCGCTGATGCAGCCACTCGTATTCAATACGCGTCTAAATATGCTCGCGTTTCTAATTACTGGAAATATTACATAGGCCAAACCGCTCAATTACAAAGCAATGGCGTATTCGATAAAAAGAAAGCTATTGAAGATGAATTTCAAGCTTGGGTAAACCAAAATGCCGATCGCAAAGCCAAATACGGCGAAGTGCTAACCATGTTCGACGAAGCCTATAAAGCGACCGATGCTGGCGTTACCGCTGGTGTTTACGCTCGTGAAGCGGGTATTTCGGGTCCCGAAATTGCTTTACAAGGATTGCGTTTCAACCGTACGATGCAAGCCTATTTTGCGGCGGCAGAAAAAGCTGAGGAGGCCGAAGGCGAAGAAAAAGAAGCCATGCAAAAACGCATGGACGCAGTTATCGATGCCCTTAAATCTTCGGCGGATGAGTTCTACAAGGATTATAACGTTGCTCTAGATGAAGAGATGACGGCTAAACTGATGGCTCTTTATGCGCAAGACATTGCCGTTAATCAACAGCCTGAAATTTTAAAAGAAATCACCGATAAGTATAAAGGTGATTACGCAAAATATGCTTCCAAAACATTCTCTAAATCTATCCTTCGCTCGAAAGAGTCTTTAATGGAGTATTTAGAAAAGCCCAAAGCTAAAACACTTTCAAAAGATCCTGCCATCGCTCTAGGTGAAGGACTTTATGCTGCTTACCAAGCAAGCAGCGACGACGCAGGAAACGGCGACAAACTTGAAAAAGCTTACCGATTATTCACCGCGGGCTTACGCGAGATGAATTCTGATGTAAACTATGCTCCCGATGCTAATAGCACTATGCGCTTAACCTACGGTACCGTTGGCAGCTACGACGGTCGTGATGCGGTTCATTACAAGCACTACACCACCGCCCAAGGGATTCTAGAGAAAATGGACAATAACGATCCTGAGTTTGTTGTTCCTACCAAATTAGAAGAACTTATTAAGCGCAAAGATTTCGGTCGTTTCGCTAATGCAGAAGGGGAACTACCGGTTTGTTTCATTCATAACACAGACATTACTGGTGGTAACTCTGGTAGCCCCGTAATTAACGGCAAAGGTCACCTAATCGGCACTGCCTTTGATGGTAACTGGGAAGCGATGAGTGGCGATATTTATTTTGAGCCCGAAATTCAGCGTACCATATCAGTAGATATTCGTTACACTCTTTTCATTATCGAGAAATACGCAGGAGCTCATAACCTCCTCAGAGAGATGACTATCATCCACGAAACGAAGGAACCAAGTGCCAAGGCGAAAGCGGCCATGGCTAAAAAAGAAGAGGCCACTAACGCTTCAGAAATGAAGTAAACCTCTTGATACTAAATTTATAAGAAAGCTGCCTGGACCTATTCAGGCAGCTTTTTTTATGTCAAAATGCGCTCTGAAATTACCTTCATTTATAAAATAACGTGAGTTCGACGTTAAATTAGTATTTTGAGCTGATCTAATCAGCCTATGGAAAAACTAAAAATCATCAGAGTTCTTCTTCTTATTCTAGCATTCGCTGCTTGTAATCAAAGCGACCTCAGCTCTTCACAATCACGTCGTCCTAAAACAGAATTAGACGGTCCCATTGTAAAAAGAGATCTAAAAGAGATCGCGGAAGAAGGAAAACTAAGAGCGATAATGATTTACAGCTCTACCTCCTATTTCCTTTATCGCGGTCAAGCGATGGGTTTAGAATATGAACTAGTAAAGCGCTTAGCGGATCATCTTGGTTTAGAATTGGAAATTGTACTTGCCTCAAATATCGATGAAGTATTTGACCTTTTAAACCGTGGCGAAGGCGATATTATAACCTATGGCTTAACCATAACTGAACCTCGCAAGGAACTCATAAATTTCACCGATTACCTCTATACTACTCATCAAGCATTGGTGCAACGTAAGCCTACTAACTGGCGCAAATTACCACGACATAAAATCTCTAAATCATTAGTAAAAGACGCCATTGAACTAATTGGTGACACGGTGCATTTGCATCGCAAATCTTCCTATTACGAACGTATGATAAACCTGCAACAAGAGATTGGTGGTAGCATTTACCTCGACACGGTTCTGGGAAACCATAATATAGAAGACCTTATAAAAATGGTAGTAGATGGCAAAATAAAATACACCGTTTCTGATTATAATTTAGCTTCAATCAATCAAACTTATTATCCTATTCTAGACGTGGAAACCCCTATTAGCCTTTCACAACGTATTGCTTGGGGTGTGCGTAATAATGGCCCCGAGTTCTTATCTACCGTAAACCAATGGGTAAATCAGATTCGTAAAACAGATGTTTATCATTTTATCTACGATAAGTATTACGTCCACAAAAAATCCTACAAACGCCGCGTAGAAAGCGAGTTTTTTAGCAAGAATAGCGGTCAAATTAGTCAATTTGACACCCTAATTCGCAAACATGCAGAAAAACTAGGTTGGGATTGGCGTTTGGTAAGCTCTGTCGTTTATCAAGAATCGCGCTTCGACCCCAGCTCTACCTCTTGGGCAGGCGCTGGAGGACTAATGCAGGTAATGCCCAGCACTGCGGAAGGCTTGGGATTACAAGATGCTTACGATCCCGAACAAAACATCGAAGCGGGAACACGCTACTTAAAAAACATTTGGGATAAATTTGAAAATATAAAAGACTCTACCCAGCGCATAAAATTCACCCTTGCCTCCTATAATTGCGGTTATGGACATTTACTAGATGCCCAGAGGCTCTGTTCCCAAGACGGGAAAGACTCATTACGGTACGATGCAAATGTTGAGGTTTGGCTGCGCAAAATGGGAGAATACCGTTATTACAGCGACCCCCTCGTGAAATACGGACCCGTGCGTGGTGAAGAACCTTTTGGCTACGTACGTGATATCTTCTTGCGTTATGAACATTACAAACGATTGATTCCCTTAGATCCTTCTATCTTGGCTAGAGGGGAAAATGAAAAGCAGCTTAGCAGCAGCTCTAAACCTTAATTCAATATCGTGTGATTTATTTGTTTAGGAGTGACCCTAAGGAAAGACTAATTTTGCCCCTTTAATTCTCGACGATACTTCCGAATAAAGATGAAGGAAAGCATTACTCTGGCTGGTGAAGAACTATGGCTATTAGCACAAAAAGCCATCTACTGGCCCGATATGCGCACACTTTTTATTGCCGATACACACTTTGGTAAGATTGGCCATTTCAGAAAAGAAGGCCTTGCTATTCCCGCCGAGGCACAGAAAAACAACTACCAAAGGCTTTTCGATTTACTGCTGCAAGTACAGCCTAAAGCGCTTTATTTTTTAGGCGACCTCTTTCATTCAAAAATGAATAATGAATGGTTCAGCTTTATGGAAACTATTGCTTATTTCCCCCATTGCGAATTTCATTTAATTAGCGGTAACCACGACATACTGGAGGCCGCCAATTATCACGAAGCCCAATTGCATTGCCATTTAGAAAGCGTCCCTTTAGGGCCTTTTTGGTTAAGTCATGAACCCGAAGAAGCTCCCGAAGGATTCTACAATTTGTGTGGTCATATTCATCCTGGCGTAAGCCTAAAAGGAATGGCCAAGCAAAGTTTAAAACTACCCTGTTTTTTCTTGGAAGAAAGAGGAGGAGTATTGCCCGCGTTTGGAGATTTCACTGGTTTATACACCATGAAAGCAAAGAAAGGTACACAGGTTTTTTTAATTGCAGAAGGAAAAGTGATTAATGCTAAAGGCCTCGGAAGTTGAAATAAAATAATCAGGTTGGTGGACTAGCTAGAAGGAGTCTGGAAACCTAATTAGGCCTAGAAATCAACTTAAGAAATGATGCGAAGATTGTCCTCACGCGAATCCTCTTCCATATAAAGAAGGAGTCCTTGCCATTTCTTAATCGCGTCTTTAAGCATTTTGGCGTTAAAAGGCTTAGGAATAAAATCATTCATACCCGCTTCAATACAGCGCTTTTGATCTGCCACCTCAGCATTAGCGGTAACAGCAATAATAATAGGACGTTCAGGCTGATCTTTAACAATGCGCTTGGTGGCTTCAATACCATCCATCTTAGGCATTTGAACATCCATGAAAATAATTTGATAGCGCTTGGTTAAAGCCATTTCCCAAGCCTCTAAACCATTATTAGCGATATCTACCTCATAGCCCATGGTCTTCATAATCATGACCAAAAGCTTTTGATTTATAGGGTTGTCTTCTGCGTATAAAATCTTTAGACCTTCTATTTTTTCTTGGTACTCATCTTTCAGCTCTTGCGCGTGTTTAGATAAGTTTAGGCGAGGAGTTTTTAAAACAAACTCGCAAACTACAGTAGTACCATGACCGAACTCACTATCAACCCATAACTCGCCACCCATTAGCTCGACAATATTAGAAGAGATGGTGAGGCCTAAACCTGTACCGCCGTGTGTACGCGTATTGCCTTCGTTACCTTGATTAAAGGCCTTTACCACTTTATTTAAGTCTTCGCTTTTAATACCTATACCCGTATCCTGAACGGTCATTTTTAAATTTACCAAATTGCCTTCTACGCTTTGCATTTGCATAGAAAAGTTAACATTACCCTTCTCGGTAAATTTAAAGGCATTGTCTAAAAGATGGTAAATCACTTGTCCTAATCGATCGGGATCACCCGCTAACTCTTCAGGAATGTTTTCATCGTACTGCATCTTGAAGTTGATCGCACTACTATCTTTAGCACCAGCTTGCTCGATGGCTTTATTAACTACCGCTTTTAAATCAAATTTGCGTGTTTCCAGTTTTAAGGAACCAGAATCGATAGCCGAGAAATTTAAAAGATCCATCAGTAAATTGTTCAACTGCTCGCTGTTTTTGCGAATGGTCTCCAATTTAGCCTGCTGATCAGAATCCAATTTTGAACGCGACAAAAACTCCGTCATCCCCATAATGGCGTTCATCGGAGTTTTAAGTTCATGACTCACCGAGTTCATAAAGTTTTGTTGGCTTACTACCGCACTTTCACTTTGGGTAATGTGCATCCGCATATTATAACCAAAGCGCTGACTTAAAGCGATGGTTTGCGCAATTATAAAAATGATATAACCAAAAAAGGAAATGAATAAGTGGCCAGTACCAAAGCCAAAAAAAGCTGAAAGTTTTAAAGTCATAACCCCAATTAATGCCAAAACAGAAATGGTGGTAAACCAGCTCATACTATGACTAAAACGAATAGCTCTTAAATAAAATGAAGTGGTAACAAGCAGTGCTAAGGCAATAAACAAAAGGTAATAATCGATAAAGGCGGTAAAAGTTTGGGGCGGCAACATTACACTTAAAGCCATGATTAATGACGTTGCACCAATGGTGTGAAATATCCACTCGGGGGCACGGCGCGCAATTAAGTTTTTATAGAAATAGGTGAAGAATATCACGCTAAGAAACAGGCTGAGGTACTCTAAGCGAATAGCGGTATACCAATTTAAGCCACCAAATACTTCATGCAAAATATAGGTGTCTGTACCAACGATCCGATACATGTAGGTTAAAGCAAAAAGGCCAAAGAATAAAAAGGCAAAATCTAATTTCTGAAAATAATATACAATCAAGGAAAATACCGCGGCAATCATTAAAGTTCCAGCAATAAATAAGGAACCGCTAACCGCCATATTTTTGTAAAAAAATAGGGTTTCCGATGGCCCAATGCTGATTGGAGCTACAGGGCCGCCTTTATGATGTTCAAAGTTAGAAACATGAAGCACCAAGCGATTACTTCCCTTCACTAATTTTATATTCGCCACTTTCGGTAGCCAATATGGTTCCGATGCGCCTAAATCTTTACCTACCTCGCCATTTTTGGAAACTAATTGACCGTTTAAATAAAGGGAATAAGCCGAATAAAACTCTGGTATTCGCAATGCTAAATTATCGGTTCCCTGAGAGCTTACAATATTTAACTCATAGCTTGCAAAACCTTTAGCGTGGTAGGATTTACGTAGTTCCGGAATATCTGACCAAGACTCTCCAAAGTCAAGAAAGAAGGGACGCTCGCTTGCCTCAGGAGCCTTTTCGGGATTTACAAATTCTTTCCAGTAAAAACGCCATCGGCCCTCTAAATCGATAACCTCAGGCTCAGAGAAATAGGTGTCTGATAAAACCATTTCAGCATTAATGACCTTCGCCGCCTTTACCACTGACGGAAGAAGGCTAAAAGCTAGGAATATTAATATGTATGAAAATTTCTTCACCTATGTATTACTGTAACGATGGTATAAAGCAATCAAGATACCAATTAATAAACACTTAATTATGAGTTACTTAAACATTAAACGCCTTCTTGAGAATTCCCCATTAGAGATAATTTTTCCAATTTTGGGAAATACGGGCGAATCCTCTCAAAAACGGAATAAAGATGCTTCTTTTTTTTCACTTCTCAAAACCTAGGTCTAGCCTAAACAATATATTAACAGACTAAAAAGGAGATAACCGATATCTTCAAGGCAAAAACTCCGCTAGAGCAGCAATGCGCTCTCATTATTCATTCTCTTAATTAAATTTCCTCGTCCTCAATAATTTAGAATAAACAGCCCGTATTATCTTATGGTTAAGCCTTATCCATTAGGGCTTATTAATAGAAATTGTCTTTTCTTGCGGCGTCCGAATTGGAAGCCCTGAAATTTAGATGCTTATAAAGCTTTTTTTAACAAGGCTTTAACGCGTGTTTAAAGGCCTTTGCTTCAAATTCGCAGGACTGTTAAAAACCCGATTCCTAACCGATTTAAAGGAAACTATATGGATACAAGTCAAAGCTCAATCGATATTAGAGCATTGAACGAGAAAATTGAAAAAGAAAGCGCATTTGTTGACCTTTTAATGATGGAACTGAACAAGTCTATCATCGGTCAGAAAACCATGCTCGAAAGACTTTTAATTGCCTTACTGGGAAATGGCCATATCTTACTAGAAGGGGTCCCCGGTCTCGCCAAAACCCTCGCTATTAAATCCCTTTCCGAAGCGATTGAAGCAGACTATAGCCGTATTCAATTTACCCCCGACCTTTTACCCAGCGACGTGGTAGGCACCCAAATTTACAATATGAAGGACAATGAGTTCGCCATTAAAAAGGGACCCATTTTCGCAAACTTCGTATTAGCGGATGAAATAAACCGCGCGCCCGCCAAAGTGCAAAGTGCTCTATTAGAAGCCATGCAAGAACGTCAAGTAACCATTGGTGAAAAAACCTATCCGCTGCCCAAACCATTCTTGGTTTTGGCAACACAAAACCCGGTAGAGCAAGAAGGAACTTATCCCTTACCAGAAGCGCAAAGCGATCGCTTTATGCTGAAAACAGTTATTACCTATCCGAAAAAGGAGGAAGAACGCCTAATTATGCGTCAAAACCTAAGCGGTAATAAAGAAAAGATAAATCCCGTGGTTAGCCTCGAAACCATTTTAAGAGCGAGAGAAGTGGTAAAAGAGGTTTACATGGACGAAAAAATTGAGAAGTATATTCTTGATATTGTTTTCGCCACCCGTAAACCCGAAGAATATCGCTTATCATCCTTAAAACCACTCATTGAGTTTGGTGCCTCACCGCGCGGTAGCATTGCTTTAGCCAATGCCGCTAAAGTGCAGGCTTTTATTAAACGTCGCGGATATGTAATTCCCGAAGATGTACGCGCCGTAGTGCAAGACGTTCTTCGCCACCGTATTGGCATTACCTACGAGGCAGAAGCGGAAAATGTAAGCAGCGTGGATATCATTAATCAGATTATCGACAACGTAGACGTGCCCTAATCTTTAATTTCAGCAATCTAAATCCAATTTTTTATCCTAAAAGCCTTTTAGCGCCTAATGGACACGCAACAACTTCTTAAGAAAGTACGCCGTATTGAAATTAAAACCCGACGATTGAGTAATCATATCTTCTCGGGTGAATATCATAGTAATTTCAAAGGGCGCGGTATGACTTTTAGTGAAGTGCGCGCTTATGAAATTGGCGATGATATCCGAGCGATTGACTGGAACGTTACTGCTAAACTAAATGAGCCTCATATTAAGGTTTTTGAAGAGGAGCGCGAGTTAACCTTAATGCTATTAGTAGATGTAAGTGGCTCTGAGAACTTTGGCTCTCGCAATCAGCTTAAGCGCGAAATGATTACCGAAATTTGCGCCACTCTGGCCTTTTCGGCCATTCAAAATAACGACAAGGTAGGTGTGCTTTTCTTTAGCGATAAAGTAGAGAAATTTATCCCTCCCGCTAAAGGTAAATCGCATACCCTACGCATTATTCGCGAACTTATCGAGTTTAAGCCGCAAAGCACCAAAACCAACATTAGCGAGGCCCTCCGCTTTTTTAGTGCCTTTCAGAAAAGACGTGCTATAGTATTCGTATTAAGCGATTTTATGGATACACGTTACCGTGATAGTTTAAAAATCGCTAGTCGTAAACACGACTTAACTGGCATTCGCATTTTCGATCCGCGCGAAGAAGAACTACCCAATTTAGGCTTGCTGCCACTGAAAGATCCTGAATCGGGTAAAACTCATTGGGTAAACACCTCCTCTTATAAATTGCGCGCCAAATTGCGAAAGCGTTTTAATGATTCTAAAGCTTACTATTTGGAGAGTTTTTTAAGAAGCGGTTCCGGTGAACTTTCCATTCGCATCGATCAATCGTACGCCTTAGCGCTATTAGGATATTTTAAAAAACGCAGTCGATGAAAAAAGTAATTCTTCTTTTTATTGGCCTCTGCAGCAGCGTTCTCTCTGCCCAAAATATCAGCTTTTCGCTTGAAGCAGATACCAATAGCATCTTAATCGGAGAACAAATCAAGCTTCAGCTTAAAGCGGAAATTCCCGCGGGCGACAATTATCAATGGCCTTTTTTACCCGATACGATAAAAGGACTTCTTACCCTAGAAACAGGCTCTATCGATAGCCTTATTAAAAATGATCGCCTCACCTTAAGCCAAAATATTAACATTAGCTCTTTTGATAGTGGCTTTGTTCACATTCCCAGATTGGCTTTAATTAGTGGCAGTGATAGCGCCTTTAGTCAGGGCTTTATTATTCGAGTAGCCTTAGCAAAGGCCCAAGAAGACCATGAACTTTACGATATTAAGGGGCCGAAGGATGCGCCCTTTGAATGGCTACCAATATTCTATATTTCTCTAGGCCTAATTAGTTTGGCGCTACTTGTCTTCTATTTGCTGAAGCGGATGCGCAACAAAAAGAAGGCCCCTCAAAAAGAACTAATTCCTAGTCTACCTCCCTCAGAATGGGCCTTGCAAGAGCTTCAGAAACTAGAAGCGCGTAAGCTTTGGCAAGAAGGGAAACAAAAGGAATTTTATTCTGAATTAATCGATATCCTTCGTCATTTCTTGGAAAGAAAATATTCGCTAAAAGCCATGGAAAGCACGGCAGAGGAGCTGATTGAAAAGATTGCTAAGTTAGAAATAGCCTCAGAAAATTTTAGCGCAATAAGTAAGAGTTTGCGCCTAAGCAGTATGGTGAAATTTGCCAAGCAACAAGCCTTAGCCTACGAAAATGAAGAAGCCTTTCAAGCTATTAAAGATTTTGTTTTAAAGACTCAGGTTAAACAAGTGAAGGAGGAAAAGAATGAGTAAGTACGAATTTCAAAATCCCGAATTTCTGTGGCTTCTTTTGGTTTTGATACCCATTCTAATCTGGTATTATCTCAAAGAACGTAAAAGTCATCCCGAGCTGCTTTTCCCAGAAACAGAATTCCTTGCTCACCAAAAAAGCAACCGCTGGGCCTGGCTTCGCTACATTTCTCCCTTTTTGCGTGTGGCCATTATCAGTCTTGTTATCATCGGTTTGGCTCGTCCGCGCAGCTCGCAAGAAAAAAGTCGTAGCCGGGATACCGAGGGCATTGACATTGTAATGGCAGTTGACGTTTCGGCCTCCATGCTGGCGCAAGATTTGAAACCCGATCGCTTAGAGGCTACGAAAGAAGTGGCAGCAAATTTTATTGAAGGCCGTCCTACCGATCGCATTGGGCTAGTGGTTTACGCTGGTGAAAGCTATACGCAAACCCCGCTAACTACCGACCATGCCGTTTTGCGCAATGCGCTCGCTGGTCTTCGTCACGGCTTAATCGAAGATGGAACAGCCATTGGCATGGGCCTCGCCACCATAGTGAATCGCTTAAAAGACAGCAAAGCAAAAAGTAAGGTGGCCATCCTTCTAACCGATGGGGAAAACAATCGCGGGGAAATTGACCCAATTACTGCTTCTCAGCTGGCCAAGGAATTTAATATTAGAGTGTACACTATTGGAGTGGGCACCAAAGGCCTCGCTCGTACTCCTATTGCTTATGATGGCCGCGGCGGCTTTCAATTCACCAATATGGAAGTAAACATCGACGAAGAATTGCTGCAAGAAATCGCTGACCAAACCGGCGGTAAATATTTCCGTGCTACCGACAATGAAAAGCTGCAAGCCATTTACAATGAAATTGATACTCTAGAAAAAACCAAATTAGAAGAAATTAAGTTTTATACCTACGACGAGAAGTTTGATGTTTTCATACTTTGGGCACTAGCCCTCTTTAGCCTAGAGGTAATTTTGCGTTATACCTTCTTAAAAAGCTTCATTTAATGTACCAATTAGAAGAACCACAATACTTTTACCTTTTACTGCTTATTCCTGCGGTACTGGTATTCTTTGGGCTTTTTCTCACTTGGAAAAGAAAAGCTCAAAACTATTTTGGCGACCGCGATTTATTGCAAAGACTTAGTCCGGAGCGCTCTAAAAACAAACCGCTTTTAAAGCTCATTCTTGCGCTTTGCATAATTGTTCTTTTGGCACTCGCCTTGGTAAATCCGCAGGTTGGCTCTCGACTCGAAAAAGTGCAACGCGAAGGAGTAGATATCGTTTTTGCCATCGATGTAAGTAAAAGTATGCTGGCCGAAGACGTGCAGCCGAATCGCTTAGAAAGGGCAAAACTTATTATTTCGCGCACGCTAGATGAGCTCGTAAGCGACCGTATTGGCATTATTACCTACGCCGGTCGAGCTTATCCTCAATTACCCATTACCACCGATTATGGTGCCGCTCGCCTCTTTCTTAAAAACATCAATACCGACCTTATCCCTTCTCAAGGAACGGCTATTGGGGAAGCGATTGATTTAGCTACCCAATATTTTGATGATGCCGATCAGAAAAATCGTCTGCTCGTAATTATTAGCGATGGGGAAGACCATGAAGAGGGCATTAATGACGCGATTGAGAAGGCACGCGATCAACAAATTAGTATATACACCCTCGGTATTGGGAGTGAAAGAGGAGCACCCATTCCCGAAATGAACGGATCGCGCCGCATTGGCTATAAGAAAGATCAAAATAATGAGGTGGTTATCACCAAACTGAATAGTAAATTACTGGAAGAAATTGCAGAAGACAGTAAAGGGAAATATGCTTCTGGCAACAGCACCCGCAGCAGCGTTAACTTTTTGATGGAGGAAATAAATGCCATGGAAAAAAAGCAATTTGAAACCAGCCTTTTTGCCGATTACGAAGATCAATTTCAATGGTTACTCGCTCCTGCCTTACTTTTACTTTTACTGGATGTGTTTATCCTCGACCGTAAAACTCAGTGGTTTAAAAATTTAAATCTCTTTAAGAAATGAGGACTAAGATTCTTTTGGCCGTCATTGTTACGCTTCTTGGCTTGACCTTACAAGCACAAAACAGCAATGAAAAAATTAAGGAAGGTAACGACCTATACCATGCTAATAAATTTGATGAAGCAGAAGTCGCTTTCCGCAGAGCCCTAAGTGAAGAGGGAAAAAACCAGGCTTTAGGCAATTTCAATTTAGGAGATGCACTCTACAAACAAAAACGCTATGCCGAAGCATTGGAGGCCTACGAAAAAAGTTTAAGTTTTGCCGAAAGCAAAGAGGAGCAAGCAGAAGCCTTACATAATATTGGGAATACGCATTTACAGGAAAAGAAGTTGGAAGAAGCTATTGAGGCATATAAAAAATCGCTTACTCTAAATCCGAAGGACGAAGAAACGCGCTATAACCTCAGCCAGGCCATTCGCCAGAAACAAAAGCAAGAGCAGCAACAAGAACAGAATAAAGATCAGGATAAGGACGACGATAAAAAGGACGATCAGAAGAAGGATCAAGACCAGAAAGATCAGAAGAAAGATCAGGATAAAAAAGACGACCAAAAGAAGGACGACGAGAATAAGGAAGATCAAGACCAGAAGGAGCAACAGAAGGAGCAGGATAAAAAGGAGGACGATAAGCAGGATCCCAATAAGTCACCTTCGCAGGGAAAAGATAAAATTAGTCGCGAAAACGCCGAGCGCTTACTGCAAGCTTTAAATCGCGATGAAGAAAAGTTGCAGCAAAAACTTTTGCAACAAAAAATCAAAGCCAAACCCATTAAAAGCGCAAAAGACTGGTAATGAGACAACTCGGCTTCTATATTGCACTTTTCCTGAGCTTTAGCAGTTTGGCTCAGGTTAGTTTTACTGTTAGCGTAGCAAGCAAAAATGTGCAGCAAGGACAGCGCTTTGCAGTAGAATTTAAAGTAAACCAAAGGGGCGAAAGCTTTCAAGCCCCAGACTTTAACGGCTTTAGCGTTTTGGGTGGGCCTAATACTTCGGTAAGCACCTATATGGATAATAGTGGCACCCGTTTTAACCTTACCTACAGCTATATTTTACAAGCCAATAATTTAGGGAAATTTACGATTGGCCCTGCTTATATAAAAACTGGTGGACAAACTTACCGTACGGAAAGTATTGATATAACTGTTAGCGAGAAAAGGGAAGTGGGGCAGCAAAATCCCAAAAATGAAGATCTTATTTTAAAAGGTCTTGTTTCGAAGCAAAGCGTTTACCAGGGTGAACCCATCTATGCCCGTTACCGCCTTTATTTTCGAACTGAAATTGGCCAACACAGCTTTAGAGAAGAACCTAATTTTAAAGGATTCTACCGCGAAAATATCAACGAAAAACGCATTGAAACGAGCGAAGAGTATATTAATGGTCAGCGCTATGTGGCAGCCGATTTACAAAAAATGGTCCTTATTCCGCAGCAGGCAGGCGAACTAAAACCGGGTAATATTGGCCTTAATGTTCCCATTCGCATCAATTCGGGCCGGCGCGACTTTTTTGGCTTTCCTATAACCCGTACCAGTACCGAAGAGCTAAACGCAGACTTCCCGACCATTGAAGTTAAGCCGCTTCCCGACAAGGGTAAACCTGATAATTTTAGTGGCGCTGTAGGGCGTTACGATTTTAAGGTGAGCCTAAGCGAGACCGAGATAAGCACCGACGAAAGCATTACCCTGCGCCTCGAAATAAATGGCACAGGAAATATTAAACTCGCCGACATTCCCCAACCCGAATTTCCCCAAGCCTTCGAGGTTTTCGATCCTGAAATTACTGAACGCAGTAATGTGGGCTCTTACGGAATGAAAGGTTCTAAAGTGATTGAATATCTGCTTGTACCGCGTTACGGCGGCACCTATAAAATTGATCCGATTGCATTCAGCTATTTTAACCCGCAAAGCAAATCTTACGAAACCATTAGTAGCGATAGCTACGAAATTAAGGTTAAAGGTGGCCAAGTTTCGCCCAATTTGGCGGGTCAAGCCCAGATGGGCAGCAATGAAAAAGAAGAGGTGAATTTTATTTCGAAAGAAATTCTATTTATTAAAACCAAAGCAGGCAGGTGGCTAAAAAATGACGACCAATTTTGGTTGAGCCAAGGTTTTTGGGGTAGCCTAAGTCTACTTCTTCTCATTAATTTGGGCCTGTATTTCTTTTGGACAAAAGAGAATAATAAACGTGCAAACCCCAGCGCTTTACGCGAACAAAAAGCTGCCAAAAAAGCCGCCAAACGACTGAAAAACGCTAAAAAAGCCCTCGATCAAAATCAAGCGGCAGAATTCTACCAAGCCTTATTGGAGGCCCTTTGGGGTTATTTTTCTGACAAGCTGAAAATGCCCGCTCACGAACAGTCGCGCGAAAGATTACTAGAAGAATTAGGCCAGCGCGGTCTTTCCAGCCCTACTCAAATACGCTTAGAAAAAATTATTGAGCAAGCAGAAATGGCGCGCTACACCCAAGCTACCATGACGAATGCCCAAAACGACTATCGAGAAGCCAGCGCCCTATTAACCGAAATTGAAGGTGAATTATGAAAAAGCTAATCCTACTTTCATTTAGCATTCTCCTTTTTTTACCTGTAGGCCTAATAGCCCAAAAAGAACTTTTTGAAGCAGGAAATCGCGCTTACCAAGCAGAAGACTTTGTGAAAGCCATTTCTCTCTACGACAGTGTTTTACAATCGGGGAAACAAAACGCCGCTTTACATTATAACTTAGCTAATTCCTACTTTAAAGAAGGTAATATTGGTAAGAGTATTTTACATTACGAGAAAGCTTTGAAGCTAAAACCTCAAGACGCAGAAATAGAGAATAACCTAGAAATTGCTCGGCAAAAAACCATTGATCGTTTTGAAGAAGTGCCCGAAAACCTTTTTCAGGCGAGTCGTTTAGCTGTTATTAGTTTACTAAGCCCCGACAATTGGGCGAGAGTAGCGCTTTTCGCTTTTTTTCTGGCCACCATTGGATTTGCCCTTTACCTCTTTAGCCGGTACCTGCGACTGGGGTTTATCACCATTATTAGTGGTTTAGGCATCACGTTGTTAGCACTAATCTTGGCCTGGAGCCACCAAAACTATTTGAATCATAATCAGGGAGTTATTTTATTAGAAGACTCGAGTTATGTAAAAAGTGGTCCGTCTGAAAGTGCTGATGATGTTTTCATTTTACACGAAGGCACCAAAGCTCTGCGTTTAGAGCAATTTGAAAATTGGTCGAAGATAAAGTTACCCGATGGTAAATTAGGCTGGCTTCTAAGCGAAGAAATAGCTGTTATTTAACGTGAATTCCCTAAAAATTAGGCTAGCATTTAGCCCTTATCTATGAAAATATCAATCGTTTCCAGCAGTACCCGCAGGGGAAGAATTAGTCACAGAATTGCCCTAGCTTTAGAGCAAGCCATCCATGAAAAGGGTCATCAGGCAGAAGTAATTGACCTTGCAGAATTGGCCCTACCTCCTTTTGAGGAGCGTTTTGCTCTTTTAGAAAATCCCAGCGCCGAATTACAGGATTTAAACCAAAAACTAATCGCTACCGAAGCCTTTATTTTTTTAAGCCCCGAGTATAACGGTGCTATTTCTTCGGGATTGAAAAACTTCATCGATCTCTTTGCCAAGGACCCTTTCAGCGCCAAGCCCATTGGGGTGGCCACCGGTTCCACGGGCGCGATGGGAGGAGTACGAGCGGCTTATCAGCTACAGCAAAACATCCTCACTATCAATGCTTTTCCTCACCCACGCATGCTAATGGTGGGTAAAATGGACCAGGTTTTAGATGAAAAGGGAAGGGTTGTAGAGCCTAGCTATGGTCGCAGCCAAGATGGGTTTTTAACTGCCTTTCTCGATTTCGCCCAACGCTTGAGTTCTTAAAACTACACCGCGGGAACCGAAATCCCACGCAGGTTACGGTAGAGTTCCAAAGCGTAATTATCCGTCATTCCACTTACATAATCCAGCACAGTCATTACCTTTTCGTAGGCGCTTGCGCCAGATGTGTATTTATATTGACTAGGAATTAAACTGAGGATTTTGGAATGCCTTTTTTGCGCTTGATCCTCACTAATTAGCACCGCTTCTACTAGATCTTCAATAAGGCCACTCATAATTTTGAAGCCTGCTAGTTCAATTTTCACCACCGATTCGTGGTTGTAGATTTTACCGATAGACTTCTTTTCAATGATGCTTAAAGCCTGTTTTAAATCGGCTAAGGAATCCATCAAACTCGTTTTAAACTGACCCCTTAAAATGGCTTCGCGGTTCTCTATAAAGCTATCGGCGCAGCGGTTTACCAAAGCCGTTATGGCCTTAGCCCGTAAATAAGCCACCGATTCGTTTTTATCTTCCCGCAAGGTCTCCAAGTTTTGTCGCAAACGACTCATGTCGCTTTTGCCGTCGGCTTCTATCAAGGCCATTAAATCATCGCGTACCTCCGCGAAGCTTAATATTCCTAAACGATGGGCGTCTTCATAATCGATAATGCTATAACAAATATCGTCAGCGGCCTCTACTAAGTAAACGAAGGGATGGCGGAAATAAGCACGTGGAGTGCGGCTATCTTCCAACATACCAAACTCCTTAATTAGCTTATCAAAAACCTCCGCATCACTTTGGAAGTAACCAAATTTCGACCGGTGTTTGCCTTGAGATTTATCACGGGCTAAACTTTCACAGGGATATTTTAAAATACTGGCAAGCGTAGTGTAAGTAATTTGATAGCCGCCTTTTAAACGGCCATTGAACTGTTTCGTTAAGATGCGTAGGGCATTGGCATTTCCTTCAAAATGCGTTAAATCTTCCCATTCACCGGGCTTAAATGCCGAGCGAAAACCTTGATCGTTTTGACGATCTAAAAAATACTTAGAAATGGCTTCTTCCCCCGAATGACCAAAAGCAGGATTACCTAAATCGTGGGCTAGGCATGCCGCTGAAATAACTGCTTTAAGCTGATCTTGGTAAAACTGCACCGAGCGGGGATTGTCTTTAATTTCGGGTAACTCCGCCAGGCGTTCACCCACCATCATACCCAAAGAACGGCCTACACTAACCACTTCAAGCGAATGCGTGAGTCTATTGTGCACGAAAACACGCTCGGGCAAGGGAAACACTTGAGTTTTGTTTTGCAGGCGGCGAAAGGCCGATGAAAATATAATGCGATCGTAATCGCGCTCATAAACCGAGCGTTCATCGAAACGAGCGATATCCTCGCCAAAGCGCATGGGACTATAACAATTGTTCCAGTTTATTTTTTCCTGCATAGCGCGAAGTTCGGTAATTTAAAAATGTGAAGAAAATATAATCTCTCTCTAAAATTTAGGCTTAATTAGTACCTTTAAAACCCTCTAAGTACGCATCTGCCCGCGAGCAAATTACTACACCATGAAGAAATACCACACCTTATATGTTGCCGCTTCTAAACAGCATGTTGGCAAAACTACCTCTACGCTAGGACTCGCTTATTGCCTGCAAAGATTGGGCTTGGATGTAGGCTACTGCAAACCCGTTGGTCAGTCTTTTGTAGAATTAAACGACCTACGTGTGGATAAGGATACCATTCTGTTTTCTGATTTAATCCGCTTCGATCTGCTACCTGAAATTCATAGTCCGGTTATTTTAGGCACGGGCGCCACCACTGATTTTTTAGATAATCCCGAAGACTTCGATTATCCGCAAAAAATAATGAACGCAAAGGCTGAGTTAGAAAAGCGCAAAGAGCTTACCATTCACGAAGGTACGGGCCACCCGGGAGTGGGTTCGGTGGTAAACCTATCTAATGCACGAGTGGCCAAAATGCTTGATGCAAAAGTTATCTTTATTGCCGAGGGTGGTGTGGGTTCGACCATCGATATGATTAATATGTGCATCTCCCTTTTTAGGGAAGAAAAAGTGCCCATTTTAGGCATTATTGTGAATAAAGTGCGGGAAGATAAGATTGATAAAATACGTCCTTATCTGCAAAAATATTTAGATAGCGTTGGCATCCCACTTTTGGGAATGGTACCTTATGATCGCACCTTGGCTTATCCGGTAATGGGCACTGTGGCAAAGGCCATTTTTGGAAAAGTTCTCGCCAATCCTCATAATTTAAAAAACAAGGTGGCCGATGTTTTAGCAGGAACCGTTATTGATCGTGCCAAATTAGAGAAGCGTAAAAACCTATTATTAGTGGTGGGAGCGCATCGATTAGACAATGCCATAGAACGCATCATTCATATAAACAATGAGGCTAATGTGGAGGAATGGCCTTTAAGCGGCATTATTATTTGCGGTGAAGGCGAGGTAAGCGACGAAACTAACGCGATAATTGACGAATACGAAACGCCTTTATTACACACCGAATTAGATACCTATGGGGTTGTTTTAAAGGTTTCACGCATTGAAGTTAAAATTAACCGCGACACCCCCTGGAAAATTAAGCGCGCTATTGATCTTTTTGAAGAAAACGTGGACCTTGATTATATTTTAGCCCAAATTAGCAAGCCTTAATGCTCGATTTTAAATTAGCTAAGGCCTTTCCCTAACCCACTATTTATGGCGGTTATGTGCTAATTGCCATCAGGCTTTTTCGGCCTTATTTCAAATCTTCGCTTTAGCTTTCCGCCTGGCGGCGGTTTTTGGAAGCTTTAGTTAACGTGAGTTCGACTATAAATCATAGCCTCAGATTTTCAACAAAAGACAGAAGTCTAGATCGTGCAGCGGTAGCGGGCTACAGCAAATAGACAGATGAAGTATTCACTTTTATTGGAAAAACCATTTAGTCCCCTTCTAAAAAGAGGCTTTCCGCGCCTCTGCTTCTTGCAATAGCCCGCTATTGCTTCACTGCATAGGCTTGAAATCCACTATTTACAAGGGGTCTGAGGCCTAATTTTACGTCGAATTCACGTTTAGTTATAACGGTATTCAGCTCGATCCTTCACGGCGGCTTTACTGCAGTTATAGCCCTATTTTCGGATTTAATATTGGGTAATGGAAAAGTCTGGAAAAATTTTGTGACTTAAGCATTTTGCGGCGCGAAGACGCCTGCAAAGCCTATGACTACGCCATTTCTAGCTTTGAGAATAGCGCGATATTTTGGTGTTTTCTTATTGTATAAAAACCACCGACAGAAATTATAAATTCCAAGACATGGTGATAAAAATGCTGCCATTGCATCCGCTAAAAAAACGAGCAGTAGAGCTTCAACTCGAACTCGTACCGTATCAAACATAAGTTAGACAGAAAAGCTAGCATCAGGGAAGACGAAAATTTGTGCTAATTACTCCAGTGGCTTCGCTTTTACTAAAAAACGGCTATTAAGCTCGATGTCTACCGCATTGAATAAAAACGCCTTGGTTATGGTTACAACGCGCATGTCATATTGCGCTTTTTTAAGGTATTCTTGAAGATCCGTACCATTAATTTGCAGAAATATCTGTCTAACATTTGGGTCTGGGTCTACTAAATTGGCAATTTGTTTTTCGGCTAAACCTTCCGCATTAATATAAACAGTAATGGATTCTACGAAATTAAAATTTCCTTCTGGTGGATTTAGTAGTTCCAAACTGAGGCTGCTTAGGCTCACTTCATTTATCAAGTTAGCGCTAGTATTATTGCTGGAAAAGCTAGTAGCAGAGTTTGTTTCAAGATTGGTAATCGTATCACTTATTGCAACATTTACCACAGTATTAGCCGGAAGGCTATATTGCCCCGAAGTACTGAGGTAAAAGCTAAGCTCTGGTTCAACATTTCTGCAAGAGCCAAAGAGTAATATGGAAAAAGAAAGTAATAGGTACTGTTTCAAAACGGCAAAGCTTAGGACTATCAAATGTAATATTTAGCCTGTTACTTTGGCACGCTCTTTATTCATCGACACCATTATTTTTAAAAAACCAATTCCACCTTCTAGCTAAAATAAAAATTACCTTTTCACCGCTAACTACTGCGCTAAAAAGTCCACTAAAACATGTGAAGAAATGTATTTTCCCTTTTCGCGGCAGGCTAGCAAATTAAAAAGGACTGTAAAGCACAGGAAACGCGGAGTAAACTGCCAATAAAAAGGCTTTGGTAAAATTTTTCGATAAATCGAAAAATACCATATATTTGCCCTCCCAAAATATGGGGGATTAGCTCAGCTGGCTAGAGCGCTTGCCTGGCAGGCAAGAGGTCATCGGTTCGACTCCGATATTCTCCACCCAAAAACCCAAAACACCGGTTATCGGCGCTTTGGGTTTTTTCTTGCACTTTTTTAAGCAAAAAGTTTTCTCTGCCCTGAAATTTAGATGAGTTAATATCGAGAGAAAGACCGTTCAAATAATTATTTGAGACGAATTATTTGCTTTCTCCTTTGTTACGCTAAAATTTAATCTACTAATTTTTAGGTAATTAAATCGTGTTGTATGAATCAAAAAATTTTGTCTTCAAAAAATTACAACCTTTCACTACACTCGGCATCTTTAACATAGAAAGCGAATAAACAGCGTGGAAGAGATCGGAATTTGGGTTAGTAATTGGAAAAAGGGCGATGCGGCTGCAGCCCGTAGTCTTTACGAATCCTGCAACAAAGCGAGCTACAATAGCATTCTGCGTATTGTGGGCCGTGAAGATATTGCCCAAGACCTGCTACAAGAAACCTTCATTTTAGCCTTTAATCGTATTCATGACCTAAAGAACAATAAAAGCTTCCCCGCTTGGCTTAAACGCATTGCAATAAACCAAGCGCTGCAATATTACCGCAAGCACAATCCCATTAAGGAAGATGAATGGAAAATTGAAGAGCACGAGGAAATAATGGAGGAAGAGTTTAATAGCTTAAGTGAACTTGATATTGCCGATTGGCTTAAAATAATTGAGGAATTACCCGCTAAATGCAGATTGGTTTTTCAACTTTTCTATTTAGAAGACCTCAAACACGAAGATATTGCTATGCGCTTGAATATCAATATCTCCACTTCAAAAAGTCAATTGCGCTACGCAAAAAGCAGAATAAAACAAAAACTATTAAATAGTCATGCAAATTAAAAAGTATATCGACAAAAACCGCATTAAGATTGACCACGCCGAGATTCCGTCGGAATTATGGGATTCTATTAGCCCTCATATCAAAGCACCCCCAAAAAAACGCTATCCTTGGTATTGGGCGGTGGCCATTTTAGTACTAGCCCTAGGTATTCCGCTTTTTTGGCAAATGCCACTTAAGGAAAAAGACATGCCACAGCAGAGGCAACTTTTACCTTCTTCCTTTTTAAGCTTAGAGCGGAATTACCGTCAAGAATTAGATAGCCTTAACAATCGCATTCCCTTGGCTGAATTACAAAAAGACCCCGATTTAAACTGGATTTTTAATGAACTAAGCGCCCTAGAAAAGATCAATGAAAAATACCGCGCCGACATCGGTAGAGGCGTACCCGAAGAAGAGTTAGTTAAGGTCCTTATTGATTATTACGAAAAACGCTTGCACCTTTTAATCCGCATCGAAAGAGAACTAAAACGAAAAGAAAAACATCTCCCTCATGAAAACATTAATTTATAGCCTTTTAGGCCTTTGTATTGGCTTCTATGGTAATGCCAAAGAAATAGCCATTGAGAAATCAGCGCATATTTTGGTTGATGCATCTGGCGTAGACCAACTCAACCTAGATGCTAAAAACACCAAGACCTTCATTGAAATTTGGGATAAAAACGAAATTTCCGTGGATGCCACTTTCTATTATCGTGGTGAAGAGGATCACGAAAAAATCAAAAAGTTTCTAGCCTCCTTTGAAGAGAACGTTGAGGCTGGTATCACTAAACTGGGAACCGAGGTGAGTATTAACACCTATCGCGCTGTTCCCAGTAAAAAGAAGGTAGGTTGGGCTAGTTTCGTGGTAGTAGATTTGGAGTTTTCCGACGAAGAGGCAAAACTAGTGTACAACCTGAAAGTACCTGCTTCTCTTTTTATGAATATTAAGCATTCCTATAAAGACTTACGCATCAAAGGAAACCTAGATAATATTCAGATTGAGCAATATTCGGGCAGACTAAGCTTAGATAAAGTAAATAAAGCCAGTCTTAATTTAAAATATGGCGATGCCAATATTGTTGAGTTGAAGGATGGTGATATTATGCTTTATGAGCAGAAACTAAAAGGTGAAAAATGGGGAGACATTAAGCTTAATGCTAAATATTCAGAACTGCGAATCCGCACTATGAACAGCCTGAGCGGCGATGGCTATGAAACTAAATACCGTTTTATTGGACTTAAAAAGCTAGGTGGTAATTATAAATACAGCAGCTTTGATGTAGAAAAAATGGAACAAGCCGAATTGCTCTGCTACGAGTTTAATCTAGAAACTCAAAGTATCAAAAGCTTAAAACTCCTTAATTCGAAATACAGTAATTACCGCATCGATACGCTGGGTACTTTAACCATTAGCCAAAGTTATGAGGATGACTATTCTCTGCAAATTGTTAAAAATATTTATTCCGCTGATAGTAAATACTCCAAATTTACCCTTGGCGCCTTAAAAGGCGATTTTACGCTAAACGGATACGAGTGTGCGGTAAATACTGTCTTAGTGCTAGGCAAAGCAGGGAGGATTGATTTTACGGGCAAATACCTCAATATATCGATGGGTCTAAATAACCGTCCTTACAAACTCTCTGCATCAATGCAGTACGGAAAGCTTAACTACCCTCAAACCCTTACTGGCAATTACAGCCAAAAAGGGACCAACACCAGTGCTAGTTTAAGCAGCCCACAACTTGGTACAGACTTTTACACCATTAAAGTATCTGGCTATGAAATACAAATGGAAATAAGGTAGTATAATTCTATTATTTAGAGCTTTAAGTCAAAATTTACCTCACATAGGAAAGGGCATTAACTTCGGTTTTTGCCCTTTTTACTTGAATTCGGCGTAAAGTTATAGTCTCAGGTTTTTATTATTTAACCCAAATTACAGAGTTAAACTCTTGATATTCATTCGGCTCGTAGAGCGGGTTATTAGGGTCTTGTGTCCAGTGCCCGTTAACAATAAAGCGGTAAGTGCTTTTCCCTTTCGGAAGATGCACATCAGCATGCCAACCGTCCATTTCCTTCGAGGGGCGGAAGCCATCCTCACGCCAATCGATAAAACTACCCGTTAAAATCACCTCTTCTACTCCATTCACTAAAGGGTAGAAGAATTCGGTATTGGGCTCGATGCATAAAACCGAATTTTGGTAAGGGGCCCGGCCAATCCGCAAGGGATTTAAAGGATCGAGCTTAAATTCACTCGCCTTATTAACAATAAACTTATACTCGTAATTTCCGGCAGGTAAAACGTAGGGCAGAACCCAGCCGGTATCCGATTTTTCCATAGAAAGTTCAGAACGACTCCACAGGTTAAAATCGCCGGTAACATGCACCGTTTCGGCATCTAAATCGAAAGGGTAGTAAAAATAAAAAGTATCGCCAATGGAAACAAATGAGTTAAAGTTACCCTCGTCATCCATGCGCCTTACAGAGTTCTTTGGGTCTAATATCCACTTATCATCCACCACAAATTTATAGGCGTGGGTTCCTTCCTTTAAATAGAGATTAAGTTCCCAGCCCCCTTTACAAGTTCGCATAGGATTTTTATTCCAGTAATTAGCCGATGAAGCCCAAGAGACCGCTTCTACCCCTGCCTGATTAGCTAGGAAAAAGCGATAGTTATAATTGAAATAGAGGGAATTTTCATTTCCCATATTATCGAATTCACTCTTTAAGTTTCGCGGATCTAAAAGCCAGTAGCCATCCAAAATATACTTATATAGATGCGGGCCCGCCTCCAATTTTAAATCTACATAATAACCAGTATCGCATCTGCTTAAAGCGGTGGCGCTGGTGCTCCAATCGTTAAATGAGCCCGACAAATAAACTGATTCTGGTCGCAAACCTTCAACCTTGAGATAAAAACGCGTTAAGCCATTATCCAGCTGAATTACCCCTGGTTTTTTAAAGTGATTTACCCCGTAGGTATAATCCGCTGGCCGAGTTAAATAATCCTCTTCCCCTAAAAGGAAAAGCATATCTCTCTGGCTCGAAGCCTTGCCGACCAATTTTTGCAGCGATTTATGGAGCACGATTTTATCCGATTTTAAATCGGCTACTTTCCAAAGTTGTTGGTTGGCCAAGCCATTTTTCCACATTAGGGCTAAGCTATCTTGGCGTAGGCCAAAAGTAGCCAATAGGCTATCCAAACTTTCTTGAGGCAAATCCTTGTCGATTATACAAATTAGGTCTTTACCCTTAATTTTATACTCCACATTGGGATGCTCTTGCGCCCAAATAGCGCCGGAAAGGAAAAGCACGAAGCTCATTGCCAAGAACTTTTTCATAATCCGTAGTACATTTTAATTCGCATTTCTTTTTTTCTGAAATTAAGACTGACCACGCCCTGTCTTAAAAGATCATTACCCACAAAACCCGCTACCTGATAACCATAGGCTTTGCCTATTAATTCTAAATCGGTAACCAAAACCTGACAAGCTTGTAAGGGCGCCATAAAGTTTAAACTTAGCAGCGTACCGTAAAGCACTTCCGTTTGTCCACCCCCCGCTCCAATTAGCGCTCTTCGGCTGCGAATACTTACCATTTCATATACTGCTTCCGGCAGATTATTATCCAATAATATAGCCTCTGCACCCGTATCAAAACAAAAACTTAAATCCACTCCGTTAATCAATCCCGGAGCAATAATGGCGTTATTATACATTTCAAAATTAAGGCTATAATCTGCTTTATCTGCTTCCTTAGATGCCAATCTATTCCCTTTGCGATCCACTTTATAAATTAGTAACTGCTGGGCGCGAATATCAATTTCCATTTCGGTGCGCATAAAAAGATTAAGGCCTAAAAGTCCGAGAATTTTAATTCCCCTTTTATTTTCAATATTGCTTAAATCGCTAACATCGGCCTCGAGATTTTCATAATAGAGCTCGTTAATTTTAAGCTTCCCTACCCGCGCTACTTTCTGATTTTGGACACTGCCGTTAATATCGGTTGCGGCAAAATCGGTCACTTCTTCATAATCACGAAAATAAGTGGCGTTTAGCACTAAATAGGGTGCACCTGTATCGAGAATAAAGTTGCCGCGCAAGCCATCGATAGTGGCTTCTACGATAATCAAATTTCCCACGTTCCGCACAGGGACTACCAATTTGTGAAAATCCCCCTTAGGCGAAGGCCTCTGCATTAGCAAACGCTGATTATACCCTCCGCCCCAAGGTAAAGCTTGGGCCGCATCTGCTGTGAGCGAAAGGAAACTGCTAAAGGCCAGAAGGCAAAATAGGCTTAGCAAAAGTCTCAAGCGGTACTTTTTTGTTCGGCGCGTAACTGGGCGCTGGTTTTCCGACTACCGTCGTGGCTCCAACCAGGAGGACCAAAGAGGTATTGCCAAAAATAGCGTGGGTGCTTGCGGATATCCACAAAAATTTGCCACCATTCGTGGGTTGCGATTCGCAGAGGGTTAAAGGTTTCAATATTTTTAGTGAGGCCGTAATTGGGATGTTCTTCTTCGGGGATAAAAGAGCCAAACATGCGATCCCAAATAATTAAAACGCCGGCGTGATTGGCGTCAAGATATTTCACATCGCTGGAGTGATGCACGCGATGATGCGAAGGCGTATTAAAGATAAACTCGAACCATTTCGGCAGGCGATTAATCAGCTCGGTATGAATCCAAAATTGATACAATAGGCTAATACTTTGCATCAGAACGAGGGCCAAAGGCGGAAAGCCGATCAGCGGTAGCCAAAGGTAAAAAACAAAACTGCCAGTAATCCCTCCTGTCCAGGTTTGCCGCAAGGCGGTGGCCAAATTATAGTTTTTAGAACTGTGATGAACCACATGGCTGGCCCAAAAATAGCGGATAGTATGCGCGCTGCGGTGGTACCAATAATAGGTGAAATCGTCGGCGAAGAATAGCAAAAGCCACATCCACCAAACATAATCTAGCTCAAATATCCTAAACTGGTAAACCAGCATATAGGCGCCAAAAATTAATCCTTTGCTTAAAATTCCTACCCCCACATTTCCCAAGCCCATGGCAATGCTACTTAAAGCGTCCTTAGCTTGATAGCTTGGGATACGCCGCCAGGCATTGAGTACAATTTCGAGCAGCACGAAGAAAACGAAAAAGGGAATAGCCGCTTGAATTAAGTTAGGAAACATACTGAGGCAAGAATTAATCCTTCAAAGCTAAAAATTATTCAGGTTGATACTACCCGAACGAAAAAATAGCTCTATTTCCACCAAAAATAACAACCTTTGCCGCGAAAAATTATTGCATGGTTTTAGAACTTCTCAAAGACATATTGGGTAACAGCGTTTCCATTTTCACCATTATGAACCCGCTTTCGGTAGGGGTAATTATGTTGGGTTTATTGGATGAGAATGCTAGCAAGGAAGAAGTAAGACATACCGCTAAAAAAACCACGCGTGCCTCCTTCGTAGCTATGTTAGTTACCTTTTTATTAGGGACTTACATTTTTCAATTCTTTGGCATCTCGCCCGACGGACTGCGCATATTTGGGGGCACTATTCTCTTTGTTATGGGTTTAAATATGGTGCAAGGCCATGGCAAAAAGGTAAACCATAACATGAAAGATCAGCAAGCGGCTTTAGAGCGCGAGGATATTAGTGTGGTTCCTCTTGCCATTCCGGTTATGGTGGGCGCTGGTTTAGCCACCACCTTAATTAACCTGAGCATTGCCGCGGAAACCTGGCAAGATTACCTGAGCGGCGTACTCGCGATAATTGTTTGCTCCATCGCCGCGCTTTTAATTTTACAGAGAATGCCTTTCATTAAGAAGACCCTGGGCGATAATGGCCTAAAGGTTTTTAACCGTATTATGGGTTTGGTGGTAGGTTCTTTAGCCGCACAAATGTTTCTGAGTGGGGTGTTTTCCTTTTATCAAAATAATTTCGCTTAAACAGGTCTGCGCCAAGATGCGCCCCAAAAGCAGTACCTTGTTCCCCAGAAAAAGCTAGATTTTTATGAAAGCTCTCTATACCTCTTTGGCCCTAAAGGGCTTATTACTAATACTAAGCCTTAGTCTTTACTCTTGCGGAGGTAGCGGCGATGATGAACGCACAAGCGCTCCCACCATAACTATTCTTAGCCCAGTAGATTCCCTGAGTTTAGGCAATAATAAGGTTCCCGTAGAAATTCTTTTTAGCGATAACAGCGGTTTGGTTTCCACCGAAATTACCATTGGTAATACTGATCTAGGAAATATAGTGTACCACTACTCTAAAAGAGGCTTAAGTGGTTTGAATGACAATTTGCAATTTGAGGCCGAAATCCCTCCCACCATTAATGCGGTTGGTGAAAATTATATAATCGTACAATGCTTTGACGAAGACGGTAATGAAACTTTTGTAGAGCAAACTTTTTATTTTCTTAATCAGGATAATTCGGCTCCCATTATAAACACCATTGCCCACCAAGGGATTTTAACTAGAGACCCACTAGCTGCCATGTCCATTGCCTACGATTTAAGCGATGATCAAGGGTTGGATAGCCTCTATATTTATTTTATGAAAAGCCAAAATGGTAATCTTCTAGGAGATACTATCGTAGCACAGGGAATTAAGCTAAACGGCGAAAAGAATCGTCAAGGAATCGCCTACTTTACGGGAAGTCCAAGTTACCCTGCCGGTAGTAGCTACAAAGTTTTAGCAAAGGCCTTCGACCTTGTCGGGAATAGCCGTCAGTATATCTCTCCTGGGGAATACAGCATCCCCAACTAATTATCAAAACAGCTTTTAAAAGTATTAAGCAGCCGCTTTCTGCGCCGCTTCAGGACTGAAGCGGGTGACAATGAATCCAAAAATAAAAGACACAGCAAAGGCAGGTCCCATTACATCGAGTTGTTCAAAATAAGGGCCGACACCCTCCAACTCTTGTACATAAAACTTAAAGAAAGGTACTGCCATAAACCCGCTTAGCATACAAGCCAAGGCTCCGCTCTGATTGAAACCCTTCCAAAAAAGGGAGTAAATCATCATCGGACAAAAAGTAGCGGCAATACCGGACCAGCCAAAAATTGTGAACCAAAAAACAGTTCTCCCAGGTACCATGATAGCCACCGTCATCGCTAAAGCCAAGGCTATTAAAGCCATCATTAAAGTTATGCGAGATGATAATTTGTTTAGCTTCTGATCACTTACGTTTGGACGAAATATTTTTTGATATAAGTCGCGCGTAATAGCGCTAGAAGCCACCACCAATAAAGAGTCTATGGTAGACATAATCGCACTGAGAATAATAGCAATATAAATCGCGACAATAAAAACTGGGAAAGTCGCTTTGAGCAGCACCATTAAGCTGTCCTCTCCCGCTATTCCCAAAACACTTTCGGGATCTTGACCCACTTCCGTAAAGAGATAGCGTGCTAAAACACCAATCGTAACAGCCGCCGCATCAGTTAAAAAAGTAAATACTATCGCCACCCACTTGCCCTTGTCAATTTCTTTGGTGTTTCTAACCGAGATAAAGCGCACGTAAACCTGCGGTGAACCCAAAAAACCTAAGCCAATAAAAGCAAAGCCAGCCATAGTAGCGGCCTGCATCCAAGGATCATCAAAAGCACCCCAGATACTCACTAAGTTGGGGTCTATTGCTTCTAGGCCGCTGTAAATATCTCCTGAATTATCGATAGCAAAATAGGCCACCAAGGGCAAAGCCAAAAGGCCCAAAAACATAAGTGCGCCTTGAAATACATCCGACCAAACCACAGCCACAAAGCCACCTACAAAAATATAAGCCACTACAATTAAGAAGCCCGCAATGGCACCGGTATAGTAATTAACTCCTAAAAAGGTTTCAAAAGCTTTACCGGTAATATCTATTTGTGCACTTACGTAGATGATTACAAAAACGGACAAGCATAAAGCGGCTACCACGCGCAATAAATGCCCATTTGCTTTAAAGTGGCTTTCTAAAAAATCGGGAATGGTAATCGAATCATATTTGTCGGTGAGGCTTTTAAACTTCTTGGCCATAAAAAACCACGAAATTGCCACCCCAATAACTTCGCCAATAACTACCCAATAAGCCGAAAAGCCCGCCAAAGCACCCATCGCCGTAAGGCCAATTAACAACCAACCAGACTCACCCGTAGCACGTGCAGAAAAAGCCACTAGCCAATAGCCTAGTTTCTTACCCCCCACATAATAGTCATCCATATTTTTTACCCGTTTGGAAGCGACAATGCCGATTCCAAATAAGATGGCAAAATAAATTCCGAGGACGATTAGGTTGGTAAGCATCTTTTAGGAGTTTACAAGGTTGGCCTCGGCAAATTGCTCTAGTTCTTGAAAAAACACATCGATATCTGCAAAGGTATTGCCCGCGTTAACAGTAACCAGACGAACAAATTCATCGCCATCGAACTGCCCGTAACCTATCATCAATTCACCACTTTGGTAGAGCTGATTACAAAGAACATTAGCGGGAATATCTTTATAATTGAAACAAACCCCAATCGAGTTGGGATAACTATAAACCGTATAATCGGGATTTCCCTGCACGTATTTTAAAGCATGATTGGCTAAATCGAATTGCCAATCAACAATTTCACCAAGGCCTTTCGTGCCAACCGATTTCCATAAAGTCCAAAACTTTAATGCATCGTTACGGCGACCGCATTGCAAAGAAGTCTTTCCTAAATTATAATCATCACCATCGGTTTGGTATAAATAATCGGCATCATTAGCAAAACTCTCGTAGAGAAAACGCTTGTCTTTCACTAAAATAAGCGAGCACGATAAAGGCGTTCCCAACATTTTGTGGGCATTATAACTGAAGCTATCCGACGCCGCGGCACCTTGTAAAAGATGATTATAGCGTTCACTAAAAATAGCGCTACCACAATACGCGCCATCGATATGAAACCACAAATTAAATTCTTTGGCAATCAGGGCTAAATCTTCAAAAGGATCGAAAGCTCCCATAACGGTAGTTCCAGCGGTGCCAATAACTAAAAAGGGTTGTTTGCCCTCTTTTATATCCTTTTTAATTTGAAACCTAAGGTCTGTGGGATCCATTCTGCCTTGAGCATCGGCTTTTACATAACGTAATTGATTGCGGCCAACACCAATAAAGGCGGCATTTTTGGGGACAGAATAATGCGATTCGGCCGAAGTATACAAACACAATTGCCCCCGCATTCCTTCCGTACGCGCCGAATCCTGCGCTTTATCACGCGCCATTAGCATGGCCATTAAATTGGTCATCGAACCGCCTGGCGCTAAAGTTCCATCGGCCTCTGCGGGGTAGTTTAAAAGTTCGTTAGAACGGTGAATTAACTCCTTCTCCACCCCAATCATGGGTCCACCCACTTTATAGGTGTACATGCTATTATTAAGCAATACCGCTAGTAATTCGCCTAAAGTGGATTTGCTGTTGCGACCGCCAAAAAGTTGGTTGAAAAACTTGCGACTGGCCGTACGAGGTGTGCTTAAAACTAAATCGCGTAAAAGCTTGGCAAAGGTCTCTTCGTCTACCCCTTCTTGATTTAAACTGATGTCTAATTTTGAAAATAAAGCTAAGGGCTCCATCGGTTTCAGTACCGGCTCAAGCTTCTCGGCTTCAAATAATTCTTCTGCTATCGATCGAAAAAGATCGAGATCATTATTCATAATTTTTTGGGTATTTTTTTGCAAGAAAAGCAAATATAGCTTTTTAAAAATTAGCAAGAAAATGAGGATTTTCATTCGAATTCTTGTAATTTTGGAGGCATTTCTACAATTTCCTCTCGTTTTTTACTATTTTTTTATCAAAATTGAGAGTACTTATTTTTAATCATGGAAGGAGACATAGACAGCGTCAGTCAGCTTATTAAAGTTTTGGAAAATTCACAAGCAAGTGAGTTTACGAAAATCAGTGAGCGGCTAAAACTCTCTGCCGCCGACTTTAGTGAATATGCCTCTTGGAGCAAAAACTGTTATACCCGAAACTGCATCAGCCGCAACGAGCATTACGAATTACTTCTCCTCTGCTGGGATGCTAACCAAGATACTCCTATTCACTGCCACAACGGCGAAGAATGTTGGGTCTATAATCTGCAAGGCTCTTTTGAAGAAATACGCTTCGTATTAAAAGGGCAGAGTGAAACGGAGCTAATCGAAACCAGTCGAGCATCGATGAAGCCCGATGAAATTTCCTATATGCACGACAATATGGGCTTCCACAGTCTGCACAACCGCAGCACGCATCGCGGCATGACGCTTCACTTATACATGAATCCTATCGATAGCTGTCGCATTTTCGATGAAGAAGAAGGCGTTTTTATCCGCAAAGAAATGAGCTATGATACCGTGGCTGAAACGGTTGACAGTTAATTCACGTTAATTCAAAACCACTTTCTCCGTCTTGCCACTTTCCCTATCCATCAACCAGTATATACCTTGCGGTAGATGCGCAATATTCACCACTCCGTTTTCAAGTTTAAGAGCATGGTTTCTACCGGAGATATCGCGTAAAGCTAAATCTTGCGACCAAGCTCCTTTTAAAAATAATACACCCTTACTTGGATTGGGGTATAGCGCATATTCCTCGGCCGGATTGGCCTCTAAACTTACCGTCTGACATAAAACTTTCATGATTACCTGCCATAAATCATCGTCAAAACCAGACAAGGCTAATAAAGACGAATCAGCCGCTTCGCCTTGCCTAATTACCACCAGATCCAGGCTGGGTACCATATAAATGCGTTGATCATTTTTACCAGCTGCCATGTATAAATCGGCTGGTGCCGAGGGAATTATTGCACCAGGTAAACTTAAAACTAACCCCGGTTGCAGGTAATTACTTTTACCATTTAGCCAAGTTAAATAGCCATAAGCGGGATTAAGCGCCTGACTACTTTCTTTCATTTGCTTTATGAAAACCGTATCGGCAATTAAACTTTGCCCCGCCCAGTTAAAATCATTCAGCATTAGCAAGCCGAAACGCGCCATGGCCCGCGCATTACTGAAATAAGTGTTAGCAACCCATAAACCTCGAAGTCCGATACTGCCAAAATATTTTTGTGCCGTGTAAAGGTTTAGGCTGCTGCCAGATGCCGATTCAATCACATCCTGCAAAAGTAAATAAGGGGCATTATGATAATACCATTGGGTGCCGGCATCGGCTCGGTATAGTAAACAAGAATCGGCGGTACAGTCTTGATTGGGCACTTGGTAGTCCAAGCCCGTTGTCATACTTAATTGGTTTTCAATGCTAATTAAGTCTTCCTTATTTAAAGACAAGGAGGTCCACGGACGACCCAAATAATCGGAGCTTTTATCACTTATATCCAGCAGGCCCTCATCTTGAGCGATTCCTATTAAACTGGCCGTAAGCGTTTTTCCGGCGGAAGCCCAATACCAAACCGAATCGGGACCAAAGCCATTATAATACCTTTCGTAGGCGATTTTTCCGCCCTTTAAAATTATAAATGATTTCGTATTTGCCGCGATTAATAAACTATCGAGCACAGTCAGCTCAGAGTCACACCAAGAAAGTTGCTGCGGTGAAATAGTATCCCAAAAACCCGTGTTGGGCGGAAAGTAGTTTTGTCCCCATAGAAAGCTCGGCGCCAAGAAAACATATAAAAATAAGCGAGCCAGCTTCTTCATTCTAAACCCAAATTATGTTGTAAACCCAGCGTATCGAAACCCGGACGAATAAAACTTTGGGCATAGGGAAATTCGTGGCGCATTTCGTCTCTTAAGTTCTGCGATAACTGCCAAAAACGAATAAGCATTTGCTCCGAGTCGCCCATATATTGCAAGAGTTTCTCGGTAGCCAAACAGATATCAATTAATACTAATAGGGCAATTTTAGCCGTCCCATTCCAATCCGATTGCAGTAATTCCATGCCTTGCACATAATCGTGTTTTCCTCCTATGGCACGACTCAGTTTTGGCCCAATAAAATCTTTGTAGCGGTCTAAGGCACTAAAAGCATTGTCAATTTCCTGCTCTTTTTGCTTTCGCAAGATGGGTTTAGCTAAATACTCCTTTAATAAACTAGTTTCTAGGTAAAGCAGCAGTTTCTGATAGTATTCATCCCATTGCTGGAATCTCTGCATTAATGCGTGCTTCTGTAAATTTAGCGGGGCCCTTTTCTCTTGCTCCTTTTTAACCTTTTGCAGCGCTTCACTAGCATCAAGATCTAAATTAGCAAAAGGGTTTTTACTTTCTATTTCGCTGGGTTCTGTGCCTTCGGCCAAGACCGAAATATCCTCTGAATCGGAATTTATAATCTGATACACCCCACAACGATGTGCGAGGGGACAACGTTGACACCAACGATTGCAATAATTTTGGATTTCGGGAATTCTACGCAAGAGTATATTTTCCTCTAAGGTAAAATTTTTGCCTTAGAGGAGGTTCAAAACCAGACTTAAAAAGGAGAAACTATTTTATCGAATTACGATCGGCTAACTGCTCAGCTACAATTTCATTGGTGCGTTCTATCGCGGTACGCAATTTATAATCACCCCAACTGTTTTTGTAAAACTTATGCAGATATTCGTCCAATTTGCGAATCACAAAAACATTATACGCCCCGTGAATTTTCCCTAATCGCGTCGGGTTTAAAGTGCGCAGACTTAAAGAAAAACTTCCTCCTAAATATTCTATATAATGCCAAATTCCGGCAGGCATAAAAAGAGTCTCACCTGGTTTGAGTTCGGTCTGCCAACCTTCCGCCAATTTTAAGGCGGGATACTTTTCATAGTCAGCGGCGCGTATATCGGCGGCGCTATGGGTGGTAAAAGGTAATTTATAGAGGTACTTTGTTTGACTTTGGTCAAATAGGGTAATACGCTTAGTGCCGCCAAACTGCGTTATAAAAACGTTCGACAAATCGATGTCATAATGTAAGCGCACATCGCTACCCGCAGCGCCAAAAAACAGATAAGGGTAATCTTCTAAATAACCCTCCATAATGGGCGGAAAAGTAAAATCCTTTAATAAGGATGGCTCTAATTTAAAGAGGTTGAATAGGAAAATTCGCAAATCGGAAGGAGTGTCTTTTTCCAAGATATCCAAATACTCGGCAAAAGTAACCTCCTTAACAGCAGGCATTTCTATTTGCGTTGGCTCATGATCTTGCCAGGCACCGTGCAATTTCACCTTATGCCTTCCGGCGATTTCCTTTAAATGAGAATAGGTCCACTTTTGTAACGCGGGCCAGTCTTTCGCGTAGTTTGTCAGCTTAACTGGGGTAAGAGTTTTAACGTAGCGCTGGTAAAAATCTTCGGGATCAATATGCTCTACTACATCGACTGATCTTAACTGCATTTTTGGTTTTATTTAATGCAAAGGTAAAAATTGCAAGAACCTATAAGCCGTTTTGGCGATTCGTATCCAAATTGAAAAGAGCACACATCTTAATTAAAGTCTTGATTTTGTTTAATCTAGGGCTCGTAGTTTGAAAATAGGTCTAAATCTTCGCGCTAAATTTTCACATGAATTTAACTTAGCGTGATAGGCGCGATCATTTTAAGAACAGCTCCAGTCTCACAGCGCAGCAGTCTAAAATCTAAAAGACTTAGCGGTCTCAGTACTCCTTCTTAATAATTCACACAAACGTTTTTCGCTTCGGTAAAAAACTTCAAGGCTTCAAAACCACCTTCGCGGCCCACGCCACTGTTTTTCATTCCCCCAAAAGGCGTACGTAAATCGCGTACTAACCAGTCGTTAATCCAAACGATGCCGCTGTGAATTTCTTTGGCTACACGGTGGGCTTTGTTCAGGTTTTCTGTAAAAATGGTGCACGCCAATCCGTACTCAGTGCTATTGGCCATCATTAAAACTTCGGCTTCACTGTCGAAAGGGCTAAGGGTAACAACTGGTCCAAATATTTCTTCCTGATTGGTGCGGCAATCGAAGGCCAAACCTTCAATAACGGTGGGCTCTAAATAATAGCCCTGATCGTAAGGCGCGGGTAAATTCACTTTATGGCCGCCGGCTAAAACCTTTCCGCCTTCTTCTTGTGCCAATTGGATATAGGAGAATACTTTTTCTAAATGTTCTTTAGAAACTAGAGCGCCCATGCGCGAGTCGGCTTTTTGGGGCGGACCCACTTTTAAGCTAGCCACGCGCTGTAAAAAGCCTTTCTTAAAGTCTTCGTAAATGGAACGCTCAATAAAGATGCGACTGCCGCAAAGACAAATTTGTCCCTGATTGGCAAAGGCGGCACGAGCGCTGATATTAATCGCACGCTCTAAATCGCAGTCGGCAAAAATAATATTGGGGTTTTTTCCGCCCAACTCGAGCGATAATTTTTTAAATTGTGGTGCGGCAATGCTAGCAATTCGCGCTCCTGTAGCAGTTCCTCCGGTAAAGGAAATAGCCTTCACTTTAGGATGCTCTACCATGGCTTGTCCCGTTTCAGCCCCTAAGCCATGAACGATATTTAAAACCCCTGCTGGTAAGCCTACTTCTATGCAAATCTGCGAAAGCAAAAAGGCGGTAAAAGGTGTTACTTCCGAAGGTTTGGCTACCACGCAATTACCCGAAGCCAGGGCGGGTGCAATTTTCCAAGTAAATAAGTATAAGGGCAAGTTCCAAGGTGAAATACAAGCTACCGTGCCAATTGGCTGGCGTAAGGTATAGTTAAAACCCTTTTCGCCCATATTGTGAAACTCGTCTTCTTGGTGCAAAATAGCCGTTGCGAAGAAAGCGAAATTGTCGCGGGCACGAGGAATGTCCACCGCTTCCGCTAACTTTATAGGCTTGCCATTATCGCGGCTTTCCGCTTGCGCTAGATGGCCCAACTTGGCATCGATTGCCTCCGAAATTTTAAGCAAAAAACGCGAGCGCTCTTGAATACTTAGGGCCGACCAAGCCGGAAATGCCGCTTCGGCAGCTTGTACTGCTGCGGCGACGTCATCTGCCTGCGAGCGAGGAATTTTACCATATACCTTACCTGTGGCTGGCTCGTAATTATCGATATACTCGCCCCCTTGAGGCGCTACTAAGGCCCCATTTATGTAGTTTGCAATAATTTCCATGCTTAGAGATTTGGTGTTCTTCCCCCATCTACCGGAAGGTTAATACCACTAATATAAGCCGCCGCTGGTGAGGCTAAAAAGGCTATGGCATTGGCCACTTCTGCCGGAGCGGCAAATCGACCTAAAGGAATTTCGGCCGTCATTTCTTGGGCTACCTCATCTTCCTTAGCGCCCGTTTTATTGGCCTTATTAGTGATGATGCCCGTTAAACGACCGGTCTCCGTAGCACCCGGCAGTACATTATTTACGGTAATACCATCGGGGCCCAATTCACGCGACAGCGTTTTAGACCAGTTAGCTACCGCGCCGCGAATAGTATTACTTACTCCCAAATTGGGTAAAGGCGCTTTCACAGATGTGGAAATTACATTAATAATGCGCCCATACTTGGAGGCGCGCATTTTAGGCAAAAGCAGTTTCGTGATAAGCTGGTTGGCTAATAAATGCTGACGAAAAGCGGTAATAAAAGCCTCAAGCTCAGCGCTATGGGCAGGTCCAGCGGGCGGGCCGCCGGTATTATTGATAAGAATATTGTACGTCTCACCTTTTTCTAAAGCCGCGGTAATTACTGATTCTAGAGAAATAAGATCGTTAAAATCGGCGCTTAAAAATTGATGTGTTTGGCCACTCGGGGTAGATAACTCGGCAAGAACGCTTTGCAATTTTTCGGGATTACGAGCGATAAGAGTAACGGTTGCGCCCATGCGAGCTAATTCTAATGCGGTGGCTTTACCGATGCCATCGCTGGCTCCGCATACAAGGGCATTTTTACCACTGAGGTTTAAATCCATATTTTAATTTAATTCGTCTGATTCAATAATTCCATCGCGTAGGCGTATGATGCGTTTCGCGTATCGCGCAATTTCTTCTTCGTGTGTTACCAAAATAACGGTGTTCCCCAAGGCGTGAATATCTTTAAAGAGGTTCATGATTTCCACCGAGGTTTTCGAATCGAGGTTACCAGTGGGTTCATCGGCGAGGATGATGGAAGGTTTATTTACGAGGGCGCGCGCTACGGCAACTCTTTGGCGCTGCCCACCCGAAAGTTGATTAGGACGGTGATCCATGCGGTCGGAAAGTCCCACTTGATCGAGTACGTCGGTGGCACGACTTACTCTTTCACTGCTGCTCTTGCCCGCGTAAACCATGGGAAGACTTACATTCTCAAGAGCCGTACTACGCGGCAGGAGGTTAAAAGTTTGGAAGACAAAGCCAATCTCGGTGTTGCGCACCTCGGCTAGTTCATTATCGCTCATTTTACTGACATCCTGACCATTAAGCCAATACTCGCCGCCTGTTGGTGTATCGAGGCAGCCAAGCAAGTTCATTAAGGTAGATTTTCCGCTACCTGAGGGGCCCATGAGGGCTACATACTCATTTTTCTCAATATTCAAATCGATGCCTTTCAGTACCTTAACAGTTTGACTGCCAAGGGCGAAATCGCGGGTGATTTGCTTTAATTTAATCAGTGTTTCCATAAGCGCAATGTGGCGGGGAAGATACCAATTTGCGAGGGAAAGCGGAAGCAATTATTGCTAAAGCTTTGGGGAGGACTGGGTGGGAAAGGGGAAATTGAAAGGAGTCTTTAAAAATTGGCGCATCGATCAAATCCGTTCTATCCTTTCGATAAAATAAAGTCCAACAAAGAACGGCCCGATGCAAACCTGATCGCGCTTACTTAATTTTTATTTCCAACTCTCTTCCCAAGCCTATCTCAATAATCTTGCGCAAGGTGGCCAGTTCAATATCCGATTTATCATTTTCGATGCGCGAGATATAGGTCCGAGAGGTTCCACTCTTTAAGGCAAGTTCTTGTTGGCTAAGGCCCGCTTTTCGTCTTGACTCTTTAATGAGACTACCTAATTGAAAAAGGAAGTCCGCTTTCTCTGGCACGCTAAATTTTAACAAAATATCGGCCCCAATTTCAAAAGGCACTTGCTCCTTCTCGCCGTTTCTAAGCGTGATAAATTGCTCAACATTAGAAAAAGATAGTGTGTGATTTCGCAGCTCCGCCTTAATCAGCTCATTTTCTTGAAAAAGAATAAATGCAGGAGAGCTCCTGTTAACCCCAATACTTTCCAAGACCTTCTTAAAATCAATAAGTCTCGCTGAACCATTATTGAAGGTCACACTAATCATGTGTTTTTCAATTTTATTAATCTTTAGGATCCGGGGCATTTTAATGTTTTTTCTCATTTCAAATTTTCATTAAGCTCATAAAAGACGGATAAGGCCCATTCGCCATTTTCCGTTAACCAATCCATTACCTTCTTCATTTGCTTTGTCGGCAAATCACCTGCGTAAACTTCTAAGGTCTCAATACATAGAAGCGCTTCAAATTCGTTATACAAAGCGTGAACATGCGGTGGTCTATGATCACCGTTATATACATTTATCCGAATTCCATCAAACCTGTCAATTGTCGGCATAATACAAAGGTACAAAAGTATCTAATTAGATACATGTCAATTCTCCATTCTACTTTTAAAACTTAGAAATGGCTAACCAGGAGAGTTTTCCGAACTTGTAAAATATATTAAAGAATTATAGCCAAGATTAACAAGATACCTAGTAAGTTGACTCATAAAATTTTGACCATCAAGAATAAAGACTTTTCTATGGCCATGATAATTTAACTATCTCATTTCAACAGAGCGCGAGATGGAGAAACTGACCGCCGAACAAATAGATATGCTCAATAGGAGCAAGGAGGACATCAAAAAGGGACGATTAATTTCTCAGGAAGCGATGGACACACGAAATTCTGAAAGGCCAAAACCTTTAGTAAAGCAATAAGCAAATGCTAAGAAACTCCTTTCGATGTTAAATTAGCTTAAGCGCCCCGAGATATTTAAAAATCTACGCCGCCCATTACTTAGGCTTTTGTATTTTAGATGCTTATACTCAGCCCTATGTTTCTGAAGCTTTACAGATTATTCTTAAAAAACAGCAGTAGCCCTCGCCTCGCCCTAATGCTCATGTTGGCATTCATTGGCCTTTCTGCCCAAAGGCCCCCAGATACCACCTACGGCCAAGGCACTTTTCTCTTTCAAAACGCAAACAACAATATAGCAATACCAAACATCAACGCTCAGTTTAGAGCAATTGCGATGAGTGACTCTATCATTCACAGCATTTATCAAAAAAGCAGTGACACGAATGGAATTATTCCCTTCGACTTACCAGTAAGTATTGATTACCATATCGGACTTCGTGAGGACGTACTTACCCATAAGGTGCAAGCCTATCCGGTTCCGGGAAATGAGTTAAATATCGCACTTCCCAATGCAGGTAATTATACAACAACAGTGTTCAATCTAAACTAGGTATAAGTGCACCAACACAAAATATTAGCATTAATTACTACTTTGATATTAATAATATTTCTGCACAGTAAATAAAGCGGCATTCACAAGGAAATCAGATCTGTGAGCAACCGCCTGATCCGCTCTTATCCCCCGCCCTAAAAGTCTCCAAAATATGAGTACCGTCTTTAGCCCAGCCGAGCCTATTCTTTTAGTAACTTTGCACCCAAATTTCATTCATAAATTATTATGACTCTATTATCTGTCATGTTAGGATTTGTTGGTCCTTGGCAAATCATTCTTATAGTAGCGCTTGTCCTCTTATTATTTGGAGGTCGTAAAATTCCTGAGTTGATGCGCGGCTTAGGCGGTGGCATCAAAGAATTTAAAGATGCTGTAAAAGAAGACGACAAAGACAACAAAGACACAGATAAAGGCGGCAAAGCCTAATTAATACACTTTTAAGTAAAATACCTTGGCGGACTATTCTACCCTTCAGGCTCTACAATACGATTTAAGTAATGGTAAAACCAGTTGCACACAGCTGGTAGAGCATTACCTACAAAAAATTGAGGATCATAAAGACCTTAATGCCTTCGTGGAGGTATACTCCCACGATGCTCGGAGTAGAGCCACGGTAATTGATGCCAAAATAAAACATGGTACCGCGGGGAGATTGGCGGGAATGGTAATTGGCGTAAAAGACAATATCGCCTACCAAGATCATGGCCTCACCGCCGCCAGTAAAATACTTTCAGGTTTTACCTCCCTTTATTCGGCCACTGCCGTAGAAAGGCTTTTAGAAGAGGATGCGATTATAATTGGTCGCCTCAACTGTGACGAATTCGCCATGGGCTCTTCCAACCGTTTTAGTTATTACGGTCCCGTGAAAAATCCTCTCGATAAAAACCTTGTTCCCGGTGGTTCATCGGGCGGTAGCGCTGCTGCAGTAGCCGCTGGTTTATGCATGGCCAGTCTCGGTAGTGATACCGGTGGTTCTATTCGTCAACCCGCCAGCTTTACTGGCATTTACGGTTTTAAACCCAGTTACGGACGGATTTCACGTCACGGACTTATTGCTTTTGCCTCTAGTTTCGACCAAATCGGTCCTTTCGCAAATTCAATTGAAGATACCGCCCTGCTTTACGAAATAATGGCCGGCGCCGATCAATACGATAATACCTGCAGCCAACGCGAGGTTACTCCGGTTTCCCTAGATGGGGAAAAACAAGCACGCAAGATTGCCTATTTTAAAGATACGCTAGAAAATGCGAGCCTCGATCCCGAAGTACGCGCTCAAGCAGTAGCCTTGATCGAAAAACTAAGAGCAGCCGGGCATACCGTAGAAGCGATCGACTTTCCGCTGCTCGAGTATCTTGTTCCTACTTATTATATTTTGAGCACCGCTGAAGCAAGCAGTAACTTAGCGCGCTACGACGGAATTCATTTTGGATATCGCAGTCCTAATGCTCACGATTTAGAAAGCACTTATAAGCTTTCCCGTACCGAAGGCTTTGGTACCGAAGTAAAACGTCGTATCCTTTTAGGAACCTTCGTTTTAAGCAGTGGGTATTACGATGCTTATTACGGTAAAGCTCAGAAAACTCGCCGCTTGGTTAGCGACAAAACCAATGAAATCTTCCAAGATTATGATTTCATTTTTTCACCAACCACGCCGCACACGCCTTTCCCCCTAAACCAAGTGGAAAGTGATCCCACCCAAATGTATTTAGAAGATATCTTCACTGTACACGCAAACATTACCGGTTGCCCTTCTATTTCCTTGCCGCTAGCCCAACATAAAAACGGACTACCCCTTGGAATGCAATTTACGGCAGCCAAATACGAAGAAGCTGATTTGCTGCAATTTGCACACACATTAGTTAACAATTAAAGGTTAGTCCTTTCGTTAAACCCTCATTGAGGGGCTCTTTATTATTCTGTAAATTCCCTTCTTAGCTCTAAGCCTTATGAAGAAAAAAATAATTTTACTCACTAGCCAGGTGTTTTTCCTCCCTGCTATGCTATTAGGAGGAAATCCTAAGAAAGGGGAAACCGATAGTATAGTCAAACCCAAATTAGTGGCTTTAGACGCTATTCAATTGGAGGATGATCCTTTTGCGGCTCGTCTCGACAGCCTGCTAAGTCTTAGCTTTTTTGAAGATTTAAATAGCGTTCGCTTGAACGATTCCGATAGCATTATGCTTTGGAACACCACCAATGCCGAAGCTCCTCGCTTTAGCGATAGCATTTATGCCGCTCGCTTAGCTGCCTTAAATGAGCTCAGCCCCATGGCCTTAGGCTACAATTCTACCGTAAAATCGTATATCGAATTGTACTCCATTCGTCGTCGCGAGCAGGTTAGTAAAATGCTTGGTTTAGCCCAATATTACTTCCCCCTTTTCGAGCAAGCTTTGGATAAATACGACATGCCCCTAGAGCTTAAATATCTAGCGGTAGTTGAGTCGGCCTTAAATCCAATGGCACGTTCACGCGTAGGTGCAACGGGTTTATGGCAGTTTATGTACGCCACAGGGAAAATGAATGGCCTTAACGTTAATAGCTATATCGACGAGCGTAATGATCCCATTAAATCTACCGAGGCGGCTTGCCAATATCTCACTCACCTTTATCGCATTTTCGATGATTGGAACTTAGCATTAGCGGCCTATAATTCTGGGCCAGGCAATGTAAATAAAGCGATTCGTCGCAGTGGTGGTCAAAAAGATTATTGGGCCATTCGTCCCTACCTTCCACGTGAAACAGCAAGCTACGTTCCCGCCTTTATTGCAGTAAATTACATTATGAATTACCATGCGGAGCACCTCATCTTCGCTACTCAATTAAAGCCTTCTTTTTTTAGTACGGACACGGTAAATATTAAAGAGCGCCTTAGCTTCGAGCAGATTACTAAACTAATAGACATTAGTGAAGAAGAATTGGAATTCCTCAACCCTGCATACCGTCATAAGCTTATTCCTAAAAAAGAAGGAGGCGCCTATGCTTTGGTTTTACCGCAAGATAAAATTGGCCTTTTTGTTAGTAACGAAGATTCGATTTACAAAATAGCAGCCCTACATTTCGAAGAAAACCAAGCGGAAGTGCCCGAAGAAGTTCCCATGAACGATCGTATCCGCCACAAGGTGCGCCGGGGAGAAGTTTTAGGAACAATCGCCCAAAAATATGGCGTAAGTGTTAGCAGCATTCGCAGCTGGAACGGATTACGCGGTAATACCATACATATAGGGCAAAGACTAACTATTTACCCGCGTCGCTTACCCACTGAAACTGTCGCTTCTAACAGCTCCATAAGCAGTAATACCCCTTCTACATCCAGTAAAAGCGGAGAATACGAAAATTACCGCGTGCAAGATGGGGAGACTTTTTACTCCATTGCTCAAAAATATCCCGGTATTAGTGCGGAAAACATTATGTCGTGGAACAATATTGACAATGCCCGTCGTTTAAAACCAGGAATGACCCTCAAAATTTATAAAGAAAGTTAAACGCCTATGAATGCTCTAAAATCCTTCTTTCTTCTTTTCGTAAGTCTTACTCTTGTGAGTGCCTGCACTAATTCGGAAGAAGGCAAGGGAGCCTCAGGTATTTTTGGCAGCGAAAAGGTGCTGCCCCCTAGTAATGGCGGCATTTTAGATATTCTCGTTATTGCCGAGGATAAAGTTTGGGATGGCCCTGCCGGAGATGCCTTCTTAAAGCATTTCACAGCCATGACCTACGGCTTACCGCAACCCGAACCACTTTATACTGTTCGACAAGTAGGTAGCCGGGATTTCGGCGATTTACTAAAAAGATCGCGCTATTTAGTGCTTCTTAGCCTCGGTGATAGCACCATCTTTACCAGTGAAAACGATAAATGGGCTCGCGATCAGTTAGTATTTTACCTTCAAGCCCCTACCGAAGCCCTTCTGCGTAAGCATATTTTAGCCAAGAATAAAGAAATGGACGCCCTTATCGAGCAGCGCGAAATGCTACGCATGAGTAAACGCATTGCCGCTCTTACCCATAAACTCTATCCCGATTTTCTAGCCGAAAATCATATCAAAATTAGCATCCCCAAAGATTTTGAAATTAGCGTAGAAAAGAAAAACCTGGTGATTTATTGGCGCCGTACCAAAGTGAATGATATGGGTATTATTATTTACCGCGGGCCGCTTCCGCAAGAAGGCGCTATAATTGGCGAACATCTTGTTCCCCTGCGCGATAGCCTCACTAAACTCTATGTAGCGGGTGCCCGTGAAAACAGCTATATGGTTACCGAAGATCTTATTAAACCTCAAAGCGAACCCACTGAAATTTCCAATAATTTCGCGCTAAAAACTCGGGGACTTTGGCGTAGCGAAGGCGACATTATGGGCGGCCCCTTTGTAAGCTATAGCATTTACGACGAAAAGCATAAACAGCTTATTTATATAGATGCGTTTTTACTACAGCCTGATAAAAAGAAACGTAAAACACTCTTCGAATTGGAGAGTATTTTAAATACCTTAGAAATTACAGACTAGTGTAATAGATCGTACAAAACGGGTAAAGACTTCAACTTCCCGAAGTCGGTGAAGTGCAAGCGGTAATAACTAAGAATGTTTTCTAAAACCTGCCGTCGCTGACTAGAGTTTTTTAAAGCAACGGTCGCTGAATTTTTATAGCCTTCTGCCTGAAGAGCGGCCCAAACGCGGGCTTCATTGCCATAGATATAATAAGAATGAAGAGGCTCCACCAAGATTTCTTGCGCATCTAGCAAATCAAAATAGGGTGCTTCGCTATCTTTTTTAAAATGGGGCTCGAAGCCTAAAAAAGCACTGAAATCCATTAAAAAAGCCGGCAGGAAATTTCCCAAAGAGGCCTGCTCCTCGTCTAAAAAAATAAAGGCTTCTTTTAGAAATTGATACAATTGCGGAGCGGCGGCTTCTTCCTTTAAGGATTTACTGAGTAGTTCTGCCAAAAAAAGAGCTAAGCAAGATTTAACTGGGTCAAAGGGAATTTCTTGGTAAGGATACACCAAACGCAATTCTTGCAATCGCTTTAATTGCCCCTTCGATTTGTCGCTATAAACTATTTCAACCAAGCTTAGGACCTGCATTAATGGCTGACGTAAACCTGTTTTACTGGTCCGAGAAACACTACTAATTAATGATAGAAGTCCGCATTCAGGGCCGAAAACGGTAAGTACCATGCTGGAATCGCCATACTTTACCGCCCGCAGAATAATCGCTTCGCTGCGAATTTGCATTAATTGATAATCATAATTTTAGCCACTTCCGTATTGGCCCCTAAATCGTCGCTAATAAAAGCCAAGTAAATCCCCGAAGCCACGCGTTCGCCGTTAAAACGGTTGCCACTCCAAATGGCTTGCCCACCCTCTGCCACGGTTTCAAAAACAATATTGCCTTCCAAATCGGTGATTTTAACCTGTGCATTGGTTACCAAACCGCGAATTAAGATAGGACCCGAGTAGCCAGGCTCCACGGGATTAGGATAAGCAAAAACATCCGTCATGCGCTCTTCGCCGGCTGTGGCCTGCCCTTGGTAGGACACTATTCCTTGATCAGAACCAAAGTACACCATGCCCGTTTTATCATCAATTTCAATATCCAAAATAGTATTACTCGCTAAGGGACTGTTTTCTTTGGAGAAACGTAAAAGTTGAACCCTTCCGTTTTCATTGGTATAGAAAACACCACTATTTACCGTTCCAAACCACTTTTTATTAGAGCCGTCAATTTCAATATCATTGATGGCCTCCGTTCCTAAAACTCTTTCGCCATTGCCATCGCCATCCTCATCTATAACAATGATAGAGGCATCATAACTACGATTCGCTTCAAAAATATTTTCAGGACTAAAGAGCACTGCTAAACCCTCGTTCGTACCGATCCAAATTTCGCCATCCAAATCTTCCGCAAAGGAAAGAACCGTTTCCGAGGGTAGGTTACCAGAACCTTCCGAAGAGCCTAATCTGCGGTTTTCGGCGGGAATACCGTCTTCTAAACGCACCACTATTAAACCACCATTACGTACCTGTAACCAAACTTGGCTGGAAGTAGTAGCCATAACTTTTAACACATTAGCACCTGAACCCGAGGCTCCTAAACTATAGCTTTCGATCTTTCCATCAGGACGAATTACGCCTAAAGGCTTTTCGGTTAAAGAATTACTGAACCAAATATTACCGTTTTGATCCATGTCCATATCGGCCACACGATGATTACCCTGGCCTTGAATAGAAGGTAACACACCATTAGTGCTAGCCTCGTTAATTAAGCGCTCAACGCGAACTTCCTCACCTGAAATGAAAAGCTCCAAAATTCCCGTTCCGTAAGCAGAAGCATAAAATATATTGGCCTCGGTAGGATGCGGAATTATTTCCACAATATCCTTATAGCCCTCAAATTCACCTGAACGATAATTAGTCCACTCTAGATCAAGTAGTCGAAAAAAACCTTCTGAATTAAACTGCGGTGTTCCAACCGCATCAATACCACCCGGACAAACCAAAAGTCCAAAATCACTTTGCTGCATGCGCATTACGTTTTTGGTACGCGGACTATTGGGCACCAAGGGAAAAGGAAAAATTTGAAAGACTTGATATATTCCCGCAGCCGCATCCGCGATCCAAAAATTTTCAGGATTGGTACCCATCACCGCTGCAACCGGACTAAAAGCACTATCACCCACCGTTATCGCGTTCCAGTTTTTTACAAATTGAAAATTCGCATCATAGGCGCGAGCACTAAAATTATTTACCACTACCAAGGTCCCCTTCGATTCGCGTAGGGCGCGGTTATCGGCAATTTCATTGGCATCGAAATGCAACCACTGCCCGTTTTCACGATAATAAATTGAATCCCTATTCGTCGCGATATTGCGATTTACAAAAAGGCGGTTATCAAAATAACAGATAAGATTGACCGAGCGTCCCATTTGAGGATCTTTCTTCCAATTGGCAAAGAAAAATTTTGCCGAGTTAAGGGGAGCTTTGTACAATCCATTGGGTGTTGCCGCATAAAGCGTATCGCCATCATCGCTAATCTGATTAACCCCTAAAGTAGTACCATTAGGGCCAATAATATAGGTTTCACGTACTAAGCCCGAGGGTATTTCATAAGCTAAGATGCCAAAATTGGTGGCAATAAAAGCGACACTGTCTAAGATGTGGATATGGTTAATGCGTTTTAACCCACTGTAATTGCTACTTAACCGTAAATCGGGAAAAGTTGTTACCTCTCCATCGCGGTAAATATCCAAGTTTCCATTTTCATAACCGATTAAAAGTTCATCCGTCCTCTCGCTGTAAGCGATACAAGTTAAGCCCACATCACTTAATCCATTTACCTTCGAAACCCGATTAATCGCCCGATCGCTAAGATTATAAGTGTATAATCCTTGCTCGGAAGCCACATAGGTTATTCCGTTTTCCTCTACAATGTCCACCGAGTTCGCATAAGGTAAGTGGTCCACCCACACTCCTAAGTTATTCGATATCTGCGATTTAGATACAAAAGGGAGAAAAAATAAAATTAACCAATAGCATTTATTCATCGTAACAGAGCTTCTTGCGTATGTGAACGCTAAAATTAGCCAAAAATGATAGGCGGGAATAGATTTTACCATAGTTACGAAATCCTATATTTGCGAGATAGCACAAATTTTATTTTAATGCACACAAAATATAGATTGAATGGGTTGTGGAAGTTGTAGTAGCAGTGGCATTCCCAAAGGTTGTAAAAGTAACGGCGCTTGTGGCGTAGACGGTTGCGAGAAACTTACAGTTTTTGATTGGCTTAGTGATATGGAGTTACCTAGTTCGGTAAATCCTTTTGATTGTATAGAAGTTCGTTTTAAAAATGGTCGTAAAGAGTATTTTAAAAACGTTAATAATCTCAAGCTTTATATGGGCGACGTGGTGGCCGTAGAGGGTTCACCTGGTCATGACATAGGCGCGGTTTCCCTTACGGGAGAATTGGTTCGCCTACAAATGAAGAAGAAACGTCTCAATGTAGAATCACCTGAGGTTAGAAAACTTTACCGCAAGTCTAATCAGCGCGACATCGACCTTTGGCGCATTGCCCAAGAACGCGAGCATGCCAGTATGGTGCGCAGCCGCGAAATAGTGAAAGAATTAAACTTAGATATGAAGCTAAGCGATGTAGAGTACCAAGGTGATAATGCCAAGGCTACTTTTTACTATATCGCGGAAGATCGCGTGGATTTTCGTGAGCTCATAAAACGCTTTGCTTCTGAGTTTAAAGTACGCGTGGAAATGCGTCAGATTGGTTCACGCCAAGAAGCGGGTAAAATTGGAGGTATTGGCTCTTGCGGCCGCGAATTGTGCTGTAGCACTTGGCTCACCGATTTCCGTTCGGTTAATACGGCCGCGGCACGTTACCAACAATTGTCGCTTAATCCTACGAAACTAGCGGGACAATGCGGTAAATTAAAATGCTGCCTTAATTACGAGCTCGACACTTACTTAGATGCTCTTAAAAAATTTCCGGATACCAGTAAAAACCTGCAGACGAAAGCAGGCGATGCGTATTTCATGAAAATGGATATTTTTAAAGAAGTTCTTTGGTATGCTAATCCTACGCCAGGAAATAACGAGTGGCTTGCCATTAAACTTGCTGATGTAAACGCCATTATAGCAATGAATGAAAAGGGTGAAAAACCCGATTCACTTGATAATTTTAATGTTAATACGGTTCAAACAGAAGAAAAAAGCTACGAAAACGTGGTAGGACAAGATGAACTTACCCGCTTCGATAATAAAAGTCAAAAAGGTCGCAATAACCGCAACAGCAATAACCGTAAACGCAATAGCAACCCGAGCAGAGGATCTAACAATAGAGCGAACCCTACGGCTAGAAACGCGAAGGATCTCGATGCGAAAACGGCCCCAAAAGCTAGCCCTAAACCAGCCAATAAGCCTGAGGCTAAAGTAAACCCCGAAGCAAAAGCCGAAAATGCTGAAAATGGTCAGCCAAAAAGACGACCCAACCGCAGACGTTACAAACCTAAAAACAAAGGCAATCAAGGTGAATAAAATGTTTAGGTATACCTCAGTAGCGCCTCTCTTAGTAATTATTGCAGCTGCTTTTAATTTAAGCAGCTGCGATGAACGCCCCTATTTTGAAGAATATTTAAAGGTAAACAAGAGCGGTTGGATAGCCGATAGCAGTGCCCGTTTTCAAGTAGAAATTGACGACACGAGCAGCGCTTACGCTTTAGTTTTTAACCTACGCGCTAACGACAATTACCCTTACAGCAACCTTTACCTTTTCCGCAAAATCCTTTCGGAAGAAAGTACCGAATACGCCGATACGGCCCAATTATTTTTAGCCGATGCCTATGGGCGTTGGTTGGGAGATGGCATTGGTGAGCTTAAAACCTTTCAACGCGCTTATCGCCGCGAACCTTTAAGCTTTCGCAAGAAGGGTATTTACACATTCGAGTTCAGTCAGGCCATGCGCACTGACGCTTTAACTGGCGTAGAAGAGGTTGGTTTAACCATATATAAAATTGAAGATGGCAAAGACAACAAATAGCCCCAAAAAAAACGACTATCGCCGCTATGTAAAACTATTTTGGTGGCTCATTTTTATCGGTGTTTTTAGCCTTGCTTTACTTATCGGGATTACCGCTTTGGGCGGTTTTGGTCCTCTGCCCACTTTCGATGAAATTGAAAACCCCAAAAGCAACTTAGCCACCCAAATTATAAGTTCTGATGGTGAATTACTTGGTAAGTTTTACCATGATAACCGCACCCACGTTGATTATGAGCAGCTTTCTCCTCACCTGGTGAATGCCTTAGTAGCTACTGAAGATGAACGCTATTACGATCATTCCGGCATAGACTTCGAAGCCTTAGCGCGGGCAGTGATAAAATTAGGTTCGGCCGGAGGGGGAAGTACCATTACCCAGCAGTTGGCCAAACAACTCTTCTCAGAAGATCCTAAAAATATTATCGACCGTATCCGTCAAAAACTGAAAGAGTGGATTATCGCCGTTCAGCTGGAAAGGCAATACACCAAGCAAGAAATTATTGCCATGTATTTTAATCAGCTCGACTTCATTTACAATGCGGTTGGAGTGCAATCGGCGGCAGCCATCTATTTCAATAGCAGCACGGATAGCCTCACGCTAGAACAAGCAGCGGTAATTGTAGGAATGGCTAAAAACCCCTCCCTCTATAACCCCAAGCGCAAACCCGAATTAATGCAAGAGCGTCGCAATGTGGTCTATCGGCAAATGATTCGCAATAATATGCTTACGCAAGAAGCCTATGATACTTTAAAAGATCGTCCTATTGTTTTAGATTTTCAAAGGCAACGTCACTTCGACGGGCAAGCCCCTTATTTTCGTGAATACCTAAGGCAATACATGGCCGATTGGATTAAAGAAAACCCGAAAGCAGATGGTAGTTCTTATAACCTCTATACCGATGGTCTTAAAATATACACAACGCTAGACTCACGCATGCAAGCTTACGCTGAAGAAGCGGTAAATGAGCATATGAGTAATCTACAACGCGTGTTTTTTAAGATGGAAAAAGGACGGAAAACAGCGCCCTTCCATTCTGTGACCGAAAGTCAAATTGACAATATTCTTAAGCAAGCCATGCGCCGCAGTCCGCGCTACCGTGGCTTAAAAAAGAAAGGTATGTCGAACGATAGTATTGATATCGTTTTTAATACCCCGCGTCAAATGAGCGTATTCTCTTACCAAGGAGATATTGATACCCTTATGACTCCCCTCGACTCAATTCGTTATTACAAACACTTCTACCGAAGTGGACTACTTTCGGTTGAACCGCAAACAGGTTTTATTAAAGCCTGGGTGGGTGGTATCGATTTTAGCCACTTTAAATACGACCACGTAATTCAAGGAAAAAGACAAGCAGGCTCACTTTTCAAGCCCTTTGTTTACGCAACCGCCATTAAACAAAAAGGCTACTCTCCTTGCTTTGAAGTTCCTAATGTGCGCACTTGCATCGAGCGGGGTAAGTTTAACTTATTAAAAGATTGGTGTCCGGAAAACTCGGACCATAAATACGGCGGTGTTTATACCTTAAAATATGCACTTGCCCACAGTGTAAATAGTGTCACCACCTATTTAATGAAGCAGGTCGGTCCCGAGCCCGTTATTCGTCTGCTCCACGAAATGGGAGTGAAAGATGAAATTGATCCTCAGCCTTCCATCGCTTTAGGCACGGTAGATTTATCGGTATACGATATGGTGGGCACCTACACCACCTTTGCGAACAAAGGAGTGTATACCGAACCGATTTTTATTACCCGCATAGAAGATAAAAATGGGGTGATCCTTCAAGAAATTAGTCCCAAAACCAATGAAGTAATGAGCGCCCAAGATGCTTATGTAGTAACAGACCTTTTAAAGGGAGTTACCCTGGGTGGAACAGGGGCTCGCTTGCGTTCCGCTTGGGGAACCTATACCAATGATGTAGTAACGGGCTTTCCTTATGCCTTCACTAATCCTATTGCAGGAAAAACAGGTACTACGCAAAACAATGCCGATGGCTGGTTTATGGGTATGGTTCCCAATTTAATTACCGGGGTTTGGGGCGGCTGCGAAGATCGTTCGGCCCATTTCGGCGGCACCTATTACGGACAAGGAGCTACGGTCTCCCTACCCGTATGGGCCCTTTTCATGCGTAAATGCTATTCCAATCCCGACCTTGGCATAAGCAAAGGTGATTTTGAAAAACCCGTGGAACCGCTTACTATTGAACTTAATTGTGCGGCCTATAAAGCGTCGCAGGGGCAAAGTTTCAGTAACGATACCACTGGCCTTCGCAATAATGTTGATCCCCAATTTGATATCGATTAAAAATGATACGAAAAGTTGTAAAAAATGCCGAAGAGGCAGTACAAGGATTAAAAGATAATATGACCCTAATGCTGGGTGGTTTTGGCTTGAGTGGCATTCCCGAAAATTCCATTTTAGCCATTCGCAGCAACGGCGCCAAAAACTTAACCTGTATTAGTAATAATGCCGGTGTGGATGATTTTGGCTTAGGTTTACTCCTCCAAACTCGTCAAATTAAAAAGATGATTAGCTCCTACGTAGGGGAAAATGATCTCTTTGAAAAACTAATGCTGAGTGGCGAATTAGAGGTAGATCTCATTCCCCAAGGAACCCTAGCCGAAAGATGTCGCGCCGCCGGTGCCGGTATTCCCGCCTTTTTCACCCCCGCTGGTTATGGAACTGAAGTGGCAGAAGGCAAAGAAGTGCGTTATTTTAACGATAAGCCTCATATTCTAGAGCATGCCTTCGAAGCAGACTTTGCCTTTGTAAAAGCATGGAAAGGTGACGAAGCAGGGAATCTTATTTTTAAAGGAACCGCTCGAAATTTTAATCCTCTCATGGCCATGGCCGGTAAAATTACCGTTGCAGAAGTAGAAGAACTTGTTCCTGCTGGAGAACTGGATCCTAATTTTATTCATACCCCAGGTATTTTTGTGCAACGTATTTTTCAAGGGGTGAACTACGAAAAGCGCATTGAGAAACGTACCGTAAGATCTTAAGAAACACTTTTACAAAGCCTCATCTACGGAAGTGATAAAAAGGCCGAACTAAATAAAAATTTAAGCATGTTAGATAAAAACGGAATTGCACAACGCATCGCACAAGAATTAGAAGATGGATATTATGTAAACCTTGGCATAGGCATTCCTACCTTGGTAGCTAATTATGTGCCCGATGGAATTTCGGTTGAATTTCAAAGTGAAAACGGTATTCTCGGCATGGGCCCATTCCCTACCGAAGATCAAGTAGATGCCGATTTAATTAATGCCGGTAAACAAACCATTACAGCATTACCGGGTGCAAGCTTTTTTGATTCAGCCATGAGCTTCGGGATGATTAGAGGCCAGCATGTGCAAATGACCGTTCTGGGCGCAATGGAGCTTTCGCAAGATGGCGATATTGCCAATTGGAAAATTCCTGGTAAAATGGTTAAAGGCATGGGAGGAGCGATGGATTTAGTTGCTTCCGCAGAAAACATTATCGTCGCGATGATGCATACCAATAAAGCGGGCGAATCGAAACTCTTGGAAAAATGCAGCTTGCCTTTAACTGGCGTAAGATGTGTTAGAAAAGTAGTTACCAATTTAGGGGTTTTAGACATTAAGGATGGTGCTTTCCATTTGCGTGAATTAGCCCCAGGTATAAGTGTAGATGAAATTAAAAATGCCACTGCGGGTAAGCTTATTGTAGATGGCGATATTCCCACCATGAAATTGGCTTAATGCAGAAATTTCTCAAAGCGAATAATTTCTATTGGTTACTAGTAGTTGTCTGTGTTTTCGTTTTCAGTCTGTCTCGTTTTTGGGATAAAAAACCGATTATTGACTGGGACATGACGCTTTATTACAGCTATTTGCCGGCCCTTTTTATTTATGATGACTTGAAATTTGAGCAGCCTACCGCTGAATGGGGCAAGCGTCATTTTTATATGAATAACGACGCCAAGGGTAATCGCTATGTAAAAATGACGGGAGGCTTGGCCATAATGTACAGCCCCTTTTTCGCGCTTGGACATCTTTACGCGAGTCTCAACAATGCGTACCCAGCCGATGGCTTTTCTATACCCTATCGCTTCGCCTTACTTGCTTCCTCCTTGTTTTTTGCGCTTTGGGGACTTTATGTTTTGCGGCAGGTTTTACAACGATTTTTCTCCCCTTGGGTAGCCAATCTTAGCGTAGTATTAATCTACATTGGCAGCAATATGCCGCATTACAGTTTTGTAGAGCCCATGAGCCATGTTTATAATTTCTTCTTAGTTTCAGCTATACTATATCTCAGCCTTAAGTTTTGTGATAAACCCAGTTTTAAGCTAGCCATTCCTATTGGGGCCTTAGCGGGCTTAATGATTTTAATTAGACCCACCAATGTTCTGGTTTTACTCTTCCCGGTCATTTATCTCGCATCTAGCGGAAGCTTGAAAGGGACAGCCGCATGGTTAAAATATGGCATTGTAGCAGCCTTATTTGCTTTTCTCGCGGTGAGTCCTCAGATGTTTTACTGGCACTACATGACGGGTAATTGGATTATTTACTCTTATAATGATGAACATTTCTTTTTCCTCAATCCACATATTTGGGACGGACTTTTCAGCTATCGCAAGGGTTGGTTTGTTTACAGTCCGCTTTTAATATTTGCGGCGCTCGGTTTTATTGCCTTGTTTAAAAAATCGAAGCTCCTTTTTAGCAGTAGTTTAATTGTTCTGGCCTTGGGGCTATGGGTAAACCTTAGCTGGTGGTGCTGGTGGTATGGCGGTGGATTCGGCGCACGGTCATTGATTGATTTTTTACCTTTTATGGCTTTAGGACTGGCGGCATTTTTACAATGGTTAAGTACTCAAAAGAAATTAGTTAAAGCACCTTTGATCTTAGTTATCAGCTTTGTAAGTATCTGGTCGATTTTTATGAATAAGCAGTATAAGAGTAGCATTATTCATTACGATAGCATGAGCAAAGAGCTTTTTTGGAAACAGTTTTTCAAAGATCACTTTGTAAAAGACTACGAAAGCTATTTAGAGCACCCGGATTATGACGCAGCAAAAAAGGGGAAAGAAGATTATTAATAATCTTTAACCCGCTTCTTGGTAGGCTTGTACTAACCAGCTTTTCAGTTCCTCATCCACCTCATTTAAGTCACTAAGCTGAACGCGATGCGTACACATTGTGCCAAAAGGACCAGAATTTTGCAAGCGGTCGCCAATCTCCTTATCGTTAAACTTCAGCCCTAAGTCTATGCGGGTTTTTGTGGAGGGTTTTATGAGGGCAAATTGACGTTTGCGAATGATGCTAACGCTGGTCTTTTTGGGGCTGACTTTTACCTCCTCACCAAATTTTGTCATCATAGAAACTAAGGCCTTATAAATCGGAAGAAGCGATTCTTTGCCCTTATATTGCGCGCTTAGCAGATCTTCCGGATGTTCCTGCGCATCTTGCGAAAGCTTAACAATGGTATTGGCAAAACCGTGACTAACACCAAATTCCTTTTTTAGAAAGTTTAGGGCTTCGCCGTGTTTGGCAAATGACTTCTCTTTCAATATCACTTTCCATTGTTCGAGTGACTTGCCCGTTTTCTCAGGCATATTGTTAATCATGGTTTGTAAGGCTGGCTCCATACTATCAATTTAGTATATTATAGAAAGTAGGATTTATTCAATAATGCAAATTCAGTCTACTTCTTGTTTTATAACTCTCTTGTAGGCGCAAACACAAAGCGAAACATATTGTATCATTGTCTTACGCGCTAGAGATAATAGGAGCCTCCTTTAAAGCTACTTTTGCCTCTAAATTAACGCGAGTTTGGCGACAACTTAGAGCCTTAGATTTTCAATAAAAAGAAAAGACAAGGCTGTAATCTATAGCAGGCTGCGAAGCAAATTGAGACGCAAGAAATCTTAGCCCTCCACCGCCGCAATCAATTTTTTCGTGTACTCCTCTTTTGCCTCGCGGTAAATTTCTTCGGAAAAACCACTCTCCACCAAGTGCCCATCTTGCAAAACCAATATGCGATCGCAGAAGTATTTTACAATTTGCAAATCGTGGGAAATAAACAAATAGGTGAAGCCAAACTCGTCTTTTAAGTCGTTAAGGAGGTTGAGAATTTGCGCCTGCACACTAACGTCGAGCGCACTGACGGATTCATCGCAAACAATGAACTCAGGTTGTACGGCTAAGGCGCGAGCAATACCGATACGCTGTCTTTGTCCTCCGCTAAATTCGTGGGGATAACGCGGATAGTAATCTGCTAAAAGTCCCACTTTTTCTAAAAGTTCCTTGGTTTCCATTTCCGCTTGCTTTTTATCCGCTCGTTTTCTTTTGCGAATCACCGAAGCTATCGCCTCACCAATGGGTATTTTAGGATTCAAAGCTGAAAATGGATCTTGGAAAATTATCTGAATAGACTTGTGCAGGGCACGCCATTGCTTGGCTGAAGCGTTAGCAATATCTTGATCTTTGAAAAAAACCTGGCCTTGTTCTGCCTTTTCCAGGCCCACCAGAATTCTACCTAAGGTGGTTTTACCCGAGCCAGACTCTCCCACTAAACCCAAGCTTTCGCGGGGAAAAACTTCAAAGCCCACCTTATTTAAGGCTTTGTGCTCTACCTTTTTTGCCCAAATACCCTGACTGCTACGATAAATTTTTTCCAAATCATGAATGCGAAACAAGGGTTCCTGCTTCAATTTCATTTTAGCACGATCTTCTCTTACGGTGGGGCTCAACACTTCACTTTGGTGATAATCATCCTGCAAAAAATCGCGTACTAAGGGCAGACGACGGTAATAGGTATCCGCCGTAGGTCTGCAAGCTAAAAGTCCCTTGGTATAAGGGTCTTGCGGCGATCTAAAAAGTTTTTCAGCACTAGCAGATTCTTTTACACGTCCCAAGTGCATCACCATAATTTCGTCCGCCACTTTTCGCACCACCCCTAAATCGTGGGAAATAAAGAGCATTGCCATTCCCTTCTCTTCTTGCAGCTTCTTCAGTAAGGATAAAATGCCCGCTTGTACACTTACATCGAGAGCGGTGGTAGGCTCATCGGCGATAAGAATTTTCGGATCACAGGCAATCGCCATGGCAATCATAACCCGCTGTTTTTGCCCGCCACTTAGCTGGTGTGGATAAGATTTATAAAGGCTTTCCGCGCGCGGTAGCTCCACCTTTGTAAAAAGCGCCATTACTTTCTCCTCTATTGCTTTAGCGCTTAAATCGCTGTGGATCTCTAAAATTTCCGCCACTTGCTTGCCGCAGGTCATGGAAGGATTAAGCGCCGACATGGGTTCTTGGAAAATCATAGCGATATCCTTTCCCCGTAGTTTACGCCAGTCCTCTTCCGTATTTTTTAGGAGCTCCCTTTTTTGATATACAATCGAACCTTGCGCTTTTAAATTTTGGGGCAGTAGTCCCATTAAGGCTAAGCTAGATAAGCTTTTTCCAGAACCAGACTCGCCCACAATCGCTAAGGTTTCGGATGCTTTTAATTCGAAATTAAGCTGTTGCACGATAGGCGTTTCGGGGCTACTTATTTCTAAATCTTTTACCGAAAGTAGGACTTCGCTCATTTTAAATTTGGTCAAAGGCGTGGGGCGCTTCAATCTGATTGATTTTCAAAAATACCTTCGCCAAAGTTAATACGTCCTTTTCGCAATACACTTGGATACGGTCTAAATCATTTTCCTTCCAAAAAACATCGCCAACCATGCTGCCATCAATATCATCTTTTGGGGTGGGAATCCCGAATACGGCTGCTAAGAGCTTAAGACTCGTATAATTCTTATAATCACCAAATTTCCAGAGCTCCAAGGTATCTAAATGTGGAATTTCCCAGGGTTTTTTCCCCGCATTATTAAACTGCCCGGGCAAGGGAATGCCGTTTATCAACATACGACGACTAAGGTAGGGGAAGTCGAACTCCTTGCCGTTGTGGGCGCATAAAATGTACTGCGGCATACGCTCCATTAAGGCCGCGAAATCCTGCAATATTTCGGCTTCTTCGGGAGAGGAAAAGCTTTTCACGCGAAATTCCAAAGGCCCATTCTTAGCCGTAAAAAAGCCACAGGAAATACAAACTATTTGTCCGAACTCAGCTAAAATACCCGCTCGTTTGGGGTAAAAGTCTGCCGGACTTTCGTCTTCTGCTCTTTGAAAGCGCGTTTTCTCGGCCCACAAATTTTGCCAATCTGTTGCCAAGGCCTCAAAGTCGGGCTCGGCGCTTACGGTTTCAATGTCTAAAAACAATATTCTTTCTAGGTGTTCTTCTTTAATCATATCTTAAAATTATCTACTTAAAACAATTGGCGTTCTCATCAATGCGCTTATGCCTTGGTCATTATAATATTCTAACACAGCAATATAAATACCCGCGCCCAATAATTGCCCCTCATTATTAAAACCATCCCAAGTGAAATAACCCTGCTGGGCGCTAAAATCGTACTCGGCTAAGCTGCGAATCTTTTCCCCTTTAGCCGAAAAAATATCTAGCGTGATCACGCTGGCCCCACCTTCACATTTAAAATAAAGCTGCGCCTCATCTAAATACCCATCTCCATTGGGACTAAAATATGGAGGAATTGCTTCCCATTCGGCGTTTTGCATTATAAAAGCTTGTTGCGAATTAGCCCGTCCCGGAGTGGCATAAGCTTCCTTTTGGGTAGCGCTTTGCCACTGCTTTTCGCTCGTAGGCAGATGCGTAAAATCTACCCTTTCTAGGCTTACACCGCTCGTTTCTTCCAAAAGTTTAAAATGCCAATCATCCGCATAATTTCCACGGTCAATTATTTCTAAACGCGCATTTAACAGCGCGAAAGCGCCTTCATCGGACGGAAGAGTAGGCAAAGTGGCTTCTCTGAGCTTAGCTTGATCACAAAAGTAATTTTCCCTTAAAAATTGAATGTCCTCACTTAAGGCCAAATACTCAGTCGGAAAAAATAGCTGACTTTCGGAGCTGATATTTTCTATATCATAAGCCCCTATGTCTTTGTCCCAGCGGGCAATGCGCAAATGGGCCAAGTCAAAAACTTTGGTGCTCGAATTATAGATTTCGATAAAATCGGCACCGCCACTTTTCGGAGCGAATAATATCTCGCTTATCAAAATATCTCCTTCTTGCGCATCTACCGGAAGGGCGAAAGGAAGGTTTACAAAAAGGCTAGTATTCCCGCTACAATCGCTTAAGCTATCTAAAAAGCTTAGGCTATATTCTTGCCCGTATACGGGCGCTTGCGCCAGATGCATTTTTAAAAGATCTTGGTTTAAAGACCAAGAAAGAGAGTCGATTTTTAAGGGCGGTTCGGTTTGAATGTTTGTCACTTTTAAGGGCGTACTAGCCCTAATGCTTTCGCTGAATTTGAAAAGTATCGCCTCATCTTCCCAGGCAATAAATTGGACCTGAGGCGCTAAAGTATCACTAGCGGCTCCGCTCACCGAATTAATAGAACCTGGCGTTCCGCCTTGGGGCGATTGGCTAGCCTGCCATTGACTGGATCCACGGCAATAGGAACTGCCGATGCTGCGCTCCAAACTCCAGCCACCATCGCTTTTTTGAGCATCATTATACCAATCTGTTTGATATTCGAGCGCATCTACCAGAAGGTTGTCGGCGGAAAATAACTGCAGAGCGGCCCCGTCGTTTAATAAACTAAAAGCGCTTAAACCAATATCTAAGCAGGGAGCATATTTCACCAAACCATCTAATTTAGAACCGTTTACTAGCAATAAATACGAATCGGGCGGCATTTTATAATCGGTAAAAAGGTAATCCTTATCATTAATCCGCAAGCGCCAATCCTTTAAATTTAGGGTAAAAGAACTGGCATTAAACAGCTCCACATATTCGCTTTCGGGTAAAGCCTGTGGAGGCAGTGCCACAGGAGGACTAGGGTCAATCATCAGTTCATTTATCAGCAAATGGCCGCGCCGTGCCTGATAATTTAAAAAAGTGATTTCCCCTTCAGCCACGTTTCCCGCCAAATCATAAACATCTTTATAATGGAGCTTTAAGTTTTTATTGGCAGGAAAAGCATTGGCAAAAGAAAGCCCTAGTTTCTGACGATTAATACTATCTAAGCTGAGGCTGATGGGGCGATCGGTCGAATCAAGGTAAAAGTTCTGAATATGAAGACTTAAGGAAGAATCGACGGGCTCATTAAAATAAATAATTAAATCCTGATTCCTGACTTCTGTACTGTCCACTTGGGGAGCGATAGTATCGCGAAAAACATCCCCTTGCGCCCTTACTTTAAGGAGGAAAAATTTGTTGGCGCGGGTGCGCGTATAATTACACTGCCAGGCCAAAATTTGCGACTGGAAATAGCTAGTATCTTGCACCGAGTCGACTTTAAAATAGCTACCATTTAAAAGAGTATCTATTTCTAAAAGCCAATAATGCTGGGTATTTCGGGTGACTCGTACTGCTAGGTGATTGTTGTTCTTATCCAGCAAATCTACTGCGCTGGCCAATAACCGAGTTGACTGATTCGCACTGCCTTTATAAAGGCTAATTTGGTCGGAGGATGAGCCACCAATTTCTAGATAATACCCTTGTCCCTGCCCATCTGGCCACGACCGATTATACATTAGGTAAAAGCGAGCAAAATTACTGGCAGAAGGGTTAAAGTCTAGCCTAAATTCTAATTCCCAAGTGGCATTTAAAGCAATGGGGGAAATAGTCGTTAAGGTCGATTGGTTGGCAATTGTATCGGTTAAAGAAAGTACAAATTGGCTATCCACTAAAAAACGGCTAGAATCGCCGTACCACGCGGGATTAGAATGGAAATTTCCATCTGAAAAATCATCAAAAACAGTAGTTTGGGAAAAGGTAAAAAAGGGCAGGAGGATTAAAATTAGGCGATACATTTCAATTGGTTTTAAGCTTTACTTTTGTCCCATTAATTTACGAAAAATGAAAATCGCTGTTGTAGGGGCCACCGGTATGGTGGGAGAAGTAATGTTAAACGTTTTGAAAGAACGCGGCTTTGATAAACACGAAATTTTAGCGGTCGCCTCCGAGAAATCAGTGGGTAAAAAGTTAAGTTTCGGCGATGAAGAATTAAGCGTAATTAGCTTAAAACAGGCGCTAGAAGTTAAGCCCGATTTGGCCTTATTTTCGGCTGGGGGCGAAACCAGTTTAGAGTGGGCACCCAAATTTGCCGCTATCGGCTGCTATGTCGTTGACAATTCTTCCGCCTGGCGCATGGATCCTAGCATAAAATTGGTGGTACCAGAAATCAATGGTGAGAGTTTAACCAAGGACGATTATATCATTGCCAACCCCAATTGCAGCACCATACAAATGGTTTTGGCTTTGGCGCCTCTTCATAAAAAATATCAAATAAAACGCGTGGTGGTAAGCACTTACCAAAGTATTTCTGGAACGGGCGTTAAGGCGGTTCAACAGTTAGAAAATGAACGCAATGGCACAGATGGCCCCATGGCCTATCCCTATCCTATCGATAAAAACTGCTTACCCCACTGCGATGTGTTTTTGGAAAACGGCTATACCAAAGAGGAAATGAAGCTGACCCATGAAACCAAGAAAATATTAGGCGACGATTCTATTGGAATTACTGCCACAGCGGTGCGTATTCCCGTAGAAGGTGGCCATAGCGAAAGCGTAAACCTCAGCTTTGAAAATGAGTTTGTGCTAAGCGATATCAAAAGACTATTAGCCGATACGGAGGGTATCACTTTACAGGATAATGTAGAACTGAATGTTTATCCCATGCCACGCTATGCCAAAGGAAAAGACGATGTTTTCGTAGGCCGTATTCGTCGCGATTTAAGTCAGGTTAATAGTCTAAACATGTGGATTGTAGCCGATAATCTCCGCAAGGGTGCCGCTACTAATGCCGTGCAAATTGCGCAAGTATTAATGGCCAAAGGAATTCTCGTTTAAAACCTAGTGTTTCTTTAGCAATTGTTAAAATGTTTCTAAATGCCTTTCGGCAGAAAGCCAAACAAACAAATGCGGCGTATTTAGGTTAAAGAAATACTATGAAAGCACTAATTTTCGGCTTAAGCTTAGTACTAAGTGCAGTAAGCCTAAACGGACAAAAAATGAACAAGGATAAAAATTACGAAAGAGCCCTTTTTGCATCAGGATGCTATTGGGGAACAGAATATTACCTACAAAAAGTTGATGGTGTAATTGAGACAGCAGTTGGTTATGCTGGCGGTAGTGTCGCTGACCCTAGTTATCGGGAAGTGTGCTCGGGTAGAACTGGCCATGCGGAAACGGTAGAGGTGATTTTCGACCCGAGTAAAACGGACTACGAAACACTTTGTAAAATCTTTTACGAAACCCATGATCCTACCCAAGTAAACCGCCAAGGACCCGATATCGGTACGCAGTATCGCTCGGCTATTTTCCCTTTAAACGAGGAGCAAAAAGCTATAGCCGAAAAGGTAACCCAAATTTTGCGGGATAAAGGTTACGATGTGGCCACAGAAATTACCACGAATGCCATCTTTTACCGCGAACAAGAAGAGTATCATCACGATTACTACGATAAAAAAGGTGGCGTTCCATACTGCCACAAATACACCGAAAAGTTTTAAAAAAGACTTTATAAATCCGATTAAAAAGCTGCTCAAGCTGAGCGGCTTTTTAATTTTTATTCCTCCGCTAACTCGCTCAGCTCTAGCCAGCGGAATTCTTTTTCTTCAAGGCTATCTATAACTTCTTGCATTTCTGCTCCCAAGCGCTGTAACAGTTCAGCATCGCTAGACGCTTGTTCTAATGCACTTGCCAATCGATCACGCTCTTTTTCTAGCTTATCAATTTCGGCAGGCAGTTCTTTAAACTCTATGCTTTCGGCATAAGTAAGCTTGGTTTTATCCTTAGCCTTCACATCAGCCTTGGCTTTGTCTTTTTTCTTCGCCTTTACCATACTCTCTTCGCGCAAACGTCGATCATCCACTGCCTGTTCCTCTGCAATACGGTATTCGGTGTAGTTACCTGGGAAATCTTTTACCTGGCCTTCGCCTTGAAACACAAAGAGATGATCGGTAAGCTTATCCATAAAATACCGATCGTGGGTAACCACAATTAAACAGCCCTGAAAGTTAAGTAGAAACTCTTCTAAAACATTGAGGGTGAGTATGTCTAAATCGTTAGTTGGCTCATCTAAAATTAAAAAGTTAGGATTAGACATGAGCACCGTAAGGAGATATAAACGCCTTTTTTCACCCCCACTTAATTTAGATACGTAGGTATATTGTTTATCGCCTTCGAACAAGAAATGTTCTAGCATTTGCGAAGCGGTAATATCGCCACCTTTACCCTCTGTGGGGATGTATTCGGCGATGTCTTTAATTACCTCAATTACACGCTTGTCTTCATCCAGCTTTAAGCCCTGCTGAGTATAGAAGCCAAATTTCACCGTGTCGCCAATTATTATTTTGCCACCATCTACCTGCTCTTCTCCCGTAAGGAGGCGCAACAAAGTAGATTTACCCACACCATTGGGGCCAACGATGCCAATTTTTTCTCCGCGCTTAAATACATAGTCGAAGCTCTCTAAAATCGGCTTGGAGCCGTAGGCCTTCTTAACCTTATGAAGTTCAATAATTTTACTGCCGAGACGGGTCATTTTAACGCGCATCTTCAACTCAGCTTCGCTTACATCTTTAGTGGCTTCTTTTTTAATTTCTTGAAAAGCCTCTACCCGCGCTTTACTTTTGGTACCTCGAGCTTTGGGTTGACGACGAATCCATTGTAACTCCTTTTTCATCAGGCTTTGTGCCTTACCCACATTCACCGATTCTACCTCTTCTCGCTCGGCTTTACGCTCTAAAAAGGCAGAGTAATTACCTGGGTGTTTATATAGTTTTTGATCTTCCAGTTCGAAGATTACATCACAAACTGTTTCGAGGAAATAACGATCGTGGGTTACCATTAATAAGGTAATGCCTCTTTGCCCTAAATACTGCTCCAACCACTCAATCATATCTAAATCGAGGTGGTTGGTGGGCTCATCTAAAATTAGAAGGTCGGGTTGAGAAATTAAAATTTTCGCCAGAGCTACCCGCTTCTTTTGACCCCCTGAAAGTGGGCCAATTTTTAGTTCTGTTTCGTGTAAACCTAGCTTACCAAGAATAGTTTTTACCTGCCCTTCAAAGTCCCAGGCTTGCAGGCGTTCCATGGCATCGAAAGCGCTTTGGTATTGATCGCCATAGGTACCTTTAACCAACTCTCTTTCGTAATTAACAATAGCCGCTGTGCTGGGGTTATCGCTGCTTAAAACACTTTCAAGTATAGTTTTATCAGCATCTAATTCGGGGTCTTGATGCAGGAACTCTACCTTAATATCTTTGCGATAAGTTACAAGACCTGTATCGGCTTGTTCGGTGCCGGAAAGGATTTTTAGTAAGGTCGTTTTACCATTCCCATTTTTGGCCACCAATGCGGCTTTTTCCCCTTCGGCCAAACCAAAGGAAATCTCTTTAAACAACACTCGTGCACCAAAACTCTTTGAAACGCGCTCTACCGAAAGGAAATTCATAAAAAATATTAAGCCGCGAAGGTACGCTAAAGCATTAGCTCAATAAGCACGCATCTGCTTAAAGCGACAGGCGAATTTACTCAGGGCGAAGGCGACTATCGGAGCGAATACCATTGGGTTCTATATAGCGTTTGGCCGCACTTTCATCCTCTCGGGGCTCACGAATATACAGTACTTGACCAGAAAAGTGCAAATCTTTTCCCGCTAGCGCGTGATTGAAATCCACTAAAACCGAATGCTTCATCACTTCACTAATAGTCCCTAAACGCTCATTACTGCTACCGATATTAAAAACTAGACGATCGCCCACTTCAAAATCCTTATTGGGGAAACGTTCGCTTTCGGGCATGTCTTGAAACGCAATTTCCTTAATTTGATCGACATCAAGAAGGCCATAAGCCTCTTCGGGTTTAAGAGTAAATGAAAAAGATTGACCTTCCATTAAGCCTTGGAGTGCTGATTCAAAGGCCTTTAACATTTGCCCCGAGCCGTAATAGAATTTCAAGGGCCAATGCTCATCCATAATTTCCAAAATCGCTCCATTTTCACCACCTTCGCGTAAGGTATACTTGAGCTCTACTATTTGATCTTTTACAATACTCTTCATAGCTCCTAAAACAAAGGTTTATCCCAAAAGTTTTAAAGCAACAAAATTTGTCTCCCCATGCAAAGTTCTACTAAAAGTCTTGGTTTTACAGGTAAGCTGAATCATATTGGTGAGTCCATTTTCAGCAAAATGACAGCCTTAGCCAATCTTCATCAAGCGATAAACCTTTCGCAAGGCTTTCCTGATTTTGCCGTTGATCCAAAGCTGGTGTGTTTGGTAAATCACTATATGGAAAAAGGCAATAATCAATATGCACCCATGGCGGGGGCTTTAGCCCTACGAGAAAAACTTTGCGAACTGACCAACGCTCAACACGGTTGCAATTACCAAGCCGACAGGGAAATTACGATTACTGCGGGCGCCACACAGGCGATTGCTACTGCATTAGCGGCAAGTATTCGTGAAGGTGATGAAGTGATCGTTTTTAGCCCCGCCTATGATTCGTACATTCCGATGATCGAACTAAATGGTGGAACGGCCATTACGGTAAAGTTGGCGCATCCTAGTTATGCGATTGACTGGGAGCAATTTAAATTATTGTTAAATCACCGCACGAAAATGATCATCCTCAATACGCCCCATAACCCGAGCGGAGCGGTTTGGCAAGATGAAGACTATCAAAAGCTCCAAGAGTTTGTGCGCAATAGCAATATCTTAATTTTAGCCGATGAAGTTTATGAGCACATTGTCTTTAATGGTGCTCAACATCGCAGCGTAAGAGCTTATCCCGTATTAGCGGAACGCAGTTTTGTAGTAGGATCTTTAGGAAAAACCACGCATTCTACCGGTTGGAAAGTGGGCTATTGCATGGCTCCGGCTGCCCTCATGAAAGAGTTTCAAAAGCTTCATCAGTTTCAGGTTTTTAGTGTGAATCATCCCATGCAATTGGCTTTGGCCGATTATTTAGGTCAGATTAATCTCTCTGAAATTGGCGCTTTTTACGGTGAAAAGCAGGCCTTTTTAGAAAACCTAATAATCAAGCATACGGCCTTTAAACCTTTAGCAAGCTTCGGTTCTTACTTTCAACTTTTCGATTATTCCGCGATCAGTGAGCAGAAAGACCTTGAGTTTTGCCAATGGCTATGCACCGAAAAAGGCGTGGCGGGAATTCCACTGAGTCCTTTTTATTTAATCCCAGATAATACTAAAACGATTCGTTTCTGTTTTGCTAAAAATAAAGCTACAATCGAAGCCGCCATTGAACGCCTAGCTAAGCTTTAAGTTCAGTGAGCGTTTTTGCTAAATTCACTCTTCGGTAGATGGGTACAAAAATCCTTAGTATCTATCCTCTAACTAAATTGTTTTGATATCGGATAGGTTTAGAGTTTCAACTGTAAGTTTACGTTTAAACCCATGCTGTAAGGGATAACCTCAAAGGGATATTCTTCGGTGTAAATGCTATTGGTGAAATACATTAAAGTAGGTTCTAAACCAATATTCAATTTCGGATTCACATAGTACTGCAAGCCAATTTTAAGACTACTAGAGCCCATAAATTTACGGTACGACCTTTCAGACAAAGCAATAACTTCTAAACTGCGATAGTCGATTGTAGAACCTTGTGCTTTTAAAAAATATAATAAGCTAAAGCCCACTTCAAGATTAATTCGCACATTTTCAGAAGCCCATGGCTGATGACTAATACTTAGCGGAAAGTTCAAGTAATGAAAGCTATTGGTATTACTAAACACGATGCGGTTAGGATCTTTGCGCATGGTGTAGCTGGTAATTTCACCCGTGCTATAATCAATGTTTGCATTGCGGAAATTTACAAAGTCAAACTCGGCGAGATAGCTATTGCGGATGTATTCAACGCCCGTATTTACGTAGGTGATTAATCCGATACGTTTATTTACCTCAAAACCCAAGTTTAAGTTTAATCCCGACGCCTCTGAATTTACCATGGCGTCGATAAAGTCACTGTGCAAACGCGCTCGTTTATTTGGGTCTACATTAAACTTACGGAAGGCAAAATTGGGGTAAATATTAAGACTATAGCTCCAGGGATCTTTCTCCTGTAAGGGACTGATATAAATTTTCTTTTTGGTTTTACTGTTAAAAAAGTCCTTACTATCGCTCGGTAAAACACTTTCGGCGTCCATGGCTGGTCGACGATAATTATTGAGCAAATTATCGACATAAGCCAGGCCCGTAGAACTAATATTGGCTACTTTTTCGCTGTATTCGAAAACAAGGGGCTCTTCCTCTTTTGCTTTCTTGCTTTGTAATTTTTTTGCTGGCGCAGATGCCTTATTTGAAGCTGTGGTTTTCAAAACTAGATTATCCTTAGTAGGATTTGCTAGGGCTAAGTAGTCCGCATTTTGGCTGGTACTTGAAGAATTATTCTTGACTGCCCCTGCCTTATTTATAGACTGTTTATTTGAAAGAGAGCCATCTGCAGAAGCGTTGTAATGCTTATTGCTAAAGCTCGTTGTTGGCTTAGCACTATATTCCATGCGCTTGTTTTCGGTTTTTAGAGCTTGTTGTGTCGTATAAAAATCGAAATACTGCTGGCCAGCAAATAAAAGCAGCATTAAGCCAATAACCCCCGTGGCTCTTTTTAAGCGACGTAAAAAGACCGCTCTTTTAAGTTTGCGCTCGAAATCGGCCCAATCATTCGTGGGGGTTCCATCGAGAAAGCTAAGCTTCTCGCGAACAAAATCTTCGATATCTGTAAACTTTTTGTTCACTGGGCTTCTCTTAGTTTTCGGGCAAGCATTTTCTTCGCTTTGGCCAATTGACTCTTGCTCGTTCCTTCCGTAATATCAAGTTCAGCGGCGATTTCTCGGTGGGTATAGCCATCTAAAACATACATACTAAAGACAGTTTTGTACCCTAGGGGTAACTCGGTTATCTTTTTAAATACATCAGCAGCATTTAGGTTTTGCTGATCTTCTAGCTCGAAGTAGACAATTTCAGGTTGTGCGATTTGAATGTCTTCCAAACTCACCTTTATTCCCTTGCGCACTTCCTTACGAATGGCGCTAATGCTGTTGTTAATCATGATCCTGGTAATCCAAGTTTGCAAACTTGACTGACCTTTAAAACTTTGGATATTCATAAAAACCTTGATAAAGCCATCGTGCATCAAATCTTGGGCGTGGTCTTTATCTTTCGCGTAGCGGCGACAGATGTTGAGCATCTTACCTGCAAATAATTCGTAAACTCTTTTCTGCGCAGCGGCTTTGCCTTTTGCACAGGCTAAAACCAGCTCTTGCTCGGAAGAGTTAAGAAGAATTTCTTTAGGCTTTAAATAGTCCTCTAAATCTTCTAATCGGATTATATGCTCGGAATTAGAGTTCAACACTTAGGTTCTTAAAGTATAGACGAGTGATTTCTTTATTGGTTGTCTAAATATATAAAATATTTTCCAAGATATTGATTATCAATAAAAAAGGCCGCAAAATGCGGCCTTTAATACAGTACAATACTTAAGTTTAGTCGATTAAAATCCACTTTTGTGTAGCAATTAAGCCTTCTGCTTTTTTAAATTTCATTTCCTGTTTTTCACCGGTGCTAAGGTTTTGCACCGTTACTAGATCATTACGGCCCACTTTCTTGTCGGCCACCATGGGCTGACGTTTCGGTGCTTCGGGCCGCGCCTGCTCACCTCCACCACTAGTATTCAACTGTGGGTGGCTAGTTTGCATTTTATCGTAGGCACTTTTGCGTGCTGCTGGTGCTTGTTGAACCTGTGGAGCCTCCTGCTGAGTAGGTAAAGATCCTTTGAACAAGAAAGATGCAACCTCACGGTTTAGGATTTCCATCATACTCTTAAAGAGTTCGAAAGCTTCGAACTTATAAATTAAAAGTGGATCTTTTTGCTCGTATTGGGCCGTTCCTACACTCTGACGTAAATCGTCCATGTCGCGTAAATGCTCTTTCCACTTATCGTCAATCATTGCCAAGGAAATGCCTTTTTCGAAATCGCGAATAAGCTGACGACCGTTACTACTAACGGCCTTCTCTAAATTCGTAACTACCTGCACAGCCTTTTGACCATCGGTAATGGGTACTACTATATTTTGGTACTGATTTTTTTGATTGTCGTATACATTTTTAATAACGGGCATGGCCATTTCGGCGATGCGCTCGTTTTTAATGGTATAGGCCTTTAAAACCTCATTGTGTAAAAGACTAACCAATTCATCCGCATTAGTTTTCTCAAAGGCGCTTTGATCTACAGGACTTTCGATACTGAAAACACGCAGCAAATCCAGCTTAAAGTTTTCAAAATCTTTGGCGGGTTGATTCTCGCTAACAATAGACTCTATGGTATCGTAGAACATATTGGCAATATCTACCTGCATACGCTCACCGTATAAAGCATGGCGACGGCGACGGTAAATTACCTCTCTTTGCGAGTTCATCACATCATCATATTCGAGTAAGCGCTTACGGGTGCCGAAGTTGTTTTCCTCTACTTTTCTCTGGGCTCTTTCAATACTCTTGGTAACCATGCTATGCTGAATTACCTCACCTTCTTCCAGTCCCATGCGGTCCATAATCTTCGCTACTCTTTCGGAATTAAAAAGACGCATTAAGTCATCTTCTAAAGACACGAAAAACTGCGAGCTACCTGTATCACCCTGGCGACCGGCACGACCTCTTAGCTGACGATCCACACGACGAGAATCGTGACGTTCCGAACCAATAATTGCTAAACCACCCGCGGCTTTTGCTTCATCACTTAGTTTAATATCCGTACCCCTACCTGCCATGTTGGTTGCAATGGTTACACGACCAGGTTGACCCGCTTCTGCAACAATTTCAGATTCTTTTTGGTGAAGCTTTGCGTTAAGCACATTGTGTTGCACCTTCCGCAGCTTTAGCGCACGGCTTAGTATTTCAGAAATCTCTACATTAGTGGTACCCACTAAAACAGGGCGGCCTTGCTCCACTAAACGCGCAATTTCTTCAATAATCGCATTAAACTTTTCACGCTTCGTGCGGAAAACCATATCCTCACGATCATCACGTATAATGGGTTTATTGGTAGGGATTACAGTAACCTCCAATTTATAGATGTCCCAAAGTTCTTCCGCTTCTGTTTCGGCGGTACCCGTCATACCACTAAGCTTGTTATACATGCGGAAATAATTCTGCAAGGTAACCGTAGCATAAGTTTGTGTGGCTGCTTCAATTTTTACATTCTCTTTGGCCTCAATCGCTTGATGTAAACCATCAGAATAACGACGGCCTTCCATAATACGACCGGTTTGCTCATCTACAATCTTTACCTTATTGTCCATTAAAACGTATTCCACGTCTTTCTCAAATAAGGTGTAGGCTTTAAGCAATTGGTTCATCGTGTGAATACGCTCACTCTTGATCGAGTATTCGCGCATTACATCGCTCTTCTTTTTAGCTTTGTCTTCCGCCGTAAGGCCTTCCGCTTCAAGAGCCGATAATTGGGTAGAAATGTCTTCTAATATAAAGAAGTCTGGTTCCGTATCGCTCGAAATTAGAGCAATCCCTTTATCACTTAGATCAATTTGGTTATTCTTTTCGTCAATGGTAAAAAATAGCTCATCATCAATGATATGCATATTTTTACTTTGCTCCTGCATGAAGTTGTTCTCCGTTTTTTGAAGCAAGGTTTTCATGCCTTCCCCACTTAAAAACTTAATGAGCGTTTTATTTTTAGGCATCCCGCGGTAAACGCGCAGTAATCTTTTGGCACCTTCTTCTCTATCATTTTTATCGCCCGAGGCAATCAACTCGCGCGCTTCTTTTAACTGCAGGTTTACAAAAGCTCTTTGTGCTTCTACTAATTTGGCCACATGGGGTTTAAGTTGATTAAACTCCTGGCGATCCCCTTGTGGGGTAGGGCCCGAAATAATTAAAGGCGTGCGCGCTTCATCAATTAAAACAGAATCAACCTCATCTACAATAGCAAAATTATGCTTGCGCTGTACCAAATCTTCAGGGCTGCTAGCCATGTTGTCGCGCAAGTAATCGAAGCCAAATTCGTTATTTGTGCCGTAAGTAATATCCGCGCGGTAGGCTGCACGACGTTCTTCCGAATTGGGACGGTGACGATCGATACAATCTACCGATAAACCATGAAACTGATAAATAGGCCCCATCCATTCTGAGTCACGACGAGCGAGGTAATCGTTTACCGTTACTACGTGTACGCCTCGTTGTGGCAGTGCATTTAGATAAACCGGTAAGGTAGATACCAATGTTTTTCCTTCACCCGTGGCCATCTCCGCAATAGAACCTTTATGAAGAACCGAGCCACCAATAAGCTGCACATCATAGTGCAACATATCCCAAACTAGTTCTGCGCCAGCGGCAGACCAAGTGCTGCTCCAAATGGCTTTATCACCTGAAATTTGTACCGCATCTAGTTTAGGTGCTAAACTGCGATCCATTTCACTGGCCGTAACCTCAAGAGTATCATTTTCCTTTAAACGACGGGCCGTTTCTTTAACCACCGCAAAAGCCTCAGGCTTAATGATTTCTAAAACTTCCTCAATTTTTTCAGTCGTCCTCTTTTCAAGATCGTCCACCTGAGCATAAAAAGCCTCCTTGGTTTCTAAATCTTCTTCGCTTTCAATTTTATTTTTAAGCTCTAATATCTCTGCTTCTTCTGCCGAAATGTATTCCGCAATTCTAGCCTGAAACTCAATGGTTTTCGCTCTTAGCTCATCGTTACTTAAACTTTGCAGTTTTTGATATTCCGCATTTACAGCCTCTATCATAGGCTTCAAGGCTTTCATATCTTTTGCACTCTTATCTCCGAATATCTTAGCGAGAAAATTTCCCAACATAATTTGATTGCTTTTGTATCTAATCAATAGCCGCAAAGTTACATAAAAGGCTTGCGGCGCGATAATTTAAAGGGCTTCCGTTAAAAAAAAATGATTGATTCATAATTTTATTAGAAGTATTACTAATTTTAAGCGATAATCCCCAACCATGAAAACCAAACAAGTCTTTTTCGACACAAGCTCTACTATCGACTTTCACAAAATCGGTTTGAATCCTAATTTGATTTTAGTTTTCTCCAATCGAGAATTACTGCAAGAATCTAAGATTGGTCAAGAAATACGCCAAGCATTTCCGCAAGCAATATTGGCAGGCTGCAGCACTGCTGGGGAAATTGGCCAATCTATGGTAAAAGAAAATACGGCTAGTATCACCTTTATTGAATTTGAAAAAACAGAAATTATATACCGTGAGCGGCAAATAAACGATGCGGCGGATAGCCTATCCTCAGGAGCGGCTTTAATAGAATCACTTCCTCACGAGAAGCTGAAACATGTCTTCGTTTTATCGGATGGCCTCAATATAAATGGCTCCCAATTGGTAATTGGCATGCGTGACAAACTGGACGATCGCTGCAAGATTACCGGCGGATTGGCAGGTGACGGAGCCAAATTCGAAGAAACTCTACTCCTAAACAACCAAGGTGAGCTAAAAAATAATACGGTAATTGCCCTCGGATTTTATGGCGATCATCTTAATGTTGGATATGGCTCCATGGGGGGCTGGAATTCTTTTGGAATAGAAAGAGAAGTTACTCGCTCCACTAATAACATTCTTTACGAATTAGATGGCAAACCAGCTTTGGAGCTTTACAAAAGCTTTTTAGGCGACCAGGCGCAAAATCTTCCTGCCTCTGGATTATTATTCCCACTAAGTATGCGTTCAGAATCGAATAAACCCCCATTGGTAAGAACCATATTGGGAATTAGCGAAGAAGAGCAAAGTCTCACCTTCGCGGGAGATGTGCCCAAAGGTTCCTACGTTCGACTAATGAAAGCCAATGTAGACCGCTTAATTGACGGGGCAGAAGAAGCAGCGCAAATTGCAAAAGTGGACGATAACAGTTTGGCCATTTTGATAAGTTGCGTAGGTCGAAAATTAGTCCTAAAACAATTGGTGGAAGAAGAGGTTGAAAGCGTTCAGGAAGTTTTAGGTGAAAATTGTAGTTTAACTGGTTTCTATTCTTACGGCGAAATTGCCCCTTTTAAAAAAGACGCCACTTGTGAACTTCACAATCAAACCATGACCATAACCACCTTTAGAGAAAACTAAAGTGCAGAAACAAGATCATCGCCTTTTAAAGCGACAACTTCGAAAGCATTTGGGAGAGCTGCAAAATGACCCACGCTTAGCCGAGTTTATCGCATCCATAAATGAAGCCTATTTAGGATTTGATGAGGATTTGAAGCAGGCGGAAAACATGCTAGAAATTAGCTCGCAGGAGCTTTATAAGCTTAACACCGAGTTACAAAACAACGTTAAGGTCAAATCTGCGGAAGCGCGTGCTTTGAGCAATCGCTTGAGTAATATAGTTAACAATGTTCAAGAAATTATTTTTCAAACCGACCTTAATGGTTGCTGGACTTTTCTAAATCCAGCTTGGGAAAAAATTACCGGTTATAGTATTAATGAAAGCTTAGGTTGCAGTTTTACTGAAATGGTGTATGAGGAGGATAAAGAAACCAGTATTCAACATCTGTCAGACTTAGTTAACGGCGATCATAAAACCAGCCGCTACACCATTCGCTACCTCAATAAATCAAAAGAAATTCGCTGGGCCGAAGCCATTGTAACTTTAGATTATGGCGAAAAAGGCGAACTAAAAGGGGCTTCAGGTACACTTACTGATATTACCGCTCGCTTTATAGCCGAAAGCAGATTAAAGCAGATGACCAGCAACCTCACTAAGGCTCAGTCACTTACCCGAATGGGATCGTGGGAATTTCCCGTTAATAATCCTAAAAGAGGTTATTGGTCGGATCAGATGTACGAGATTCTAGGCATTCCAAAGTTTAATGCCTCTAACGCCTCCTTTAGTTGGCTTACAGGCGCTTTAAAGGAAGAAGATAAGGCCCAACTTTTTACCGAAATTCGTCGCTTAAAGCGAGGTGAAGAAACCCCTACCTTAGAGTTTCAACTCGAGCGTGAAACTGAAACCTGGATTTCACTTCGAGCCGAAAGAAACATTTCTGAGAACTCCAAAGAGAAAGACTATATAACCGGTACCCTGCTCGATATTACCCAAAGAAAAATTTTCGAGAAAGAGCTAATCGAAGCCAAACAACTGGCCGAAAGTGCTCTTGCAGCCAAATCCGAGTTTCTTTCTAATATGAGCCATGAAATTCGCACTCCTATGAACGCGATAATTGGCCTAACCGAAATCTTACTTAAAAACGAAAAGGCGCAAGATGATTCTATCAAAGATAATTTGGAACTAATTGAATATTCGGCCGACAACCTTTTGGTTATTATCAATGATATTTTAGACTACTCCAAAATAGAAGCGAATAAAGTCAACTTCGAGAGTATCTCTTTTAATTTAGAAGAGCTTTTAAACAAGCTCATTAAAACCTTGCGTGTTAAGGCACTGAGCAAACACCTAAAACTGACGCTGGATATACATAAAGACTGTCCCACATTTATAAAGGGCGACCCCTACCGTTTAAATCAAATTTTATTAAACCTAATTAGCAATGCCCTGAAATTTACGCTACAAGGTGAAGTACGCATTAGCATAAGCATCCGAAAGCGGATTGACAATATTGTAGAATTGCTCTTCGCGGTAAGTGACACCGGCATTGGCATTTCTGCCGAAAAGCAAGCGGGGATCTTTGACAGTTTTACCCAAGCTTATACCGATACTACTCGAACTTTTGGCGGCACGGGCTTGGGCCTAGCTATAAGTAGGCGATTGGTAGAATTGCAAAAAGGCGCCCTGATGCTAGAAAGTGAATTAAATAAAGGAAGCACTTTTAGCTTTTACTTGCCTTATACTTTAGCTAGCAATGATGGCGAAGCTGCAAAGAAGAAGCTAAACTTAAAGTTAGATGAAGCCAGTTTGAGCGGGGTAGAAATTCTAGTAGCCGAGGATAATAAAATAAACCAACTCTTAATTAAACAGGTGGTAAACCGTTGGGATGCTATTATCGAAATAGCAAGTGATGGGGAAGAGGTTTTACTCAAAAGCTTGGATAAAAAATTCGATGTAATCTTAATGGATTTACAAATGCCTAAGAAAAATGGCATAACGGCAGCGAGTGAAATCTTTAAAAATTCTCAAAACCCCAACAGAAATACACCCATTATTGCCTTAACGGCAGATGTGCTAACAGAAACCAGACACATTGTTAAGAATAATGATTTTGCTGGTTATGTTACCAAGCCCTTTAAATCAGGCGAACTCTACAAGGCTATATTAGAGGCGCTTAATGTTAAGCATTCCAAGGCTGATAACATGAGTTCAACATGAAAATAGTAAGATTTGGAGCCTCCCAAACAGTAGCACTTAAAACTCAGTCTACCAGAAAGTGGCGGCAAACACTATGGAGCGCTTTTGAACAAAGCACTGGAAGAAATAGCGCCTGAGGTTTCATTTGAACTAAAGTCAACAAAAAAGGCCATCATAAAATGACGGCCTTTGCAAAATTATTAGTGTTGCTATTTAATACTCATCTTCATTCCACAAGAAATCTTCTTCGGAGGGATAGTCGGGCCAGATGTCTTCGATAGACTCATACACCTCTTCTTCCTCTTCTTCCATCGCCTGTAGGTTTTCTACCACTTCTAAAGGGGCACCTGTTCTAATGGAATAATCCACCAATTCATCCTTTGTAGCTGGCCAAGGAGCATCGCTTAAATAGCTAGCAAGTTCTAAAGTCCAATACATATTTTAGTATTTTAGGCGCTAATTTTTTGCAAAAATAATTTTTTCTTTGACCTGCGCAAGTTCTATTTGCCATTAGTAGAAATAAAATTGAAACAATCTCCTAGTTTGCAGTCAAATGTTGAAAAGATTCGGCTGCGCTTTGGCCTTAAAAAGTGCCTCAAGCCTTACGAGGGTTCCAAAGCGTCTCTTTGCCGCTATTTAATTTTGTGTAAAATCGCCCCAAGGTAAAAAAGTAGTCGCTTAGGCGGTTTAGGTATTTTACAATTTTGGGTTCTACCTGAAGTTCTTGCTGCATGGCGACCACTTTTCTTTCTGCCCTTCTACATACAGTGCGCGCCAAATGGCAATAGGACGAAGCTAAATCGCCACCAGGTAATATAAAATTTCGCAGCGGCTCCAATTCCTCATTCATTAGGTCTATTGCCTTTTCTAAATCTTCAATTGCTGTTTCCTCGAAGTCTGGCAATTGCATTTTATGGCCATCTACGGCAGCGAGAGCCGAACCTATGCTAAAAAGAATATTCTGCACCGCCTCTAATTGCTCGTCGGCAGATGCGTTCTGAGACGAATCGCGTACAATCCCAATAATGGCATTCAACTCATCAATAGTACCGTAGGCTTCAATGCGGCTATGATTTTTTAAAACGCGTGCTCCACCAATTAAAGACGTTTCGCCCTGATCACCCCCCTTTGTATATATTTTCATGCTAGGCTTTTTTAATTTCTATTCAAATATTGCGGCAATAATAATTAACTTCCCCCTCAAAACCACCAGAATAAAAATATTTCCTTTTGCTTAAACTTTTAATCGTAGATACTCATAACTCTATTCGCAGTCAGATACTAGAAGCTTACCTAGCTAAAGCATTGAATAAGAGAGCTCAAGTAATTAGTGCTGGTAAAGAAGCTACGGGCATTGACCCCCAAGCTATTCGCATAATGGCCGAAGATGGCTATGTAATCGCCGGGCAAACTTCTAAATCATTAAAGGAAGTTGAGGCTTATCCCTATAATGCCATTTTATTCTGCGCAGAAAACTTAATGCTAGAAGCCGAGTTGAGAACAGAGCATTGCCAAGTTTTTTATGCTAATTTTAGCGAAATTGAAGGCTTCGGTGGAAGCGAACGTTTGCAAGAAATGCGAGCTTTAAGAGACGAGATTAAAGGCTATGCAAAAGAACTAGTAAGCACCTTATTAAAATAAATTTTTACACTAAATAAATAACAGTTGGATGGAGGGGATGGCTGAATTAGCGAGCATTTTAATTTTAAGCGTTTTCGCCCAATGGTTGGCGTGGAAAATTAAAATTCCTGCCATTCTTCCTTTAATTATTATTGGCTTAGCCTTGGGCCCAGCCTCTACTCTTTTTAGTCCTGATGGTGGAAAACTACTAGACGGTGACGCCATTTTTTCGGGCGACCTACTCTTTGCCTTTGTTTCCATTTCGGTAGGGGTAATTCTTTTCGAAGGTGGCTTAACCCTAAAGCTGCGAGAAATTCGTGATCAAGCCCGAGTGGTGCGAAACCTCCTAATAATTGGACCGATAATTACCTTATTTGGTGGGGGGTTTGCCGCTCATTATTTACTGGGCCTCGACTATCGCCTGGCCTTCCTCTTTGGGGCTTTAATTATTGTATCCGGGCCTACTGTTGTTATTCCCATTTTACGAAATGTTAGGCCCAACATGCGCATTAATAATGTGCTGAAATGGGAAGGGATTTTAATTGACCCCTTGGGGGCATTAATTGCCGTTTTGGTTTATGAATTTATTCAAACCAGCGACCTCGGAAATTCGAATACCGTAGAGGTTTTTAAAGAGTTTTTCATCACCGTTTCTTCCGGTATGTTTGTAGGAGCCTTAGCCGCTTTTTTCCTGCGTTGGTTGCTAGAGAAAAATCGCTTACCCGCTTATTTACGAAATGTTATGGCCTTAGGAATGGTTATTATGGCCTTTACTTTTGCCGAGTTTATTGCCCACGAAGCCGGCCTGATGTCGACCACTTTTATGGGGATCATTCTAGCCAATGTGAGGGTGCAAAACCTCAAGAAAATTTTATCCTTTAAGGAAGACGTAAGCATTATCCTTATTTCGGTGCTATTTATCCTGCTCTCCAGTAGAATTGATATCAGTCAAATTGAAAAACTGGGTCAGGCTTCACTAATACTTTTTGCGGTTGTAACCTTTGGCCTTCGCCCCTTAATCGTTTGGATAAGCACTATTCGTTCTGATTTCAATTGGCGCGAGATTTTATTTATGTCGTGGGTAGGGCCCAAAGGAATTGTAGCGGCCGCAGTAGCCTCTTTATTTGCCTTGCAGCTTAGCAATAATACCGAAGCTAGCATTAACCATGAGCAAGCAGAACTCATACTGCCCCTCACGTTTATGATGATTGTGGGAACGGTTGTAATTCAAGGGGCTAGTTCCAAATATATCGCACGCTTACTAAAGGTAGTACGCGAAGAACCCCAAGGTTTTTTAATTGCTGGTGCCAATGAAAACGCACGCTTTTTAGGAACCTATCTTAAAAATAAAGGCATTGAAGTACTGTTAGCGGATACTTCTAAAAACAATTTAAAGGAAGCGCAAAAACTAGGTTTTGAGGTTTATGATGGCAGCATTTTAAGTGATAGCGTATTGGAGGATTTGGACCTTACCAATATTGGAAAACTTATGGCTCTTACTTCGAGTGCTGATATTAATACCCTCTCTTGTAATTTTTACAAAGATGAATTTGGTGAGAACCACGTGTTCCGCCTGAGTAGCAAAAAAGAATTAGAAGCTGGCGATATTGGTTTCCCTTTAAATGTGCTTTTTGCCGCTACCGTCGATTACTTAAACTTGGCGCAATCGATTAGGCAAGCCGATTACGTTAAAGAGGCATCTTGCGAAAGCCGACAGGACTACAAAAATTTAGTGAAAGAGATGGACGGTAGACTAATACCGCTCTTTTTAATTCATCAAAATGGAGGCCTTAAAGTTATTGATAGAAACATCCCCGATTTTAATTCAGGTGATCAATTGGCTTTTATTAAACGCTGTAACTCGCAATAATTTTCTCGTATTATAGATTTTTTAATCTACTTTGGGTTTACTTTGCTTTTTATTAGACCTTTACATTGACAAAATTACTTACTCCATATCGATGGTTAGTCCTGCTAAGCAGTTTTTTATGGACCGCCTGCTCACCTTCTGAACAGGCGAAAGGAACTGTTTATATAGAGAAAACGGGCGATAAGTTTCAGCTTATCCGCAATGGAGAGCCTTTTATTATCAAAGGAGTTTCTGGAGAGCTGAGATTAAAAGACCTTGTGGATATTGGTGGCAATTGCATACGCACTTATGACACAACAAATTTGGGGGCAGTTTTAGATGAAGCACAAAGCCTAAATATCGCCGTTGTAGCCGGAATTTGGCTTCCAAAAAGTAACTCTACCTGGTTCTACTCTAACGATAGTTTAGTGGCTGAGGCAGCCCTAAAATTAAAAGCTTTTGCCAAAAAATACAGCGCTCACCCTGCCTTGCTTAGTTGGTGTCTTGGCAATGAATTAATTTATTACGACATTAAAGATTGGAGATTTGCTAGAGGCTACAATCAAATTTTAGACTCCCTTAAAAGTGGAGACCCCAATCATCCAGTTGGTACGGCCCTTGCTAATTATGGCGATAAAGCCATCTTGAATTTTGGTTTAAAAATACGCGACATTGATTTGGTTTATGTAAACACTTTTGGACGCTTAAACCAATTGGAAGCCGATCGCGAAAGATGGACTTGGCTTTTTAATAAACCCTTTGTAATCGGGGAGTTTGGCGAAAATGGTCCTTGGGAATCTAACGGAACCGTTTGGGGCGCACCTGGTGAAATTAACAGCAGCCAAAAAGCCGAGCGGCTCGCTGCCATTTACGATAGTATTTTACCAAAAAACAATCCCGCCTTTTTAGGTTCACTCGCCTTCTATTGGGGTTGGCGGCAAGAACAAACCCATACTTGGTTTAATGTGTTTTCACAAGAAGGGGAAAAAAACGAGATGTACTTTAAGCTCGCTGAAAACTTTGGTAAAGAGTTAAAATCCAATCGTCCCCCAAAGGTTGGATTATTAAGCATCGACTCGATTTTCAATGCCAATGAGTTACTTTTAGAACCCTCCACTGCTCATTTCGCCAAGGTGTTTGCCAGCGACCCTGAAAAGGACAGTTTAAGCTATCATTGGACCATCCGCACTGAAGATTGGTTTTTCGTTAAAGGAGATCATCCTCCCGCTGCGCTTAAAAAAACGGTGTTTTCGCCTTTAACAAAAGAGGGGCAAATACGTTTTAACAGCCCTTCAAAACCTGGTCCTTATCGCCTCTTTGTAAAAATCACAGACGGCCATGGAAACTTTGGCAGTGTAAACCTTCCTTTCTATGTGGTACCAGAATAGAAGACCCAGTCCTGTAATCGCCCCTACCTTTAAGCAAAGGTGGCTATTAAGAACGATGATTCTCATTGGCGTAATTAGCGCAGGGCTTTTTATCTATGGTATCTTACAAGAAGAGTATATTGGCTTTAAACCACTCTATTACCCCCTCATTTTTGCCTTACTTTTTATTATTCTGCGCATTAGCTATGAGTGGTATCATTACTGGAGTATCAGTGTTCCAGAAACCCCCATCTTAGAAAAACAATATACCGTTGATATCCTCACCACTTTTGTGCCTGGCGAACCCTACGATATGCTGGTGGAAACACTGGAAGCTATCCAAAAAATTACTTACCCCCATACTACTTATCTCTGCGATGAAGGGAATGACCCTTATTTAATTGAGCAGTGCAAAAGACTAGGGGTAAAGCATGTTACCCGAGAATTAAAAGTGAATGCTAAAGCTGGCAATATCAATAATGCCTTGCGACAAGCTACGGGGGAAATCTGCTTAATTCTCGACCCCGATCATATTCCAGCGCCAGATTTTTTAGATTGGGTATTACCCCATTTTAATAATCCTGAAATTGGTTTTGTGCAGGTAGTGCAAGGTTATTACAACATCTATGAAAATATAATTGCCAAAGGCTCAGCCCAGCAAACCTTCCAGTTTTATGGGCCTATTATGATGAGCATGAATAGCTATGGTACCGCTCAAGCTATTGGTGCAAATTGTACTTTTAGAAGAGCGGCTTTAGATAGCATTGGCGGTCATGCACCAGGGTTAGCCGAAGACATGAATACCAGCATGAAACTGCATGGTAAAGGCTGGAAATCATGCTATGTGCCCCGAATGCTCACGCGCGGTTTAGTGCCTAATACGCTTTCTGCTTATTACCAGCAGCAGCTAAAATGGTCACGCGGGGTTTTTGAATTATTAGTTACCACTTATGTAGAGAACTTTAGCAAATTAAGTCTTCGTCAAAAAATTCACTATGGCATTCTCCCTTGGAACTATTTTACCGGTTTCATCTACCTTATTAACTTTTTAATTCCCATTCTGTCTCTCATTCTTGGCGCTAATCCAATGACCATGAGCTTGTGGAACTTTGTTCTCTTGGGCGTTCCCTTTACCGCTAGTACTTTAATTATCCGCCACTATGTTCAAAAGTGGGTGATGGAAGAAGACGAAAGAGGTTTTCACCTGCAAGGCGGTCTCATGATGATTGGTACTTGGTGGATTCACTCCTTAGGGTTTGTTTTCACCCTATTAAGACGCAAAGTTCCCTACAACCCTACCCCTAAAGATGGTAAGGAAGAAAATATTTGGGCCTTAAATATCCCTAACCTTGTAGTGGCCGGAGTTTCAATTTTAGCCATTATTTACGGATTACAACGCGACTTTAATCCCTATAATTTAATAATGGCAGGCTTTGCTTTGATGAATGTTTTTTTCATGGCCTTTATGGTTATGATCAGCATGCAAAATCGCTATCGTCGTTATCTACAAAAGCATGCCTTTGCCAAAAAAATAGACGATGTCACCCGGTTCATCAAAGACCGTTTTTGGCGTCTTCGCCGGCGCAGTTATGTGGTTTTACGATATACTGCTGCCCCACTCTTAGTAGCGATAATTGTTCTTCTTTACCAGCAATCCTCACTAAAAGAAATAGAAAATATACCCATTGGCCCTAAGCCCGCTTACCTGGTAAATCACCTTTTGGGAGCTACTTACCAAAAAACTCAAACAAACCAAACGAGCAGTTGTAATATTCAGAAGATCAATTTTAACTGGAATGCGCCTATTAGCGATTTCCAGAAAGACCTACAGGCGGTTTGGGCTAAGAACCAATATCCACTAATTAATTTTAAGCAATCCGAATTAAGAAGTGGTGCAGACTTAATGATGCTATGTGACCAAATAATACTCGGGTCTCAAAATAAACAGATGTCTCACTTTGCGCAGGAAATAATGCGTGAAGAAAAACCGGTATTAATTTCCTTTCTACCACCATTCGATTCTATCTGTGCTGGACTTCACCAAAATGATTTTATTGCCCTCGGTGAAAAATATAGGCAGGCTTGGCGCTATATCTATGAATTTTTCCGGAAGTCTGGCGTTACTAATATTATTTCCGTTTACCATGCTAGCGATGCGCAAAATGTTGATCGTTTTTTTCCTGGCTTAGCCTATGTGGATTGGTTAAAAACAGACCTGAGCGAAGCTCTTATTGGAGAAAGCCCTCTTTATGAAGATTTTCAAAAATTATATGTAAGCGAATCCTATAGCTTAAACTTACCTGTAATTTTAGAGCTTAATAGCCACTATGAAAATCATAAAGACTTATATAAAAACTATCAAAGTCTGTCGGATTCTTTTGCTCAAATTGGCGGCTTAATCGTAAAAGACTTTAGCTGTTTAAGTGCTACGCTTCCTTTTCCCAAGCCCTTGCAGGAAAAAAGAAAGTTTGTTGAATACCCCGCGCCACAAATATCCCAAAATGAGGCAGACGCCTCTAATCCTCTTAATTATCCCATGCTAGCTGGCGTAAACTATTACAAGGGTTCTGACTGGCAAGCTACTCGTAATCCCCTTTTCAGAGAAACCTTGGAAAACGACTTTAGGGAAATGAACCAATTAGGTCTGAAAACCATTAAGCGCACCGGACCTGGCTTCTACGATTTCAACATCTTAAACCAAGCAGAGCAATCGCAACATCAGATTCTGTACAGTTTCTGGATAGCCCACATTAAAAGCTTCGAAAAGGACCTTAACGAACTAGCCGCACTGAAAGAGCTCGTTCTAAATAGCGTAGGCAACAAAATAGAAGAAAAGAGCATCATAGCTTGGCATCTCGGGGGGGCAAGTTGGAATAGTCTTGGTTTTTATCACAATCAGCCCGAACTTAACTTTGAGCGCAAAGCATATCTCCGCTGGCTCGCTGATATTTCACTTGAAATTAAAAGGCTAGACCCAAGTCGAAGTATTTCCATTGAAATAGACTCAGGACCCTTTTGCGAAGAAAACATTAAGTACATCTTAGAGCAGGTTCCTTTTATCGATGCGGTAGGAATTAACATTAACCCAAATCAAAAACTAAAAGAGCAGATTGATGAAACCGAACTTCTGAAATTGGGCGCTTCTGTCTTTATCAATAGTTGCCCCGCTAAATACAGCGGGTATTTTAAACAGCAAAATATAGGTTTCTTGCTCGAGGCATGGCAAGATGAAATTTTTCGTAATAAAGTATCTTTTAATGGACTGAAAACCCTCAACGGTGCCAAAAAGCAATCCTTTCTAATGATAGCTGGAGCCGAGGCCAAGGTAAAGGATGAAATTCGTATAATCCCCGTGGCCAAACCTGTTATCGGTGGTATGCATCACCGCTATCAAGCCTTATTAAAAACCAATGGTAAATGGCGGGCCTTAAGCGATCAAGACCACTTTACTTATCACTGGAAGTTGGTAAAATATGATCATAACGACCAGCCCATTGCCTTAAAAGAACTAAATGGTTCGCATGTACTCGACCTAATTGTACCCAATCAAGCCTACCAGTATAAATTACATTTAGACATTAGTATAGATGAGCTAGCAATAAGCACGACCGAAGAATTACACCCCCCTCTATACCGTGGGCCCTACCTCGAAAATTACAGTCGCCGCGAAATTGAAGCCTTTTTGAAAAACAAAAATTAGGATCTTAAAAATTAGGCTTAAAAATAAATGCGCTGCTTATTTTCACTGCTGCTCTTAGCTGCTTATTTTTGGAGCATAGAATTAAATTATGAATAAAGCACCTAAGCCCGTAGGGCTATATCCCCTCGCCCGTAAGGCAGGATCACTCTTGTTTTTAAGCGGCGTTGGTCCGCGTCTTGCTGGCAGTGACGCTAACGACTCGGGGGTTCCGGGTTTAAGCCTCGACCATAATGGAAATTTCAAAGAGTTTGACTTTGAAGCCCAAGTACATAGCGTTTTTGCTAATGTAAAAGCTATTTTAGACGAGCACGGAAGCAGCTGGGATAAATTAGTAGACGTCCAAGTTTTTTTGGTAGATATGAAACGTGACTTCCCTACTTTCAATCGTATTTACGCCGACTACTTTAGAGATATTGAACCCAAACCTTGTCGCACGACAATTGCTATTACAGCGCTTCCCACCCCCATTGCCATAGAGCTTAAGTGCATAGCAGAGTTTAATTAAGGTAGCTATGAAAACCTTAATTCGGGCGAAAAAATTAGAAGAGCTCTACGATGCGATTATGAATCGTAAAAACCTTCATCTTGAGGCCCCTCTCGGCTATGGCGCTAGCTTTTTATTAAGTCGTTTAGAAGAACGGTTGGTTAATCGCCGCATTTGCTTTCGCTATGCCATTACTAATAGCCAAAAGTTTAGTTCCTTTAAAATCGTCTTCTTTGCAGAGCTAGAAAAACAGGCCCAAAAAAGGCCTAATTTGTCCTTTCAGCTCAGCCGTTTTTATCAGGAGACCGCCTATGTAACCATGCAAAATTTTGCGGATTTTCACCAATGTTTAAAATTATTGGCCGATCATCTGCAACAAGTGGGACTGGATTTTCTTTTCATTTTTGAACACCTAGAAGACTGGAACCTCGACCTGCAAGAAAAAGGAATGTTAGAGGCCTTTAGCCATCTCGCAGAAGCGCGCAATATACAAGTGCTCCTTAACAGCGATGCTTCCCTTATAATACCTTCGAGGCTAAAGCTCGAAAAACACGCCCTTGGTAAGGCTTCCGCCGAAGATATTTGGCAAAACCCATCTGCCTTTGAGCATGAACTTTATGAATTTAGCCAAGGTAATTTACAATTACTGAATGCCCTCTTAGCCAAGAAACAGGAAAAAGCAGCCGAGGCAATTGTTAATTTATTGAAAGAGGTTCACCCCCTTTTCAAGCTCTTTCAACACCGTTTTACCGCCCTACAGTGGAAACTTTTACAGGCCATTGCTATTGAAGAAAGAGTAGAGCAGCCGCATGCCTTTGCTTTTTTGGTAAAGTATAATTTAGGCGCCGCCAGCAGTATCGAAAGAGCCCTTCAAAACCTACTAAGCACTAAGCTCATTCAGCGCGACGAGCAGGCTTATTTTGTGCATGATCAGTTATTTCTGCGCTGGTTACAATGGCTTGCGAAGCAGTGATATGAAGCTTAGCATCAAAACTGGAACCTCCATTAAAAAAGCTGAAGCGACAAATCTCACTACCAATCAAGTCTATTCCTTTCTTGAAAAACTTTTCAGGAGCAAGGGCTTGACCGCGTTTACTCAGAAGGAAAAAATGAGCTTAAATTCGAACAGAAATTATTCCACTTTGGAAGATTTTTTAGGCCTGGCCCTTTCCTAAACTTTAATCGCGGAGAGCTAAAAATTAGCGAGAATGATGGCTCTATAAATATTGATTTAGAAACCGAGTACCTGTGAATGCCCATCCATATGGAAGCCTAGTTTTTGGTTTTACATTGCTCGCATTTATCTCGAGTGGCTTTCGTCTCAACTCACTCCCCTCAATCTAAGCCTGGGATCTTTACTTTTAATAATTAGATGGCTAAGCGCCAAATATGGTCTAAAGGTATACTTAGACCCTAAAGCGCAAGAATTAAAAACTTGGCGCAAAGGATTAAGTTTGGCCTGAAATTCATCTTGTTTTACCGTTTTGGCTAGAAGCGCAAAAGAATATCTATTGCCAAGCTAGCTCGCGTTTTACTTCAAAAAAATAAGCCCCAACAAGGTAAATGTTAGGGCTTATCAGTATAAATCATCTGTATACTATTCGCTTAGCAGCCTAAAGGCCGAAATATAATTAGAGAAAAAACGGGGAACATATACCGTATTGGTATTCGGGTTGAAACCAATATCTGCTGTTTGGATTCCTTCTTCTTGACTGCTTAACATTTGTGAAGCTTCTTCGCCATCAATGAACCAAATTTCCCCTTGCCATTTAGAAGCGATAAACTTTCCGTTACCTAAAGAAACCAAACCGTCACCACCTTGTACTTTGTCGTTTAAAACTTGGTACGTTCCATCTTGCAGATCAAACTCTATTAAGCCTTCTGCATTAAGACCAAAAAGTTTGTTTTCGGCAAAGCATAAGCCGTTTAAACTGGCTACACTATCGGCTACCAAGCTCAGTACGCCATCCTTAATGCGATGCAAAGTCCCTAGGGCCATATCGGAAACGTAAACGGCCTTACCATCTGTACTTAAATCGTTCAGGAATTGTGCGCCTTCAATAGGGTAATAGTCGCGATCGGCCGTGTTTTCCATCGATATTGCAATTACTCGATTTACATCGCTAACAAATAACTTCTCACCTAATACACACATGCCCTTTGGTGCATTCATGCCAGTAGCCCAAGCCGCATCTATAATTTTACCATCAGTACTAACTTTCGCAATACTACCCTTATCATCTAGTTCTGTCGGTTTACCTTCAATATTACTCACCAATAAAAAATCGCCCTCAGCATAGTACAAAACTGATTCGTTGGTTATTAAAGTGCTATCACTTTGCCACAAGGGCTCTAAACTCATCGTACTTAGCACCTCTTCTATTGCTTCCGCAGATGCGCTATCAGCGGGGTTTGCGTTCTCCTCTCCTACATTTTGGCCACCATTACAAGCCACCATTCCTAAGGCGATTAAGCCTAACCTCATTTTTTTAATCCTTCTCATTTCTACTTGCTTTTCTTAAAATAAAATTCCAACTATCCGACTTCAAGGCTCTCACTATTTTCGGATCGAGTACTTCCCGCAAAGGACTACCTTTTGGATAGGTAAAACTATAATAATCCGTCTTTAAATTTCGATGGTCTAATACCAAATCCTGATAATCTCCCCGTTCTAAATAAAATTGCAAAATAGGCCGATCAAAGAGGAAAACATCAATTTCACCCTTTTGCACCGCTTCCAAACCAGCATTAACATCTTCAAAATACTGATTGGGCAAACCATAAATTTCCAGGTACTCGGCCGTACCGCTACCTCTTATACTACCCGATTCGAAGCGGCGAAGATCTTCGATGCCGTTAATTTTCCTTTCAATATTATTTACGGTTAAAGCGGAGGCCACCCCGGCCGTTAAGCCACTAATGAGCAAAATCGCAGAGAACATCCATATTAAGCCTATAAATCTTCCCCCTCTACTTACAGGCGACTTATCACCATATCCAACGGTAGTCATGGTTACGGCGCTCCACCAAAAGCCATCTAAAACACCTTGCCACCCTGGTGCAAATTGCTCGGGATTCTTGCGTCTTTCAAAAAGCCATACCATAAAGCCAAAAACAAATATTACCGCCGCTAAAATAGCAATAGCCGAAAAGAACTCACGGCTAAATAAATTCTCAAAAAAACCCGTCCAAGAGCTCCCCTCTTTGCGTGCTGCCGTGGTACCCGAAATGAAGAAAGGCTGCGAGAAATCAAGACTATCCATGCGCTTCTCGGTAACGGTAATAGGGTTTATAGATAAATCAAGCTCGTTATTTGCTACCGCTTTTAGCATCTCATCTAAATCATCAAACCAACGGTACTCTATCCGGGCAGGGATTTTATCGTCAATTAACTCCCAAAAAGCAAGCGATAAACCCGTTGGCCGACCATTAGCCTCCTGTATTACAAAAGGGGGCGTTGTTTTAAGGCCGATGACTAAAGTGGAATCTTGCGCTTTTAAGGGTGATAAAGAGGCCCAAAAAAGCATGATAAAAAAGCAAAACTGCTTCACATTAAAGGAATTTTAGCGAATGTAAGAAAAGAGCCCTGCTTCTTCCCCCAATAAGCCAGAAAAAGGCTTCGCCTCAAAACCTGACTTCGGCGAAAAATTAGAGTCTCAGCTTTGCAAGAAATGCAAAAGGCCAATCTAGACCGTGCAGCGGTAGCGGACTTCAGCAAATGAACTTAATGCAGGATTTTCATTAGTATTAAAAAGACACTGCTAAGGCCTCCTGAAAAGCGTTTTTCTGTGCCTTAGCCCTTCGCCATAGCCCGCAATTGCTTCAGCGCCCCGGCTTCAAACCCACTATTTACAAGAGGTCTGAGGCCTGATTTTACATCTAACTCAGGTTTGAAGGCTAGAATTACTAACTTCGCGCTCTCGAAAAAATCGAACGCGATGGCAACTAATTATCCTGAATATAAGCACTTAGACCTCCCAACCATAAATAAGGAGGTGCTTGCATGGTGGAAAGAAAATAAAACCTTCGAAAAAAGTATTGCTAGTCGGGAAGGCAAAGAGAGCTTTGTGTTTTACGAAGGTCCTCCCTCCGCCAACGGCATGCCTGGTATACATCACGTAATGGGTCGCGCAATTAAAGATATTTTCTGTCGCTTTAAAACCCTCGAAGGTTTTCAAGTAAAACGCAAAGCTGGTTGGGATACCCATGGGCTTCCAGTGGAACTTGGCGTAGAAAAAGAACTTGGTATTACTAAAGAAGATATCGGGAAAAGCATTTCCATCGAAGATTATAACGAAGCTTGTAAAAAGGCGGTAATGCGTTATACCGACATTTGGAATGACCTTACCGAAAAAATGGGCTACTGGGTGGATATGAATGATCCCTATGTAACCTATAAGCCCAAATACATGGAAAGTGTATGGTGGCTATTAAAGCAATTATGGGAAAAGGATTTAATTTATAAAGGTTATACCATTCAGCCTTACTCTCCTAAAGCTGGTACCGGTTTAAGTTCACATGAGCTAAACATGCCCGGCAGCTACCGCGACGTAAAAGACACTTCGGCTATTGCGCAGTTTGTAGTGACAAAAAATGAAGCTTTTCAAGCCCTTTTCGGAGATATAATTAAGAGCGATGATTTGGTTTACTTCCTCGCTTGGACCACCACTCCTTGGACTTTACCTTCCAATACCGCTTTAACGGTTGGACCAAAAATTGACTATCAGTTAATTGAAAGTTTCAATCCCTATACCCACCTTGCCCAAAAGGTTTTTATCGCTAAAAATCTCGTTGGCAAATACTTTAAAGATGAATTAAAAGACGCCGATTTAAACCGCTATACAGAGGATGGTAAAAATCTTCCGTGGCGCGTTGTTTGGGAAGGTAAGGGCAGTGAATTAATCGGTCTGCGCTACGAGCAACTACTTCCTTGGGCTACACCTTATGATGGGGCAGAAAATGCCTTTCGTGTGATAGGCGGCGACTTTGTTACCACCGAAGACGGCACCGGTATTGTCCACACCGCACCTACTTTTGGAGCTGACGATGCCAAGGTCGCTAAAGAAGCTGTTCCTCCTGTTCCTCCTATGTTAGTGCTCGATGCCAACGAAAACCTTGTTCCCTTAGTAGACCTTCAAGGTCGTTTTATTCAAAACTCTGGTCCTCTGAGTGGTAAGTACGTAAAGAATGAATACTATGCCGAAGGAGAAGCACCCGATAAGTCGGTTGACGTTGAGATTTCTATCCTCCTTAAAGAGCAAAATAAAGCCTTTAAGGTAGAAAAGTACGTGCACAGTTACCCACATTGCTGGAGAACTGACAAACCTATCCTATACTATCCGTTAGATAGCTGGTTTATAAAGGTTACCGCAGACAAAGAAGAATTAGTAGCGCTCAACAAAACGATTAACTGGAAACCCAAAAGCACCGGCGAAGGTCGCTTTGGTAATTGGCTCGAAAACGCCAACGATTGGAATTTAAGTCGCTCCCGTTACTGGGGTATTCCTCTGCCAATTTGGAGTACCGAAGATGGTAGCGAGTCGAAAATATTCGGATCCGTACAAGAACTAAAAGCCGCTTGCGACAAAGCAATGGAAGCGGGCTTAATGAGTAGCCACCCCTTGCAAGGTTTCGAGCCGGGTAATATGAGTGAAGAAAACTACGATCAGATAGATCTACACCGTCATATCGTCGATAAAATTGTTTTGCTTTCCGACAATGGAAAAGAGATGCGTCGCGAATCAGACCTTATCGATGTTTGGTTCGACTCCGGCTCAATGCCTTATGCCCAATGGCATTACCCTTTCGAAAATAAGGAGGATTTCGATCAGCGATTCCCTGCCGACTTTATCGCTGAAGGTGTGGATCAAACCCGAGGTTGGTTTTATACCCTACATGCTATCAGCTCCTTAGTTTTTGGAAAAGTTGCTTATAGGAACGTGGTTTCTAACGGTTTGGTTCTCGATGAAAAAGGTCAGAAAATGAGCAAGCGCCTAGGCAATGCCATTGACCCATTTACGACCATAGAAAAATACGGTACCGACCCCGTTCGCTGGTATATGATTAGCAATGCGCAGCCTTGGGATAATTTAAAATTCTCTCTCGACGGTGTGGAAGAAGTACGCAGACGATTCTTCGGAACCCTTTATAATACCTACTCTTTCTTTGCGCTGTATGCAAATATTGATGGCTTCGTATACAAAGCTTCTCTAGAAACTGCCGTAAAAGATCGTCCCGAATTAGATCGCTGGATTCTTTCGCGCTTGCAAGAACTAACTGAAAAAGTAGAGCAAAGCTATAGCGAGTACGAACCTACACGCGCCGCACGCGCCATCGAATACTTTGTTGACGAGGAGCTTAGCAACTGGTATGTGCGTCTTAACCGACGTCGTTTCTGGAAAGGCGAAATGAGCCTCGATAAACAAATGGCTTACGAAACCCTTTTCCGTTGTCTTCATAATTTGGCCCAATTAATTAGCCCTATTACACCCTTCTTCAGCGACCGCTTGTATTGCGATTTAAACCTTTCGGTAGATGCGCAAGAAAAGAGCGAATCGGTTCACCTCAGCTACTGGCCTAAAGAAGCAGTGGCCCCCATTGATCAGCTCTTAAATGATCGTATGGCCATTGCCCGAAAATTAAGTTCTATGGTTTTAGCCTTGCGCAAAAAGGAAAGGCTAAAAGTGCGTCAGCCCTTGCAAAAAATTATGGTTCCCGCATTAAATGAAGCGCAGGCCGAATTAATGGAAAGTGTACGCGACATTCTTTTAGCCGAAACGAATGTGAAAGAACTCGCCGTGTTGCACGCGGGCGAAAATGTTTTGGTTAAAAGCATCAAAGCCGACTTTAAAAAACTCGGACCACGTTTCGGAAAAATGATGAAACAAGTCGCGGCGGCTATTGGCGGATTAAGCCAACATGCAATTAGCCAGCTCGAAAATGAAGGTAGACTTAGCTTGGAGCTAGACGGGGAAAGTATTGAAATTCTTAGCTCCGACGTAAGTATTAATACCGAGGACATTCCCGGTTGGTTGGTTCAAAGTGAAGATGGCCTAACGGTCGCGCTGGATATTAACCTCAACGAAAACCTAATTAAGGAAGGTCTCAGCCGTGAACTCGTAAGTCGTATTCAAAACTTGCGTAAGGATAGCGGCCTCGAAGTTACCGATCGCATAAATATGACGCTTCAAAAAGATGAAACTCTGGAAAATGCCGTTAATGATAACGCCGATTACATAAAATCGGAAGTTTTAGCGGATGAAATTAAATGGGTAAATCAGCTAGACAGCGGCGAAGAGCTTACTTTTGATGAAATTTATAGTAGAATTTCGATTGTTATCAGCCGCTAAGGCTTTTTTATATAATTTGCGATACTTTTTAAGAAGATCACTTCTTAGAAAATAAAAAGTGTGTTTACAATGAGCGAGAATAAAGTAAGGTTTAGTGATGAAGAGCTTGATGAGTTTAGAAAGATCATCGCTGAAAAGATTGAAAAGGCCGAACAAGATTTAATAGTATTAAAAGAAAACTTTGCCAACGATCGTAACAATGGCACAGATGATACTTCTCCAACCTTCAAGGCTTTTGAAGAAGGTAGTGATACTATGAGTAAAGAAGCGAATAGCCAACTGGCCTCTAGGCAGGAAAAGTTTTTACGCGACTTACATAATGCCATGAATCGCATTGAAAACAAAACTTATGGCCTTTGCCGAGTAACAGGTAAACTCATTAACAAAGAACGCTTGCGTCTTGTGCCCCATGCTACCCTTAGCATTGAGGCCAAGAATAAACAATAAGAATGCGGAGAGCCCTTCTCATAATTTTTTCAGTACTCCTGATAGACCAAGTCGTGAAGATTTGGGTAAAAACCCACATGACCTTAGGAGAGGATATTATTATTGCCGATTGGTTTATTATACATTTTACTGAAAACCCAGGTATGGCCTTCGGCCTAGAGTTTGGCGGCTCCTGGGGTAAATTGGTTTTAAGCCTTTTTCGGGTTATCACCGTCGGCTTTATCTTTTACTGGCTTAAAGGCCTTATAAAAAAAGAGGTGCCCAGGGGTGGTATTGTGGCGGTATCCCTAATTCTAGCTGGGGCATTGGGCAATATCCTCGATTCGCTTTTTTACGGGGTTATTTTCGGGGCCTCCGACTTTCACCAAGTCGCCGAAGTTTTTCCCGAAGGTGGTGGCTACGCTGCTCCCTTATTTGGCCATGTGGTGGATATGCTTTACTTCCCCTTATTTAAAGGTTATTTACCCGATTGGTTACCTATTTGGGGAGGTGACTATTTTATTTTCTTTCGTCCCGTCTTTAATCTTGCCGATTTTGCCATTAGCTGTGGAGTAGGTCTTTTGATTATTTACCAAAAATCGGTATTTAAAGATTAAAGCCAACAGAGCTAAGCTCTAAAGATTAATCTTTCCGAAACATGAGCTTGGAAGATTAAATCTTATTTTTGAAACCTAAAACAAAACACATTGAAGGAATTAATCGCTAGTTTCAGCCAGCACCTACAAAATGCTATCGAAAGCATTAAAAACACCTCTATCAAATCCTCGGATCGCGCGGTTAACAATGTTCTCATTACTGGCCTTGGTGGTTCAGGTATTGGCGGCAGTGTTATGGCAGAATTGGTGGCTGACCAATCACCGATTCCCATTTTAGTGAATAAAAACTATGATATTCCCGCTTTTGTAAATGAGCATACTTTGGTAATTGCCTGCTCGTATAGCGGTAATACCGAAGAAACTTTAAGTGCTGTTGCTCAGGCGCAAGCCAAGGGAGCTATGTTTGCTTGTATTAGCGCGGGTGGTCAGTTGAAAGAAATTGCAGAAACTAATGGTTATAACCTTCTCTCAATGGAAGGCGGTAATCCTCCTCGAAGTATGTTCGCTTATGCCTTCGCTTACCTTTTGCGCTACATGGAAGCTTATGGCTTAGCCAATTACAATGTAATTGCAGAGCTAGAAGCGAGTATTAAGCTACTAAACAATACCGAAGCAGCTAGTCTGCAAGAAGCGGAAGACTTCGCTCATAAAATTAAAAATACCATTCCCCAAATCATCGCCAACAATGGCAGCTTAGCGGTAGCCGCTCGTTTTAGACAACAACTAAACGAAAACGCTAAAATGCTTTGCTGGGAAGCAGAAGTTCCCGAGATGAACCACAACGAACTTGTGGGCTGGGAAGGAGGAGACAATCGCTTTAGTGCTGTTTTTATTCGAAACACTACTGACAATGCGCGCAATCAAAAGCGCATGGATATTATTAAAGGGATTATCGGCGAAAAAACCGAGCATGTTTATGAAATGTGGAGTAAAGGCGATTCTCCCGTGCAACGCGCTCTTTACCTCGTGCATTTTGGCGACTGGATTTCCTATTTCTTATCTGAAATTAATCAAGTAGACATCATGGATATTAAATCCATTGACCTCTTAAAATCTGAGTTATCCAAAATTCCTCTGTAAAATCAAAAATCAAATTTCAAGACCTCGGAATCATTGATTATCAAGAGGCTTGGGATTATCAAGAAAGACTTTTTAATGCTACGGTTCAACGAAAGTTTAACAACCGTAAGCTGCCTGTGGAGGAACAAATCGCTACTGAAAATCACTTGCTTTTTTGCGAACACCCACCCGTTTATACCCTCGGCAAAAGTGGTAAAATAGAGCATTTGCTAGTGACTGAAAAAGAGCTCGCCACAATGGGGGCCGCCCTGTACAAAATTAACCGTGGCGGTGATATCACCTTTCATGGGCCGGGGCAATTGGTGGGCTACCCCATTCTCGATTTAGATAATTTCTTTCCCGACATTCATAAATACCTCCGCTACTTAGAAGAAGTGTTTATTAAAATTTTAGCCGACTACAATCTTAAGGGCGAGCGCGCTCCCGGAGAAACTGGTGTATGGCTAGATGTTGGCAAGAATAGCGCCCGTAAAATGCTCGCTTTAGGCGTGCGCGCCAGCAGATGGGTAACCATGCATGGCTGGGCATTTAATGTAAATACCGACCTTTCTTACTTCAATAAAATCGTTCCCTGCGGTATTCACGACAAAGCGGTTACTTCTCTTGCTTTAGAACTACAACGGGAGGTTGATTTTAAGGAAATCAAAACTAAAAGTCACTACTATTTTCAAGAGATATTTGATATTGAATATCTTTAGGTCAAATTCTATCTCATGCTCCAATTTCTACGTAAACTTCTCATTGCTCTCGGAAGCTTTGTTTTATTAATCATTTTAGGACTTTACCTAACTGGAAATAAGTATCTAATTAAAGGAGTTTGGGCCACTTATTTACACGGCGAAACCAGTGCTACCATTAGCGATGCAAAATACTTTAACACCCATAGCATTACCGCCTCTAATCCCCACGCTTGGGCAGAAGCCAAAAATTATAACACCTTAGAAATTAGTCCTTTACTACAAGAATACTTAGATAGCACCGAAAGTATTGCCTACCTTTTAATAAAAAATGATAGCATTTTAATTGAAAAATATTGGGGCATTGGCTCGGCCCAATCGCAAACGAATAGTTTTTCGATGGCCAAAAGTATTACCACCATGCTAGTGCAGATAGCCATTCAAAAAGGCATTATTAGCAGCTGGCAAAGCAACGTGACCAATTTCCTTCCCGAACTCACCGGCGAATTTGTACAATATTTACAACTCGATCATTTGGCAAAAATGACCGCCGGTTTAGACTGGAATGAGCATTATAAAAACCCTTTCGACATTACCGCCCAGGCGTATTATGGTTCTGACATTAAAACTTTAATGACCTCAAAAGTGAAGGTTACGAGTAAACCCGGATCTGTTTACGAATATCAGAGCGGCGCCACCCAGTTATTAGGACTCTGCCTTATTGAGGCTACCGGTAAAAGCTTGAGTGCCTTAGCGCAAGAATGGTTATGGATTCCATTACAAGCCGAAAAAAACGCCACTTGGCATCTCGATTCTGATCGAGGCACCGAACTGGCCTACTGTTGTTTCAATAGTAATGCCCGCGATTTTGCCCGCTTCGGTAAACTGTTAATCAACCATGGTAATTGGGAAGGAAAATCCATTTTAGACTCCAGTTTTATCGCTGAATCCGCTCAAGGTGAAATGAATAATTTTTACGGCCGTAGTTTTTGGTTATACCAAGATGAGCAAGCGGGAGATGTTTTTTATATGCGAGGAATACTCGGACAATACATTATTGTGGTGCCCTCTTACGATGCGGTTATTGTGCGCTTGGGTGAGCAGCGCTTAGACAATATAAATCACCACCCCGCAGAATTACCCATTTACCTAAGGGAAAGCCTAAAAATGTTAGGCGTTTAAAGAGCTATAGGCTGTTTAAATATGGTTCCACTTGAGGGAGTAAAGCCATATCCGCCACCATTAAATTAAGCTCCAAAAGCTCTTCCATACGACACCATGCACTTTCATCGTGGTCGCTCAACTTCATACCCTCCAGTTCCGACTGAAAAGCGAAAGCAATAAGCTCGAATTCGCCATTTTTATTTCTCCATGTCAAACGATGCAGCTCCTTTGTGGGACTAAGTCTTAAGTTTAACTCTTCCTGCAACTCTCGCTCTATGGCGGTAACCGCATCTTCGTCTTTTTCTATTTTCCCACCAGGGAATTCCCAATAACCTTCAAAGGATAAGCCCTCTTTACGACGGGCGGCAAAAACCTTTTTTTCAGCATTAAATATAATTGCGCAAACAACTTCCATCTTTCGCTATTACTATTACTAAATTTGCTTTATGCCGAGCGATCATTTAAGTAATTTATTAAAAACCCTTCCTCCCAAACCTGGGATCTATCAGCACCTCGACAAAGATGGGCGAATACTATACATTGGCAAAGCCAAAAACTTAAAAAAGCGCGTTTCCAGCTATTTTAATAAGTCGCACGATAGTGCCCGTATTCGCGTAATGGTGGGCAAAATCGTTGACATTCACATTATTGTAACCGAAACCGAATTTGATGCATTACTGCTTGAAAATAACTTAATTAAAGAGTATCAGCCGCGCTATAACATCAACCTCAAAGACGATAAAACTTATCCCTGGATTTGCATAAAAAAAGAAGCTTTCCCGCGCATTTTTCCCACCCGAAATCCCCTTAAAGACGGTTCAGAATATTTTGGCCCTTATGCTTCCGTGAAGGTGATGAAAACGGTATTAAACCTTATCAAGCAATTATACCACATTCGTACTTGCAAACTCAATTTAAGCGCCAATGCCCTGCAAACCAAAGACTATCGCATCTGCTTGGAGTACCATATTGGTAATTGTCTCGGGCCTTGTGAACAACTGCAAAGCGAAGAGTCTTATAACCGCGACATAGAGGCGGCACGCAATCTCTTAAAAGGACACCTGAGCAGTGTGAAACACAACCTTTCGGAGCAAATGCAAGCCGCTGCCGCCGATTTGCGCTTTGAGGAAGCCCAAAAAATAAAGGAGAAATACGAGCTCTTGGATCGCTATCAAGCGAAAAGCACAGTCGTTCACCCCAGCATTAGTAATGTAGATGTCTTCTCCATTTTCAGTGATGCCGAATACGCCTATGTTAATTATCTAAAAATTATTGATGGCGCCATTCTACAGTCGCATACCCTTGAGCTAAAAAAGAAATTAGAAGAAAGCGAAGAAGAACTTCTCGAAATCGCGATTCCTGAATTGCGAAGCCGCTTTAAATCGCATTCGAAAGAAATCTACTTGTCGCATGCCATTAAGTTACCGATTCCTGATGTTTTTACGCATCTCCCGCAAAGGGGCGACAAGAAAAAACTAATTGAATTAAGCCTTAAAAATGCCCGCTATTTCCGCTTAGAAAAGCTAAAAAATATTCAAATTGTAGATCCTGATCGTCATGTAAAACGCTTGATGAAACAAATGAAGGACGATTTGCGCCTCAGCGAAGAGCCCACGCACATTGAGTGTTTCGACAACTCTAATATTCAAGGCACTTATCCCGTTTCCGCTTGTGTGGTTTTTAAAGACGGCAAACCTAGTAAGAAGGATTATCGTCACTTTAATATAAAAACCGTAGTGGGCCCTGATGATTTTGCCAGTATGTACGAAGCCGTAAGCCGACGTTATAAAAGACTTTTAGAAGAAAAAGAACCCTTGCCGCAACTAATTGTAATTGATGGAGGCAAGGGGCAATTAAGCAGTTCGGTGCAAGCTTTAGAAGACTTGGGTTTACGCGGAAAGATTGCCATTTTAGGCATTGCTAAAAGACTGGAGGAGCTTTATTTCCCCGAAGATCCTTATCCCCTTTATTTAGATAAGCGTTCGGAAACCTTGAAAGTTATTCAGCGCATGCGTGATGAGGCCCATCGTTTTGGCATTACCCATCACCGCAATAAACGCAGCAAAGGCACTTTTAAAAGTGAGCTAAGCGAAATTAAAGGCATTGGCGATGAGAGCGTTAAATTGCTCTTGAAAAAGTTTAAAAGCGTCTCTAAGCTGCGCGAAGCTTCTGCAGATGCGCTCGAAGAAATAGTAGGAAAAAATAGAAGTTTGCTAATTATTAATCATTTCGCTGAGCTAAAAAAAGAAGATAATTGAAAGTGTACAAAAATCTAGTTCTACTTCTAATACTGCTCCTTTGCGGAGGTCTAAAGGCGCAAGAAGATTTAAAAATAGGCTTAGTGCTTAGCGGCGGTGGGGCTAAATGCATGGCGCAAATTGGGGCTATTCAGGTTTTGGAAGAAGCTGGGGTCGAAATCGATTACATTGGAGGAACTTCTATGGGGGCTATTATTGGCGCCATGTATAGTCTAGGTTTTAGTGGTAAAGAAATGGAAGACTATCTGCGCCAAGTAGACTGGGACGCGCTATTAGCTAACGAAGTTCCGCGCAACCGTTTGAGTTACTTCGACCGCAAAAGTGCCGCACGCTATTTCTTAAGCTTTCCCATTGACAGCAACGGCATAAACTTACCACGCGGGGTGAACTTCGCTCAGTATATTTTAAGAGAACTTAGCACCATTACCCAACAAAGTTATCGTTATCAGCACTTTAGCGATTTCCCTATTCCCTTTTTCTGCATTGCCACCAATTTAGAAACGGGCGGCGTACGCGTTTTTGAACACGGGCGTTTAATGGACGCTTTGCGGGCCAGTTCTGCTTTTCCCTCCTTGTTTACGCCCTATGAAATTGATGACAGTTTATACATCGATGGTGGTGTGGTACTTAATTATCCCGTGCGCTATATGGCCCAAAAAGAGGTAGATTTTATCATTGGCATAGATATGCAAGACTATCTGCGGGAGCGTGATGAATTAAACACCATTGTTGAGGTTTTAGGACAAACCACTGGCTTTTTAAACTCGCGCAATCAGGCAGAAAGTGAAGAGCTTACCGATATCTGGATTAGTCCCAAAATTGAAGGCGCCAATATTACCAGTTTCGAACGTTTTGATGAAATTATTGCCGCGGGCCGAGCGGAAGCCTTAAAGCATTTAGAGAGTATTCAGCAACTAGCACAACGCGATAGTTCTACACGTCTTACTAAGCGTGAAAAAGCATTGCCCTTGCCCGAAATACTGGTTAAAGAGATTGTTTTAGAAGGAAATGAAAGCTTTACACCTTCTTTCGTTTTAGGGAAATTAGGAATTAAAGAAGGAGAAGTTGCTAGCATTCGCAAATTGGAAAAAGGAATGGATCAACTTTACGGTTCCAACTATTTTGAAACCGTTGATTATACCATAGAAGACTTAGATAGTGCTTATCGCCTCATCGTGAAACTCAAAGAAAATGATAGTCAGCAAAAACTCAAAGCCGGCCTAAATTATAGCGACGATTTTAAAACTTCCTTACTGATAAATTATACGCATCGCAACCTACTTTTCAAAAACTCTCGCCTTAGTGTTGATCTTGCACTTGGGGATATGCCCCGCAGTGAGCTTAACTATTTTGTAGACCGCGGCTTTATACCTACTCTAGGAATTAAGCTTAAAAGCCACCGCTTTCGTTATCAAAGCTTTGTAAACTTGGAGGCGGTAAACCAACGCATTTACCAAGACTATTCGCTTGACCTTTTTCTACAATCTACCTTAAAAGATGCCTATGCCATTGGCGGTGGCGTGCAAATTGAAAACGTTGATATTAGTCAAGACTATGAACGAGCCGATTTTGAAGACCTGAACAAAGGCTTTATCAACTATTACGGCTACATCGATTTCGACTCTTTCGATGATGCTAATTTCCCGCACTATGGCTTCCGCTTAGAAGCACAGTATCGAATTATTGCCGAAAGAATTGGCTTTGAGACCTTTTTAGAACCCAGTTCGGTGATTAATTTAAAGTATCAACAGGTGGTTCCGGTTAACTCGAAGCTTACGGTAATTGGTCAAATAAATGGCATAAATACCATTGGCCCGGGCTTAGACTTACCCTATCAAATTTATTTAGGAAGCATGGGGCAGAGCTATTTAAATTATATTGAAAGCTTTGTCGGCCACCGCTTTATGGAACTTAATGGCCGAAATTTAATTATGGCCCGCGCCGATTTTAATTACGAAATCGCCCGCAATCACTATCTCCTTGCAAAGGTGAATTATGCCCGATTAGAAAATTCCTTTGAAGCGCTTTTTGATTCTAATTTACTGCTCGATGGCTATAGTATTGGTTACGCTTATAACAGTTTAATTGGTCCCCTCGAAATTCATGTCAGCACCAGCACCAATCATCCGAATTTTTACACCTACGTAAGATTAGGTTTTTGGTTTTAGGGGCAGATGGCAGGTTAAAGACACAATTGCCCTGAAAAATTATAATTCAATAAAGCTTCATCATGACTATTAAAAAGTTTCGGGTAATCCTAATCTCTTGCCTGTTAGCTACCAATCTTTATTCACAAAAATTAGATGTAAGCAAGGGTTTCTCCATTTACACTGAAGTTGGGCTCTCTTCTCATCATAATACTTTCTCCTCAAAATTTGATCTTGGCAGGAATGGTGATTGGCCACAAGTAGGCTCTTTTATTGGAGCGGGTGCAAGCTATGGATTTATGGTTGGGAAAAAGAAAAAGGATAGACTATCCTTTGGGCTCGGGTTTTCCAATGTCTATTTTAATTTCAGAGAATCTACTTACACTAACTTTTATGGCGGTTTTAACGATGTGCGCCCCCTAAACTCATCATCAACTTATATCGTCATCAAATCAAAATATTCAAAGTTTTGGAGGATAAATAGCAAATCTGCCTTTTCCGTATCTAGCTTGCATGAACTGGACTTGCCTATATCTCGTTTAATTGAAAATGAGTCTTTTGGCCAATCCACTTATAAAAACTCCCGTTTCGAATTTCCCAATTTAGTCGTTCTTTCCTTGGGCTTAGCGCCTGAATACCACTTTAAAAATTTTAGCATTGGGGCTTTTGGTAAATATTGCCTAAACCCAGGGTTTGAGTTTGAAATTATTAGCGGCTGGCGGGCCGGAATGGTTTTGGGTTTTTATTTTTAATGACTATCCAATTTTAGCTGATAAAATAGATAGAAAAATACACGGTATATATAATGTTAAAGCGGTAGTTGATGAATATAATCAATGTCGCTAAAAACTCTTTGAAACAAATTTCAGCGGTTAGCGCCTAAATATCCCTTAATTCTTGTATTGAACACTTGGTCATTTTAAAATATTGGCTACCTTTGACCAAGCGTTCAATCTATGTCACCACGCAGTCCCGCACAAAACCAAGCCCAGCGCGAAGAAACGCGCCATA
>JAGYKI010000050.1 GCA_018401735.1 Schleiferiaceae bacterium
TAATAACCGCATTGGGAAAATAGTAACCGATTAGGCCCGCTTTTAGGTATCCGAGAATAATTTGAAAAACCCCAGCAATAACAACTGCCAGTAAAAAAGCATTAAAAGTGGGTAGGGTAGTGATGGCGTTTAAAACGATGGCCGTTAATCCCGCGGCAGGACCACTAACGCTAAGGGAAGAACCACTTAAGGACCCTACAACTATGCCTCCCACTAGGCCGGCAATTAAGCCCGAAAGAGGATCTGCGCCCGAGGCTACAGCGATACCCAAACAGAGCGGAATAGCAACTAAGAAAACGACAAGAGAGGCAGAAAGGTCTTCCTTAAAGTATTTGAAGGTCATATTTGGGCTTGGCTTGGGAGGTAAATTTAGAAAAATCCAAGGTATTATCTAATTTAGCGCTATTAGTATTTAATAGTAGAGAATAAAATACTAATTTCGCAGCCCTTAAGAGAAACACTCTTTTAAGCAGGGTCGCGTAGCTCAGCTGGATAGAGCATCTGCCTTCTAAGCAGACGGTCACAGGTTCGAATCCTGTCGCGATCACCAAATCCTGTAATTGCCGAAGGCAATTGCAGGATTTTTTTATGCCCAAACCGCAAGCTTGCTTGCAGGTTTTGGGCTTAAAAAAATCCTATGGCTGCTGCGTCAGCCTCAAGGATTCAGTTCATGATGATTTTCAAGTGCAGAGGTCTAATTATCAGTTTAGTACTATCCGAATCTCAGTACTCAGTAATCACTATTCAGTACTCACTACTCAGTACTCACTACTCTATACTCAATACTTAATAAAAACAGGAGTCTTTTTAACTAAAGCATTGATATACAGTAAAAATTGATTTGTATTTTCACCAATCCATTGCTGACCATCACTTCCTTTTAGACGAATTGTCAGAAGAGGCAATGAGTAGCGCCAATAATTGGAAAATACTTGATTATATTCGGTCTTTTAAGAATGATGCTTCAGCTAGTACTTGGGGAGGTGTTTCTCCTACGTATTATGGTCACATAGATTTGAATAATGCTAGTACAAATTTGGTTAGTGCAGAGATAACAGTCGGTAGTCACAGGGCATTTTTAGCTGAGTATTCTAAGGTAAAGTCCGATGCCATATTTTTAGTTTATAATAGAGAGCCACAATGGGTTAATGATTACGATTTGGGGTCACCAACTGGTGTTTGGGATCTGAGACTTTTAGCTTTAATGGAAAGGCAACCACTTATGCAGGCCAATATCATTCCCTTACTTTACTCTGAAGCTGTTGGGTGTCAAATAGGATATGACGAATATGGTAACCCAAAGAGCAGTAGCCTTGTTGCTTTAGGAGGCTGGCTAGGAGGCAATAATGGGAACAATACTTTAAAGTAAGCAGAAAGTTATAATATCTCACATCATACTAACCAATTTTATTCTACCGTGGGATTGTCTTGCTCAACTTGCATTAGTGATATTAAAATAACTGGTTTCGGCTGGTACACTTATAATTGTTTACTGGAGGCTGAGAGTAACAATGGAATGCAAAATGCCTCTCTTAATGGAAGAGTTAGCTGTGGGTCAGTAGGAGGTTTTATTTCTCAGAATGAAGAACCTTTGATGGCCACTTTAAAAGTATTTCCTAATTCTGCTTCCGACTTAGTTACTATTATTGGAATAGAATCTGGAATGACACTGGAGGTTTATAATCAACTGGGCCAACTTGTTAAAAAGACTATTTGCCAAGATGAGCCTAAATTTGAAATTAGTAAATTACCACCTGATTTTTATACATTCTATGTGCCAGAATTAAAAAAGGGATCTAAAATTATTATATGAAAATAGCATGGGATTGATTAAAAAAATTCTTTTATTTAGTTGGCTTTTAACCCCAAATCTTTCTAGAGGTCAGTGGGCAGTACCTTTTGTTACTGGTAGTGGTGCTGGGCACGGATCAAGTACTTATAATGAAACACTGTTTGGGAATCTTCAGGCAGATACCTTTTCAATAATTGGTTTCCAGCAGCTGGGCTCTGGAAGTAATATTGGTTTTGAATACTTTCAAGATCACTTTAACTCCAATCAAGGTCAGTTTCTAGGATCACAAATATTGTATCCCTTCGGAGGTTCCGAGACGCCAAATAGACCTCGTCAAAGGATAGCCCGTTATCCCAATGGATATCTATTAAATCATTCTTTCTGGCTTAGACATGATTCAGTTTATTATTTAAAGGATGAAAGTGGTAGTCTTCAAAGAATTGATAGTGCTAAATATATTCCTGCATTTACGACTCAAAGAGTGGACTCAACCAATTCTTATCTGATCAGTGATTCATTAGGAAACTTAAGCCTAAAGAATTGGTTTAATGGTGATACATTGCAATCTATCGGTGCTAATTTTATTTTACAGAGTTATCAAGGTTCTCTCGATTTATCAAAATGGGAGTTAAGAGAATATCATACAGATGGAGCAGTTTTATATTTAGAATATGGACAACCAAGAAGGTACCTTGATTATGGTATCGATGTACTAAAGTTTGATCTAAATTCTGGTGCATACATGGGGCACCTTCATTTTTTCAATAGGCGTTTTAGTACATCTAAGGGACAAGGTTATAAAATCGTAGTTGAGGATTCTGTGGTTATGCCATCGCAAGCAGGAGATCCATATGTTTCGTATAATCGGATCATTGATGGCGCAGGTCTACAAATAGGTAGTTTTACATATTCAGCAGAACTTTATCAAGGAAATGTGTATAATCAACCGTATTTTTATATTAGTGACTCTTTAATTGTTATCTCGACCCCGATAAGTGATCCGAGAGTTGCGAGTGGCTACAATAAAGGATCACATTTGCGGGTCTATGAAATTAATGGTACTTTATTAAGTCACGCAAAACTTTTTTCTGGTCATATCGGTGGAAATTTCATAATAGCGAATGTATTAGATGTTTCAGATAGATTTATCTTTTTTAACACTTGGGTTGAGGAAGGCATAAATGATCAAAACCTCCTTGTTTCGATGCCTTTAAACCTTCAATTAGAAAGTTCTTACATTACCTTAGGTCTTGAGAATCAAAGTGAAATCCAATCTTTCGATATTAACATCTACCCAAACCCATCCTCTGGTCATTTTATCGTAGACTCCAGTTTTGACTATGATAGAATTATACTTACAAGCCTAGACGGTAGAATTAGAACATTTCTGGAATACCATAAGGATCATAGGTACTCAACTCTAGCATTGACGCCGGGTATATATACAGTTGAGATATATGCAAACGGAAGACGAATCTATAGTTCTAAGCTTTTAAAGTGATTTTCCATCATTGAAGTGGCTAAAAAAGACTTTGGAAACCATACATCTAGCTAAAACTTCTGAACTTAACCACTATTTACCCAACAAGGCAATAGTGTAGTTGCTCGGACGGATACACTAATTCGTGTGGAATTGAGAATTGGCTGGGCGACTGGCTGGGTGGGACTAATACGTATCGAAAAGTAGAGCTAGCATATACAGGACAATTTAATGCTTGTGCTTCATGCGCCAATAACACTGTATTAGGTGGTTTCGGATGGTTTAAGTACACTTGTATATCTAGCCACGGCTCTTTCACTGGTGCACAAGCATACGATTTAGTATCATGCACAGCTGGAGGCCAAATAGGCATTAACGAAAGCCTTTTAGTTGATCAAGTTATCGTATACCCAAACCCAGCTAAGGACTTCATCCAATTAACCTTGCCGTCTTCAGGAATAAACGCTAGTTCTCAAGTAGAATATACGGTTTACTTAGTTTCAGGGGAAATGGTTTTAAAAGGAAATTTAAGCAGCGATAGGATAATTAACGTTGGCTCGTTGGACAATGGATTGTATCTTGTGAAAATCCTAATGGGAGATACAGAGAAAATATCAAAACTAATAATAGAATAAAACTGTGCGAACTAAAGTAACATTCCTTCTCATTCTTTCATTTATTAGCTTGAAAGCTCAATGGTCTGTCTTAAGCACCGATTACTCTAATCAACTTTCGGTATTAGAAGGTTTTCAAATTTATTGCTTTCAAGATAGCTTGATTCATGCAGCTCTTTGGTCAACTCAAAGAATATCTATGGAAAGTTATCCTCACTTAGTGTCTTTAAATAAAGATGGAAGTAATGTACAGTCATTAAATTTGTATCGTAATCAGGTTCCGACTACACCGACTGGTGTTGTGTGGTCAAATGCTTCTTTTTACATGGTTTTATATGATACTACTGCTCAGACAATTTTGCCCTATGATCAATTAAAATCTAGACAAATTGAATTTCGTGATGCTGTTAATCATCAAGTTTTATGGAATGGGTCAGGTATTTTTGTTGTTCCAAGTTTTTTAGAGAAAAATATTTATATTTTCTCTGAAGAGTACTTTTGGTTAATTGACTATAAAAATAATCAGTTACTAAAATTGTCGACAGTTAATGGAGACACCGTGCAAAATTTTAGTATGGATTTATTAAATCATGAGTTTTCGGTTGACTCCAGCTATGCCATTGACAACATCCAGTTTAAGGGCCCAGATTGGAAGAGTTCAGATACGGTATTTGCATCTGCGTATTTTTATAAAGTTGATTCGGTGACCAATGTCCCTGATTATCAATATAGGACTGCCCTGATTGATCTTAATGGTTTGAATGTGGTGTCGGGTACAGCAAGTCCGATACCTCGCCAATATAGGTTGGATACGGATAGAATGTTAGTCATTTCAGATACTACAATTGTAGATTGGTCAAATAATGAATTTGATCGTTACATCTTCGGTGATGATTTGATAAGTGCACAGAGAGATACGTTGTTGGTTGTACGCTCGTCTAAGTTTAATTCTGATACGGCAAACGCCTATTATAAGCATGATTACTTGTATCAATCGAGGGGAGAATATGCTTTATATGCTGAGTATGTTGAAGATAACTTACCCAATCACCCTATCTTTCAATCACTGTTTAGTCTTAAGGCAAGGCTGCGATTATATAAAAGCGACAGCTTAGTCTATCAGATTACCCTATCGGATACAAGTTTATCGGGTTTCTATGATACATTCATAACTGAGGCGTATCTTTTTGCGGATGGAAACTGTTTACTAAGCTTACAAGTTGGCAGTAATAGCAATACTGGCAGACTTTTAATGATTGATGCTCATGGCGATTATATTTTATCGAAGGAAATCCATACACTTGAAGATGAGCCTTCGCTGAAAATTTATCCTTCAGTGGTAGAAGATTTTTTTCAAATTGAGCATTATTCACCCTATAAAGAGTTGAGCATATTTTCTTCAGATGGAAGGCAAGTAATGCATAAGGTTTTACCGGAGGGCAACTGTGAGTTTAATTTGAATCAACTCCCTGTAGGCAGATATACCTTGCTTTTTCAAGGTAAAGGCAGTGCCACCATAAGATCAATTTTAAAGAAGTAGTAATTTAGGAAATATTTGAGGGGGATAAAAATAGCCAGTAACAGCAGTGTTACTGGCTATCTTCATTCTATATGGTATGTTACTTTGGACCCAAGCCTGATGAGGATAGATATAATTCTCCTACCTTCACCTCGTTAGTGTAGCGGTCTTGTAAATAAGTGATATCCATCCCACCAACTACATATTGTCCAGTTGTAAATGTATTTTGACTTTCGTGGGCTAAATAAACAAGCCATGAAAGTAGATTATTTAAGTTTAAAGGAGCGTTATGAAGCCTCAGGTTTAAATCAAAGTGCTTTTACCAAGCAAGAGGGATTGTCGGCTAAGATGCTGAGCTATTACCTAAGAAAAGCACGGGCGAGTGCAGAGTTAACAGAACCCGTTTCCAGTAGTTCTTTTCAGGAGGTTTTAGTCCAATCCAGCGGTAAATCCCAGATTACAATTACGACCCAAAGTGGGGTTAAGATCGAGATCCCCTTTTGATTGGTTTAACCTCTGTTCACCGCTTCTATCTTTATCAAGGCGCGGCGGATATGCGAAAAGGTTTTGATGGACTAAGCGGCTTAGTCAGTTCGAGTTTGGGCCGTGACCCCAGCGACGGAAGTGTATAGCTTTTTATTAACCGTAGGCGTGATCGCCTAAAAATGTTGGTTTGGGAACAGGGCGGCTTTATGCTCTATTACAAGCGTCTAGAGCAAGGCACTTTTGAGCTACCGAAACAGAGATCTTCTGGAGAAATCGAACTGAGTTGGGAGACTCTAGTTTTGATGATTGCGGGGATAAAATTAGACCTCTTGCTTTAGGCCGAAAGAATTACCTTTTTGCAGGCAGTCACCCTGCCGCACAACGCATAGCCATGATGTATAGCTTTTTCGCCAGCTGTCAAGCCAATGAAAATAACCCACATCAGTGGCTAAAAAAGACTTTGGAAACCATACATCTAGCTAAAACTTCTGAACTTAACTACTATTTACCCAACAAGGCAATGAGTGTAGTTGCTCGGACGGATACACTAATTCGTGTGGAAATTGAGAATTGAATGCTGGGCGACTGGCTGGGTGGGACTAATACAGTACCGAAAAGTAGAGCTTGCATATACAGGACAATTTAATTCTTGTCAACCTTGTACAAGTAACACCTTATTAGGTGGCTTTGGGTGGTATAAATATTCTTGCATTAGTAGTCATGGTTCTTTTACCGGCCTTCAAGCTTACGATTTGGTTTCTTGCACATCCGGCAGTCAAATTGGACTCACAAATGAATCAATTGTGAATGAATATGACATTTATCCAAACCCGTCAAAAGAGAAAATTAAATTCATATTTAATGATTCTAATGGTATTTCTAAAATGGGCATTGATTATGTTATTTACAATCCTACTGGCCAAATCGTTCTAGAAGGTAACATTGGAAATAATAATAATGAGATTGAAATTGGTACATTAGAAAATGGCCTGTATCTTGTAACGCTTATGAATGACAATGTTACTAAGAAATTTATCAAATACTAAGAATGGTGAAAAACATTGCAACAGTCTTTTTAATCATAATAACATTGAGCTTACAAGCTCAATGGTCTTTAATAGCTAGTGATTACAATACCCAGACTAACTCTGATGCTAATGGGTTTTTCATGCATTGTTTTAATGATAGTTTGGTAAGAGTAGCTATATGGGAAGTACAAAGACCTTCAAATGAGAGCCTAAGTGATCTGGTTTCAGTGAATAAAAATGGCTCTAATGTGGGTGTTTTGAATTTGTACAGAAGCCAAGTTCCGATGATTCCGACTGGTTTGGCTTGGTCTAATGCCTCGTCCTATATGGTATTATACGATACAACTTCTTTCAATTTGTTACCTGCTGATCGCAAGTTTTCAAGGCAAATTGATTTCAGAAATGCTCTGACTAATCAAACCCAATGGACCGGTTCAGGAATTTTTAGAATACCCGAACTTATGGAGAAAAAGATCTATGTTTTTGCTCAAACCTATTTTTGGCTAATAGATTATAAAAACGATCAGCTTTTAAAGCTATCTACAGTTGATGGAGACACAGTTCAATCCGTGAACGTTGATTGGCTAAGAAGTGAGTTTGGAGTGGATTCAAGTTATTCTTTTCATAATATTCAATTTAAAGGACCTGAATGGCGGCAATCTGACACTGTCTTTGCTTCGGCTGATTTCATAAAGTATTCATCAGGTAATACTGTTCTTGATAGTAAAAATTTACTTGCTTTAATCGACCTAAATAACCTGAAAGTGGTATCTCAGGTTGAAGATCAGGTTAATCATTCACTTTTGGATACCGATAGAAATTTGCTAATCTCCGATACTGTAATTGTTGATTGGTCAAAGAATGAATTTGATCGATATGTATTTGGTTATAATTTGCTCAATTTCCAAAAAGACACACTACTCGTTGTGCGCTCCTCTAAGTTCAATCCTGATACCGCAAATGCATATTACAGGCATGGTTATTTATATCGGTCAAGGGGTGATTATTGCTTATACGCTGAGTATGTAGAAGATAATTTACCAAACGACTCTATCTTTCAGTATGTTTTCAGTCTGAATGTAAGACTTCATTTGTATAAAAATGACAGTTTAATATATCGAACGAATATACTAGACACAACTTATTCAGGTTTTTATGATACTTTCCTTTCGGACATTTATCTTTTTTCAGATGGCGCTTGCTTATTAAACCTAAGAGTTGCCAGTGATCAAAACGAAGGTAGGATTTTAATGGTAGACTCTGCAGGTAACAATCTACTCTCGGAAGAAACTTCAACTAATAATAAAACCTCTGCACTTAAGGTCTTTCCCACTTTAGTAGAGAGCATAATCAAGATTGAGGATTGCGCTCCCTTTAACGGGGTAAGAATTTATAGCGCAACGGGTAAAGTAGTTTTCATGGGAAGTTTAAACGCTACCAATACCCAAGTTGATCTAAGTCATCTCAAGCCTGGTCGATATACAATGCTTTTTGAAGGTAAAGGCAGTGCCACCATAAGATCAATTTTA